>CAVIJF010000006.1:0-57458 GCA_963643175.1 bacterium
CTCCGGGGAAGGGGGAGATTTTTAGTTTTCTTATGCAAGGGGCTTCGCCCCTTGCATCCCCGCGTTCGAACCCGCGCGACGCTGGCTTTCCGGGTGGTTTCCGGTACCCGGAGGGGGGCTGCGCCCGGCGTTATCAGCTCTGCCCTGCCTTCCGGCTGAACCTTTCGCCCCCTATCCCCCCGATCCGCGCCCGAAGAGCGCTCTTCCCCGGCGGGAAAGGGGGAGAATTTAAGTTTGTTTTGCCGGGGCTGTCGCCCCCGGCACCCCTACGCCTGCGCCGGGAGGTATGCCGGCTGAAACTGCGGTTTGCGGCACCGGCGGTCGGTCGGTTCGCGGCAACCCTGCGGGGTCACCGGGGGCGCCCTACCCCCGAAATTCCTTCTCCCCTCTTGCATTCCGGCGGAAAGTATGCTATAATGGGCGCAGAACGGGCGGAATCAGGAGGATTTTCCGATGGCAGTATTGGGAATGGTCATAAACGTGCTGACCGTGATTGTGGCAGGCAACGCAGGCGCCATGTTCCGTGGGAAACTGCGCACGCGGTATCAGGAAATTGTCGTGCTGACCTGCGGGCTGGTCATGGTCGTGGCGGGGCTGGCGGGCGGGCTGCGCTCGCTGTTCGCGCTGTCGGACGGGCAGGTGGAAATTTCCGGCTCGGTGCTGATTCTGGTGTCCCTGCTTATCGGTGGGATGCTCGGCGCCTCGCTGGAGCCGGGCGCGGCGCTGGACAGGCTCGGCAGGTTTTTCCGGCGCATGAGCACGCCCTCCGGACAGCCCGCGCGCCCCGCCAGGCGCAAGCCCGCCAAAGCGGACGCCGCCCCCGCCCCGGAGGGCGCGGAGGGCGCGGACGCCGGGGACGGCAAAAAGACGCGGCGCCGTCTGGAGGAGCTCCCGGTGTACAGCCTGCCCTCCGCGCGGTCGGGGCACCGGTTCGTGGACGGCTTCGTCATTGCGACGCTGTTCCTGTGCCTCAACCCGTACACGCTGAACGCCGCGCAGGAAGCGGGGCTGACCGGCTCGCCGATACTGTACTATTACGTGTCAGTGTTTGATTTCGCCGTGATTGCGGCGCTTGCCTCGGTGTATGGCGCGGGCGTGTCCTTTGCCGCGGCGCCGCTCGCCGTGACGGAGGGCGTCACCATGCTGCTGTACCGCCTGCAGAACCGGTATCAGACCAGCGATTTCGGGCACAGCGGTGCGGCGGACCCGGCGCGGCAGAAGGCGGTCAATGCCCTGCTGGACGGCTTCTGGGGCACCACGTTCCCGACGGTGCAAGCGCAGTTCTGCGTGATTGCGGGCGTGATTCTGCTGGCGCTGGGGCTGAATCTGGCGCTCGGCAAGCGGTACCGGGTCGCCAATCTCGCGCCCGCCATGCTGATTCCGGTGCTGTACTACGGGGTGACGCTGCTCGTGCAGCTGGCGGTGTAAGCATATAATAATATGGAAGGGGGGTACAGGCTGTCATGCGACCGTACCCCCCCCCGAATTTCGTGAACAGGGTGTTAATTTTGGGTGACACCTATTGCAAAATCCGGGCTTATGCGATATAATGATAGTTGGGGAACCATGGGTAGGAGATGGTTCCGGGAGGGGGATACCCCTAATTCAAATTTAATAAGGAGGAAAAATGCAATGCAGAAAACAAGATTGAGCAAAGCACTGTCTGTGCTGCTGGCAGTGTTGATGTTGCTCTCGGTCTTCCCTGCCGTGGCGTTTGCTGACGAAACTACCGCGACAGCAACTGCACCGGAAGACAAAGATGAAACTGACGGTCAGCCCACGTGGCCGGATCCGGGCTCTGTCTCTTTGAACAAAACAGTAGCAGATACTACCGTAACCGAGCAGTGGGAGCTGACGCTCACAATCAACGGTAAGAACACGCCTGAAAAATCGGATGTGGTACTGGTGTTGGATAACTCCTACAGTATGTACTACACAACGGCGACTAATGAAGATGGTGAGACTGTTCCTGTCGTTGCGGAAGATGCGACCAAGTGCCGCATGGATGTTGTAAAGAGCACTACCAAGGAATTCATGAGGAAGATCTGGCAGAACGACAGTAACATCCGCTTTTCGCTGGTTGTGTTCGGAACCAACGTGCAGCAAAAAACAGGCTGGTACACGTACGACAGGATGGAGGATCTTCTTACGGTCCTTGATTCGGTTTCCCGTATCAACATGGAAGGTCAGACAAACATCCAGTCCGGTCTTGTGGCGGCAAACGAATTGCTGCAGGATGCAACCTGCGAAGGTCACGGAAAGAACATCATCCTCCTGACGGACGGTGCGCCGTCTGCGGGATATGCCTTCCTTTCGACCGAGGATACCGTGGAGACCCCGCTGAAACCGAGCCAGTATGTCATCAGTGGCGGTAGCTACACCGGTACTAATGTGGGCACCCCTCATGTGTATTCCGGAACGGCTTACACTCGATTCAGCGGTGTGCCCAACACCTACACGCCGCAGGAAGACGGGACCCTGTCGACCGCGTCGGTTGCGTCTCTCGCCGGCTACTGGGCATACAATTACGACGACGCGACCGGTTTCGGAACCGAGTGGACATTCACGGCATCCACGGCGACTAATAACCCGGACGCGACCTTCGGTCACCAGACCGTCTGGCAGGCGCGGCAGATTAAGAATGCCGGAGACATCAACATTTTCACCATCGGATATTGGCTTGCCGGAACCTCCATTGACGGCGCAACGGAGACGCAGGCTGAGAATGTTCTGAAGGCTGCTGCAAGCGATGACAGCTCCGCTTTCTTCGTCAACACCAACACAGACACCGCAGAAAAACTGACCGACACGTACAACATCATCGCCACAAAGGTTGCTCACCCCATTCAGGACGGCGTTGTGACCGATGTGATGGGCGAGAAGGTGGAAATGATTGTTGCGGGTGCCGCAGCGACCTGCACCACAGACCTGGACGCGTACAATCGCGGCGAATATGACATCTACGTGAGTCAGGGCACCGCGACCTACAATCCGAAGAACTACAGCATCACGTGGAACGTCGGTGCTGTCTACGAGAGTACCCCCGCCGAGATGAAGTACAAGGTCAAGGTTCGCTCCGGCGTTACCCTGCCCGACAATGACACGCTGTTCCCGACCAACGCGTATGCGTACCTTGAGTACACCAACTACAAGGGTGACACCGGCGTCATCAAGCACTTCCCGGTGCCGGAAGTTTCGATTAGCCGTTACTTCTACGTCGCCCATGTGCAGAAGGCAACCTCGAAGTCCGATCCTGTGGTTGTCAGCACCGACAAGTACGCCTTGACCGAACACTTCGACATCACCAGCAAGGTTTCGGCTGGTCATCTCTACGGCGGGTCTTTCCTTGAGGCAGCCTGCGAGAATCCGGTCAACTACATGGCCGAGAAGCCCACGGACTTCACGCCCGAAGCCGGCGAGACGTACTACATCTGGGAGGTTAAGCAGCAGTACCTGCTGCCGTATGCCTTCCGCGCGTGGTACACGGAGACAAACGGTGAAAAGACGCTCAGCGTGTTCCACCTGATGACTCCGGTTGACCGCCTGCTCTATCAGGAGGTCGGCTTTGACATCACGGGCATTGAGACAAACAACATCAAGGCTGAGAAGGACGGCACGAATGTCGCCTACGGTACCATTGAAATGACATACAACCGGACGCCGGGCAGAACCGACCTCGTGTATGTCGATGACGGCTACCTGAATCAGGCGGTGAATTATGTAGCAGACAGTGAGGTCGATAACGACAAGGATGTTGGCTACATCGGGCTGTACACGCTGACCCCCGATGAGTTCGCCACGTTCAAGGATACGACGGCAGACAACCGTTACACCTTCCTTCCCTACTGGATTACGATGGACGGCGTGAAGGTCACGGCTATCTGCTCGCGCAGCTGCGCTTATGTGGGACCCTACGAGGTTAACTACACCTTCCCGGGAACCGGAAGCACCGTGGAGTATCTGGAGGCGTACAAGCCCTATAAGATTGCCGAGGTGGTGGACAACTCGACGGAGACGAACAATTCGCCTGCCGTGCAGACTCCCAGTCTGACTCCCAGTCTGACTGCAAGCCTGACTGCCAGCCAGCCTGCCGCTACGGCTTACGCTCCCGTTTACAGAACCCTCAGCTTTGTACAGACCGTTACCCTTGACCTGAACGCCGCACCGAAGTATGTGGTTAATGTCAACGACAACGGCAAGACCTACACCGTGGACGCCGAGGACGGCGCCAACCTGACCGAGGTTGTGACGCCTGCCGGTGCGGAGGGCATGGTCTTCGCGGGCTGGTACACCGATGCGGCGTACACCGCGCCCGCCAATCTCTCCAACGTGCCTGCCGGTACAACCCTCTACGCCAAGTATGTCAGCGATGCGTACCTGCGCGTAAGCTATCTGCAGACCGGTCTGTTCTTTGTCCGCAATGTCGCGTTTGTCACGGCTGTGGACGGCGGCGACTATCAGGAGGTCGGCATCCTCGTCAACGGCGAGAAGATCGACGTAAAGCAGGACAAGCCGCAGAACAGCTGGCTCGGCATCCGGAATGATTCCGCGCAGCTGGTCTTCGGGTATCACTCCATCTCCGGCTATTCTTACGGCGAGAAGTTCACAGTCACCGCCTACTGGGTCACGGCAGACGGCACTACCGTCTACGGTGAAACCAAGACGCTGACCCGCACATGGTACGGCATCAGGGGCTGAGAAAGGAGTCAGACATGAAAAATATGATTGGTCGTGACACCGAAATCCTGAATGCTTCCCTGAAGATTGCGGATGCGAAGCTCACCGCTAAGTCGTACACGAACACGGAAGCTTCCGGAGGAACGCTGGACGGCTTCACCTTCTGGTTCAGAACCACCGGGGGTAAGCAAGTCGGATTGGACGAAAACGGCAACGTCGTCGACGGAAATTAAACATCCACACGCCAAGGCGGAGGAGCGGATATCCGTTCCTCCGCCGCTTTGTCTGAATATGAAAAAAACATTGCTGCTCGCGGGAATCCCCGTGGAAACCGATATACGCTTTGAAGAGGAGCTGCATACCTTTGCTCCCTTCTTCACCGGGGAGCCGCCGCTGGCGTGCGCCGCCGTCCCCCCGGAGGCGCTCGCCGCCGTGCGGCACACCTACCGCCCCGACGCCACCGACCCCTACATTGATTATATGGAGCTGTGCCCGCGCATTTCGGACGCCCTGCTCCCCTTCGGGCGCACCGTCTTTCACAGCGTGGCGTTTGTCTGGCGCGACAGGGCGTGGCTGCTGACTGCGGTCAGCGGCACCGGCAAAACCACCCAGTACGTGCTCTGGAAGACCCTCTACAGCAAGGACGTCCGGATGCTCAACGGCGACAAGCCGATTCTTGAATTCCGCGCCGACGGCGGCGTGACCGTCCATCCTTCCCCGTGGCGGGGCAAGGAGGGCATGGGGCAGATGCTCTCCGCACCGCTGGGCGGCATCATCCTGCTGCGTCAGAGCGCGGAGAACCGCATCCGCCGCGTGTCCCCCGCCGAGGCGGCGTGCGCCGTATGGGATCAGTTCCTGTTCGGCTTCCGCTCTACCGACGACGCACGCACCGTCGCCCGGCTTGAGGACGCCCTGCTCCGCGCCGTGCCGGTCTGGCTGCTGGAAAACCGGGGCGATGAACAGTCCGCCCGGCTCTGCCACGATACCCTGATGGAGGAAACCGTATGACTTACGAATTACAACCTGATGTTGCACTGGTCACAATCTGTGACGAGTATTATCTGGTAGCCGCCGGGGAGGCGCGCGGCAAGGTGCCGCGCATCTTAGGCGTCACCGCCCCCGGCGCGTACTTCTGGGAACTGCTGGAGCGCCGCCTTCCCGTCCCGGATATTCTCCGGCAGGCGGCGGCGGATTACCGCGTCCCGGAGGATACCGCCGCCACGGCGTTCCGGCACTTTGCCGACAGCCTGCGGGAGTATGGCTACCTGACGCTCTCCGGGGAGGATGTATGACACAGGAACAGACAGTATTTCTTGACCTGCTCCGCGCCGCCCTGCGGGGGACGTGCGCCGAAAGCGTGCCGGACACCGACACGCTCTGCGGCGCACTGGAGCTTGCCGCCCAGCAGGGACTGCTTGCCGTCGTGGCGGAAGCCGTCCCCGAGGTGCACAACCCGGAGCCGGAAAACGAAACAATCGCCGCCTGCCGCAAGTATGCCATCGGGCAGGCACTCGGTATGGCGGAACGGACGCTGGATTTCCGCGCCCTGTACCGCTATCTGCGCCGCAACGGACTGCATCCGGTGGTGTTCAAGGGCGTTCTGTGCAGCCGCCTGTATCCGACGGAGTTCCACCGCACCAGCGGCGACAACGATCTGCTGCTGCCGACGGAGGAGCTGCCCGAGGTGCGCCGGCTCCTTGCGGAGTACGGACTGCAGATGTCGTCCGGGGATCCGGACAACTATGAAGTGGCGTACAAGGACACGGACGGGCGCTTTCACGTGGAAATCCACCGCTCGCTCTTCGATGACCGCGCCGTCCCGGCGGACGGCATGAACGACCTCTTCGGCGATATTTTCCCGCAGGTCACGGAAACGGACGGGTGGCTGACCATGCCGCCGCACGAGCATATGCTGTTTCTCCTGCTCCACGCCTGCAAGCATTTTGTCGGCTACGGGGTCGGACTGCGCCAGACCTGCGACGTGGCGCTGTGGGGACAGGCGTACGCCGACCGCATCGACTGGGAAAAGCTGCTGGTGCAGTGCGAAAGCGTCCGCGCGGCTAAGTTCGCCGCCGCACTGTTCCGCATCGGGGAGCAGTATCTGGGCATTTCCCTGCCCCTGCCGGACAGCTGGCGGGCAATCAACGCAGACCCGGAAGCCCTGCTGGCGGATATACTCAGCGGCGGGGTGTTCGGGTTCCGCCACAATATCCCGACAATCAGCAATATTCTGACCAAGAGCGCAATCACGTGGAACAACGGGAGGCGGATACCCAATCTGTGGAAAACGCTCTTCCCCCCGTGCAAGGCGATGGCTATCGGGTATCCCTACCTCCGGCGCTACCCGATTCTGCTGCCGGTCGCGTGGATGACCCGCTTCCTGCGCTTCCTGTTCAAGTGGCGGCACTCGAAAAACAGCATCGGGCAGTCCAAGGCGCGGCTGAAGCTGCTCCGGCAGTACGGAATCGTGCAATAATCCGCCCTCCGGCAAAAACAGGAGCCTCCCCTCATGGGGAGGCTCCTGTTTTTGCCGTTCCGGACAGTCCACACCCTATTTTCCGAGCCTGTCCCGCGCCTTCCAGTCCGGCAGGTAGTGCTCCACCTCGCGCCAGAACGCGGCGGAATGGTCCGCGTGCAGGAAGTGACACAGCTCATGCACCACAACATACTCGATGAACGCGCGCGGACGCTCGCACAGCCGGGCGTTGAAATTGAGCGAATGCGTGGCAGACGCACAGCTCCCCCAGCGGCTTTTCATAACCTTATAGCGGACGGCGGCGGGCGGCGCCACGCCGCGCGCCGCGAACAGCGGCAGGTAATGCCGCAGGTACCCCTGCACCAGCTCCTGCGTCCTTCCCTTCTCGAAGGACTCCAACGCGCCGATGCGCCAAAGCTCCGACGCCGGGTCGGGCACCGCTACGTGCAGAACCCCCGCCGGCTCGTCCAGCGACCAGCGCCCCCGGCGGTCGGGGCAGGCGGTATACTGCACGGACAGACTGCCGCCGAGGTAGGGCAGTCTGTCCGTCTGCGCCAGCGCGGGCAGGTCGGGATGGGCGGCAGCCCGGTCGGCGACCCGTCCGCACGCACGCAGAATCCAGTCCTCCCGCTCGGTCAGGAAAGCGTCAATCTCCGCCTGCGCGGTCTGCGGCGGGGCGGACACGTACAGACTCCCGTCCGCACGCACCCGCAGATTGATGCGCGTGACCGCCTTGCGTTCCAATTCGTAGGACAGCGTGCGCCCGCTCCCCGGCAGGCGCACGGTTTTCATGCGGGGCGTCATAGCCGTCCGCAGGGCATCCTGCACGCCGGCAAAAAGAGTAAACAATCATAAAATTCAGATTTCACGGTGCGCCTCCGATAATTCTCAATCGCGGTACGGGGCTGATGTGCTGGCGAGCAAATCAGCGTTTTCTCAATTATACAGGAACCGCCTCCGCCTGTCAACAGCTTTTGCGCCGGAACACGGAAAATTTTCCTTGACACGGCGCCCGGTCTATGCTATAATACAGGCACAAGCAAGCGGGGCGGCACCCCACACCCAGAAAGTTCACCGGGATGCCCCCCTCCATACAGCATACTGCCACCGGGCAGTGTGGCGACGGCGCTCCCGTGAGCGCCCGGACGCCCGTGCCCCCATCGTCAGGTCGCCGGTTCCCTACGGAACCGGGAAGATGGGGGGACGGGCGTTATTGTTTGACACCACATCCAGAACACACGGAGGTTCCTCATGAAACGAAACGCAAAAATGACCTTCCCCCACTTCGGCTTTGGGGATCTGTTCCTGTACGGCGCATCGGTCACGCTGATTCTGCTGTCCTACTTCCTGTTCCGGCGTTCCGGCTGGCTGTCCCTGACCGCCTCGCTGGTAGGCGTCACATCGCTGACCTTCTGCGCCAAGGGGCACCCTATCGGGCAGATGCTGATGATTCTGTTCAGCGTCCTCTACGGCATCATATCCTTTGGCTACGCCTACTACGGCGAGATGATTACCTATGTGTGTATGTCCCTGCCCATGGCAATCGTATCGCTCATCAGCTGGGCAAGGCATCCCTACGCTGGAGACCGCTCGCAGGTGGAAGTACGCCGGCTGCGTGCGTCCGAGTGGTGGCTCATCCTCGCGACAAATGCCGTTGTTACCGTGGCGTTCTACTTCATTCTCCGGGCGCTGCATACCACCAATCTCATAATCAGCACGGTATCGGTGACTACCAGCTTCGCGGCGGCGGCGCTGACCTTCCGACGCTCCCCGTACTATGCGCTGGCATACGCCGCCAATGATGTGGTTCTGCTGGCGCTCTGGATACTGGCGACGCTGGATGACCTCTCCTACCTGTCCGTGGTCGTCTGCTTTGCCGTGTTCCTGCTCAACGATCTCAACGGCTTCCGCTGCTGGCAGCGCATGGAAAAGGCGCAGGCGAAGTCTTAACGGTCCCTGCCGTTCCCGGCGCACCGGGGGCACCTGCGCCGCCCGGCGTCGTCTGCGTATTCAGCGAAAAAACCGTCCTGCGTCATGGGAGGTTCACATTTCTGTGATATGATGGTAGCTATAGAATGGGGACGTAGGCGCACGGTGCAGAACGGCGGCACGCCTCCGTCCGCAAAGGAGGTATCATAAGAATCCTATGCTCCAGTTGAAAAATATAACCAAGATATACGATGCCGGCGGTGCCCCGGTGCAGGCGCTCCGCGGTGTCAGCATAGAGTTCCGGGAAAGTGAATTCGTTTCGATTCTGGGTCAGTCCGGATGCGGCAAAACCACCCTGCTCAATATCATCGGCGGGCTGGATCGCTACACCGACGGCGATCTTGTCATCAACGGAAAATCCACCAAGGATTTCCGCGACCGCGACTGGGATACCTATCGCAACCACAGCGTCGGTTTCGTATTCCAGAGTTATAATCTGATTCCGCACCAGACCGTGCTGGCAAATGTGGAGTTGGCGCTGACGCTCTCCGGCGTATCCAAAGCGGAGCGCCGCCGCCGCGCGGAGGACGCGCTCCGGCGCGTCGGGCTGGGCGATCAGATGAAAAAGAAGCCGAACCAGATGTCCGGCGGGCAGATGCAGCGCGTCGCCATTGCGCGTGCTATCGTCAATGACCCGGATATCCTGTTGGCAGACGAGCCGACCGGCGCACTGGACACCGCGACCAGCATCCAGATTATGGAGATTCTGAAGGAGATTGCCAAGGATAAGCTGGTTATCATGGTGACGCACAACCCCCAGCTTGCCGAGCAGTACTCCACGCGCATCGTCCGCCTGCTGGACGGCGTTGTGACCGACGACTCCGCCCCCATCCGTCCGGAGGAGCGCCGGCAGAGCGTCGTGCGCAAAACCACCGTCACCAAGGGCAGGAAAACCTCCATGTCCTTTTTCACGGCGCTGTCGCTGTCACTCAACAATCTCATGACAAAGAAGGGGCGCACCTTCATGACGGTGTTTGCAGGGAGCATCGGCATCATCGGCATCGCGCTGATTCTCTCGCTGTCCAGCGGTATCAACACCTACATTGACACCGTGCAGAAGGACACCCTGTCCGCTTATCCCATTCAGATTACCCGGCAGTCCATGGACATGACCACCATGATGGCGAACATGATGAGCCAGAACAGCGACAGCGTGGATTACAGCCAGCGCGACCCGGATAAAATCTATTCCAGCAACATCCTTGCGGATATGATGTCCTCCATGAACGAGGGCGTATCGCTCAACAACATGACGAAATTCAAGGCGTATCTGGACAGCACCAAAGAGTTTCAGGACAAGGACATCGTAAGCGCCGTGCAGTATACCTACGACCTGACCATGAATATCTACAAGCAGGACACCTCGACGGGCATCCTGCAGGTCAACCCCAGCACGGTCATGTCCCAAATGATGGCGATGATGGGGCTGACGACCTCCACTGATTCCGTCATGAGTTCCATCACGCAGATGTCCGGCTTCAACGTCTGGTCGGAGATACTGGACAACCAGACCCTGCTGGATTCGCAGTACGAGCTGCTTGACCCGGACACTATGCACTGGCCAAAGTCCTATGACGAGGTGGTCATTGTTGTCAACAAGCACAACGAGTTGAGCGACGTGGCGCTGTACGCGCTGGGACTGCGGGATTCCGCCGAGCTGACCAAGCTGATGCAGGCACTCCAGAAGGGCGAGACCTACGAACTGGAATCCTCCGCCTATACTTACGAAGACCTGATGAACCTGTCTTACAGTGTGGTTCTGCCCGCCGACCTGTACGTGAAGAACGAGGACGGCACCTATACCGACAAGCGTAAGAACGAAACCTTCCTCAAGCAGAAGATTGCCGAGGGAATCAAGCTGAAGGTCGTCGGCATCGTCCGCGCCAAGGACGGCGCCGTGTCCACCTCCATCAGCGGCACTGTGGGCTATACCCACGCGCTGACAGAGTATGTCGCGCTGGCGAACGGGCGCACCGAGTTGGTGCGTGCGCAGACCGGAAATGAAACAACCAACGTCATCACCGGGCAGGAATTTGACGCCGGGCAGTACAGCAACCTCAGCGATGCCGAAAAGGCAGCCTTGTTCCGCAAGTATGCCGCCGGACTGCTGAATGCGTCCATGTCCGTGGACGACCGCTCCCGCGCCCTCATTTCGCTGATGAGCGGCATGACGCCGGAGGAGCGGGAGGATCTGCTCAACTCTCTGACGGAGGAGGAGCGCCGGCAGCTGTTCGACAATCTGGAAGATTTCTCCGGATACACCGACGCCCAGCTTATCGGGTACATCAGTCTCAAGGGGGCAGACTATCCGCAGATTACCGCCGGCATCACCGAGGCGCTGTTCAAAGACGAAGTGAAAATGGTTTCGCTGTGCGGCACGCAGGAATTCAAGGATTATCTGGTGCTGACTATGCCCGAGGCACAGCGTGAACAGTTTGCCTCGCAGTTGGCGAACATGAGCGGGCAGCAGGTTTATGCCCTGCTCAAGCAGATGGAAAGCATGAGCGGCGGCAGCACCGGCACCGGAACCGACGGTACCGGAACCGGCAGCGGCAGTACGGCCGGAACGCCGGAACTGAAAGCGGCATACGAAAAGGTGACAGCCCTTGCACTGGGTATGCTGTCCCGGGAGGAACTGCTGACCTATTCCAACCGCATTGCCGAGGCGGAGCTGTTTGCCTCGCTGGAAAGCATGAGCGGGCAGAAGGAGCAGATGGCGCTGATTTTTGACAGCGTTCTGCCGACGCTTCCGGACGAGCAGGTGCTGACCCTGTACGACGACTATATGCCGGAACTTGTGTCCAAGCTGACCTATGACGAGGTGATGAAGGAACTGGGCGCCGTCGATCTGGACGACCCCGCCGGCATCAATATCTATGCCGCCAGCTTTGAGGCAAAGGACACGATCCAGTCTCTCATCGACGCCTACAACGAGACCGCCGAGAAGGAGAGCCGCGAAACGGATGTTATCAGCTACACCGACCTGGTCGGCATCATGATGTCCTTCTTTACGGATGTCATCAACGCCATTTCCTATGTGCTGATTGCGTTCGTCAGCATTTCGCTGGTAGTGTCCTCCATCATGATCGGCATCATCACCTATATATCGGTGCTGGAGCGCACCAAGGAAATCGGCATTCTGCGCGCTATGGGCGCCTCCAAGCACGATGTCTCGCGCGTGTTCAACGCGGAAACCATGCTCATCGGCGTGACGGCGGGTCTGTTCGGTATTCTGGTGACGGTACTGCTTTGCTTCCCCATCAATCTCATTATCCGCCACGTAACGGGCATCCCGATTCTGACGGCTGCCCTGCCGTTCGTCGGCGGACTGGCGCTGGTTATCATCAGCGTCGTGCTGACCACGCTTGCCGGGCTTATCCCCTCGCTGGGCGCGGCAAAGAAGGATCCCGTGGTTGCACTGCGGACCGAGTAACCGCAAAGCGGCGCGATTGCGATGTGCCGACGGTCCGGTCTGCCTTATAGCTTTCCTATGCCCCCTTCCCCTCCCGGGAAGGGGGCACGTCTGTATGCGGTGGCATCCCGATGGGCATCCCGATGGGCATCCCGATGGGCATCCCGATGGGCATCCCGAAGGGCATCCTGATGGGCATCCTGATGGGCATCCTGATGGGCATCCCGAAGCAGAAATTTTCATTTACCCCTTTACAATCTGTGCCGGATGTGCTATACTATATGTGTAGGAAGCCTGTATGATTGCAAATTGTGCACATCCGTGCACGGCAGACGGCGCTATTTGCATACCGTCCCCCGCGGCTTCCGGAAAGGGTACTGTATGCTGACCGAACGCAAGTCTTTTTTCGGGGATGAGGTTCTTCTCTCCTCCCCCGATGCCGCCCGGCTGTATGCCGGCGTGCAGACGCTGCCCATTGTGGACTATCACTGCCATCTGAACGAGCGCGAAATCGCCGAAAACCGCGCCTTCCCCAATCTTGGCGAGCTGTGGCTGGGCGGCGATCACTACAAGTGGCGCGCCATGCGGCTGTGCGGCGTGGAGGAGCACTACATAACAGGCAACGCGGACTACCATGAAAAATACCTGCGCTATGCGGAAATCTTCCCGCGCCTGTGCGGGAATCCGCTCTACTACTGGACGCAGATGGAACTGTCCCTGCTGTTCGGCATCCGGCTGCCGCTGGGTCCCGACACGGCAGAGGAAATCTGGGACACCGCCAACCGGGCGCTGGCAGGAATGCGTGTACAGGACATTCTGACCCGCTTCCGCGTCCGGTATATCGCCACGACCGACGATCCCGTGTCGCCGCTGACATGGCACGGCGTGTACGGCGGCACGACCGTTGCACCTACCTTCCGTCCCGACCGTATGCTGTCCCTGGATGCGGCTGCCCTTGCGGAGCTTGCCGCGGCGGCAGACACTGATACCGGTTCGCTGGAAGGTCTCAAGCAGGCGCTGGTCAGGCGGCTGGACTTCTTTGCCGCGCACGGCTGCCGCATTTCGGATCACGGCACCGACTTCCTCCCGGCGGAGGACTGCGGTGCGCGGCGTGCCGGGGATCTGTACGCCCGGCGGGACACGCTGACGGCAAACGAGCGTGCCGAGCTGTCCTCGCACCTTCTGACGTTCCTTGCCGAGCAGTATGCCATGCGGGACATGGTTATGCAGCTGCACTTCGGCACCTACCGCAATGTCAGCACGGCGGCATTTGCCCGCGTCGGACGCGATGCCGGATACGACATCATGCGCGGGCAGACAGACACAGACCGGCTGGTACGCTTTCTGGATGGGCTGGACGCACGCGGTGCCATGCCGCGCATGGTGCTGTACAGCCTCAACCCGACCTGTGTTCCCGCGCTGGCAACGCTGACCGGCGCCTTCCCCCGCGCACGGGTGGGCGCGGCGTGGTGGTTCAATGACAGTCTGGCAGGCATCCGGCGGCAGTTGGGAACAGTCGCGGAGTACGCCCTGCTCGGCACCTCGCTGGGTATGCTGACCGACAGCCGCAGTTTTGCCAGCTACGCACGGTTTGATTTCTTCCGCCGCATTCTGGCTGACACGGTTGGCGGCATGGTCGCACGCGGCGAGTACGCCCCGGCGCACGCCGACCGGCTGATGCAGGATATCTGTTACGAAAATGCCGCAGAGTTCCTGCGGCTGTGATAAGGAGGGTTCCCACATGAAAATGGTATTCCGCTGGTACGGTCCCGGAGACAGCATCCCGCTGTCCTACATCCGGCAGATTCCGGGCATGACCGGTGTCGTCACCGCCGTGTACGACGTCCCGGTCGGAGAGGTCTGGCAAACCGGCCGCATTCTGGCTCTGCGCGACGCCTGCCGGGCGGCGGGGCTGGAGATGGAGGTCATCGAGAGCGTCCCTGTCCATGAGGACATCAAGCTGGGACTGCCCAACCGCGACCGGTACATCGAGAACTACGCCGCCACGGTTGAAAATCTCGGACGGGCAGGCGTCCGGTGCATCTGCTACAACTTCATGCCGGTGTTTGACTGGCTCCGCACCAATCTGCACACGCCCCACGCCGACGGCTCCAACGCGCTGTCCTACTGCCACGAGGAGCTGATGGGGCTGGATCCGCACTGCCTGCACCTGCCGGGGTGGGACGAGAGCTACACGCAGAGCCAGCTGGATGCGCTGATCGGCGCTTACGCCGGCATGACCCATGCGCAGCTGTTCGACAATCTGGTCTACTTCCTCCGGGGCATCATGCCCGCCTGCGACCGCGCGGGCGTCAACATGGCAATTCATCCGGACGACCCGCCGTGGGATATGTTCGGACTGCCGCGCATCATCACCGGAGCGGACAGCTACGCGCGGCTGTTCGCCGCCGTTCCCGACCCGCACAACGGCATCACGCTGTGCACCGGCTCGCTGGGCGCCGACCGCGGAAACAATCTGCCCGCGCTTGCCGCCGCGCTGGCGCCGCGCACCTACTTTGCACACCTGCGGCAGATTCAGTTCACCGGCGGAGCGGACGCGCCGCGCGACTTCTGCGAAAGCGGACACCGGACGGCGGACGGTTCACTGGATATGTACGCCATCGTGCGTGCACTGTGCGAAAACGGCTTTGACGGCTATGTCCGCCCCGACCACGGACGCAACATCTGGGGCGAGGACGGAAAACCCGGCTACGGTCTGTATGACCGCGCACTGGGCGCCTGCTATCTCTCCGGGCTGTTTGAGGCGGTGGAGAGAAACCTGAAGTAAAACATAGAAAGGACGGATAAAACCATGAAACTTCCCTTTTCTGTTGACCTTACCGGCAAGGTTGCCGTAGTGACCGGAGCCGGCGGTGTTCTGATGAGCGAATTTGCCCGTGCGTTAGCGGCGTGCGGTGCGCGTGTTGCCCTGCTGGACATCAATGCGGACGCGGCGGAGGCGGTCGCCGCCTCCATCGGCGAAAACGCCCTTGCCGTGCCCACGGACTGCCTTTCCAAAGCGGATATTCAGCGGGCAGCCGACACGGTACACGAAAAGTTTGGCAGGGTCAGCATCCTGATCAACGGGGCGGCGGAAACAACCCGCGTGCCACCTGCGACAACGAAGTCATGACGCCGGAGCTTCCGGACGGCATGAAATCCTTCTTCGATCTGGATGAACGCGGACTGCGGTTCGTTTTCGACCTCAATATCACCTCGGCATTCCTTGTCACGCAGGTGTTCGCGCAGGATATGGTCGGGCAGGGGGGCAACATCCTGAATATTTCCTCCATGAATGCCTTCCGCCCCCTGACGAAAATCCCCGCCTATTCCGCCGCCAAGGCGGGCGTATCCAACTTCACGGCATGGCTCGCCGTGCACTTTGCGCCCTGCGGCATCCGGGTCAATGCCATTGCGCCCGGCTTCTTCGTGACCAATCAGAACCGTTCCCTGCTCTACACCGCCGACGGCAAACCCACCGCCCGCACGGGGAAAATCCTTGCCGCCACGCCGCAGGGGCGTTTCGGAAATGTGGATGACCTGCTGGGTACGCTGCTCTGGCTGATGTCGGACGAGGCAAGCGGCTTTGTCACGGGTGTGGTCGTGCCGGTGGACGGCGGCTTCAACGCCTACTCCGGCGTGTAAGGAGGACAGTATGCGGTACAATATTCCCGCTCCGGATGCGATTCTGCCCGCCTGCCGCGTCCTGCCGGTGGTCGTTGTCCGGGAAACAGCCGAGGCGGACGACATCCTGTCCGCACTCCGCGACGGTGGCGTCGGATGCGCGGAGATTACCTTCCGCACCGACTGCGCCGCTGACGCCCTCCGCCGTGCGGCGGAACGGTTTCCGGATATGTGCGTGGGCGCCGGAACCGTCCTGAACGCCGCGCAGGCGGCGCTTGCGCTGTCGTGCGGCGCCAGATTCCTTGTCTCGCCCGGCTTTTCGGACGAGGTTGCCGCCGTGTGCAGCGAGCACGGTGTGCCCTACCTGCCGGGCTGCGTGACCCCGACCGAAATCATGCGGGCAACCGCCTGCGGCATCACCACGGTGAAATTCTTCCCGGCTGACGTGTACGGCGGTCTGACCGCCATCCGGGCATTGGCGGCGCCCTTCCCGCAGGTGCGCTTCCTGCCGACCGGCGGCATCGGATTTGACAATCTGCGCAGCTACCTGTCCTGCGACCGGGTCGCCGCTGTCGGCGGCAGCTTCCTGTGCCGGGGCGATATCCGCGCCAACTGCCGCCGTCTTGCCGACATTCTGAAGGAGGAGGTGTAGCCTGTGCGCGTCGTGACGTTTGGCGAAATCATGCTGCGGCTGTCCCCGGAGGGATATACGCGGCTGTTTCAGACGCCCCGGCTGGAGGCGTCCTTCGGCGGTGCCGAGGCTAACGTGGCAGTGTCTCTGGCAACCATGGGGCTGGATGCCGCCTTCGTAACCCGCCTGCCGGATAATCCGGTCGGACGTGCCGCGCGGGATTTTTTGCGCGGCGCAGGGGTGGATACCGGGTGCACCGTCTGGGGCGGTGAGCGGCTCGGCACCTATTATATGGAAAAGGGCATCGGACAGCGTGCCCCCGTCTGCGTATACGACCGGGCGCATTCCGCCGTTTCGCAGGCGACACCCGCCGATTTTGACTGGGATACGATACTTGCCGGCGCGGACTGGCTGCATTTCTCCGGCATCACCCCGGCACTGGGCGGCGCATTGCCCGCCATATGCGAGGCTGCCTGCGCGGCGGCACGGGCACGCGGCATACGTGTCTCCTGCGACCTGAACTACCGGGATAAGCTGTGGTCGCGCGCGGATGCCTGCGCGGTCATGACCCGGCTTGCCGCGCTGACCGACGTATGCATTGCCAATGACGAAGACGCGCGGGACGTGTTCGGCATTCTGCCGGACACGTCCGCAACCGGGCGGGACGCCTACCTGTCGGTCGCGCGGCAGCTGACGGAATCCTTCGGGTATGCCGGTGTTGCCATGGTTCTGCGCCTGCCGCACGGCGGCACCGGATACGATCTGACCGGTCTGCTGTACAACGGCGCCACCGGCAAAGCATCCTTCGCGCCCACCTATGAAGTGTCAATCGTTGACCGGGTAGGGGCGGGCGACGCCTTCGGTGCCGGTCTGATATACGCCACGCTCACCGGGGCAGAGCAGGCAGAGGCAGTCAGCTTCGCTGTCGCCGCCTCGGCGCTCAAGCACACCGTGGAGGGAGACTGCAACCGCGTCACGGCAGACGAGGTACGGCGGGCGATGCGGCGATCCGACGCGCCTGTTGCCGGGTGATTCCTCACATTTTTGCAATTTTTGAAATTTGTACTTGCAAAAAAGGCAGGAGTGTGGTATAATTGCACTCGCGCTCCCGTGCGGAGTGCTTTCCGAATTCATGAGAAAACCGAGGTATACAGCATGGAGACATTCGCAGTCAAGCAGAAGCTGAAGGTAGGCGTTGTAGGCGCCACCGGCATGGTCGGGCAAAGGTTCCTGACACTTCTGGAGGATCACCCGTACTTTGAGGTCGCGGCACTGGCGGCTTCGCCCCGTTCCGCAGGAAAAACATATGCGGAAGCCGTGGAGGGACGCTGGAAAATGCAGTCTCCCATCCCCGAAAAATTCATAAACATGGTACTGCACGATGCAAACGACACGGAAACCATGGGGAGCCTGTGCTCCTTCGTGTTCTGCGCCGTGGACATGAAAAAAGACGAAATCCGTGCGCTGGAGGAAAAGTATGCCCGCGCCGAGATTCCCGTTGTTTCCAACAACAGCGCACACCGCTGGACGCCCGACGTTCCGATGGTCGTCCCGGAAATCAACCCGGAGCACCTGGCAGTCATTGAGCACCAGCGCCGTCGGCTGGGGACGCGGCGCGGCTTTATCGCCGTCAAGCCCAACTGCTCCATCCAGTCCTACGTGCCCGCGCTGACGCCGCTTCTGTGCTACCGCCCGACGCTGGTAGTCGCCACCACCTATCAGGCAATCTCCGGGGCGGGCAAGACCTTCCGCGAGTGGCCCGCCATGACGGACAACGTGATTCCCTACATCGGCGGCGAGGAGGAAAAGTCCGAGCAGGAGCCGCTCCGCGTCTGGGGACACGTCGAGAACGGGGAAATCGTCAAGGCGACAGCGCCGCTTATCACCACGCAGTGCATCCGCGTTCCCGTCACCGACGGTCACACGGCTGCCGTGTTCGTGAAGTTTGAGAACAAGCCATCCCGCGAGGAAATCCTGCGTGCGTGGGCGGAATTCCGCGGACTGCCGCAGGAGCTGGGGCTTCCGCACGCCCCTGCGCAGTTCGTCACCTACTTTGAGGAGGACGACCGCCCGCAGGCGGCGCTGGATCGCGGACTGTACGGTGGGATGGGCGTATCGGTCGGACGCCTGCGCGAGGACAGCTTCTTTGATTACAAATTCGTGGGACTGTCTCACAACACACTGCGCGGTGCCGCAGGCGGCGCGGTTCTGATTGCCGAGCTGCTGTTCCGGAAAGGATACTTCGACTGATGGAAAGAAAATGCTACCGTATCCCGGTTCTGCCCGCCGGACTGACCCCTGCGGCAGTGGACTGGAGCTCGATTCCGGCGGCACGGATTGACACCTACCGGTGGCTCGGCGGCGGCTATGAACCGCGTGCCGAGGCACGGCTGGTCTTTCTGCCCGGCTACGGGTTTGCCCTGCGCATGAGCTGTGCCGAGAGCAACCCGCGTGCCGTGTACGGCGGCTACAACGAGCCGGTGTACACAGACTCCTGCATAGAATTCTTCGCCGCATGGGCAGTGGGACATGACCCCCGCGACGGGCGCTACATGAACATGGAAATGAACGCGCGCGGGACGCTGCTGTCCTGCCTCGGCGCGGACAGACACGCCCGCACCCCTGTCCGGGACATTACCGGCGGGGCACTTCCGGACGTCCGGGGCGAGATTTTGCCGGAGAGCTGGTCCGTCACAGCCGGCATTCCCGCCGCCCTGTTGGGGCAGGTGTACGGCATCGACCAGGCTGTCTTTGCGCCGGGCTACGCCTTCCGGGGCAATTTCTACAAGTGCGGCGACAGCACCGCCGTGCCGCACTACGGAATGTGGAACCCGGTCGGCACTGACAAACCGGACTTCCACAGACCGGAGTATTTCGGCGATTTCGTAATCGGCTGACCGTGGGGTTCCGGTCGGATTTTCCCTGTCAGAAAGCAGAAAAGCACAGGCAATGCTACGGCACTGCCTGCACTTTTTTGTTGTGGGCTTACAGCATCTTCTCCGGCGCGCCCATGCGTCCCGTCCAGCCCTGATCCCTTGCCCATTCTCTGGTTTCCGCCGGATCGTTTCCGTCCGGATTCACCGCACCCTTCCGGTGAATGCAGGAGAGCATCTCGCAGTATCCCGAAATACCGCCCACGTCATCCAAAACTGGAAGTCCGTCCGCGTATGTGCAGAGCGGTCTGTACCCCTCAACAACCGCGGCAATCTGACTGCGCAGTTCCTCCGTAACCGTCTCCCCGTTCAAGGACAGCCACGTCTGCGCATCGGCGGTGTTCTCTCCGGCGCCCGCGTCCGGATTATCCCCCGCGCTCTCACTGTGATACCCGTCAAGCAGGCGGATTCTGACCTCCCAGCCGTCGCCGTAGTCGTACTCATACACCAATTCATCGGTCAGAGGAAGCGCCTTCCAGCCGGACACACTCCGTTTCTTCCTGTCCGCCACCTGTTGGTCTGCTTCCGCCGTCACATCAGCCAGCTCCGCCTCGGTTGCCCGCTTGCCCAGAATATCCGAAACGCTCAGCCGCTCCAGCAGTTCGACCAGTCCTCCCCCCTCATAAAGGAGAATATCCATTTCCTCACAGGTCGCATCCTCAAGATTTACGGTCTCGGGATTGCTCATCCGCCTCTCCATTTCTTCCTCGCTCAGGTCGACAATCTCCGAAAAGGGCGGGAAGACCTCGACGGTCCGGTGCTTTTTGATAAAAGCATTCAGGGCACTTTTGACTTTCAGAAAGCGCTCGGAGGGTTCCGGGTAAATGTAGGGGCCCGTATACTTCCGACGGAGCCATGTCTTTTCGCTCAAGCTCCCATCATAGAAATCCTCCCAGCAATTTTGCTCCCTGTCCGGCACCGGGAACCGGAAATAGATGCCGCAGTACTCCCCCCAGCGCATAAAATTGTTCTGCGTCAGTTCCGAAAACAGCTCATCCGGCAGTTCAAAATGGTGCAGATGTCCGCCTCGCCAGCCAAAAGCCTTCTGAATGACATAATGGAGCGCGTGCAGTGTCATATCCGCCGGAACCAGAATATCCCGGATGATGCCTTCCTGCACCTTCCCGTACTTCTGCAGCACCGCCATGTCGGCGCCTTCCGTGTTCAGCTCCAGCCGCAGCTTCAGAACGCTGCAATTTCTTCCTTTTTTTCCCATCGCGCTTTCCCTGTCCTTTCTGTTGTTTCCCTGCCGGGATGTGGAATCAGTCGGCGGCAGGCACCGCGCCGGCTTCGCAAACATCAGCACGGGCGTTCACGCGGGCGTAAACGCTATATTCAGTCACGCCCAGTACGGTCTCCCCGTCAATCTGCAGGGCGGTCGGACGGTTGAAGCGAACCGTCACCTCATGCCCGGGACGGATTGTAACCATCTCGCGGTGCAGAATGTGCTTACCCTTGAAAATGGAGGGAAAAACCATCAGCGTCTTGAGCTTTGACCTTCCGGTCATAATCATGGTGGACACGGTTCCCTCCGGGTCAAGGCGATTCTGTCCGGGTGCACACATCATACCGCCGCCGTAGAAGCGTCCCTTCATCGTAGGCGCCAGCCAGACCGAACGGTAGGAACGGGTATCGCCGTCCACGCACACATCCGCCAACGTGCGGTGGTAGCCGAACAGCAGTCCCCTGATTGCTATGGCGGTATAGTTGACGGGCTTGTCGGATTTCAGCCGCTGCTTGTCGCCGACCTCACAGCAGTAGCCGTCAATGCCGTAGCCGATGCCGTTGATGAAGTAGCGCGTCATGCCGTTGACGGTTACGGTCGGCAGGTTTTGCAGGTAGGGATTGAGCAGGAAGGGCGGGTCGTCGCGGGTATGCTCCGTGTCGCGCAGGAAGTCGTTGCCGCTCCCTGCCGCGAAGTAGTAGACATCCCGTTCGGGTGCCTTGCCGTCCATGGCGTTGACAAAGCGGTTCAGGGTACCGTCCCCTCCGACAAGCACGACGGTCGTTTCCGGGGGCAGTGCCTCTATGTATGCCCGGATGTCGGCAATGGCAGTCATGTCGGTATACTCCAGGTTCTTACCGCTCCAGATGCTGTCAAGGCGGCGTGCTTCGGTCAGTCCCCGCCCGTTTCCGGCTTTGGGGTTATACAGTATACAGCAGGTTTCCATGCGCACATATCCTCCGTTTATTATGTTTTGGTCTGACTGCGGCGGCGTTTCCGTCATCTTTTGTTCATTATAACACGGTTTTGCATGGCTGTCAAGACTGTTTTCTGATAAAAGATACAGCAGATATGCCGGGAATCGCCGATTTGCCCGGTGACAGAAAGGGGCGGCTTACAGCCACCCCTCGTGCGTTTGTTTATACTCCTTCAGCAGTGCGTCCGCCTCGCCAAGCAGGCGGTTCGCCTCCCGCCGGCTGTACACCGTCGCGCCGCTCGCGCAGGCGTGCCCGCCGCCCCGATAGCGCGCGGCAAGCCCGTTGACGGCGACAAACCGGGAGCGCAGGCGCACCCGTACCGAAACCTGTCCGGCACGCTCCCCATCGATTTCCTCGTACTCGATGAAAGCAATCCAGATAAGGCTTCCGCGGATGCTGTCCAGCGCCGTGACCATGGAGCCGGCAGCCTCGGTATTCAGTCCGAAGCGTGCCTGCGTCGCGCGGCTCAGGTACACCGACGCCACGCCGTTCTCGCTGATTTTCATGTGGCTGTACACGTATGCCCGCAGGCGCAGCTTCGCGGCATCGTCCAGATACAGGTTGGCGTACAGGCGCTCGGTGTCAATACCTGCATCCAGCAATACCGCCGCCCGGCGCAGGGTGTCCCCCGTCACCTCACGGAAACGGAACCGTCCGCTGTCCGTAACCGTGCCGAGATACAGGTACTCCGCCGCCTCGGCGGTCAGCGTGAGGCGGTCGGAAAAGGTCAGGTAAAAATCCGTCACCATCTCACAGGTGGAGGAAAAAGACGGATCCACCCATGACAGGTCGCCGTAAGGCTCCACGTCGGGGTGATGGTCGATTTTGATGACCGTCCCGCCCGTGAGCGCCAGCGGATTTGCCAGACGGTCCACCGTCGCGCAGTCCAGACACAGCACAAGCGCGCCGGCGTATCCGTCCGCCGGAATGGGTTCGTCCTCCCCGCCGGTAAAGGCAAGGTAATCCGCGCTGTCGCTGTTGATGACCAGCACCTGCTTATCCGGGAAAGAGGCGCGCAGCAGGGCAGCAAAGCCCTTGGTCGAGCCTACCGCGTCGCCGTCCGGGCGGACGTGGCGGCACAGCAAGACCGTGTGCGCGTCGGCTATACAGCGGAATATCTGCTCCCGCACCGCCCGGTCGGCGGCATTATCGGTTCCGATTCCCATGGCACTCAGACCGTCTCAACCTTGAGCAGGTTGGTGTTGCCGGATGTGCCGTTGACCATGCCGCCGGTCAGGATAAGTCTGTCGCCCTTGCGCAGGTGGAAGGTCTTGATGGCCGCCTGCTTTGCCTGATAGAACAGCACGTCGATGGATTCGTACTGCTCCAGCAGCACCGGCGTGACGCCCCACGACAGCGCCAGCTTGCGCCATGTGCGCTCGTTGGTGGTCATGCCCAAAATATCCACCGGGGAGCGGAAGCGGGAAACCATCCGCGCCGTCATGCCGGACAGCGAGCAGACCGCAATGGCTTTTGCGTTCATATCAATGGCAAGCCCGCAGGTGGCGTGCGACAGGGCATCCACGGTATTCTTGATTTTGAATTCCGCCTCGGCAAAGCGCACGGCGTAATTGATTCCCTTCTCGGCTGTTTCGGCGATGCGTGCCATGGTTTCGACTGCCTCCACCGGATACTTGCCCGCCGCCGTCTCACCGGACAGCATGATGGCGCTTGTGCCGTCATACACGGCGTTCGCCACGTCGGAAATCTCGGCTCTCGTCGGGCGGGGGTTGTGAATCATGGATTCCAGCATCTCGGTCGCGGTGATGACTCGCTTGCCCAGCAGGCGGCATTTCGTAATCAGCTTCTTCTGGATAGCCGGCAGCTCCTCAAAGGGAATTTCCACGCCCATATCGCCGCGTGCCACCATGATGCCGTCGCAGGCGGAGCATATTTCCTCGATATTGTCCACGCCGGACTGATTTTCGATTTTGGCTATCAGGTCAATGTCGGCTCCGCCGTGTGCCTGCATAAACTCGCGGACGTCCAGCAGATCCTGCTTGCAGGACACGAAGGAGCAGGCGACATAATCAATGCCGTTCTCGATTCCGAAGGCGAGGTCGCTCTTATCCTGCTCGTTGAGGTACACCTGCCGGAGCACCTTGCCGGGAAAGCTCATGCTCTTGCGGTCGGACAGATCCCCGCCGATCAGAACGGTGCAGTGGATATCCGCGCCCTCAATATCATCCACACGGAAACTGAGCAGCCCGTTGTTCAGCAGGACAGTATCCCCCGGTGCCAACTCGTGCGCCAGTTCCTTGTAATTGACCGAAACCCGCGTGCTG
Organism: bacterium; assembly: GCA_963643175.1. Classification (GTDB taxonomy): domain Bacteria; phylum Bacillota; class Clostridia; order Oscillospirales; family CAG-272; genus CAMEON01. The sequence goes on from CAVIJF010000006.1 coordinate 24,230, forward strand.
TCCCCCTCCACTTCATCGGTCGTGAAGGTGAACCGGTCGCCGTCCTGCAGCGTCACCTTGCCGTCCCGGAAGGTCTTGATGCGGTACTCCGGTCCCTTGGTGTCCAGCATGATGGCGATGGGCAGTCCCAGTTTTTCGCGCACCTTGCGTATCATGACGATGCGGCGAAGGTGATCCTCATGGATGCCGTGCGAGAAGTTGAGCCGGGCGACGTTCATACCCGCCCGGCACATGGCGGTCAGGGTTGCTTCATCGTCGCAGGCGGGTCCCAGTGTGCAGACAATCTTGGTTTTTCTCATGGATACTGTGTTCCTTTCGGCGTGTATACGAAAATATGAAAATAGAATTATTGTTCTGTGTCAAGGAAATTCTGAATGTCCCCGATAACCTCCCCGCGGCAGGAGTCGTTGAGTATCTCGTGGCGCCCGCCGGGGTACAGCTTCATGCGCACGTCCGCACCGCACCGTCGCAGGCGGTCATACACATCCGTCACGCCGCGCCCGTAGTCGCCGACCGGGTCGCTGTCGCCGGACAGCAACAGCACCGGACACCCGGCGGCAAGGGCATTCAGACACTTTCCGCTGTTGGATACGCGGTTGAGCGTGACCAGATCCTGCATGGCGGACAATGTGAATTTAAAGGTGCAGAGCGAGTCGGCACGGTAAACATCCCGCGCCGCACGGTCGCGCGTCAGCCACGCATACGGGTCATTCTCCGCGGCAAAACGCCTGTTATAGCCGCCGAACGCCAGCCTGTCCACGGTGGGCGACACGGCGTGACCGCCCCGGAACAGGCGGATGAGACGTATGACAGCCAATCCGGCACCCGATGCCGGATTGCGTCCGCCGGTTCCCATGACAATCAGCCTGTCCGGCTTGCGGTACAGGTACGCCGTCGTGCGGACAACAAACGAACCCATGCTGTGTCCGAGCAGGCAGTACGGCGGGCGGTTCTCCCCCGCCCACAGGTCGGCATAGCGCGTCTCCACGGCGTCGGCGAACACCGCCACATCCTGTGCCAGACGCCGCCAGCCGTCCCGTTCCGCAATGTAGCCCAACTCCCCGGCGTTGCGTACCGTGGCACCGTGCCCCAGATGGTCATAGCCGAAACACAGGTAGCCGTCCTCCGCCATACAGCGGAACAGCGCATCGTACCGGGCGATATGCTCGGTCATGCCGTGCACAGCATGGAACAGCCCGCGCACCCTGCCCGCCGGGCGGTATACCCGCCCGGCAAGGGTATGTATGCCGTCCGAGGACGGAACACGCATCTCTTCATACTGAATGCCCATAGCATTCCCTCGCTTTCACGGAACTCCGGGGGGAGTTTCCGGTATTCTCCGCCCCACCCGGGACGGCACGGAACGCGCCGTCGCCGCTCAGAACACGCGACACGCCTCCACGGCGCGGTGCCAGCCAGACAGCAGCGCCGTGCGCTGATCCGCAGGCATGGCAGGCGTGAAGGAGGTTCCGGCACGCAGGGTCGCCTGCACGGCATCCCGGTCGGGGAACAGACCGCAGGCAAGACCCGCCAGCGACGCCGCGCCCCGTGCCGTCGCCTCCATGGATTCCGGGCGGAAAACCGGCAGGTCGGATATATCCGCCTGAAACTGCATCAGGAAATTGTTCGCCGCGGCGCCTCCGTCCACCCGGAGCGCCCGGAGCGCCCCCATGTCCGCCTCCATTGCCCGGATGACATCGTTGGTCTGGTAGGCGACCGACTCCAGCGCCGCCCGGATGAGGTGCTTGGCACCCGTGCCGCGCGACAGTCCCAGCACCGCTCCGCGCGTGTGCATATCCCAGTACGGGGCACCCAGCCCGGTGAACGCCGGAACCACATACACCCCGCCGCTGTCGGTCAGTTTCTCGGCAAAGTATTGACTGTCATCCGCCTCGTTAATCAGGTGCAGCTCATCGCGCAACCACTGAATGACCGCGCCCGCCACGAACACCGACCCCTCCAGAGCATACTCGGTCGGCTCACCGCAGCAGGTCGCCGCAACGGTAGTCAGCAGTCCGTTGGAGGACGTGATGCGTTCGTGCCCGGTATTGGTCAGCAGGAAACAGCCTGTCCCGTAAGTGTTCTTCCCTTCCCCCGCGCGGAAACAGCCCTGCCCGAACAGGGCAGCCTGCTGGTCGCCCGCAATGCCGCAGAGGGGCAGTTTTGCACCCATCAAGTCGGTGTACCCATACACTTCACTGCTGGAGCGCACCTCCGGCAGGATACAGGCGGGAATGTCCAGCATGGACAGCAGGCGCTCGTCCCAACAGCCGCGCCCGATGTCATACAGCATGGTGCGCGAGGCGTTGGTCGCATCGGTCACATGGACGCGCCCGCCGGTCAGCTTCCAGACCAGCCAGCTGTCCACCGTGCCGAACAGCAGTTCCCCCGCCTCGGCGCGTGCCCGCGCACCGGGCACATTGTCCAGCATCCACTTGATTTTCGTGCCGCTGAAATAGGCATCCGGGCGCAGTCCCGTAACCGCGCGGATGTACGCCCCGTGCCCGGCGCGCTCCAGCTCCTCGCACAGCGCCGCCGTGCGGCGGCACTGCCAGACAATGGCATTGCAGACCGGACGCCCGGTTGCACGCTCCCAGAGAATGGCTGTCTCGCGCTGATTGGTAATGCCGATCCCCGCGATTTCCTCCGCCGGGACGCCGCACCGCGCCACGCATTCGGTCATGGATGCATACTGGTTGGCGTATATCTCCATCGGATCCTGCTCCACCCAGCCGGGATGTGGGTACTTCTGCGAAATGGGATGCTGCGCCATGCTGACCACGCGCAGTTCGCGGTCAAACAGGATACTGCGGGCACTGGTGGTTCCCTCGTCAAGGGCAAGTATGTACTGCTTCATGCGTTGTCTCCTTTACAGGGCAGTGAGATTCCGGGTCAGGCAGGGGAAAAGGCGTGCCGAAGCACTTCCGGCTGAACCGGCGGTTTTCCGAATGCTTACCGCCGTATCCGGACAAGGCGCGAGATCCCCGTCGACAGCGCGGCAACCAGCGCGTCCACGTCCTCCTCCGAATTGAAAGCGGAAAAGCTGACGCGCAGGGAGCAGTCCGCCTCGTGCGGCGACAGTCCGAAGGACAGGAGCGAGAGGCTGGTTTTCCCGCCGTGTGCCGAGCAGGCAGAACCGGAGGAAACGCATATTCCCTGCTCCGACAGGTAATTCAGCATGGTCTGGGACTTGATGTCCGGCAGCGTCAGGTTCAGAATATGCGGCGCGGCGGCGCCTGCGGGACAGTTGACCCGCACCTCAGTGCCGGTCAGCGCCGCCGCCAACCGGTCATGCAGTGCCTGCATACGCGCCGTGTCGGCGGCGAAGGCAGCAGCCCCCCGCGCGGCGGCGGCGCCGAAGCCGCAGATGCCTGTCATGTTTTCCGTCCCGGAACGCAGTCCCGCCTCCTGCCCGCCGCCGATGAGGTAGGGGCTGACGGCGTGCGACCGCACCAATGCCGGTCTGATATACAGCGCCCCCACGCCCTTGGGGGCATGAATCTTGTGCCCGCTGATCGTAATCATATCCGCCCCCAACGAGGCGGCGGTAAACGGCACCTTCAGGAAACCCTGCACCGCGTCGCAGTGCGTCAGCGTCGCGGGATTTTTCTGTTTGGCGGCGCGGAACACCCGCTCCACATCAAAGCGTGCGCCGGTTTCGTTGTTGACCATCATCAGGCTGACCAGTGCCGTCGGAACCTCCAGTGCGGCAAGGGCGGCGTCCGTGTCCAGCACGCCGCCGGGTGCGCCGATGCGCACTACCTCAAAGCCCGCCTGCTCCAGCCGGCGCATACAGTTCTCCACCGACGGATGCTCGCAATCTGTTGTGATGACTCGCCGCCCCGCCAGATGCTTTCCGGCAAGCAGCGTGCCCAGCAGGGCGGTATTGCTCGCCTCGGTTCCGCAGGAGGTGAATATCAGCTCGCCCGGCACCGGACGGCTGACGCCAAGCGCGTTGGCTACGCGCTCCCGCGCGCGGGCAAGCAGGCGGGACGCCGCCTGCCCCACGCCGTGCAGGGAGGACGGATTGCCGAAGCACTCCATCGCCTCCAGCATGGCGGATTTGGCTTCCTCACACAGCGGCGTGGTTGCGCTGTTGTCCAGATAGTGTTCTGTCTGCATCCCGCCTTACCCCTTTTTGAAGGGCGAGCGGAACACAACCGCCGCCAGCATGGCATCCACATCGGCAAGATGGCTGTCAAAATGCGGCTCCAGCGCCGTGTAGGTCACGGTGTACACCATCGTGGAGTAGGTGCAGACAGCCTGCCGCACCTTATAGGTATATCCGCCCAGCGTGTAGGTATACGTGTAGAGTTTTGCCTGCCTGTCGCCGATTTTCCCACTCTCGCCGCCGGGGTTGCCCTCCGCATCGGCAGACAGCAGGGTAAAGGATGGCAGTGCATCCTCGTACTGCTTCCGGCACATCTCCCAGTAATCATTCACGCTGAAGCCCTCGTCGTCCGGCATATACCCGATCATGGTCACGTTGGAGCGCGAACCGTCCGTCTCGGTCAGATATACCAGATTGGCGGAGTTCTCCATGTCGGTCTCCCACGCCAGCGGCACGTAGAACCGGTATGCCACCGCATCGGTGGACACCAGCTTCATGCCATCCGGGGCGTTCACGTCATCCGGAATCTTCCGCGTTGCCGCGCCGCCCTCGTAGGGCGTGTGGTAGAACCGGATCTCCTCCTGTATCTCCCCGGCGATGTCGGCGTAGGTGTCGTACTTGTCGGCAGGTGCGGAGTAGGAGTAGACGTAAAACCGCCCCTCCACCTTGCACAGAACCTGCCGGAATTTGTACACGGTTCCCGCCACGCGCGCCGTATAGCGCAGGAGTATCGCCCGGTAGCCGTCCACAGTCAGCACCAGCGGCGGGTCTGTCTCGGTATAGTCGTGCAGAGCGCCGATTTCCCGGACGTATGCCTGCCGGAACGCGTCCAGCGTATCGTCGCTTTCGTCGCTTTCGCCGGTTCCGGATTCGGCTTCGCCGGATTCCGTCCCGGTACCCTCCGGGGTAAATGCCACCTGCCGCATACTGACAGCCGTATCAATCGTAATATAGGCTCCGGAAACGCCGCTGCCCGTATTGACCGTCCACTGGGTCGGCACAAACAGCCGGAAATACTCCCCGGTGCAGGTGGCATACTGATAGCCGCTTGGCACCTCGCTTTCTCCCGAGCAGGCGGGCAAAGCGGCAAGCAGGAGCAGGACAGCCAACGCTGCCACCGCATATCTCCTGTACTGCTTCACGTTAATCCGCGTTTTCCTGAGCATTCGCATCATAAAAAATCCTTCCCGATTCCTGTATATACTGTGGCATCCCGGAGCGGCGTTACTGCTTCTTCTGCGCCCGCAACATGGCATCCGCCGCCGCCAGAATGCCCAATTTGCCGGATTCATACGTCAGACCGCCCTGAAAGAAGGCGGTGTAGGGCGGACGGAGGGGTCCGTCAGCCGACATCTCAATCGAAGAACCCTGCACAAAGGCGCCCGCCGCCATGATAACCTGGTCGGCGTAGCCCGGCATTGCCCACGGTTCCGGCGTGACGTGCGAATCCACCGGCGATGCCGACTGGATACCCTGGCAGAACGCGCAAAGTCCCTCCGCCGATCCCGTGATGACGGTCTGAATTATATCGTAGCGCGGCTGATCCCACGCCGGCTCCACCCGGAAACCCAATGCGTCAAAAATGTACGCCGCCAAATGCGCCGTTTTCAGTGCCTGCGCCACCGTATGCGGCGCGTAGAAAAGCCCCTTGTACATGGGCTTGTTCTGCCCCATGGTCGCGCCGACCTCCGCACCGGTTCCGGGCGAAGTCAGGCGGTAGGACGCCAGTTCCACCGCGCGGCGGCTCCCTGCCAGATACCCGCCGGTTTCCGCCATGCCGCCGCCGGGGTTCTTGATAAGCGACCCGATAACAAGGTCGGCGCCGACCGCGCATGGCTCCCGCTCCTCGGTAAACTCCCCGTAGCAGTTGTCCACGACCACGAAGGATTCCGGCGCGTGTGCCCGCACGAACGCCACCAGCCCGCCGATTTCCTCCACGGACAGGGTTCTGCGGTTGAGGTAGCCCTTGGAACGCTGGACGAACACCATCTTGAGATGTCCCGCGTACTGCTTCATTTTTGCTTCAATGACTGCCCAGTCAAAGCCGCCGTCCGGGGTCAGCTCCACCGTGTCGTATCCGACTCCGAAATCACGCAGGGAGCCGTCTCCGGGCGTCCCGGTGATACCGATGACCTCCTCCAACGTGTCGTAGGGCTTGCCCGCGACCGACAGCATGACGTCCCCGGGGCGGAGCAGACCGAACAGTCCGATCGTCAGGGCGTGCGTACCGCTGACAATCTGCTGACGCACCAGCGCCGCCTCGGCGCCCATGACATCCGCCCAGATTCTGTCCAGTACATCACGTCCCTTGTCGTCGTAGCCGTAGCCGCTGGTGGAATCAAAGTTGTTCGCCGCCACGCGGTGCTCCCGGAAGGCGTCCATGACCTTAGCGGTATTGGCAAATGCAATGCGGTCAATGCGGGCGAAGTGCGGCGCAAGCGCCGCCTCCGCCTGCTCCGCCAGCCGAAGAATAGAATCCGAAATCTGCATGACGGAATTATTGCTCCTCCGCTGCGGCTTTGCCTGCCCCGGTCAGCCACGCGACCGTCAGGTCGGCGCACGCCTCGGCATCCGTCAGATCCAGCATCTCCACGCCCGTATGCACGTAGCGGCAGGGCACCGACAGGGCGGCGACCTTCACACCGGCACGGCTCACCTGAATGGCTGCCGTATCGGTTCCGCCCGCCAGCAGAATCTCGAACTGCGTTTTGATGTCCGCCGCCTTTGCCGCCTGCGTCAACTCGTCCGCAAACGGACGGTCGCAGATGAGCGAGCTGTCCTTGAGCTTGATGGCGGCGCCGCCGCCCACCGCGCACGCCATGGGCTTGGCGCCGATGCCGTCCCCGGTCAGCGTCACGTCATAGACGATGGCGGCATCCGGCTTAATCTCGTATGCCGCCGGACCCGCTCCGCGCAGTCCGACCTCCTCCTGCACCGAGAACACAAAGTAGACGTCATCCCGGACATCCTGCCCCTTCAGCTTCTCGGCAATCTTGCACAGCACCGCACAGCCGATGCGGTCGTCCAGCGGACGCCCGGCGATACGCCGCCCGCACAGGCGGGTCAGCCCGCCCTCCAGTGCGCAGAAGTCGCCTATCTTGACCTTGCGCTCCGCCTCGCGCTTATCCTTGGCACCAATGTCCACATACAGCTTCTCCACCTTGAGGTCGGCGGGCGCCGTGCCTGCCTCCGGTACCAGAATACCCTTGGTGCCGTTCCCGAATACGACAGTCGCATACGCCGCCGCAACGCAATGGATACCGCCGACCGGCGCGACGCGGATAAAGCCGTTGTCGTCAATCAACGTGACCAGAAATCCGATTTCGTCCATGTGTGCGCACAGCATGACGCGCCGGCGCTCCCCTTCCGGTGCACTTCCCTGCCGGTAGGCAATGAGGGAACCCATCGCATCGTTATACACGCGGTCGCACAGGGGTGCCACCGTCATCATCAGCTTGTCCGAAACCGCCTTTTCATAGCCGGAGATGCCCCGCACAGCGGTCAGGGTTTTCATAAGGTTCAGCATGATTTATCAATCCTTTCTCTTATCTCTTGTCTTTGGGGACGGCTTACGGCTCCCAGCTCCGGAGCATGACCCGGAGAAGCCCGCGCAGGGCTTCATAATCGCCGAGACGCGCCGTGACCGATGCGGTGTGCGGGTAGCGCACCGGCACCGAAAGGCTCACGGTACGGACGCCCGCCATGGAGCACTGAATTCTGCCGCCGTCCGAGACACCGCCGGTTCCCTGCTTTATCTGGCATGGAATGCCGTTTGCATCGGCACAGCGGCGGGCGTAAGCGATCAGGGCGGGGTCGTACAGTGCCGTCCGGTCTGCCAGCGAGAGGACACAGCCGCCGCCCAGCACAGCCGTGCGTGCCGCATCCGGCACGCCGGGCAGGTCGCAGGCGTCGGTTGCGCCGACCGTCCATGCCATGGACGGCTTCACGGTATATGCCGCGACCGATGCACCGGAGATACCCACCTCCTGCCGGCAGGTAAAGGCAAAGTAAACATCAAACGGCATATCCGCCGGGGAATTGTACAGGTCGCGGATGACCTCAATCAGCGTCGCACAGCCCAGCCGTCCGTCCAGCGCCTTGCCCTTCAGGCTGGCGCCGTCCTTGCCGAAAGTCACGAAGTCGGAGTCGAACACGCCGCAGTCCCCGACTGCCGCGTACTTTTCCGCCTCCTCCGTGCCCTCGGTTCCGATATCCATATACATCTTGTTGACCGGTGTCACGCGGGAGCGCTCCTCGGCGGTCTGCATATGGATTGCCTTGGTGGCAATGACCGCCGACAGCTCCCGGCTCAGCGTGGCGCCGTCGCGCATCCGCACGCGCCGCCCGCACAGCACGCGGGGATCCATCGCGCCGATGGGGGAAAACTTCAGGTAGCCCTCCTCGGTAATCTCGCGCACCATGAAACCAACCTCGTCCATGTGGGCGCACACCATCAGGCGGGCAGGATCGTCCGCCCGGTAGTCCAACCCGCGACCGCGCACCAGCGCAATCAGGTTGCCCGCCCTGTCGGTCGTAACAGACGCGGCGTCCCCGATCTGCTCCCGTATGACGCGTCGCACCTCGTCCTCGCATCCGGACGGGCCGAAGCACATCGACAGCTCCCGGATAAGCTCCGCACCGTAATACTGCTGTTTCATCTTCCGAACACCTCCGCGATACGCCGTGATCTGACAAATTCCCGGACGCCCTGCGCCAGCGCCTTGGCGTCCTCGACAGCCAGAACCTCCGCCGCCGAATGCATACTCTTGATGGGCATACTCCACAGCACGGTCGGAATCCCCTCCGCCGCATTGTTGACCACATTGGCGTTGGTTCCGGTGCTGCCCGCCGCCGCCTCCGGCACGAAGGGAATATGTGCCGCGCGGCACAGTTCCATGCTCATCCGGGTCAGCTGTCGGTCGCAGATGACAGCCGTGGCGATAGAAATGCCGCTTCCCATAGGCGAAAGACTGCGCTCCTTGGCATCCGGCGTGGCGGCGTGCGTCACATCCATGACCAGCGCATAGTCCGGGTGGAGACCGAAGGATGCCGCCCGCGCACCAACGGATCCGATTTCCTCAAAAGTGGAGAACAGGAAATACACATCGCCCGCCAGCTCGTTTCGCGGAACCGCGTCAATGCCGAACACGGCGCAGGCGCCGCACGCCTTGTCGTCAAAGGCTTTCCCGTAGATGTGCCCGCCCGCAAGCTGCCCGTACACCGGCTTGAAACCGACCGGCGTTCCCAGCGGGGCAAGCTGTTCCAGCTCTTCCCGGGAGTACCCGGTATCAATCATCATCTCGGTGATGGGCTTCAGCTTTTCGGCATCCGCCGCCGGGAGCAGGTGCGTCGGCTCGGCGGCAACCACGCCGTACAGCGTTTCCTTGCCGTAGATAATCACCTCGCCCGCCGGGAGAATACGGGTATCCACGCCGCCCACGTTGGCGACCGTGAGGAATCCGCCGTCCCGATAGCCGTTGACCATCATGCCGATTTCATCCAGATGCGTATCAATCAGAATCTTGGGGGCATCCGGTCTGCCGCACCGCTTGATGAACAGGTGATTACCCAGCGCATCCACCCGCATCTCGTCGAAAGCGGCACCGATCAGCCCGCGCAGCGCCTCCGTAGAGCGCCGCTCGCTGCCGCTGACTGTCGGAAGACCGCACAGCGACACGATCAGTTCGTTCAGTGTCATGTTTTCTCTATCCTTCCTTTCAATGTTCCCTTCATTCCCTTCGGCTGTCCGCCGCCTGACCTTCCCCGCCCGTGACCCGCCGGACAATGGCGCGGAAGCGTTCGCCGCGCTCGGCAAAATTGCGGAAAGCGTCAAAGCTGGTGCAGGCGGGCGAAAGCAGAACCGTGTCGCCGGGAGCCGCCTCCCGGCAGGTGGTTTCCATCGCCTCGTCCCAGTCCGGTATCACCCGGACCGGAAGCATAGCCGGATCGAAGTCCGGGCAGGCGTACAGCGCCGCCCGTATCTGCTCCCGTGCCTCGCCGGTCAGAATGACCGCCGCCGCCCCGTTGCACAGTGCCGACGCTAACGGTGCAAAGGACAGGTGCTTATCCTGCCCGCCGCAGATGACGGTCGGTTTGCGCATGGGATGTCCCGCCGCTTTCCCGTGCGCCCGCAACTCGGCAAGAGCCGCCAGCGCCGCGCAGGTGCGGGTCGGGCTTGAGTCAATGGAACTGTTGTAGAAGCGGACGCCGCCGCACTCCGCCACCAATTCCAACCGATGCGCAACGCCGGTAAAGCGGTCGGCGACGGCTCCGGCAGATACGGCAAGCGCATCCGGCGGGATAAGTCCGCCGCACAGGGCAAGTGCCGTCATAAAATTCTCCAGATTGTGCCGCCCCGGCAGCCGGATGCGGGCTGTATCCAGCAGGCTGTATCCGCCCGTGCGCGTTTCCTGCCGGATGACGCCGCCGTCCGCAAACACGGCGGCATCGCGCGTCCCGGCTCCCTGCCGCCCGGGCGGGACGACCTGCGCCCAGCCGGACGCGGAGGAGGAAAACCACGTGACCGGTATCTCCGGCGCCAATGACAGTCCCAGCGTGCGCGTGTCGGGATTCCCTGCGTTGAGTACAACGCCGCAGAGCGGATTCCCGCCGCGCATATGCGTGCAGATGTTGGCTTTCGCCGCCCGGTATTCCGCCATATCGGTGTGCCAGTTCAGGTGATTGGGCGAGAGGTTGGTCACGGCGGCACGGTCGGGCGACCGGCGCACGGTCATCAGCTGGAAGCTGGACAGCTCCAGAACCGCCACATCGTCCGCCGTCATGCCGTCCGCCTGCGGGAGCAGCGGCGCACCGATGTTCCCGCCGAGGTACATCTGCCCGTATCCCCGCCGCCGGAGGTAATCCTCCACCAGCAGGGACGTCACGGTGGTGGTGGTGGTTTTACCATCAGACCCGGTGACACCCAGCACAACCGCGTCGGTCAGCTCCAGAAACAGCTCCATTTCGGAGGTCAGGCAGGCGCCCCGCCTCACCGCTCCGGTGATTTCCGGCAGATCGGGACGGATGCCGGGCGTGCGGAAAATAATGCCCGCATCTGCCAGTCCGGCGAGGTACCCGGCACCGCAGATGAGCGGCACGCCACGCGCCCGGAGTCGCGCCGCGTCCCCGGACGCCTCCGCTTCCTCCGGGTCCCGCCTGTCCCGCACGGTCAGCTGTTCCGGCGGAACGCCATGCGCCAGCAGCCATTCCACCAGCGGCCTGTTGGAAATGCCGTATCCCAGCACGGCAATCGGGCAGGTTCCGCTCTGTGCCCGCTTCAAAATCGGACTCTCCTTCATCGCTTCCCTCCCTCAGTGCCTACTTCGCCTTATACCTTCTCATTATAATCCTTTTCACCGGGGGATGCAAGTGGATAGAGAAAATTTTACAATTGCCGGGGCGCATGTATCCTGCGGTGCCCCGGCGCGAAAAAAGAAAAAACGTCCTTCCGCTGTCTTTCGTGCCTGTTCCTATTGACGCGGAGACGGTTTTGTGATAGAATGGTGAAAACAAAATCACTATATCTTTCGGAAAACAGCCTATGAATATCGGAGGTATTGATCATTCATGAAAGCCATCACCATCACGAACGGCGGCATTCGGCTGACCGGCGGGATTCCGCAGAGGACGGATTCCCCCGACCGGGACGGTCGCCGCAAAACCATCGCCGGACAGATTCTCGACGCGCACAACGCCCCGGGCGCAAGCCCGGACAAGCTGCGGCTGAAGTTTGACGCGCTGGTCTCGCACGACATCACGTATGTCGGCATCATTCAGACCGCCCGCGCCAGCGGGCTGGATGAATTCCCTGTTCCCTACGCCATGACCAACTGTCACAACAGCCTGTGCGCCGTCGGCGGAACCATCAACGAGGACGACCACGTGTTCGGGCTGTCCGCCGCACGCCGATTCGGCGGCATCTACGTGCCCGCCAACCAGTCGGTCATCCACTCCTATGCCCGCGAGGAGCTGGCAGGCTGCGGACGCATGATTCTCGGCTCCGACTCCCACACGCGCTACGGGGCACTGGGCACGCTGGGCGTCGGGGAGGGCGGTCCCGAGCTGGTCAAGCAGCTGCTGCGCAACACGTACGACATCGACCGTCCCGGCGTCATCCTCGTCTGGCTGACCGGCGCGCCGCGCCACGGCATCGGCCCGCACGACGCGGCATTGGCATTGGTCGGCGCGACCTTCTCCTCTGGCTTCGTCAAAAACCGGATTCTGGAGTTTGCCGGTCCCGGCGTGGCATCGCTGCCCATCGACTTCCGGAACGGCATCGACGTCATGACCACCGAAACGACCTGCCTGTCCTCGGTCTGGGTCACGGACGATGTGACAAAGCAGCACTACATCACGCACGGCAGACCGCAGGATTTCCGCCCGCTCGCCCCGCAGGACGGCGCATACTACGACGGCATGATTGAAATCGACCTGTCCGCGCTGGAATCCATGATTGCCCTGCCCTTCCACCCCTCCAATGTGTACACAATCCATGAGTTCACAGCAAACGCGCGGGAGCTGCTCGCGGGCGTGGAAGCGGAAGCGGCGGCGAAATTCAGCAAAGCCTCCCTGCACCTGACCGACAAGATACGTCCGGACGGGCGCGTACAGGCGGATCAGGGTATCATCGCCGGGTGCGCCGGTGGAATGTTCGACTCCATCGACGAGGCGTCCGCCATTCTGCGCGGCGGCTCGACCGGCGACGGCTTCTTCAGCCTGTCCGTCTACCCGACCTCCGTGCCGGTTTCGCTGGAGCTGACGCGCATCGGCGCCCTGACCGACCTGCTTGCCGCCGGGGCGGTCATCAAGCCCTGCTTCTGCGGTCCCTGCTTCGGCGCAGGAGATGTCCCCGCCAACAATGGGCTTTCCCTGCGGCACACCACCCGCAACTTCCCCAACCGCGAAGGCTCCAAGCCCGGTGAAGGTCAGCTTGCCGGCGTCGCGCTGATGGATGCACGATCCATCGCGGCAACCGCCCGCATGGGCGGCATCATCACGGCGGCGACCGATCTGGACTATACCTACACGCCGCACAGGTATCATTTCGTCGGGTCGGCTTACGCAAAGCGGGTCTACAACGGCTTCGGCAAGGCAGACCGCACGGCGCCGCTGATTCTGGGCCCCAACATCACCGACTGGCCGGCGCAGTACCCGCTTGCCCGGAATATCCTGCTGGAGCTTGCCGCCGTTATCCGCGACCCGGTCACGACTACGGACGAGCTGATTCCGTCCGGCGAAACCTCCTCCTACCGCTCCAATCCCCTGCGGCTTTCGGAATTCACGCTGTCCCGCCGGGCACCGGAGTATGTCGGTCGCTCCAAGGCGGTTGCGGCGCAGGAGGCAGCACGCCGCACCGGCGAACTGTCGTCCCATCTGCGTGCCGTGCTGTCCGCCGTCGGAGACGCGGACGCGCTGGCGCAGGAGACGCAGTTCGGCTCCTGCCTGTTCGCCAACAAGCCGGGAGACGGCTCGGCGCGGGAACAGGCGGCATCCTGCCAGAAGGTGCTGGGCGGCTTCGGCAACATATGCTACGAGTATGCCACCAAACGCTACCGCTCCAACTGCATCAACTGGGGCATTCTGCCCTTTACGCTGCCGGAGGGCGCGGAGTTCCCGTTTGAGGTCGGGGACTGCGTGTTCGTGCCGGACATCCGGCAGGCGGTCGCCGGGGGACAGGAGCATATCACGGCAACGGTTATCCGGACAGACGGCACGACGGCGCCGCTTGCCCTGCGGCTGTGCGGGCTGACGGACGAGGAAAAGCAGATTATTCTGGCGGGGTGCCTGATGAACTGGTACGCCGCAAACACGAAAAAGTAAGGAGATGACTTTCACATGGACGAGAAACGGTATCCGGTAGGCATCAACGTGCTGGGCGGTGCGGGTCTGTCGCAGGAACAGCACATTGCCCTTATCGCCGAGTCGGGTTGGGATGCGTTCTTTACCGGCTGGGACCCCGACCGCATCGGCAAATGGGCGGACGCGGGTGCGCGGGCAGGACTTGCCTACGCCTCGGTTCACGCGCCGTTCGGAGAAGTCAACCGGATGTGGGAGACGGGCGATGCCGCCGGGCACGTCCGCAGTGATCTGGTTGCCTGCGCGACCGACTGCGGACGCTACGGCATCCCGGTCATGGTTCTGCACCCCTTCATCGGCTTCCGGGATCACACGCCAAACCAGACCGGCATTGACAACTTCCGGTACGTAGTGGAGGCGGCTGACCGGGCAGGAATTGCGCTCAGCTTTGAAAACGTGGAGGGGGAGGAGTACCTCGCCGCGCTGATGGATGCGTTTTCCGACTGCCCGCACGTGGGCTTCTGTCTGGACACCGGGCACGAGCTGTGCTACAACCGGGGCAAGAATATGATGGCGCTGTACGGGAACCGCCTGAACCACACGCATTTCAGCGACAACCGGGGTGTGTCCGGCACCAACATCGACTGGCTGGACGACCTGCATCTGGTCATGGGCGATGGCGCGGTCAACTGGCACTGGGTCATGAGCCGCATCCGTGCGTCCGGCTACACCGGACCGCTGATGTGCGAGCTGTCGCTGACCAACAAGCCCGGCAGACACACGCAGGACGCCTACGCCGCCATGGGAATGGAAAAATTCTATAGCTTTGCCTACGAGCGTGCGCTCTGGGCATCGCAGCAGTGAGAAAAAAGCGGTATACAGCATAACAGGAAGAGAGAAGTGCATGGACAAAATAAAGATGAAAACACCGCTGGTGGAAATGGACGGGGACGAGATGACCCGCATTCTCTGGCGGATGATAAAGGACGAACTGCTGCTGCCGTTCGTCGAACTGAAAACAGAGTATTACGATCTGGGACTGCCGGAGCGTGAGCGCACACGCGACGGCATCACGGTGGAGGCGGCGCACGCCGCCTGTCGGCTGGGCGTGGCAGTCAAGTGCGCCACCATTACCCCGAACAAGCAGCGCGTGGAGGAGTACGGACTGTCCGAGATGTGGAAGTCCCCCAACGGAACCATCCGCGCCGTGATGGACGGCACCGTGTTCCGCGCCCCCATCGTGGCGGACATGGAGATGTTCCAGCCGCTGGTGCGCGGCTGGAAACAGCCCATCATCATTGCGCGGCACGCCTTCGGCGACGTGTACAAAGCAACCGAGTACCGCGTGCCCGGTGCGGGGCGTGCCGAGCTGGTATTCACCGACCCCGCCGGACAGGAGACGTTCCGCGCCACCGTCAACGAGTACGACGGTCCCGGCGTCCTGCAGGGCAGCTTCAACAAGGATGCCTCCATCCGCTCCTTCGCGCACGCCTGCTTCAGCTTCGCCCTGTCGGTCAGGCGCGATCTGTGGTTCTCCACCAAGGACACCATCTCCAAGCAGTACGACCAGACCTTCAAGCTGATATTCCAGGAAATTTACGATACCGAGTACCGGGCAGCGTTTGAGGCGGCGGGTATCCGCTACTTCTACACGCTGATTGATGATGCGGTCGCCCGCATCATCCGGAGCGAGGGCGGCATGGTCTGGGCACTCAAGAACTACGACGGCGATGTCATGTCCGACATGGTGTCCACCGCCTTCGGCTCGCTTGCCATGATGACCTCCGTGCTGGTGTCCCCCGACGGCAAGTTTGAGTATGAGGCGGCACACGGCACCGTTACCCAGCACTACTACCGCTACCTGCGCGGAGAGGAAACGTCCACCAACCCGATGGCAACCATCTTTGCGTGGAGCGGCGCCCTGCGCAAGCGCGGAGAACTGGACGATTTGCCCGACCTGTGCGCCTTTGCCGACAGGCTGGAGGCAGCCAGCCTGTCCTCCATCCGGGACGGCATCATGACCAAGGACCTTGCCGCCCTTGTGCCCGCCGACGTGCGGAAGCGCACCGAGGATGAGGGACATCCCCTCCGGGCAGTCAACTCCGGTGAATTTCTGCGGGCTATCCGCGAGCGGTTGGAGAACCGCTGACCTATCCGGCGGCGCGTCTTCTGCACGCCGGAACACGCCCGCCGTCCACCCCCACCCCGATGCTCATGAAAGGAAGGAATTAAACTATGCGCAACCACCGTTTCCTGCACGTCCTTGTTCTTCTGCTTTGCTTTGCCATGTTGCTGCCGCTTGCCGCCGCAGGCTGTACAGGTGGCTCCGGCAACACAACGGATACCGCATCCGGCACCGCGACCGATGCCCCCACCGATTCCGAAACCTCCGCCCAGCCGGACACCGGCACCCAGCCCGGCTCGGAAACAGCCGCGCCCGACAGCGAGACCGAAACCGATGCACCGGAGCCGGTTCCGACCCGCTTCAACGAGGGAAAGGTGGACTACAGCGTTGAGAAAAAGACCACCGTATACGACGCCTTCGACGAGAGCGGACGCAATCAGATTATGCAGGAAGGCGGAACCGGCGTTGTGACGCTGTTTGACGAGGACTTCTCGGACGGCGATCCCAACTGCGGTGGAAAGGCGACCTCCCGCACCGACGGCGCCACCGGCGTGTACAACGGGAAGCTTTGCATTCCCTTCAACGGCACGGACGGCGTGGGCGGCGCGTGGACAACGTGGTGCCCTGCGGTCGACACCAATTTCACGGATTACAGCCAGATTCAGCTCTCCGCCAATCTGGAAGTCGTGGGCGGTTCCGGTGCCGCCGCAACCGGCTTCATCGGCTGCTACGTGTCCAACTACACCTTCAGCATCGCGGACAACTCCGGGGACGGCATCTGGTTCTCCTTCGTGAGCCAGCATGACCAGATTGCCGTGTTCGGCAGCGATCAGGCACACTGGGGCTGGGCAGGCGGCAACGTATTGGTACAGCTCTGGGACGGTGCACTTTCCGGACAGTTCAGAGTGGATCTCATCTGCACCGATGACTTGACCACCACCATGTACATCAACGGGGCACCCGCCCTCTCCGTGACGATTGCGGACAGCCGTATCCATGTATACGACGCGGCAGGCTCACAGGTCTACGAAGAGGACTACAATATGTTGTCCGCCAGCGGCTCCCATTACTCCGTATTCTGCCACGGCGGCGGCTTAATGATTGACGATATGCAGGTATACGGCGCCTCCCGCGGCTCAGTCGTGGAGGAGGTCAACATAACTGCCACACCGAGGGAGGGATATGCTTTGGGACTGGATATTACAGACAAGACCGGATTGGTCGGCATCTGCTACACCATGTGGTTCAACGCGATTTTCGGCGACGGAACCGGAAAGCTGACCAATATGTCCAACGTGCCGGAAATGACCGCCAAGTATGGGTTCTCTACCGAGTACGGCTTCGGAACCAAGAACGACAGCCATAACAGCATCGGGCGCTTCCACTACTGGTCGGAACCGGCGCAGGGCTACTACCGCAGCACAGACACCGATGCCATCCGCAACAATATGAGTCTGCTGTACAAGGCGGGCGTGGACTTCCTGATTCTGGACTACACCTACGCCGGCTCCGGCTACAAGCCCGGTACAGCAGAGTGGGCAAACTACATCAATAAGCCCATGAACGCCCTGCTGGACACCATCATGCAGATGCGTGCCGAGGGTGAGGGCACCCCGTACGTCGTGATGTGGCTGAACGACGATTCCCTGTTCGATGCCGTGTACGAGCATTTCTACGGCGTCGAAAAGTGGAAGGACTGCTTCGTCATCTGGAACGACAAGCCGTTCGTCATGCGCTGGACCGCCGACGAATCCGACCTTGACACCGATAAGTTCACCGTGCGCGGAATGTACGGCCTGCGCGGGCAGGCGTCTGCCGGTCAGTGGACATATCTGGAAGTCAGCAACAAGAACACGGTTTCCTACTTTGACGGCAAGCCGGAGCACGTCAGCGTTGCCGTCGCCACGCAGGAGACGTATATGTCCCTGCCTTCGGCACACGGACGCAACGGGGGTGTGTTCTGGTACTCCCAGTGGCTGACCGCCTTCAAGGTGCACCCCAAGATTGTTTCGGTCACATGGTGGAACGAGTGGACGGCACAGCTGTACTACGTCGACGGCGTCGGGTACATCTTCACCGATAACTTCAATCAGGAGTACAGCCGGGACATCGAGCCGATGAAGGGCGGTCACGGCGACCAGTACTACCGCTGGCTCTGCGAGTACATCCGCGCCTACCGCGCCGGGGAGGACTGCCCCGTGCTGGTCGAGGAGGGCTACGAGACGCGCGCTGCCCGCGCTCAGAGGGACTTCGAGAGGTAGACATAAGGGCGGAACACCCGACAGCCGACAGTACAGCAATAGCAACACGGAAGGAAAACGAACTGACATGAAACACCGGATATTCATACGCATCCCGCTTCTGCTCCTGCTTATCGCCCTGCTTGCCTGCGGCATCTGGAGCTGCGCCGGTAAGGAGGATACGCCGGATACCTCCTCCACTGCCGCTGCCGGTGCCACCGCCACCCAGCCGGACACCGCAGCCGAAACGGACACCGAACCCGTTACCGAGCCCGCCACCGTGACGGAAACCGCAACCGAAACCGGGACGGAGACGGAAACCGCCACGGAAGCCGCAACCTCCTTCAATGAGGGCAAGGTGGATTATGCGGTCGTGGACGGCGACGTCATCGCGGCTCCCCGGGACGGATACAGTCTGGGGCTGGACATCACGGACAGGACAGACCTTATCGGCATCTGCTACACCATGTGGTTCAACGCCATCCACGGCGACGGCGAGGGCAAGCTGGAGGGCTGCCTCAACGTCGAGGAACTGATTGCGCAGTACGGTTTCTCCGCCAAGTACGGCTTCGGAAACGCGACCGAACAACACAACCACCTGTACCAGTTCCACTACTGGTCGGAGCCGGCGCAGGGCTACTACCGCAGCACCGATACCGACGCCATCCGCAACAACATGACGCTACTGTACAATGCCGGCGTGGATTTCCTGATTCTGGACTACACCTACGCCCATGCCGGCTACCGCCCCGGTTCGTATGAGTGGTCAGCCTACATCAGCAAGCCCATGAACGCCCTGCTGGACACCATCATGCAGATGCGTGCCGAGGGACAGGGGACACCGTATGTCGTCATGTGGATGGCGGACAACAACCTGTTTGAGGAGGTTTACCAGCACTTCTACGGCGTGGACAAGTGGCAGGACTGCTTCGTGTTCTGGAACGACAAGCCCTTCATCATGCGCTGGAACGCCGGGATAGACGACATCGACACCGAGCACTTCACGGTGCGCGGAATGTCGGGACTGCACGGGGCGTCCATAGCGCAGTGGAGCTACCTGCAGCCGAACAACAAGCAGACCGTCTCCTACTTCGGGGACGACCCGGAGCACGTCAGCGTATGTGTGGCGGCACAGATCGGCTATATGTCCGACCCGACCACCGCCAACGGCAGAGCGGGCGGCGTGTTCTGGTACTCCCAGTGGCTGACCGCCTTCAAGGTGCACCCCAAAATCGTTTCGGTCACATGGTGGAACGAATGGACGGCACAGCTCTACCACTTTGACTCCCCGGGCTACGTCTTTACCGACAACTTCAATCAGGAGTACAGCCGGGACATTGAACCGATGAAGGGCGGTCACGGCGACCAGTACTATCGCTGGCTCTGCGAGTACATCCGTGCCTACCGCGCTGGGGAGGACTGCCCCGTGCTGGTCGAGGAAGGCTATGAGGCAAAAGCCGCACGGGCACTGCGGCTCTTCCAGCGATAACCCCCACGGCGGACAGCCGATGCGTACCGGACAGGAATCCGAAACACCGAGCAAAATAAAAAACAAAAATCCCACAAAGTGGGAGAAAGGACGGTTCCCCATGAAAACTTCACGAGCGAAACGCATTCTGACATCCTGCCTTGCGGCGCTCCTGCTTGCAGGCACCCTCTCTGTGCTGACATTACCGACCGGCGCCGCTTCCTACGCGAGAAGCATCCAGAACGGCACCGGGGAACGCAGCGCAGAACAGTTAGTTGACACACTGTCCTACCGCGTCAAGATTCTCTGCGAGTTTACCGGATTCAGTTTCTGCATGCCGACATGGACGAGAACAGACTCGGCTTGCCGTCTGTCTCTGTACCTGTGGTGCGGAACATATGAGGATACGCTGGCGCAGGAGCCTATTGCAACAAAAGTATTCGACCCCATGCGCGACAATGCTACCAACAGCGTCACGTTCGATGCGCAGCCTGCCGGAGAATACCTCTTCCATGTCTCCGATATACGGGGCAGCGTCGGCGTTTGGGTAAACAATAATCCAACTGACAGCAAAGGCTTTGCCTATAAGGGCAGCACCGAATCGCAGTCTTTGGAGCCCGAGCTGAAAATTATGCTAGTCCAAAACCTTGACGATCCGTTCGGCACCTGCGAGCCGTCGGTCGCCCCCATCGACGGAAATCATACCTCTCCGGACGAATATGTGATTCCGGATGACAGCAAGATCTATACGCACGAGGTTATGCCGGACACGTGGGTCTTTACCGATGGTCTGGGACGTGTTTCCCTTACCAATGCAGAAGTCGGTGATCTGCGGGAAGATCGGACTCTCGCCATGTTCTACTGGACGTGGCACGGCAGCAACCGCGGTGGCGAGCCTTTCAATAACCAGGAATTTCTGGAAGCACACCCCGAGGCGCTGAACGACTACAACTACTCCGAGTGGCCCGTGAGCGGACACGAATTCTACTGGAATCAACCCATTTACGGCTACTATAAGACCACTGACTCATGGGTACTTCGTAAGCAGGCGGAACTGCTTGCTAACGCCGGAGTGGACACCATATTCACCGACAACACGAACGGAACCTATACCTGGCGTGAATCATACACAAAGCTCTACGAAACATGGTCCGACGCCATGGACGACGGTGTCAAAACGCCCAAGGTTTCCTTCATGCTTCCGTTCAGCGGTAATGATAATACACTGACTCAGCTCAAAGATCTGTATCTTGACATCTATCGGGAAGACAAATATCAAAAACTTTGGTTTTACTGGAACGGAAAGCCGATGCTGATGGCGCACGCCACCGGCGGCGTACTGGACACCTCAAGCAATCTCGAAAAAGAAATTTCCAAGTTCTTTACGTACCGTGCCAATTATGCGGGTTATATCAACAATAGCCCTTCCCTCGGGGCTTGGGGTTGGCTCTCGACTTATCCGCAAGCCGTATATTACGGAACTTCCAGGAATGTTAAGGAAAAAACGCCGGAACAGATTACTGTCGGCGTGGCAATGAACCATGACTATGAGCTGGGAACGCTGGCAGCCATGAATGGCGCACACATCATGGGACGTTCCTACACCTCCACCTACCAGGATCGCTACGCGAAAGAAGGCGCATCGGCTTCTCTGTGGGGCTACAATTTCTCGGAGCAGTTTGACTACGCACTGAAGGTTGACCCTAAAGTCGTGTTCGTGACCGGTTGGAACGAGTGGGTTGCGGGTCGTTATGAGACATGGGGCGGAGTTGATAACGCGTTCCCCGATCAGTGCTGCGACGAATTCTCACGCGATCTCGAGCCGACACGCGGCGATCTTCAGGACAATTACTACTACCTGCTGGTCAATTACATCCGCCGCTACAAGGGCGCCCGCCCCATTCCCACCCCCTCGCTGGCAGCAACCATTGACATGAGCAAGGACGCGACCCAGTGGGAGTCCGTCGCCCCCTACTACGCCGCCTATATCGGGAATACGGGCGACCGCGATGCGGACGGCTGCGGCAGCCTGCACTACACCGAGTATTCCGGGCGGAATGACATCATCGGCGCACGCGTGGCGCGGGACGACGACTACGTGTACTTCCTTGCGGAGTGCAATGAAGAAATCACCCCCTACACCGACCCGCTGTGGATGGTGCTGTACATCGACTCCGACCAGTCCAATCAGGGCTGGGAGAGCTTCGACTACGTTATCAATAAGACGCCCGCCTCGGCGGACACCGCCGTGCTGGAGCGGTTCACCGGCGACGGCTACACCTCCGAAAAGGTCGCTGATGTGAAGTATACCGTAAACGGAAAGACCATGCAGATTGCGGTTCCCAAGTCTGCGCTGGGACTGTCCGGCTACGATTTCACGATCAATTTCTCTTGGACAGACAACGTGCATGACGCGGACGACGCGGCACAGAACGGACAGAGCGATTACGTTTACTCGCGCTTCTCGGGCGACATCATGGAATTTTACGTGTCGGGCGATGTTGCCCCCGGCGGACGCTTCAAGTACAGCTACATCTCCACCGCCGCCAACGCCGGCAAGGAACCCGTAACCGAAACCGTGACGGAAGCGGCTACGACTGCCGCACCGGACAGCGGAACGGCAAGCCCGGAAACGACTGCCTCCCCGGATACCGTAACCACCGCCGCTGACAGCGAAACCGCCGCAGGCGGGTGCAAATCCGCGGTCGGCGCCGGAACGGCGGCGGGACTGGTGACGCTGGCGGGCGTACCGTTGGCGGCTGCCGCCGGAAAAGCGGGGTCGCGTGTGCGCATCTCCCGCCGGAAGCGGGAGCGCGGGAACAGACCCTGAAGTACCTGAACAACCGAAACCGGAAGCAAGGGAGCGCTGATTGATCAGATACCGGATAAATCAGCGCTTCCCCAAAAAAGAATATCGGCAAGAGGGAGAAACTGCCATGCGATACCTGTGATATCCCTCCCTCCTGCTCAGTCTGGTACTGCTGACGTTCGGCTGTGCCGCCTGCCGCCGACGACACCTGTACGCTGACGCTGAGCGCCGGGCAGGGGTGCTTGCTTGAGGTGACGGTATGAAAACGTGCAGACTGAGAGGAATACTCACCGCGTGCCTGTCCTGCCTGTGTCTGCTTGCGATCTGGCTGCTGCCCGTCCGGGCTGTGGAACTGCCGGAACCGACCGCCGACTTCTACGTGAACGACTATGCCGGCATTTTCACAGAGCAGCAGCGGACAGAGCTGCCGGAGACGGCGCGTGCGCTGGACAGGGAGACCACGGCACAGTTGGTGGTCCTGACCGTCAAAACCACCAGCGTCGGCTCCCGCAAAAAAAGGAAGGGCAACCTTCCTTTTTTTTCGCCCCTCAAGGAGCTACGGCGGGGGATGGGGGCAGGCGATGCCCAAAAAAGTAAAATGCCGTTGCCGCGTTTTTTGGCAAATTACATCTTGACAAATCCTTCCGCTCGGGGTATAATAGTGAATTGCTTAACGATTTTAGAAATGCTGCTTGAAATGCGGAAAGGAAATCATTCATGTTTTTTCGGCTTCTGAAAAGCGTCCGGGAATACAGGCGTCCCGCTATCCTGACGCTCATTCTGATGGTTGGTGAAGCGGTCATTGAAACGGCAATCCCGTACATTACCGCAACCTACCTCATCAACCGGATTCAGCAAAAAGGGACGGAACTGAGCCTGACGGGGGACATTCTCCCGGTCGGACTTCTTATGGTCGGGCTGGCGCTGATTTCGCTGTGCTGCGGCGGACTGGGCGGCTTTACCTGCGCACGCGCATCCTCCGGCTTCGCCAAAAACCTGCGGCACGATATTTTCCAGAAGGTGCAGACCTTCACGTTCGCCAATATCGACCGCTTCTCCTCCTCCTCTCTGGTCACGCGGATGACAACCGACGTCTCCAATGTCCAGATGGCGTTCATGATGCTGATCCGCACGGCGGTACGCAGTCCGCTGATGCTTATTTTCTCGGTCATCATGGCGGCTGTCATGGGCGGCTGGCTGGCAATGACCTTTGCCGTAGTCATTCCGCTGCTGGCGTTGGGACTGTTCCTCATCAGCCGCAAGGCTATGCCTGCCTTCCACCGCGTATTCCGGAAGTATGACGCGCTGAATGAGTCCATTGAGGAGAACGTCCGCGGTATGCGCGTGGTCAAGGGCTTCTCACGCGAGGAGCACGAGAAGGAAAAGTTCGCGGGTGCGGCGGACGCCATCACGGACGACTTTACCAAGGCGGAGCGCATTGTGGCGTACAACACGCCGCTGATGAACTTCTGCATGTACTTCAACATGGTGTTCATCCTGCTGATGGGCTCCCTTCTTGCCATCAAGTACCCGGATTCGGGCATCAACATCGGGCAGATTTCGGCGCTTCTGAACTACGGTATGTCGGTTCTGATGTCGCTGATGATGCTGTCCATGATTTACGTCATGCTCACGCTGTCCGCCGAGTCCATGCGCCGTATCGTGGAGGTGCTGGACGAGGTGCCTGACATGAAAGTGGCGGATAACCCGGTGAAGGAGATTCCGGACGGCTCCGTGGATTTCGAGAATGTCAGCTTCAAGTATTCCGCGGCGGCTGAGACCTACGCGCTGGCGGACGTGAATCTTCACATTCCGTCCGGCGCGACGGTCGGCATCATCGGCGGCACCGGTTCCTCCAAATCCTCGCTGGTGCAGCTCATCCCGCGCCTGTACGACGTGAGCCGGGGCTGTCTGCGTGTCGGCGGCGTGGATGTGCGGGACTATGACCTGACCGTCCTGCGCAACGGCGTTGCCATGGTTCTGCAGAAGAACCTGCTGTTTGCCGGAACCATCAAGGAAAATCTGCGCTGGGGCAACCCGGACGCAACCGATGCGGAGCTGGTGGAGGCGTGCCGTCTGGCACAGGCGGACGAGTTTGTCCAGTCCTTCCCGGACAAGTACGACACGCACATCGAGCAGGGCGGAACCAACGTCTCCGGCGGACAGAAACAGCGGCTGTGCATTGCGCGTGCCCTGCTCCGCAAGCCGAAGATACTCATTCTGGACGACTCCACCTCGGCGGTGGATACCCGGACGGACGCCATGATCCGGGCGGGCTTTGCGTCCTATATCCCGGAAACGACCAGGATTATCATCGCCCAGCGCATCGCGTCGGTCGAGAATGCCGACATGATTCTGGTTCTGGAAAACGGGCGCGTGGCAGACATCGGCAAGCACGACGAGCTGCTGGCACACAGTCCGATATACAGGGAAGTCTATGAACAGCAGACGAGAGGAGGTGAGCAGGATGAAGCGTAACCAACAAGTTCGCTCCGACGGAAACACCGCCGGAATGCCGCCCAAGCGGAAAATGAACAAAGCCGTCCTGCGCCGCACAATCCGGATGCTGTACGGCTACTACCCGGTTCTGGTGCCGGTTTCGGTCGCCTGCATCGTGCTCTCCGCCATTGTTGCCGTCCTGCCGGCTATCTTCCTGCAGCAAGTGACGGACGCCATTGACCGCTGTCTCACCAACGGAACGCCGTGGGAAACGGCGCGGGGGATGATTGTGCCCAAGGTGCTGCTGCTGGTCAGCTTCTATGTGCTTTCCATCATCGCCGTGACGGTGGAAACACAGCTTGCCGCTGTGGTCACGCAGGGATTCCTCGGCAAGATGCGCAAAACCATGTTTGACCGGATGCAGAACCTTCCCATCCGCTACTTTGATACGCACAAGCACGGCGACATCATGTCCTACTACACGAACGACATTGATACGCTGCGCCAGCTGGTCGGGCAGTCCCTGCCGACCCTGATCCGCGCCGGCACCATCGTGGTCGGAGTATTCTTCGTAATGCTGTATTACAGCATCTGGCTTACGCTTATCCTGCTGCTGGGCGTCGTGGTCATGGTACTGCTGTCCGGCAAGCTGGGCGGCGGCTCCGCCCGGTACTTCGTGCGCCTGCAGAAGGCGGTCGGTGTGCAGGAAGGCTTCGTGCAGGAGATGATGAACGGGCAGAAGGTAGTCAAGGTATTCAATCACGAGGCGGCAAGTCAGGCAGACTTCGACGCCCTGAACGAGAAGCTGTATCAGAACAGCTACCGCGCCAATGCCTACGCCAATATGCTGGGTCCCATCATCATGAACGTCGGCAACATCCTGTACGTTGTGGTGGTGACAATGGGGTGTGCGCTCCTTGTCAACGGCAGTTATAACCTCAGCATCAATGCCCTCCTGCACGCCTCCGACCCGGCACGCACGTGCATGGCAGTTTCGGTCGTGGTTACGTTCCTGTCCATGACAAAGCAGTTCACGGGCAACATCAATCAGGTTTCCCAGCAGATAAACTCGGTCGTCATGGCAATGGCAGGAGCCGAGCGTATCTTTACGCTGATGGACGAGCAACCCGAGGCGGATGCCGGGTACGTGACGCTGGTCAATGCGCGCGTGAATCCGGACGGCTCCGTTTCGGAGGTTGCCGAACACACCGGAAAGTGGGCATGGAAGCATCCGCACGCGGCGGACGGAACCGTGACTTACACGCCCTTGCGCGGCGATGTGCGCCTGACCGATGTGGACTTCGGCTATGAGCCCGGCAAGCCGGTTCTGCATAACGTAACCGTTTATGCCGAACCGGGGCAGAAGGTCGCCTTCGTGGGCGCGACCGGTGCGGGAAAAACCACCATCACGAACCTTATCAACCGGTTCTACGACATTGCGGACGGAAAAATCCGCTATGACGGCATCAACATCAACAAAATCAAAAAATCCGACCTGCGCCGCTCGCTGGGCATTGTCCTGCAGGATACCAACCTGTTTACCGGCACGGTTATGGACAACATCCGCTACGGCAAGCTGGACGCAACGGACGAGGAATGCATCGCGGCAGCCAAGTTGGCGGGTGCGGATGACTTCATCACCCGTCTGCCGCACGGCTACGCCACCGACCTTGCCAACAACGGCGCCAACCTTTCGCAGGGACAGCGCCAGCTGATTGCCATTGCGCGCGCCGCCGTTGCGGATCCGCCTGTCATGATTCTGGACGAGGCGACCTCCTCCATTGATACGCGCACAGAAGCCATCGTACAGCGCGGCATGGACAAGCTGATGGAAGGGCGCACGGTGTTTGTCATTGCGCACCGCCTGTCCACGGTCAAGAATTCCGACGTCATCATGGTTCTGGATCACGGACGCATCATTGAGCGCGGCAGTCACGAAAAGCTGATTGCGGAACGCGGAACCTACTATCAGCTCTACACCGGCGCGTTTGAATTGGAGTAATCCGCCGGCATTGCCCACCCGCAGGGAAACCTGCCGTCGGGCGGGCATATTCTCAAAAGCCCCCCGCCGACCGTGGCATTTCATGCCACGGTCGGCGGGGGGCTTTACAGGAAAGTTGTGCGGCAGAGACGCCGGCGGGTCGCTCAGCGCTCCCGCTGTGCACGTCGGTACTCCGCCGGATTGACGCCCATGACGGCGGAAAAGGCGCGGGCGAACTTGGAACCGTTGTCATAGCCGAAGCGCCCGGCGACCTCCAAAACGGTCGCATCGCTGCTGCGCAGAAGTCCGGCTGCCGCCTGCATTTTTTGCGCCCGTATGAACGCGTACACCGACTCGCCGTACACCTCGCGGAAGCAGGTTTTAATCTGGGTAGCTGACCGGTGAAAAACACCGGCAAGCACTTCCAGCGTAATTCTCTCCTCCATGTGCACGGTCAGATACTGCGCGACGCCCTTGGCAAGCTCCATATGCTCCCGGGCAACGGCGTGCGCGCCGGTTTCGCAGCCGTCCGCCGTCATACTGCTGAGGAACAGCAGAAGCTCCAGCACCTTGAGTTTGAAATATCCCTTGCGGATGCCCTCGGGCACGGCATACAGCTCGGAAAAAATATGCCCGATGCGGACATCGGAGCGGCAGATACAGCCTTCTCCGGTTCTGCGGTACCGCTGCATCAGCCGGATCGGATCGACGTCCACGTCCTCCAGCAGGCAGGACAGACAGCCGGGCGTGTGCGCGGTGTCCACCGTGACGGACAGCCCGTGGTAGTGTCCCAGCGGGAAGAACACCTCGCGCCCCATGATGGCAGGGCACGCAACCGACAGGTCGCCCGGCGTCAGGTAGAACAGCGAATTGCCCCCGTCGCACTCCATGCGCCCCAGCCGGCAATGGTGGATTTCAAACGCCGTGTCCGGCAACCGGTTCCCGACGGTGCATCGTTGGGTATGTATGTCTTCGTACATAAGGGAAATGCCGGGCAGTACGCGATAGGAGGTCAGAATGGTGTCCTCCCCCTCCGCCGACAGGTGCGTGACCTGCATATCCCCGTCTGTGCGGCATTCTTCCGCCGATGCCCTGCGGCTACAGCCACCCGTGCCTGTCATGGCGATTTTTTCCCCCCTCCTGCCTGCATTGGTTTGTCGGTAAAAGTCCGTAAAAGCCGGAATCCGGCACGCGGCAATGTCTGCCGTGTGCCGGATTCTGACGACTATGTGGTTACTGGTGACCCATCGGGGACTCGAACTCCGGACACCATGATTAAAAGTCATGTGCTCTACCGCCTGAGCTAATGGGTCATACCCCGTACAGTCCTATATTATAGCATATTCCGAAGGGTTTGTCAAGAACTTTTTTAAGGCATCACCGCATAATTCCGATGGAATTGCGCGGTGATGCCTTGCCCTGCCCCCTGCCGCTTTCGCGGCAGGGGGCAGGCTCATCCGCAGTCCTGCCGGGATTTTTATCCCATGCATTCAACAGATTCAGTCTCCGTTTCTTCAATAATAGCCGGTTCCGTGTCCCATCCGAAATCAATGTAGGTTTCCGGGGTAATATTCCCGACAATGAACTCGATCTGCGCCACATCGGTGTATGCCGTCAGCTCTATGAGCGTCTGCACAAACAGCTCGTCAATGTCGGAAATATCCACATCCTGATTGACCATGATGCAGAGTGTATCGACCAACCGGCAGGAGGGGGGCAGCATGTCCACTAAAGGCTGCAGCGTTTCCATCCTGGAAGCGCCGTATGCATACTCCCAGTCCAACAGCTGTCTTCTCCATTCCCGTACATCCGTAATAGCTTGCTTTTCCCGCATCTCCATGAGGGATCGGTACCTTGGGGTTTCCGCTATACCGTTCACAAACCGCACCTTGAACCGAAGCTTTTCCTCCGGATATTCGGCTGCCGCCGCCCGCAGACAGGTCAGGAAATCCTCCTCGCTGAGGGATGTCCATATGGTATTATAAAGATAGTTCGAAAACTCTTTTATGCACAGCTTTTCCGGCTGCACTTCGCCCTTCTCCAAGGGTTCGATGGGTATCACCGGCTCCGTCGTATCCGTCCCGTCTGCGGGCGGATAGGTTGACGGCTCCCCCGTGGTTGCCGCCTCTAGGATGCCTGTATTGGTCGCGGGTTCCCCGCTGTCCCGTTCCGTTGCCGCAATGTTCACAGCAGCCCGGTCAGGCGCTCCGGGAGCAGCAGCCGCCCTTCCCTCCTCTCCGGCAGACTCGTTCGGGACAGCGCAACCCGTGAGGAAAGCGGCAATCAAAAGCAGGCAAAGCAACACCGTCGTTCGTTTCATAACTATTCCTCCTTGTGTCACATGTGTTATATTTCACCAAGGACACCCTTCCATTCCCACACGCGGAGTGAGGGCACCCTCAATAAACCCGTTTTGCAACGCCGATGTAGTCCGTCAGGTAGCCGTAATAGCGGGGACTGGGACGGTATATTTTTACCGTGTAAGTGCCGCTTTCCGTTACCGGATACCGAATCAGTTCGGAGGTCCGGGGATCATAGGCGGATGACCGCGCCAGCAGCACGCCGTCCTTATACAGCCATATTTCGTACACCCGGATATTGTTATTGGTGGATGCGTCACTCTTCGGAAGCAGCAGGTTCATGCCCACCTGTATGGTCTGCCCGGTCACGGCACGGCACGTGTAACTCTCCACAACGCCGGACGTTGTTGTTGTGGAATCAAATGTCCAGGCGGTCTCCACCCCGTACAAAAGCGTCTCCACATTCAGGCAGCCGGAGCCGACCTCACTGTCAATATACCCGTAGTCGCTCGTGTAGTCGTCCGTCAGCTGCGCCGATGCAAGCAGCGCCGCCACAACCACCTCCGGATACGACGCATAATCAACATCCTTGTCAATCAGAAGTGCCACTGCCGCCGTTACCATGGGAGCTGCAACGCTCGTTCCGGAAACCGGACCCGTTATGTTGGGAAGCAAAACGGATCCCACCGCCGATACCGTGGGCTTAGAGGTGTTGCCCGGTGACTGATACGCCGCGGACGCGCGATGCGTCACGCTTCCGTCCGAGTTCAGATTCACGCCGCCCACCGTAATGGCATTATATGCATGACCGGGGCTGGTTATACAGTTGCCTGTGTTGCCGGCAGCCACAACCACACTTATAAAGTGACGCTGTATTTGATAGTCATACAGCGCATCAATCGCAGTATATCCGCCACTGCTTATTCCGAAACTGCAGTTTACCACATCGCACGACTGATTGATAAACCACTGCAATCCCAGCCGGCATTCGCCCTCCTCTCCCTCAGTCGATGCACCCCTATCCGAGAGGTAGAACTTCGCATCCGGACACATCAGGGCAAGAACAGACGTAACTGCGGTGGCGTGTGTCCCGGTTGCGCGGTTCGGATTGTCAAACGTGATATCAGCGTTTGCCAGGTTCAGGTGACTGGTGTCGCAGTTATACCCTTCACTGATGCCGATTCGCACGCCCTCCCCGGTGTATTCCGGATCAAAGAAGCCGATAATCTCCATCGCTTCTTCCCATGTTGCCGCTATCGCTTCACGGTTCTCAGCCTGTGCTGCCCCGTCGGTTTCTCCGGACGGCGGCAACGGGGCAAAAAAGGTGACAGCAAGAATTTTACTGTCTTCAGCCAACGCAAGGTAATCCCGGACATCTATGGATGCCTCGTCGCCACGGATGTAAACAAACGGTGCATACTGAATCTCCTGCAAAGACCCGCTGTCCAGGAAAGAAAACGACTCCCGCATTGCCTCAAACAGATTGCTGTGGTATTCGAGTGAATACGCATTCAATTCCTGCCTGAACTGCCGGAGTTCACGCACACTGCGTATTTTTGACCTGCGCTCCTGAAAGTTCAGAAATTGCTCCGTCTGACCGAATTGGCTTTCATACTGAACGAGCACACGCACCTGCCCGTCATATTCCGCGCGACCATACGCAGCAGGCGTTCGCAATCTTCCGGAGAATCAGGTGTTGCGACTTCCCCGGAGCAGATAAAGGACGGTTTTCCATACTGTTTGGAAGAACTGTACGCAAAAGGATCAGCCGACCCGTCCGTTGCCTGCTCATTGCCGCCGTCGCATGAGCCGAACGCCGCACACGACAGCAGCAGACACACAGTCAAGGCAAAAGCCAACAATTTCCGAACCGATTTCATTGGGCAACCCTCGCTTTGAAGAATGCGTCTCTGCTCAATCTTTGTTCAGCATACACCGCTTAACCTCCACCGTATACGCGGGTGTATGCACCCGGGGCTATACTCCACCCTCTATACTTATTATAACGTCAGCAATGTTGCTTGTCAATATATATGTTTCGCTTCCAGGAAAATTCGTGATTATGCATATATATATATTTGTAGGATGCGCCTTGCGTCCGCGCCTTCGCCGCGCACGGAAGCCGTGTTTCCCGGCTGGACTGCCGGTTTTCCGTGCCCTGTACGCAGGTTTTCGCCCCCTTCCGGCAAGGGAGGGGGCGAAAACCTGACGAAAAAGCCCCCGGAGGCGCAGGAGATACGCCCCCGGGGCGCCGGAACGGCGCGTCAGGTCATGTCCGCAGGCTCCGCCGGCTCCGGCGCATACGCTTTGCCCGCCTGTCGGGTCAGCAGAACAACTGCCTCCACGTGGCTCGGTTGTTCAACGAAAAACATACTCAACCCCTATTGTACAAGGGAATGGTGGAACACTCATTTTTGCCCTAAAATAGGTATGTTGAACAGATTAAAACCTTGAGTTGCCTCATTGCTCGTATAGGCAAATATCCATCTTTCTTATGGTTGTGGATTCAAATATGTAATCGGATTCTGTGCCGACTGGTTCAGTTTAAGTCCCGCTATCGACTTCCCAAAATAGAACTCTTCATTCTCATCAAGTGGAAGTCCCTGTTCATATCTTTCATCCACAAAGAACAATCTGTTTTCAGTTTTCGGTGTGAGAACAATATCCTGTCTTGGAAGTTTATCCTTTGCCTCTTTACAGACAAACCACTCTGATGGCTTATACACGGCCACAATCAATGAATTATAAACACCGAAAACATACTCAATAGTCTTTACTTTTTCTTTGGATGCTCTCCAAACACCACGAACAACATCATATAATACATTTTCGTCCATGCCTCTCTGGTAAAGCCTATTTATTTTTATGACAAGGATTCTGTGCTTGATGTCTTTTTCTTCAAGTTCAGCTGCACCATTTATTCTTTCATACTCGTCAACAGATAATGCCTCTGCTGAATGATGTCCGGCAACAATATTAGTAAGCCCTGCATCACTGACATAATTAAACGCATTGATTAAAGATGCCTCTGCAGCAAATGCTTCTTCTTCAGTAAGATTTGAATTGATGATAATCTTTTCAACGTCAAGTCCGGCATCCTTGATTTCTGATATTGTTTTAAGTTTCAGTTTCTCACTTTCAGGACTACCCAGGCTCTCCTTCTCGTGTTCAAATACTCTGTTTTTTGTGCCTTTTCCAATATAGAAGATTTGCTTACTGCGTGGATCTATGAGTCCGTACACATAATAATCTCCAAGTGAAAGAAGGCTCTTCTCTGAAAATCTATCCATTCGTTTCTCCTAGTGAGCGGTCTTTATTCCTTTGTTTGTATCCAATTCAAACCCGACCTGCCAAAATCCCATATCAATCATCTTCATCTGTGGGTATGGCATTCCTTCTACTTCCATCTTTTCTCTGACACGTTCAAGTCGATCAGCATTTTTCTCATAAAAATCAACAAGCTGCATAATGGACTTCAAGTTGTAATTTCCCGTTGTAACTTTTTGATTTTTAATGCCTGCAATAAAATATCTGTCATATGCCGGAACGCATCCAAGTGTTCCCATAAGTATTTTCGTAATGAGTGTAACAGATAACTGATTCTTCAATTCTTGTTCTTTTACTTCATGTCTGATTTTATCGTAATACTGTTCCAAAAATGAATTTATATCCTGCAGTAACTTTTGGTTGTTATCGTCTTTGAAACCGATACAGTCAATTCCTGCTAAAGCATCATACTTTTCATTTAGCAGTTCTTTTACTACTGGGATATGAACTTTATAATCCTTCTGCAGTAAAAATGATGAGCCACGATACATTCCCCAACTAGCTAAATAAAAAGCCAGTTGTAAACTTAGATAATCATAATCAACTTCTTTACTGCCTCTTGCTTTTATGAAATGTGAATAGCAGTGTTCCCAAGAACGATATCGGCCATTCTCATCAGCTTTCAAATCATTAT
>CAVIJF010000007.1:0-57274 GCA_963643175.1 bacterium
AGAGAACAGACGCCCCGCCGGGCGCGGAGGCAACTAACCCCGCCCACATCTCACTTGTAAACTTTTTGAAAAGCCCATTGCACCGACAAACGGAATGTGTTATAATAACACGGGTAAAGAGGGTGCCGGTGCACCGTGCGAAGCACACGCCCCCCGGAAAGGATGCCCGCAGAAAAGCGGGCGGGTGCGAAATGCGAAAATCAAATGCGGAAAGCAATCCCGGCGGAAGAAAACGTTCCAAGGTCTGGCGCACGGTGCGCACGGTTCAGCTTGCTTTGGCAGGACTGATTCTGCTGGCGGTGATAGTCATCGGAACGTATGTCGGACTGAAAATGAAAAAATTCAACGATAAGAATCAGGGACTTATCGACAGACCGGTAGTCGAGCGACCGGAAAGTTACAGCCGCCCGGATACCAAAGAGCCGATTTCGGTGATTGAATCCCCGACGGCGTATGACCCGGATCAGGAATATACATTCCCCCCGGACGAGACAACCGCGGAGGAAACAACCGACCCGCCCACGGAAACGGACGAGCCGACAGGAAAATCGGAGGAATCCACGGGCAAGCCGGAGGAACCGACCGATAAGACAGAGGAACCGACAGACAAGCCGGAAGAGCCGACGGACAGAACGGACGAACCGACCGGTAAGCCGGACGAACCCACAAGCAAATCGGATGAACCGACAACGAAGGCGGAACCGATCACTAAGGAGGAGCCGACAACCAAGAAAGAGAAGCCGACTGCAAAACCGACCGAACCGTCCACCACAACGCCGCCCGAACCCGACACGGAGCCGGAACCGATCCGGAACGGCATCGTCACCGAGGACGGCAAACTGTTCTATTACGAGAACGGGGTGAAGGTCGGCGCGGGACTGATCCGGCTGGACGGGAACTTTTACTTCGTCAAGCCGTCCGGCGAGGTGGTGCGCAGCACGACTTACTATATCGAGGACGGAAAGGATATGCTCGCCCCCGGCTACTACGTGTTCGACGCGAAGGGCGCCATCACGCGCCGCTCCGGCAGTGAGCAGAACATCAAGAGTTTCCATAACAGTACCGACGAGGTGGATGTGTACGGCAACGTGCCGATTTACCGCGAGACACAGCGCGACCCCAATGTCCGGAACATTCTGGTGCTGGGAACGGACTCCCGCGATGTCAGCAAGGAGCGCGGGAACAGCGACGTCATGATTGTGCTGTCTGTCAACAAAAAAACCAATGAGGTCAAGATGATTTCCATCCTGCGCGATGTGCTGGTGCCCATCGCGGGGTACGACTGGAACCGCATCAATTCCGCCTACCGGCTGGAGGGCGCGGGACTTGCCGTGAATACGGTCAACGAGGCGTTCGGGCTGGATATTCAGGAATTCATCGTGGTGGATTTCAACGGCGTGGTGGATCTGATTGAGCACATCGGCGGCATTGACATTACCATAACGTCCGCGGAGGCACAGTATTACAACAAGAATTTTGCCAATCAGTTCGGCGGGAATCTGACCGCTGGGAGCATTCACATGAACGGCGATCAGACGCTGGCACACCTCCGCAACCGGACGTTGGGAACCGACTTCGAGCGGACGCGCCGGCAGCGTGACGTGATGGTCGCCATGCTCAACCGGGTGCTGGGGCAGAGCCTGACCCAAATGGACAGCACGCTTGATTTCGTGCTGGATATTATCCGCACCAATATCCGGGCGTCGGATTTCCTTTCGGTGGGGCTGTCGGTCGTCACCAATCTTTCCTCCGGCGTCGAGACCATGAGCGTGCCGTCCGGATCGCAGCAGGGCAAGGAGTATCAGTTTGCTTCCTACAAGGGACTGTCCATTCTGAAGCTCATCAGCCCGGACGACACGACCAAGCAGCTGGATCTGACCTACATGGAGCGGAAGATCCGGGATTTTCTGTACAACTGAGCGCCGGGGGCGCGGAATATCGGAAAGGACAGTAAAAAGGAAAATGAACATTGTTTGCCTTGACATGGAAGGGGTTCTTGTCCCCGAGATATGGATTGCGTTCGCGGAGGCGAGCGGCATTCCGGAGCTGCGCCGCACGACGCGCGACGAGCCGGATTACGATAAGCTGATGCGGTGGCGGCTGGGTATCCTGCGCGAGCACGGATTGGGGCTTGCCGAGATACAGCGGGTTATTGCCACCATTGACCCCCTGCCTGGCGCAAAGGACTTTCTGGACGCGCTCCGCCGCGAGACGCAGGTCATCATCCTCAGCGATACCTTTGAGCAATTTGCCATGCCGCTGATGGAAAAATTGGGGATGCCGACGTTGTTCTGCAATACCCTGCAGGTGGCGCCCTCCGGCGAGATTACCGGCTTTACCATGCGCATTGCGCAGTCCAAGCTGACAACGGTCCGGGCGCTGCAGTCCATCGGGTATGAGACGGTCGCCGCCGGGGACAGTTACAACGACCTCGGCATGATCCGGGCATCCAAAGCGGGCTTCCTGTTCAAGTCCACCGACAAAATCAAGGCGGACAACCCCGATCTGCCGGCTTTCGAGGAGTTCGGCGACCTGCTTGCCGCCATCCGGGGCGTACTCTGATATCCGTACTGCGGAAAGCACTCCTTCAGGAGTGCTTTTCTGCGTGAATTATTCCGGGGAGATCCTGCACGCAGGGCGTATCCCCATGCACAGGAGACAAGGACATGAAGGTTTTCTTCCGCTTTTTCAGGGATTACCCGAGGGAAAGCATACTCGCGCCGCTGTTCAAGCTGCTGGAGGCTTGCTTCGACCTGCTTGTTCCCATCGTGGTGGCGCAGATTATCGACGGCGGCATCCGGGGGGAGCAGGGCGACGGCTACATCTGGCGCCGGGCGGGTGTGCTGGTACTGCTTGCCGTTGTGGGGCTGACCTGCACGGTCGTTGCGCAGTATTTCTCCGCCAAGGCGGCGGTGGGCACCGCGACCAACCTGCGGCACGACCTGTTCGCACATATGCAGGCGTTCACCTACGCCCAGACCGACCGCGTGGGCACCTCTACCATGATTACGCGCATGACCAGCGACATCAACCAGATTCAGTCCGGCATCAACATGACCCTGCGGCTGACTCTGCGCTCGCCCATCATCGTGTTCGGCGCCATGATTATGGCGTTTACCATTGACGCGCATCTGGCGCTGATTTTTGCTGCCGCCATACCGCTTCTGGCGCTGGTGGTGTTCGGCATCATGCTGGGCGGCATTCCGCTGTACCGCCGCGTGCAGGGCAAGCTGGACAGCGTGACCGCCGCGACGCGGGAGAATCTCGGCGGCGTGCGCGTTATCCGTGCCTTCCGCAAGGAGGAGCAGGAGATTGAAAAATTCGGGAAGGTGAACCGCGAGCAGACCGCCCTGCAGAACCGGGCGGGGCGTCTGTCCGCGCTCATGAATCCGTTGACCTACGTGCTGGTCAATCTGGCTGCTGTGCTCATCATCCGGCAGAGCGCCGCCCCCGTGAATGCGGGGACGCTGACGCAGGGACAGGTGGTCGCGCTGGTCAACTACATGGCGCAGATACTGGTGGAGCTGGTCAAGCTGGCGAACACGATTTTCCTCATCACCAAGGGAGTTGCGTGCGGGAACCGCGTGGCGGCGGTGCTGGATATGCCTGCCGGGATGGATGTTCTCCTGGAGGCGGCGCCGGCAGGGCAGGGCACGGCGTGCGGGCAGACCTCCGGGACGCCGGCGGTGTGCTTTGAGCACGTGGAGCTGACGTATCCCGGCGGCGGTGCGCCGTCGCTGACGGATATAACCTTCACGGCAATGCCGGGGCAGACGGTGGGTATCATCGGCGGAACCGGCTCCGGCAAGACTTCACTGGTCAACCTGATTCCACGTTTCTACGAGGCGACCGGCGGCAGCGTCCAGGTGTTCGGACAGGACGTCCGGACGCTTGACCCGGTGGCGCTGCGGGCGCATATCGGTATCGTGCCGCAGAAGGCGGAGCTGTTCCGCGGCACCGTCCGCTCCAATCTGCTCTGGGGTACGGAGGACGGACAGGCAGACGACAGCACGCTCTGGGCGGCGCTGGAAACGGCGCAGGCGGCGGATTTCATCCGCGGGAAGCAGGGCGGACTGGACGCGCCGGTCGAGCAGAAGGGGCGAAACTTCTCCGGCGGGCAGAAACAGCGCCTGACCATTGCGCGGGCACTGATTGGGAATCCGGACATCCTGATTCTGGACGACAGCGCCTCGGCGCTGGACTTTGCCACCGATGCCGCCCTGAGCAAGGCACTGCGGGAGCTGCCGGGCAAGCCTACTGTATTCATTATCTCACAGCGCACCTCCTCCATCCACGCCTGTGACCTGATACTGGTGCTGGAGGACGGTCATGTGGCGGGCATGGGCACGCATACGGAACTGCTGAAAACCTGCCCGCTGTACAGGGAGATTCACGAGTCCCAGTTCAAGGGAGGTGAGGCGCAATGAGCAATAAGGGCAATGCAAACGGAAAGAAGCAGAAGCTGAACCGGGGCGAATCGCTGGCGACCATGAAGAAGGTTCTGCGCTACCTTGCCGCCTACCGGGTTCTGTTTGTCCTGTCGCTGCTGCTGGCGGCGGCTGTCGTGGTGCTGACGCTGTACCTGCCCATCCTGACCGGACGCGCCATTGATCTGCTGGTCGGTCAGGGCGAGGTTGACCCGGACGGAGCGCTGCCTGGCATCCTGCTGACTGCCGGTGTTGTCATTCTGGTGACGGCGGTGTGCCAGTGGCTGATGAACATTGTCAACAACCATATCACGTTCGGCGTGGTGCGGCGCCTGCGGCAGGATGCCTTTGTTCACCTGCAGCGGCTTCCGCTGTCCTACCTGGACCGCCGTCCGGTCGGCGATATTGTCAGCCGTGTCATAGCCGATGCGGATCAGGTCACGGACGGACTGCTCATCGGATTCACCCAGCTGTTCACCGGGGTTCTGACCATACTCGGCACGCTGGTGTTCATGCTGCTCATCAATCCGCTTGTGACGGCGTGGGTTGTGCTGATAACGCCGCTGTCGCTGTTTGTCGCGTCCTTTGTGGCGCGGCGCACCAGTGTGCTGTTCACGCAGCAGTCCCGCATCCGTGCTGAGCAGACCGCGCTGGTGGACGAGCTGATCGGCAGTCACAAGGTAGTCACCGCCTTCTCACACGAGGACGAAGCGGTATCGGATTTTGACGAGGTAAACGGGCGGCTGGAGCAGGTGTCCCGCCGCGCGACCTTCTACTCCTCGCTGACCAACCCTTTTACCCGTTTTGTCAACAACCTGGTGTATGCCGGTGCCGCTCTGTTCGGAGCGCTGGTCTGTCTGCACCCGGTCGGCGGCATGACGCTGACCGTGGGTATGCTGTCCAGCTTCCTGTCCTACGCCAGCCAGTACACCAAGCCGTTCAATGAAATATCCAGCGTCATCACCGAGTTACAGAATGCGCTGGCGTGCGCTGCCCGTCTGTTTGAGCTGATTGAAGCGCAGGCGGAAGTGCCGGATGCGCCGGATGCCGTCAGTCTTTCCCCCGCCGATGTAAACGGCAGTGTGGAGCTGGATCGCGTGGCGTTCTCGTACACGCCCGACCGCGAGCTGATCCGGGACTTCACGCTTTCGGTGAAGAACGGGCAGCGCGTTGCCATTGTCGGACCGACCGGCTGCGGCAAGACCACCGTCATCAACCTCCTCATGCGGTTTTACGATGTGGACGGCGGGTCGGTGTCGGTCAGCGGGCACGACATCCGCAATCTGACGCGGCACTCCCTGCGCGGTGCGTGGGGCATGGTTCTGCAGGAAATGTGGCTCAGCGGCGGCACGGTGCGGGAGAACATCGCGTTCGGGCGTCCCGATGCCACCGACGAGGAGGTTGTTGCCGCCGCCCGTGCCGCGCACGCCGACAGCTTTATCCGGCGCCTGCCGGACGGCTACCAGACTGTCATCGGGGACGACGGCGGGTCGTTTTCGCAGGGGCAGAAGCAGCTGCTCTGCATTGCGCGGGTGTTCCTGTGCCTGCCGCCCATGCTGATTCTGGATGAGGCGACCTCCTCCATTGACACGCGCACGGAAATGAAAATTCAGAATGCCTTTGCCAAGCTGATGCAGGGGCGGACGTCCTTCATTGTGGCGCACCGTCTGTCAACCATCAAGGAAGCGGATATTATTCTCGTCATGCGTGACGGGCACATTGTTGAGCAGGGGAATCACGAAACTCTGCTGAAGCGCGGCGGGTTTTACGCCAAGCTGTATAACAGTCAGTTTGAGGCGTGAGAATTTGCTGTTGTCGGGCGGGCAGTTTGCCCCTGCGCCGCCGGGTAGCGGGTGCTTCTCTGCCGCCCGGCGGGGGCTTGTCCCCTCGCCGCTGACTTCGCTTCGGCTTTCTTCCTCCCATCCCCCCGACCCCCTTCCCCGGCGGGGAAGGGGGATTTTTAGTTTTCTTTTGCAAGGGGCTTCGCCCCTTGCAACCCCGCGTCTGCGCCGGGAGCGGCACCGGCATGACGGGCGGTTTGTAATACCGGAAGGCGCGGGAGCGGGGACGGGGCAAGGATAAGCTGCCGGGACAGGTGTTCACGACAGAATATCCCCGCCGGGCTGGCTGTATAAATCATTGCCGATCCCGGAAAATGCCGCTTTCCCTCTTGACAGGCACGCCGCGCCGTGGTATACTTACCGCACAATACCCTTACGGATGTGGAGTAAAGTGAGGCGGCGCGGATGCGGAAAAAGATGCGCCGGAGCCGCGCTGCTGCAGAACCCTGCTTCCGTAACCTTAAAGGAGCTTTTTTCATGCTGAAACCAAGGAAAATGAACTGGCACCTGCTTGCGCTGCCGGCAATCCTGCTTCTGATCCTGCTCGCGGCGGCAGCCGTCGCCTGCACAGGGGGCGGGGATTCCACCGGAACTGCCAGCGGAACACAGACCGAAGCCGTTACGTCCGGAACCGCTACGGAGACCGACGGAACGCAGAGCGAAACGGCGACTGATACGGCAACCGAAACCGAAGCCGACACGTCCGCCGCCCCCGAATCATCCGGGACGTCAACCGAAACCGCGACCGAGCCGGCAACGACGCAGACCGGAATGCGGCTGAACGACGAGGCAATTCTCCGGTATATTTCGCTGAAGAATCAGAGCAGCGTTGCCATGGCGGACGACCCGACCGAGGGCACTGTGCTGAAGGTGTCCACCTCCGGCACCGTGTTTACCGACCCGCACGTTGAAATATCCTATGCGCAGGCGGTGCGCCGGAAGCTCGGCGACTCCATTGACCTGTCGGAGTACCCCTTCCTGATGCTCAAGGTAAAGTGCGAGGGTTGCACAAGCGCGACCTTTGAACTGTTCTGGGCGTCCGGCACGCAGACTACCATGAGCGGCGACAAGCGGGTACAGATGCCGTTCGACAATGCGGACGACGGCTGGCAGTACATCGTGTTCAACATGACCGGAAACAGCGATTGGGCTGGCAAACTCAACGCCGTGCGCTTCGACTACGAATTGCAGGCGGCGGGCGCCGGGGAAACCATGTACTTTTCTTCCATTCTCTTTGCCAGAACCTTGGACGAAATGCTGGCGGGAATCGGAAATCCGCAGAATCCCCGCGAGGACGTGACCGACCCGGTGCTGGAATCCCGGGTAGACAGTATGCTGGATGTATCCGATCTTGCGCCGGAGCCGGACAACACACCCGTGCAGGCAGCGGCGGAGGACAGCGGCATTTCGCTGTGGTTCAACCACTCCTACACCAAGACTGCTGCGGAGGACACGACCTCCACGGGGCGCAATACCTACCTGATGCGGCTGGCGAAAAACGAGATTGAGGATTGCCACCTCCTGCTGTCCGCCGCCGACGGGCGCACGGGGCTTACCGTGTCGGTGTCGGATTTCACCAACGGGAACGGCGCCACCCTGCGCACCGAGCTGCTGTATGCCTACTATTTTGATGATGTGGACGGTCAGACAATCCCCGACCCGACACCGTGGGTAAAGGACGGTATGACCTTTGACCTGCCCGCAGGCAAGAGCAGGCTGTTCATTATCAAGGTGCATTCGACGGCGGACAGCACCGCCGGACTGTACGAGGCGGTCGTGACCGTGAAGGACGCCGCAGGCAACGAAGTCCGGCGCGCCCGCGTCTCGGCGTTCGTCTGGAACTTCACTCTGCCGGAGAGCACTTCCTGCAAGACACAGATGGACCTGAGCTGGTATAACATCTACGTTGCGCACCGGTGCTATGAGGGCGACGACAGCCTGCTGTACAAGAATTACTATGACTACCTGCTGGAGAACCGCATCTGCGCCTACACGCTCCCCTACGATACGGAGGGCTACTACACCGACGAGCGCATTCTCCAGTACCTGAACAATCCCCGCGTAGTGGCGTTCAATCCCATTGCGTGGAAGAAGGATGCCACCGCAGACCGCGTGCGCGCCGCCTACCGGTTCCTGTCGCAGAATCCCACGTGGATGGAAAAGGCCTACTTCTATGTGGTGGATGAGCCGACCGACAAGGCTTCGCTGGATCGCGTCAATGCCGTGGGCGAGGTGCTGAAGGAGAACTTCCCCGGCTACAAGATGATGGCACCGGAGCACGTCAACTACGCGCTCAACAAGGATTCGACCGCCGACAACTTCTCCGCAGTGCAGAACTGCGTCAATGTCTGGTGCTATAAGCCCTACTTCTACACGACGTTTGCCGAGTATCGCTACTCCTCCTATACGCCGGAGCAAAAGCTGACCTACTGGAACACGCCCATGCTGGAGCATAATCTCGGCACGTTTGCCGACCGGATGAAGGCGGAGCAGGAGGGCGGAGACGAGCTGTGGTGGTACGTCACCCGTGCCCCCGAATCGCCGGAAATCACCTTGCTAATGGAGACGCAGGCGGTGCGCTACCGCATCCTGTTCTGGCAGCAGAAGCTGTACGGCGTGGACGGGTTCCTGTACTATCTGGTCAATGACTGGTACGAAATCAGCGAGAATCAGGGGCTGAACAGCAAGCATGAAATCAATTCGGCGTACCCCTACGACGTGTACGGCAATGGCGTGCTGCTTTACTGCGGCGTACCGTTTGGCGAGTACGGTCCGGTCGGTTCCCTGCGGTTGGAGTGCGTGCGGGACGGCATTGAGGATTTTGAGTATCTGACCATGTTGGCGGATGTTTACGGAACCGAGACTGTGAACGCGCTGATCTGCCGCCTGACAACCTCCATTTCGCAGTACAGCACCGATGAGGAGCTGTTCACCGCTTTGCGCACCGCTGTCGGCAACCTGCTGGAGCAGGCGGCGGACGCGCAGTAGGAGGGCGCACCTATGCCGGTCACGATGCCCATTCATGAGTGGTTCACGGCGGATTTTGACTCCAAAACCGGGGTTGGCAACCGGTATTCCGGCTCTGTCGGAACGGACGGAACCGCCGGAAGTCTGGGGCGTACCCTCTTTGAGTACAGCGCCGTCATGACCCGGATCGAGCAGGAAAACGCGGACGGGACGAAGCAAAAGACCGTGACCCTGCACGTTTCCTGCGGCATCCGCCGCCCGTGGCCGGACGGTGCCGCATGGGACAGCAAGCAGGAAACGACCTTTCCCGGCACGCCGGACGGTTTGGCGCAGGCGACCGCGTGGTTGGAGGAACGGCTCGTGGAAAGCGGTATCGGTGCCGCGTCCGAAGGGACATGAACATTTCGCCGGGGGCATCGCCCCCGGCGTTTTGCGTCGCCGGTGTCCCGGCAGCGTTGTTCTTGTTCCCCCCACTCTCTTTGGCTGCCCTTCCCGGCAGAGAGCAAAAAACTTTTGCTGGGGGCGCGGGGGCACGCTCCCCGGCGT
The DNA here is from genome assembly GCA_963643175.1 of bacterium. GTDB lineage: Bacteria > Bacillota > Clostridia > Oscillospirales > CAG-272 > CAMEON01. The sequence goes on from CAVIJF010000007.1 coordinate 9,782, forward strand.
TCCGGAAGGTAATGGGAACCGTCCGACACGCCCCCTTGGGCGCCGGGGGTTCACCCGTCCCCATACTCTCTTCAGCACTGCAAATCTCCCGGAGCGCGGTGCACCTTCCGGCGCAGGTGTAGGGGTGCCGGGGGCGAAGCCCCGGCAAAATAAGCTAAAAATCACCCCCTTCCCCAGCGGGGAAGGGGGTCGGGGGGATGGCGGCAAACGAATTCGGCAAAGGCTGGGTCAGTCGGAAACGCTGGGGGCACACACCCCGAAAAAACGCCGCAAACAGTCCGGAAGTCCGTGCCTCGTCCTGCACAAGCGCGGGGATGCAAGGGGCGAAGCCCCTTGCATAAGAAAACTAAAAAGCTCCCCCCTTCCCCGACGGGGAAGGGGGGGCAGAAAAGCTGTGCGAGGTGAAATGAGATGCGCAGCGGAATTCCGAAATAAGAACTGGGTTGGATTCAAAAAACAGCGTGTCTAAAATTATTTCCAAAAAAGGAATGAAAATTTTAGAAACCCCTTGACAAACAGCAAACCAGTGTGTATAATAGAGACATCAAAAACAGAAAGGCTGGCAGCAGATATGGCAGCAAAGCAGCAGGCAAAGAAAACCCTGACCCCCCTTGTGGCATATGACGCGGATCGGGAGGCAAAGCGCGAGGCTCTCCGGACGGCAATGAAGCAGATTGAGCGCGACTTCGGCGAGGGCGCTATCATGAAGCTGGGCGAAAACCAGCATATGGCAGTGCAGGCTGTGCATACCGGCTCCCTGTCGCTGGACGCGGCACTGGGCATCGGCGGCGTGCCGCGCGGACGTATCATTGAAATATTCGGACCGGAATCCTCCGGTAAAACCACCGTTGCCCTGCATATCGTTGCCGAGGTGCAGAAGGCGGGCGGCGACGCGGCGTTCATCGACGCGGAACACGCGCTGGATCCCGTGTACGCCAAGGCGCTGGGCGTGGATACCGATAACCTGCTGGTGTCCCAGCCGGACTGCGGCGAGGACGCCCTGTCCATCTGCGAGTCGCTGGTGCGATCCGGCGCCATCGACGTGGTGGTCGTGGACTCGGTGGCGGCACTGGTGCCCCGGCAGGAAATTGAAGGCAATATGGGCGCGGCAACGGTCGGTATGCAGGCACGCCTGATGTCGCAGGCAATGCGCAAGCTGTCCGCTGTGATTTCCAAGAGCCAGACAGTGGTTATTTTCATCAACCAGCTGCGTGAGAAGGTCGGCGTGCTGTACGGAAACCCGGAGACCACGCCCGGCGGACGTGCGCTGAAATTCTACTCCTCCGTACGCATAGATGTGCGCCGTACCGAGCAGCTCAAGCGCGGCGGCGAGGTGTACGGCAACCATGTCCGGTGCAAAATCGTCAAGAATAAGGTCGCGCCGCCCTTCCGCGTTGCGGAGTTCGATATTCTGTACGGGCAGGGAATTTCGCGCATGAGCGAGATTCTGGATTTTGCCGTCAAGTACGATATTGTCAGGAAGAGCGGGTCGTGGTTCTCCTACAACGGCGACCGTCTGGGGCAGGGTAAGGAAGCCGTGCAGAAGGTGATTGAGGAGAATCCTGCCATGCAGGCGGAGTTGGAGGAGAAGGTTCGCGCTGCTATGCAGGAGCATGACGGGCAGGATGTGCAGACGTTTGAATTGGACGAAGACGGCGACGGGGACGGCGATGCCGGGATGCTGGACGATGAGTTCGACATCCGCACCGTCAAGGGCGCCGACGCCGACGAATAAACCGCATGGCGGAAAACACTTCCTTCGGCAAGAGAAAAACCCTGTACGGACGCTATGACGACTACGCCGCCCCCGAGGGGGAGACGGCAGGCGGAAGCCGGGCTGTCCGGCTGTCGGATATGCCTGCGCCGCGCCGCGCCGGGCGCGGCGCGGGGGCGGATCGCCCGAAGCTGCGTCCGGAAGCCGGAGACACCGCCGGGACAGGCGCATCCGGTGCACCCGTTGAATCCCGTGAACCGTGCGAATCCGCCGCGTCGATTCTCCGCGTTGTGACCGATGCGGACGGAGAGACGCTGACCGTCACGCTGGAGAAGCCGGGGGATGGCGGCACCCGCCTGCAGTGCCGGATTCCGCTGACCGTGGAGCAGTATGCCGCCCTGAATATCCAGCCGGGCAGACTTTCCGCGGAGGCGGCGGAACGTCTGGAGCACGCGGGGGCGCTGTGTCTGGCAATCCGGAAGGCGGGCGAATTGCTGGGCTACGGCGATATGCCCGCCCGGACGCTGGTGCGCAAGCTGACCGCCCGGGGCATTGACCGCACCGTGGCGGTCGAAGCGGCGGACTGGCTGGTGACGCGGGGGATGCTCCGGGAGGATGCGTCCGCCCTTGCGCGCGCCCTTGCGGATGCCCGCAAGGGGTGGGGACCCCGGCGCATCCGGCAGGATCTGCTGGCGCACGGGTATCCGTCCGAAGCCGCCGATGCGGCATTGGATACGCTGAACGACCCGGAAGATCCTGCTTTCGTGGATTTTGAATACGTGTGCCGCTGTGTTCTGCGGACGAAATTGGGACGTGACACGGCATTGCTTACCGACCGCGCCGCGTGCGGCAGACTGATTGCCGCCATGATGCGTCTGGGGTATGAGTCGGACACGGTGCGCGACGCCATGAGGGACGCCCTGCGCGAGTCTATGCGTGATGCGCCGCGCGCAGCGCGGGACGAGGCACCTGTGGAAGACGGCGAAGGCGAACATTGACAGACGAAAACTGACAGCTGTCAATTGATGCTTGACAGTTTTCGGCTTCCATCGGGACAATTCGCCCGGCGTCCGCAGAAAATTCATAAAAATCTCGCATACCCGCAACAATTCCATGCTATACTGTCCCTATCGAAAACGGGAGGTATGGCATATGATACAAAAAAAGCGGCGCGGAAGGTGGGCGCACGTGCTGTTTCCGGCGGCTCTGCTGACGCTGTGTGTCCTGCTTTGTCTGCCTGCCTGCTCGGATATGGTTCTGAACCCGGACGGCAGTATCAGCCGCCCCGGCACCATGACGATACAGAATGGCACCGGTTCCTCGGGTCCAACCGGGAACGGCGGCGCCGACGGCGACCTGACGCTGACGCCGACAACCGCTACGGCTGCAACCACAGGCGGGAATTCCATCGTCATTGATCCGACGGACGATCCCTATGCCGGCGCGGAGCATCGCCTGTACGTGGATTTTCTCAACGTGGGCAAGGCGGATTGCATTCTCCTGCGCATGGATGACCGGGTTATTCTGATTGATACCGGTGAGAGGGCGGACGCCGCGCTCATCCGGAGTGCGTTGGATGGTTACGGCATCACGCGCATTGACTGCCTGATACTGACGCATTACGACAACGACCATATCGGCGCCGCCGATATGGTGTTGGAGGAGTATACCGTCGGCGCGGTGTATATGCCCGACTACGTGCGGAATTCCAAACTCTACCGCAGTCTGATGACGGCAATCGGAACGGTGCAGACTGCCGGGACAGCCGTTTACCGTATGCACGCCACCGATGCCGAGCCGGACATGGGCTACGGAAAGGTCTGGATAAACGCAACCTCCATGGAGGGCTATGAAGCGGGCATGACCTTGGGTGCCGACGAGGACAACGAGGACACGGACGAGAACAATTTTTCACTCATCACTGCCGTGACCTTCGGCGACATAAAACTGATTTTCGGCGGGGACGCGGAGGGCGAGCGCATGGCGGAGTACCTTCCGCTGGCGGAGGCACGCGGGTTTACTTCCTGCACCCTGCTCAAGATGCCGCACCACGGCGCTTCGGCTGACAAGGGACTGTTGGATGCGGTTCGCACGTGGAAGCCCCGCTACTGCGTGGTCTGCTCGGATTCCGCCTCGTCGGTTTCCGGGGCGATTGTCACCAACATGAAATCGGTCGGCGCCGGGCGCTACTTTACCTACGACGGAACGGTCTGCTTTGCCACCGACGGCAGCAGTGCGATCATCCGGACGAGGGAAGGGTAGGGCGGCACGGCGGGGATTGCCAGGGACCGCTGATTCATATTCGGAAGCCTGCCGCGGCATCTCTGTGCCCGCCTGCTGCCAAACGGAAAACGCGCTGTTCCTCCGGTACGGAATCAGCGTTTTCCAAAAAATTCTCCTGTAAAAATGCATCCGGGAAAGTTCCCGGATGCTTTTTTACAGGAGTTTTTCAACATGGACGCCTGACTGTTATCGGCTTCCCCTATGGTACCTGTGCCTGTCACCGGCTTCCTTTTGCCCGGTGCGCGAAAGGGAGAAACAGATTGACTGCCAGCAGGATCAGCGTGCCGGTACCGCCGGCGGCTGTGCAGAGTGCCGGGACAAATTCCGGCAGACCGAAGAGCACCTTGCCGGCGCCGATCTGCGCCAGCCCGAACCAGAGTGCACCGAAGAACAGAATGTTGAGCAGTGTGCGGAGCATCAGTCCGATATTTTTGCCGACGCCGCCTCCGTGCGTAAATTCATTGGAACTTGCCATTGTTGCGCCTCCTTCAGAACAGCTGCGTGACCATCAGCACTGCCAGCGCCGCCTGCATGGCAAGGGACAGCCAGAGAGTCACGAAAAAGTGAAATTTGGTAACGGGATTGGTTTTGTGGCGCAGGACGTACATCCCGACCAGCGCACCGGGGGCGCCGCCGAAGCTGCACAGGGACAGCAGGACGATTTCCGGAACGCGCCCTTTCCCCTCGCGGGACGAATTCTTCTTGTCAACGGCGAAAAATGCCAACGTGATGATGCTCATCACCGGCAGAAGTCCGAGGTATACGTATGCAATGTAAGGCATGGTTGCAGTCCTTTCTGTCAGGATGTCCTGACCGGGCGGGGCGTCAGTAGACCACCGTCATGTGCGGATCCGTCTGCCGCAGAACACGGCGGCGGAGATTGAAAAAGTAGTGCCGCCGGACAATATAGAGGTGCTCTCCCTCCTGCCGGGCGGTCAGGTAGAAGCGCTTGCCGCCCAGTCCGCCCGTTCCGATGTTGTGCGGCGAAACGACCAGCACGGCGCAGTCCGACTGCTGTGCCAACTGATGCGCATTGGCACGGAAGAAGGAGCCGGCGTCCAGACTGCCCTCGTCGGAAGCAACAAAAATGTACAGGTGCCTGCCTGCCAGCTCTGCCCGCAGGCGCCGGTTCATGCGGGATGCGAAGAACAGACTGCAAAACGCAGTCAGCCCGGCCAACGCCAGCATGATCGGGAGGACAATCACGTACATGGGCAGCAGCAGGACAGCGGCGGAGACCGTGAAGGCGACCGAAACAATCATGGTTATCAGGCGTGCCCGGCGGAAAAACAGCGTGACTTTTTTTATCAGCCGCATGGGCGAGGAGGCGTTTACGATGGCGAACAGGTAGCGCGGATAGCTGCGCATGGAGAAACCCTGCGCGTTCTGGCTTGCCTCCCGCAGGCTTTCGTCCCACACTTCCTGCCGGGTGCGGGGCTTTTTCCGGACGGAAACGAATTCCGTCCCGCCTGCCGGGGCGATCGCCGACTCCCGCTGCAGCGTATCAATCATCTGGCGCAGACGCAGATTTTCCAGCCGCTCGGTCTCCAGTTCACGCAGCAGGTGCGCCTCCCGTTCGGTAACCTGTATCGGGGACGGCTTCTGTCCGGATTGCCCGGATATTCTCTTCCGTTTTGCTTTACGGGAGTGCTTTCGGCTCACGGCGGACCTCCTCCCGGCACGCCCCCGGCGCTCAGCCTTCCCACGATGCCCCCCGGAGAATGGCGACGTACCCGTCGCGCTCCGCCTGCGTTCCGTCCACCGGTGCGCCGGTCACGGGGTCGTAGAAGTACTGGTAGCAGAAGACCGACATACCGCGGCACTTTTCCAGCCCCAGCGTGTAGGTGATGCAGCGTGCCATGATGTCGGTATGCTGTGCCCACTCGTTGGCGCCCGTGCCCGCCCATTTGTCATACTTGGCAAGCGCTTTCCCGAAGGTCACGCCGATGAGCAGATCGACATACTCCGTCCGGACAAGATCCTGCCACTGGTTGCAGAGCTTGTCGAACGCCGCCGTCGCGTGCTCGAAGCCGAAGTAAATCTGCGGCAGGATGTAGTCCACGAAGCCCGGATTGGCGCACCAGCGGTACACATCGGCGTACTGCTTGGCATAGACGGTATTCAGCACGCCTGCCGGGCTGATGCCGAACAGCGCGTCCGGATTCTGCCGCTTGGTCATGCGGTACAGGCTGGACACAAGGTCGGACAGATTCTCACGCCGCCAGTCTTCCAGCGACAGCGTGCCGCCTTCCGCCCGGTAAGCCGCAAAGGCGGCGGAATCAAACGCGGCATCCTGCGTGGGGTAGAAGTAATCGTCCATGTGAACGCCGTCCACGTCGTAGCGCTGCAGGATTTCCCGTGCGCCGTACACGATGAGGTCGCGCACCTCGGCATAGGCGGGATTCAGATACCAGCGCCCGCTGTACTCCACTATGTACTTCCCGCGCAGGTCCGTATCCTCGTACCACTGCCGGAGTGCATACGCCGTGTCCATTGCCTGCAGTTCGGAGGTTGTTACGCCGCGCAGCGGGTTAATCCATGCATGAACCGACAGATTCCGCACCCGCGCTTCCTCAATGAGGATGGCGAAGGGGTCGTAGTCAAATCCGTTTGCATAGTTTCCGGTGACATAGGCGCTCGGCGCGTAGAAATTCGAGGGGTAGAAGCTGTCCGCATTGGGACGCACCTGCACGATGACGGTATTGAAGCCGTTGTCCGCCACGTTTTGCAGGATGCCTGCGATGCGCGTGCGGAAATCGTCCTCCGCCCGCTGGCGTCCGCCGTTCGTATAGACCTTGTTCAGGTCAAACTGCGAGAGCCACATTGCCTTGACATCATGCAGGCGGATCGGTTCGGCAGGGACATACGGATCGACCTTGACGGATCGCTCCAGCACCTCCCGCACGGGGTCTGTTTCCGGCTCGGTCGGCGGTTCCGTGGGCGCCTCGGTCGGCGCTTCGGTCACGGATTCCGTGACGGTTGCGGGTTCGGTTTCGGTCACGGATTCTGTCTCCACGGCGGATTCGGATTGGTTCATGTCGGGTTCCTCCTGTGTGGTTTCCTGAATTGCGGATTCCGATGCGGATGCGGTCGGTGATTCCTGACGATCATTCTGACAGCCGACAGCGGCAAGCAGAACGGAGACGCCGAGCAGTGCAGCGCACAGAAGCTGTCTGACGAGCGGACGGTGACTCATGGCATATCTCCTTTTCTCTCCGGTTTCCGGTCTGACTGAAGCCCGCGCTTTTCCTCCTCCGGCGTACAGCCGAACCGTTTCCGGTACTGGCGGTAAAAGGACGAGTAGTCACTGTACCCGACCTCGCGGGCGGCGACTGCCGCCGCCGTGCCGCCACGGATGGCGGCGCGTGCGCGGGTCAGGCGCTTGAGAATGACGTACTCCCAGACGGAAACGCCGGTGGACTGCCGGAAGGTGCGGTTGAGGTAGGAACGGCTGTATCCGAACCTTTCCTCCAACACATCGACGCCTGTGACGGCGGCGGGGTCGCGGTTGATGAATTCGATGATGCCGCCCGGCAGGGAACGGGCGCGCCCGTCCTCCGGCTGCGGGACGTCCCCGGCGGGTTGAATGTCCGTCCTCCACGGACCGGCGGTCTGCGTGATTTCAAACAGGATAGCGGGCAGGTAGGCACGTATCATGACCCGCCGGGCGTCCGCCGGCATTCCGCCGTCCGCCGCGCTGCCGGCGGTGATGCGGAGCAGCATATCCCGGATGCGTTCGGCTTCCGGGGCAGGGGGCAGCCGGTTGAACTGCCCGAGCGGACGTGCCCGGAAGGGTGCCAGCAGGAACTCCGCCGCCGTGCCCGCCGACGGCAGGGCGGCGGGGGAGAAGTGCAGGGCAATGCGTTCGTATGCCCGCGCGGGGCTGATGTGGAGCTTGTGGGTTTCCCCGTCGCGCATCATCAGGATGCTGCCCGGCGACAGGGGATAGTCATGCCCTTCAACGGTGTAGTATCCCTGCCCGCGCAGGAAGCAGTACAGCTCATAGCGGCCGTGGGCGTGCAGCGGGAACATGGTTTCGCTCGGCGTGTCCGTCAGCGTGTGGTGGAGCATCAGGTCGCTGTCCTCGTAATGGAAGAGCACCATGGAACATCCCCCCGTTTCCTCAGGAATTTTCACATACAGTATAGCACAGACGGGAAGGATTTGCAAGAGAAATGCGGCGATTTCCGGATTTTTTTGTGAATTGCGGTTACGGTGGGGGGCGGCTCCCGCTTCCCGGAGAAGCGGCACTTTCCGGGAACTCCGCACGCTGGGGCAGCATATTCTGTCGTAGGCTCCCCGAAAGGAAGGTGTATTCCGTGAAAATCATTTTGATCCGCACGCTGGGGCATCCTGTCGCCGCTGCTGCGTCGGCTGTTCAACGTCCGCAGACAAAAGCCGGGACGCTGACGCGACCCGGCGGATATGGCAAAAAGCCCGACAAAAAAGCCCGACGTGCGGATTTCATCCGCCGGCGGGCTGTGTTCGGGAAAAGCCGCCGCGAAAAACCGACGGTTCCCTTGCGACAGGGTCGGGTTACAGCTCGGGATCCTCCACAACGAAACGCTTCAGACCGTTCATCAGCGCCTCTGCCTTCTCGCTGTCGTGGAAGGTCAGCTTGACCGGCTTGCGCAGATCCAGACTGAAAATACCCAACAGGGACTTGCCGTCCACCTTGTAACGACCGGATTCCAGATCCACCTCGCCGTCGTAGGACACCAGCGTGTTGACAAGGGCATACACGTCGTTGATCTCATTGAGCTTGATGTACACAGATTTCATATGCAGTACCATCCTTTCTCTTCTCTTGTCCGCACCCGCGGACGTATTCGGCTTTTGCATTTTTCCACAAACATATTATAGCCTTTTTTACTTAATTATGCAAGATGTCATACCGCCGAAAATATAGTGGATTGTTTTCAGAAATTTGGTTAAATAGACATATGTCGGAGACCTGCCGCCGCCGCAGGGTATCGGGCTTTTCCACAGCCCCGGAGAAAACTTTTCCACAACCTGTGGAAAGCTGTGTGGAGAAAAATACCGCTACGCCGGGATTGACAGGGCGGACAGGCAGTTTCACGCTTTTCCAACAGGATTCGCACGGCGCATGGGGTGTGGAAAACACCGGAAACGTCTCCGGAAAAACCTCCCACGGCTTTCCCGCAGGGTTCATAAATCCGGCTCCCGGCTCATAGACTCTACCAGTCCACAGCAGAAACGGGAGGATACAGGTATGGTTATCTATTCGCTGAAAGCCAGCACCATCCGGGTTTTCGGAATTGTCTGCGTTGCGCTTGCCGCACTGATTGCGCTGGTTGCCTTTGTCCCGACCTACGCCAACGTGCTGACCTACCGGAACCGGACGGCGCCGGACGGCTGAAACCGCCTGCGGAAGAACTTTTTATGAATTTTCGCAAAAGGTATTGCATTCTGCGCCGGTTTGTGCTATAATACAGCGGTGTCGGGGAAAGATCCCCGGCGGTGAATCTACCCGTGGCACAGCTGGATAGCGCGTCAGACTCCGACTCTGAAGGTCGAAGGTTCGAATCCTTTCGGGTAGGCCAGAAAAGCCACCCGGATGGGAGCATTGCTCCCATCCGGGTGGCTTTTTGCGTTTCTTATTCGGTCAGCGCCGCCAGCGTGGCGCATACCAACTCATAGGTGCGGCGGGTAGACTCCACGTTCAGCATTTCGCGAGGCGTGTGGATGTCCCGCATATCGGGACCGACGGAAATCATGTCCAGTCCGGGGCGCTTGCCGCACAGAATGCCGCACTCCAGACCGGCGTGCAGAACCTCTACGGTGGGCGTTACGCCGAACAGTCGCCGGCTCTCCTGCGTCCAGACATCCCTCAGGCGGGATACCGGCGAAAAGTCCCAGCCGGGATAACGCGCATGATGGCTTGCCGTACCGCCGGCCAGCGCAGCCAGCCGTTCCAACTCGCGCTGGGTGCGATCCAGCTGGTGCTCGGACGCCGACCGGGAAGAGAAGGACAGTACCACGTGCGCGGCGTTCCCCGCCGCGTCCGTTTCCGTCGTCAGGATGCCGAGATTACGCGAGAAGGCGGTCAGCCCCGGCACATAGGCACTCATGGCAATCACGCCGCTGCGCACCAATGTCAGGACATCCAACACCCGGCGGGTGGAATCCGCGTCCATGCGGCGGGTATTGCCGGAGCCGGGCAGGGAAACGGTGCCGGAAAAGCCCCGATCCTCCGCCGCCGTGGACGGCTCACCCCGGAACAGTTCGATTTCTGCCAGCGCGGCGGCGCGGAAGTCGTCTGCCTGCGCGGCGGGCAGGGACAGCCGGGCACGTGCGGCACGCGGGATGGCGTTGTCCTTCCCTCCGCCCGATATTTCAATCAGGCGCAGGTCAAAGCGCCCTGTCAGGCTGTCCAGCAGCTGCCCCAACACCTGAATGGCGTTGGAACGCCCCTTGTGTATCTCGGTGCCGGAGTGACCGCCGGCAAACCCGTCCAAAACTACCTCCACGGCGGTGCCGTCGTCCGGCTCGGTCGTCACGGGCAGGGAAATGTCCGTGCGCACACCGCCGGAGCAGCCCGCCGTGATAACGCCCTCGGACTCGCTGTCCAGATTGAGGAGCGTGCGGGCGGTCAGTCCCGCCGCGTCGGGGTCAAATGCCCACGCGCCGTCCATGCCGGTTTCCTCGGAGACCGTGAACAGGCACTCCAATGCCGGATGCGGTGCGGGGGCGCCGTCCAACAGTGCCAGCATGATGGCGACCGCAACGCCGTCATCGCCGCCCAGCGTGGTGCGGTCGGCGTGAATCCAGCCGTCCTCTACCGACAGCGTAAGCCCGTCGGTCAGGAAGTTGTGCGTCGATCCGGCGTCCCTCTCGGGCACCATATCCATATGCCCCTGCAGGAGAACCGCTCCGGCGCCCTCACATCCGGCGCTTGCCGGCAGGCGAAGCAGCAGGTTGTTTGCCGCGTCCCGGACGTAGGACAGCCCGCGCTCCTTGGCGAAATTCTCCACATAGTCAGCCACGGCGCCCTCGTGTCCGGACGGGTGCGGGATGGCACAGATATCCTCAAAAAAGCGGAACACCGACTGCGGTTCGCAGGCGGAAAGAACATGACGGTTCATGAAAAGCCTCCTCAAAATACCTCAGATATATCTGCACACAGGTACAGAAAACAGATTTAGCGCCGACGGTTGCGACTGTCGTAGCGGTCATAGTCCCGGCTGCCCCGATCGCTGTAACTGCGACCGTAGCCGTCATCCCGGGCGAATCGCGCCCTGTCGCGGCTGTCGTACCGGTCGTACCGGTCGTACCGGTCGGAGCGGTCGCGGCGCACCGTATCGCGCGGTGCGGACGGGCGCATGGGGATGTCAATCATGCCCTCCGGCATTCCGTTGAGGTAGCGGAGCAGTCTGCCTGCGCCCAGTACGGCTGCCTTGACCGGCTGATCTGCCACGCGGGTCGGAATGCCCGTGACCTTTTCAATCAGCTGATCCAGCCCGCGCAGCAGGCTGCCGCCGCCGGTCATGGTAATGCCGCCCTGCTTCAGAATGTCGCCGACCAGCGCGGGCGGCGTGCGCTCGACCACCCCGACCACGGAATCCAGAATGGATGTGATCGGTTCAGCCAGTGCTTCAATCATTTCCTTGGAGGACAGGAGAATTTCGCGCGGCAGTCCCTCCGCGAGTGAGCGGCCGCAGACCCGCATATACAGTGGGCGGTCGTGACGGAACACGTGTCCGATCTGAATCTTGATGTCCTCCGCCGTGCGTTCCCCGATGAGGACGCCGTAGCGGCGGCGGACGTAGTTCATGATTGCCTGATCGAAGCGATCCCCGCCGACCGGGATGTTGTCCGACACAACCACGCCGCCCATGGACAGCACGGCGACATTGCTGATGCCGCCGCCGATGTTGACAATCATATGTCCGACCGGGGACTGGAATTTCAGGCGTGCGCCCAACGCCGCCGCACGCGGTTCGTCGACGAGGTAGGTACGGCGCGCGCCTGCCTCGCGGGAAGCGTCCATGATGGCGCGCATCTGCACCTCGCTGATGCCGGTCGGCACGCAGAGGATGACGCGCGGGGGAATCCACACCCGTCCGCAGGCGCGGCGGATGAAGTATTTGAGCATCTGGAGCGTGACCTCATACTGGGTCATGGTTCCGTCCGCGAGCGGGCGTGTCGCCTCAATATGCTCCGGCGTGCGCCCCAGCATTTCCATGGCACTCCTGCCGACCTTGACCACCCGGTCGGTCGTGGTGTCCACGGCAACGACGGACGGTTCGTTGAGCACGATTCCTTTGCCCTCGACGAACACCAACACGCTTGCCGTGCCGAGATCCATGGCGATATCCCGGCTCCAGTTCTTCGGCTTCAGTTTGGCAAGACTGAATCCCATACCGCCATTTCCCTCCCTTTTGCCGTGATTATCCTGCGTACCGTTGTCTGCGGTGCGCTGTACGGCTGATATAGTACCAGTAAGTATAGCACAAGCCGGGGAGGATGTCAAGCGTTTTATCACGTATGGAGGGGGAGAGGTGCGGACATTTATCCTTGTGAGATACCGGGTTATCCTGCTGTTTGCGGTGAGCCGGCGGGAATTTTACCTTCTGCAGTACGGGCTGAGTTTGCCGCACCGGCATTTGGGGACGTGCCTGCCCCTTGCGTTACCGATTTGACCTGCCCCGTGTAACTCTTTTGTCCCCATCTCCCCGCCCCCTTCCCCGCTGGGGAAGGGGGGGAGACTCACAGTTTTCTTATGCAAGGGGCTGTCGCTCCCTGCAACCCCGCGGCGGAGCCGGGAGGAATGCCGGCGTTCCGGGCGGTTTCGGTTGCTTTCCGGAACGCCGGAAACGTTGCCCCTTTGCTATCCGAAAATATTTCCCCTTTTCTGCCTACTCTGAAAAAAAGTTTCGCACCCGTTGACAAAACGTGCAGCGTATGGTAAAATAATACGATGAGATATCAGCGGGAGGGAGGAAAACGGTATGCCGGACAGCGACAGACACCCGGACAGTCAGACCGCACGTGACCGTGAACTGGACGACTTCTGGGACATTTCGCGGCTTTTGCCGGACAAGCCTGTGCGGCAGGCGTCTCCGCCGCGCCGCAGCGAGCCGCCCGCCGGCGTGGAAATCGAGCTGCCGGCACCGGCAGGCGGCGATGGTTTGCACGCCACTTCTCCGGACACGGCGGACACGCCCGCCCCGGTGCGGGACGTGCCGCTTCCGCCGCATCCCGCAGACGGAGCAGGTGCCGGAGGCGACCTGCTCGGCAGGACGCACTACGTCCCGCCGCATACTGCCGGGGAAGGGGAAAGTGACCCCCCGGAGCTTTCCTACGATGCGGGCGGCGTGCTGATCCACCGGGTGGATGTGTACGTGTGGAAATCCGATTACCGCTATTTCGACCAGTTCGTACAGGATGCCGCCGCATACGCCGCCCGCCCGGCTCCGGCGGAACAGCCAGACCGCGAACCGTTCTTTTCCTTCTTCCCGCAGTATGTGCAGATGGGGCGCCGCCAGGAGGCGTGGTACCTGTGGTGGCGGGAGCAGGTGCGGCACGGCACGTTCCCGGACACGGACTATGCCTATATCCTGCTGTATGTCTTTGAACTTATTAATCAGCCGCTGCCCCCTGTCCCGGAAGACAGGGGCGAGGCGGAGACAGTCTGCCGGACGCTGGCAGGCGTCTGGATGGCATACCGCCGCCGCTATCCCCAGCTGGATCACTATATGTGCGAATGGCTGTGCGATTTCTGCCTCATTCACCGGCTGAGCGCCCCGGCTGATATTCTGTCCCCCGCGCTGAACAGTATTGTTACGGTCAGTCACATAAAGGAGTTTTACCTCTCCGCCGCCGTGAGTGGGACGGGAACTGATACGCCGGACATCGCGGGGGCACGCATCCTGCTCCGGCATTGCTGTCAGTACGATTACCGCAAGAGCAAGTTTGCGGGCGGGGAGAATGCCGCGCTGTTCGACCGGATTATCCCCGGCGCGGTCGCCGAGGTACTGCCGCTCCTGCTGGGGCGGGACGGAAAACCTCCGCTTATCACCATGCAGGATTCCACCGTCACCCGCGATGCTTACACCGGTGCACTGTGCGCGTACCGGAACAAGCGGCGGCTGGTCGTTTCCTACACGTCCTTCTCCCGCTCGCACGAGCTGCGGTTTCTGGTCGGGGATATGGTCAAGCACATCGAAAACCGCCTGCGCAAGTATATCGGCGTGCGCTCCCGTCTGTCGGTCATGGCGCTGCCCGTGCCTGTGCGGGACGCGCTGGATGCGTACCTGAACCCGCTGCTGCCCGCACCGGAAGTCGCGCCCAGACCCAAGCCCGCTCCGCCGCGCCCAGCTTACGAGGCGCTGTATGACCTGCCCGTCAAGCCGGTTTCGCAGGAGGATGCCGCCCGCATCGAGCAGGCGTCATGGGAGACGACCCGCATTCTGACCGAGGCATTCGGAGAAAATCAGGATACTGCGGCGGAGCCGGCGGATGCGCCGGGGACGGATGCCGTTCTGCCTGCGGAGCCGGTGCCCGCGCCCGATGTCCCGCCGGAGGCGTGTGCGACCGGCGGTGCCGCGCCTTTTTCCAATGCCCCGGAGCTTGCCGACTTCCTGCAGCTTGCGCTTGCCGGGGACTGCGCCGGACAGCGTGCGCTGGCAGCGCGTCTGCGTGTCCTGCCCGATGCGCTGGCGGACCGCATCAACGAGTGGGCGGTCGGAAGCGATATCGGAGATGTCGTTCTGGAGGAAACCGACGGCGGGTATGCCGTCATTGAGGACTACCGCGCGGCGGTTTCGGCACTTCTGCAATCCGCATGAGCACCCATGTGCGGGCGCATACGCCGGCACCTGCGCAGGCGCATGAATGAAAGGACTTGCCTATGAGCAATACAAATTCTGCCAATCAGATCCGGGTTCCCCGGCGCATTCTGGGGTCGCTCCTGTCCTCCGTGTCCGCCGGCGTCGTGCCCCGCGCGGGTGCGCCGTATATTGCCATCGGGCGTGCGGACGAAATTGCCGCTCTGCTGTCCGACCTGGAGCAGATCGGGGAGGGCGGCGGTTCCATGCGCTTTCTCATCGGGCGGTACGGGAGTGGCAAGAGCTTTCTCATCCAGCTTATCCGGGGCTACGCGCTGGAGCGCGATTTCCTGACCGCTGATGCCGACCTGTCCCCGGAGCGGCGCCTGTACGGTTCCGGCGGCTCCGGTGTGGCGACCTACCGGGAGCTGATGAAAAATCTTGCCTCCAAGGCATCGCCGGACGGCGGCGCACTGCCCCGCATCATCGCCCGCTGGATAGGGCAGCTGCAGGATTCCCTGACGCAGGAGGGCATCCAGCCGGACAGCCCGACCTTTGCCGGGGAGCTGAACCGGAAGGTCGCGGATGTCATGCGGGAGTTGGAGTTTCTCGTCGGTGGGTTTGACTTTTCCCGCGTCGTGACCGCCTACTACCGCGCCTACCTTTCGGACAGCGCCGATGCGCAGAGCCGCATGAGCGCCTGCCTGCGCTGGCTGCGGGGCGAGTACACGACCAAAACCGAGGCAAGAAACGAGCTGGGATTCCCCGTGTCGGTCATCATTGACGACGACAACTGGTACGATTTTCTCAAGCTCTGGGCGGCGCTGTCGCGGCGCATCGGCTACCGGGGGCTTATGGTGTTCATCGACGAGTGCGTCAACCTGTACAAGATTACCCACCGCGTCAGCCGGGAGAACAACTACGAGAAGATACTCTCCATGTTCAACGACACCCTGCAGGGGCGCGCGTCGGGGCTGGGGATTGTGTTCGGCGGGACGCCGCAGTTCCTGGAGGATACCCGCCGCGGGCTGTTCAGCTACGAGGCACTGCGCTCCCGGCTGTGCGACAGCCGCTTTGCATTGGAAGGCTTCCGGAACCTCATCGGACCCGTCATCCGGCTGCGGCGGTTGGCGGATGACGAACTGCTGGCGCTGATCCGCCGCGTCACCCAGCTGTACGCGCAGTATTACAACTGGGAGCCGCGCATCACGGACGCGGAGCAGACCGCCTTTCTCAGTCTCTGCCTGTCGCGGGCGGGGGCGGACAGTATGATTACCCCGCGGGAAATGCTGCGGGACTATATGACCGTGCTGAACATCCTCATGCAGAACCCGCAGGCGGCGTTTGCCGACGTGGTCGGCTCTGCCGTCACGCTGAAGACGGCGTCCGCCGACCCGGAGGACGCATGGGAACCGACAGCCGCCGAGACGGCACCCGCCACCCCCAAGCCGACCGGGCACAGCTTTGACCCGGACGACCTGAATTTCTGATGAACGGGAAGGAGAACCTACCATGATATGCATTGATTTTTCGGACATCGGGGCTTGCATCAAGCCCCTGCACGGTGTCGGACAGCCCCCCATGCGCGGCAATGACTGCGGAATGTTTCACTACCTGACAGAGGCGGGCATCCCCTTCTCCCGCCTGCACGACGTGGGCGGCTACTTCGGCGGCGGCAGGTTCGTGGATATTCCCAACCTGTTTCCCGACCCGGACGCCGACCCCGCTGACCCTGCCTCCTACCGCTTTGCCTTTACCGATGTGCTGGTGAAGGCACTGATGGAGAGCGGCACCGAGCCGTTCTTCCGGCTGGGCGTGAGCATCGAGAACGAATGCGCCCTGTACGCGGAGCGCATCCTGCCGCCGCGCGACCCGCTCGCGTGGGCGAAGGTGTGTGAGGGTATCATCCGGCACTACACCGAGGGCTGGGCGGACGGATTCCGCTACCCCATCCGCTACTGGGAAATCTGGAACGAGCCGGAAAACGACCCCGACCCGATGGCAAACCCCATGTGGCGCGGTAACGCGGAGCAGTTCTATGCCCTGTATGCCACCGCCTCGACCTACCTCAAGGAGCGGTTTCCACACCTGAAAATCGGCGGCTACGGTTCCTGCGGCTTTTACGGCGTTACGGGCGGGGACGTTCCCACCTATGCCGCCGTCAGCCCCCGGTTTGACTATTTCCGTACCTTCTTTGACGGCTTCCTCGCCTATGTCCGGGCGCATGACTGCCCACTGGATTTCTTCTCATGGCACAGCTACGATTCGGTAGCCTCAACCGGGCTGTTTGCCGCATATGCGCGGCACCGGCTGGATGCCGAAGGCTTCACCGATACCGAAACCACGTGCAACGAGTGGAACTGCCGCCCCGACCTGCGCGGGACGCAGATGCACGCGGCGCTGTGTGCCGCCATGTTCATCGAGCTGCAGCACGCGCCGGTGGACAGCGCCATGTTCTATGACGGGCGGTGCGGCGTGAGCCTGTACAGCGGGCTGTTCAATCCGCTGACCGAGACGCCGTTCCCGGCGTACTACACCTTCCTTGCCTTCAATGACCTGTACAGGCTGGGACGGGAGGTCGCGGTGTATACGGAGCAGGCGGGTGCGACCGGACAGCCGGACGCCGCCCTCTGCGTGCTTGCCGCACGCGGTGAGCGGGACGGCGCGGCGCGGGGCGCGGTGCTGATTGCCAATCCGACGGATGCAACCCTGCCGCTGGAGCTTGCGGCGGACGGCAGTCTGATTTCCTGCTCTCTCCTGACAGACGCAGGGCTGACAGCGGCTGCCATGCCTGCCGGACTGGCGCCGGGAGCGGTGCTGTTGGTGGAGTACGCGCTGTGAGCGGCGCACCGGAGGGGGCGTCTGCCGCCGATCGGATATTTGAACGCTTTCCGGCGTTTGTCCGGGAGTATATCTATGCGCACGGGTGGGAGTCGCTGCGTGCGGTACAGGTAGCGGCGGCACGGACGCTGTTTCTGACAGACCACCACCTGCTGCTGACCTCTTCCACCGCCAGCGGCAAGACGGAGGCGGCATTCTTTCCCATCCTGTCCTCCCTGTACGAGCGACCGCCGCAGACGGTGGGGGCGTTGTACATCGCGCCGCTCAAGAGCCTCATCAATGACCAGTTCTACCGTCTGGACGAGCTGCTTGACCTGAGCGGCATTCCGGTGACGCGCTGGCACGGCGATGTTGCCATGTCGCACAAAAAGCGACTGCTGGACAGACCTGCCGGTATCCTGCAGATTACGCCGGAGTCGCTGGAGGCTATGCTCATCAACCGTTCCAACGACATCGTGCGGCTGTTCGGCGACCTGCGCTTCGTGGTCATCGACGAGATACACACGTTGACGGGCACCGACCGGGGCAATCAGATTATCTGTCAGCTTGCCCGCATCGGGCACCTGATCGGGCACGAGCCGCGCCGCATCGGGCTGTCCGCGACCATTGGCGACCCCTCGTTGGCGGCGGCGTGGCTGGCAGGCGGCACGCAGACACCGGTGGACATCCCGCAGTTTGAGGAAGGGAAAATCCGCTGGCGGCTGGGACTGGAGCACTTCTACATCCAGAATGCGGAGGAGAATCAGAGCCGGGATCCCGGTTCGGGCGAATGCGCCGACCCGGGCGAAGTGCCCGCCGACCCGGACGACCGCATGGGGCAGGCGACCGCCGCCGCGATAGCCGATGCGCTGGCACAGGCGGCGGCTGAACGGGTCAAGCCCACCGGACCGGACGCAGGGTACGAGTATATGTACGATTGCGTGAAGGACAAAAAGTCGCTGGTGTTTGCCAATTCCCGCGAGGAGACCGAGTACCTGTGCGCCACCTTCCGGCAGATAGCGCGGGAGCGCTCCGAGCCGGATGTGTTCCTGATTCACCACGGCAACCTGTCCGCGTCCATACGCGAGGAAGCGGAAGCCAAGATGAAGGACGAGGAGATGTTTGCCGTCACCTGCGCGACCGTAACCATGGAACTGGGCATTGACATCGGGCGGCTGGAGCGTGTCCTGCAAAGTCAGGCGCCCAATTCCGTTACCAGTTTCCTGCAACGGCTGGGACGTTCCGGGCGCCGGGGCGAGCCGCCGGAAATGATGATGGTGTTCCGCGAGGAGGATCCCCTGCCCAACACGCCACTCCCGCAGCTGATTCCGTGGGAGCTTCTGCGCGGCATTGCCATTATCCAGCTATACATTGAGGAACGCTTTATCGAGCCGCCCGCACGCCGGCTGATGCCCATGAGTCTGCTGTTCCACCAGACGCTGAGTATGCTTGCCGCCTCCGGAGAGCTGTCGCCACGGCGGTTGGCGGAGCGCGTGCTGTCGCTCCCGCCGTTTGCCGCCGTGGCAAAGGAGGATTACCGCACACTGCTTCTGTCCATGCTGGAGCATGACTACCTGCAAATGACCGAGGAGAAGGGGCTGATTGTCGGGCTGGCAGGCGAGCACCTGCTCAAATCCTTCAAGTTCTACGCTGTTTTCAAGGATTCGGAGGACTACACCGTCCGTGCCGGGTCGGATGAGATCGGAACCATCACCACGCCGCCCCCGGTGGGTGACCGGTTTGCGCTTGCCGGGCGCGTCTGGGAGGTGGAGGAGCTGGATATTCAGCGCAAGCTGATATACGTCCGGCAGGTGGACGGAAAAATGGAAGTTTCGTGGCCGGGGGATTTCGGCGAAATCAACACCCGGATTCTGGAGCGGATGCGCCGCGTGCTTGCCGAGGATACCGTCTACCCCTACCTCAAGCCCAACGCCCGCCACCGGCTGGAGGTGGCGCGGCACGTTGCCCGCAACACCGGCATGACGGGGGAGGGAAGTCATTGCCTTCTGCCGCTGGGCGGGTACAGCTGGTGCCTGTTCCCGTGGCTGGGGACGCGCTCCTTCCGCACGCTGCGCAAGTTTCTGCAGCGCTGCGGCGGGGAATTCCGCATCAGCAATCTGGAATTTGAGGGCTGCTATTACATGACCTTCCGCATGGAGCGCGGGAATGACTATGAGCTTGTCTCCCATCTGAACCGCATCGCGTCCGCAGAGGGCATCGACTGCGAGGCCTTGGTGCAGACCGGCGAACTGCCTGTTTTTGAGAAATACGACGAGTACATCCCCGGCGAACTGCTCCGGCGTGCGTATGCCGCAGACCGTCTCCGCGCGGATGAAGTTATCCGCCGCCTGCACGGGATGGCGGAGGAGTACTGAGGAATCGCTGGTTTATTCGGTAGCACATTATTAGCACCGTCTCATTTGAATCAGCGCTTCCCTGAGGGGACCACCACACATTCGATAAAAGTAAAAAGGATGAAACGCCGTTATGGGTATTAACGAGGTATTTGAGCTTCTGGGCGGACTTGCCCTGTTCCTCTTCGGAATGAACGTCATGAGTCACGCGCTGGAGCGCTTTGCCGGCAACCAGATGAAGACCATCTTCAGCAAACTGACTTCCAATAAATTCAAGGGCTTTCTGCTGGGGCTGGTCGTGACCGCACTGGTGCAGTCCTCCTCCGCCACGACCGTCATGGTCGTCGGCTTTGTCAACTCCGGCATTATGACGCTTACGCAGTCGGTCGGCATCATCATGGGTGCCAATGTGGGCGCCGCCGTGACGCCGCTGCTCCTGTCCCTGTCGCTGATGGGCGACGGCGGCGGCAGCATCAATGTCGTGACTATCCTGTCGGCGGTGCTGGGCGTTACCGGCGTCCTGCAGTACTGCTTCCTGAAGGGGAACAGCCGCCGGAAGAATCTGGGACTTATCATGATAGGCTTTGCCGTGCTGATGTATGGCATGGACATCATGGCGGGCACCGTGGACGGTCTGCGTGACAACCCACAGTTTACCCAGATTTTGACCATGTTCCAGAATCCCTTCATGGGTGTGCTGGTCGGAACGGTTATCACCGCGATTATCCAGTCCTCCGGCGCTTCCATCGGTATCCTGCAGGCGCTGACCGTGACCGGTTCGGTCAGCCACGCGCTGGCGATTCCGATTCTGATGGGTCAGAATATCGGTACCTGCATCAGTGCGGCGCTGTCCGCCATCGGCGCGTCCAAGGACGGCAAGCGGGCTTCGGTCATTCATACTGCATTCAACGTCGTCAGTATGCTGGTGGTCGGGGCAGGGTACTGTGTCGTGTACTACTTCTTCAACCGCGGCGCTGTGGGGACGTTCCTGTCTGCCCGCGCGTCGGCGCTGGATATTGCCATCATCAACATCATTTACAAGTTGGTTTCGGTTGCGATTCTGATGCCGGTCTCCGGTATCTTTGAGAAAATCGCCTGCGTGGTTATCCGCGACGGACGCACCTACAACCAGGCCGAAATGCTGGACGAGCGCCTCTTGTCCACTGCCGCCGTGGCGGTTCAGCGGGCGGATGATGTTATCGGCACCATGTCGGGCATCGCCTTTGAATCCACCAAAATGGCACTGCGCCTGCTGGAAAAGTATGACCGGAAGCAGGTTGCGAGCATTGAGCAGATGGAGGAGCAGGTGGACAAGTACGAGGACGAGCTTGGCTCCTATCTGGTCAAACTCAGTGCGCAGGAGCTGACCACGCAGGACGCGCAGGAAGTCACCAAGTTGCTGCACGTGCTGAGCGACATTGAACGCATATCGGACCATGCCGTCGGCATCGCCGCTTCGGCTACCGAAATGGACGATAAGAAGCTGTGCTTCTCGGACGAGGCGAAAGCCGAGCTGAAGGTCATGAGCTCCGCGCTGTGCGAGATACTGGATCTGACCACTAAGGCGCTGCTGTTCGGCGATATGCGGGCGGCGACGCATGTAGAGCCGCTGGAGGAGGTCATTGACCACCTGCGCGACAGCATCAAGGACAACCACATCCGCCGCCTGCAGAATTCGCGCTGTACCATTGAGCTGGGCTTTGTGCTGTCTGACCTGCTGACCACGCTGGAGCGTATTTCCGACCACTGCTCCAACATCGCGGGATGCGTCATTGAGGTTGCGCACAACTGCCTTGACCTGCATGATTATCTGGGGCGCGTCAAGAAGAGCGGCGAGGATTTCGACGCTTACTACGCCATGTACCTCAACCGCTACCAGCTGCCCACGCTGGCGGACGGTGCGGTTGCCCCGGCTGAGGGCGGCACTGACGCGACATAAGCCTGCCTGAGAAAGGATTCTTTGCCATGAAAACATACCGTTGGAGCGTTCCGGACGGGGAGACGGTGCATACCGTCCGCTGTGCCCTGTCCCGCCTGCGCGGCAAACTGCTGGTTACGGTGGACGGGGACGAGTACGCCCTGCCCGCCGGGCTGTTCGGACTGTCTGCCGCCCGGCGCGAAAAGCTGCTGCTGGGCGAGCTGAAGGCACTGTTGGTGCTGGATCGCGCCGGGCACGCCAGCCTTGCCGTGGAGGGGGAGCCGGTTCAGCCGGAGGTGTGAGGCGGCGTCCGCCGGGGGATTGAGGCATCACCGCGCAATCTGCGCTGTCCTGAGAAAAGGAGTCGCACATGGGAGATTTTGTTCATCTGCATCTGCACAGTGAATACAGCCTGCTGGACGGCGCCTGCCGCATCCGGGATATTCCCGCCCGGGTCAGGGCGTGCGGGCACGACGCCGTAGCCCTGACCGACCACGGCGTGCTGTACGGCGCCGTCGCCTTTTACGACGCCTGCCGCAAGGAGGGAATCAAGCCTATCCTCGGCTGTGAGGTGTACGTTGCCCCGCGCTCCCGCTTTGACAAGACCGGCGCCGGGCGGGAGGAGACGTACTCACATCTTGTCCTGCTCTGCGAGAACATGACCGGCTGGCGCAACCTGATGACGCTGTCCTCCCTGTCCTTTACCGAGGGCTTTTACGGCAAGCCGCGCGTGGATATTGAACTGCTCCGCTGCCACCATGAGGGGCTGATTGCACTGTCCGCCTGCCTGTCCGGCGAGATACCCCGCCGCCTGTGCGCCGGGGATTACCCCGGCGCGGTCGGGGCGGCGCGGCAGATGGCGGATATTTTCGGTCCGGACTGCTTCTGCATTGAACTGCAGAACCACCGCCTGCCGGAGGAAAAGCAGATTCTTCCGCAGCTTGTGCGTCTTGCGCGGGAGCTGAATCTGCCGCTGGTTGCTACCAACGACTGCCACTATCTGCGGCGGGAGGATGCGGGGATGCAGGAAATCCTGACCTGCATTGCCACCAACCGCACCCTGCAGGACGGCGGGCGCGTCAGCTTTGCTACGGACGAGTTTTATTACAAGACTACGGAGGAGATGCGGGCACTGTTTTCCGCGCTTCCGGAGGCAATTGAGAACACGGTGAAAATCGCCGACCGGTGTTCGGCTGAGTTGGATTTCTCGCACACCTACCTGCCGCGCTTCCCCTGCCCGGACGGTCAGACCTCGGGGGACTATCTCCGCCGTCTGACCTACGAGGGCTTGGAGCGGCGTGTGACGGCGGGGGATATCCGGTACGGACAGCGCCACCCGGAGGAGGAGTACCGGGCACGGCTGGAATATGAGCTGTCTGTCATCGGGAATATGGGCTACGACGACTACTACCTCATCGTGTGGGACTATGTGAATTTTGCCAAGTCGCAGGACATCCCGGTCGGACCGGGACGCGGTTCCGGCGCGGGCAGTCTGGTCGCCTACTGCATCGGCATCACCGAGGTGGATTCCATCGCGTTTGAACTGCTGTTCGAGCGTTTCCTCAACCCGGAACGGGTCAGTATGCCGGATTTCGATGTGGATTTCTGCTACAACCGCCGCGATGAGGTGATTGCCTACGTTGCGCGGCGCTACGGGCGGGAGCGCGTCTCGCAGATTATCACGTTCGGTACGCTTGCCGCCCGTGCGGCAATCCGGGATGTCGGGCGTGCTATGGGCATGACCTACCGCGATGTGGATGTCGTTGCCCGCGCCGTGCCGCACGAGTTGGGCATCACGCTCCCGGAGGCGCTCCGCCTGCCCGACCTCAAGGCGCTGTACGACGGCTCCGAGCAGGTCAGACGGTTAGTTGATACGGCTGTTGCGTTGGAGGGAATGCCGCGCAATGTGTCCATCCACGCGGCGGGCGTGGTCATTACCGAGCGTCCCGTGGCGGACTATGTGCCGCTGGCGGTGTCCGGCGGCACGGTGGTCACGCAGTTTGATATGGATACCGTGGCGCGGTTGGGCGTGCTGAAGTTCGACTTCCTTGCCCTGCGCTACCTGACCATCCTGCACGACGCCGAACTGCAGATACGGGAAACCGAACCGGATTTTTCGGTGGAGCACCTTCCGCTGGACGATTCCGCCGTTTATGACCTGCTGGGGCGCGGTGCGACGTCCGGCGTGTTCCAGCTGGAATCCGGCGGCATGAAGCAGATGCTGACCTCCCTGCGTCCCCGGAACATCGGGGATATCGGGGCGGCGATTGCGCTGTATCGCCCCGGTCCCATGGAGTCCATTCCCACCTATATCGCCAACCGGCAGGATCCGTCGCGCATTGTCTATTCGTCGCCCCTGCTGGAGCCGGTGCTGGCGGAAACCTTCGGCGTGACGGTGTATCAGGAACAGGTCATGAGCATATTCCGGGTGCTGGCGGGGTATACGCTGGGGCACGCGGATATTGTTCGCCGCGCCATGGCAAAGAAAAAGGCGTCGGTGCTGGAGGCGGAGCGCGGCAGTTTCATCGCGGGCGCGGCGGCACACGGCATGACGGCAGAAGCGGCGGAGAAACTGTTTGACGACCTCGGCAGTTTTGCCGATTACGCCTTCAACAAGTCCCATGCCGCCGCCTACTCGCTGATTTCCTATCGCACCGCCTACCTCAAGGCGCACTATCCCGGCGCGTACTTCGCGGCGCTCCTGACCTCGGTGCTGGGGAATCAGCCCAAAATGGCGGAGTATACGGCGGAAGCCGCCCGGTACGGTATCCGTGTCCTGCCGCCGGACATCAACGAAAGCGAAATGAATTTCCATGCCGTGACCGACCGGGACGGCTGCCGCATCCGCTACGGACTTCTGGCGCTCCGGAATGTCGGGGAGGGAATGCTGCGCGCCGCGCTCCGTGAGCGGGACAGCGGCGGGAAATACCGCTCCTTTGATGATTTTCTGAACCGGCAGACGGGCGGCGACCTGAACAAGCGGCAGATTGAGGCGCTCATCAAATCCGGCGCCTTTGACTGCTTCCCGACCCACCGGGCGCAGATGCTTGCTGTCTATGAATCCATGCTGGATCGCCGGTCAGAGCGCAACCGCGCCAATCTGGAGGGGCAGATGGATATGTTCTCGTTCGGTTCTGGCGCCGCGCCCGCCGACATGGGAAGGGTCTACCCGCAGGTCAGACCCTTCACCACGCGCGAAAAGCTGTTGCAGGAGCGCGAGGCGTCCGGGATGTTCTTCTCCGGACAGCTTCTGGATGATTATTCGCGCTGTGTCGCTTCGCTGTCCCCCATGCCTGTCATCAGGTTGGCGCCTCCGATTGACGCGGACAGCGCCGGGAATGAAGAGAACGCAGAGAGCGCGGAGGATATGCTGGATGCATCGGACACCGCGGCCGAGCCGCCGCTGACAGACAAGGCGCGCGTCCGGGCGGCGGGCATTGTGACGTCCGTCACGCTCAAAACCACGAAGAACGAGGAAAAAATGGCGTTCTTCCAGTTGGAGGATTCCACCGGTACGGTAGAGTGTCTGGTGTTTCCCCGCCTGTACAGGCAGGTCGCGGGGATTCTGCAGACTGACGCCGCCCTGTTTGTGGAGGGCAATCTGTCTGTGCGGGAGGACGAACCGAACAAGATTCTGGTGTCCTCGGTTGCGGAATTGGTGGAGAACAGCCGCTTTACCGCGCCGCCTGCTGCCGACCGGAAGGAGGCTCGCCGGACAGGGCAGGGGACACCTGCCGCCACGCCCGGTTCCAGTTACGGCTTCAATCCTTATCTGACCCCCGCCGATATGTCTGGGTCGGAGCCGGCGCCCGCCGCGGTGCCCTCCGTTGAGCCGTCCGCGCCGCGCCCGACCGTGCCGCCGCAGGACAGCCGGTCAGCCGCCGCGCCGCCGAAGAGGCTGTACCTCCGTGTCCCGGATATGCAGTGCGAAGCCTTCCGCAAGGCGCAGAATCTTGCCGCCATTTTCTGCGACGGGCAGACCGCCCTGTTCTACTATGACGGAAGCACCGGAACCTACTCGCCCTGTCAGGGCACCGTTTCCGCAACGCCCTTTGTGCTTGCCCGGTTGGAGCAGATACTGGGTAAGGAGAACGTGGTGGCGAAGTAGGAATGTGCCGGAAACAGACCGGCCGCTGGCTGAACTGTCACAAAAAAGCATGGCGGTGCGCCGTTTTTCGGCGGCACCGCCATTGACAGGACGGGCGGTTTCGGATATAATATACAGGCTTGAAAAAATAAGATATGTACCAAGAAAGGATATTCGCCCCCATGGCAGACATTAAGCAGGAAATTCAGAGACGCCGCACCTTTGCAATCATTTCACACCCGGACGCGGGCAAGACCACACTGACCGAAAAATTCCTGCTGTACGGCGGCGCGATTCAGTCTGCCGGAGCCGTCAAGGGCAAGTCCAGCGACCGCCACGCCACCTCCGACTGGATGGAGATTGAGAAAAAGAGAGGTATTTCGGTCACGTCCTCCGTGCTCCAGTTTGAGTACGAGGGGTACTGCATCAACATTCTGGACACGCCCGGGCATCAGGATTTCTCGGAGGACACCTACCGGACGCTGATGGCGGCGGACAGCGCGGTTATGGTCATCGACGGCGCCAAGGGCATCGAGCCGCAGACGCGCAAGCTGTTCCGGGTGTGCGCCATGCGGCATATTCCCATTTTCACCTTTATCAACAAGATGGACCGCGAGGCGCGGGACCCTTTCGACCTTGTGGACGAGTTGGAGAAGGAATTCGGCATCGGCACCTATGCGGTCAACTGGCCCATCGGGTGCGGGGCAGGCTTCAAGGGCGTGTACGAGCGCGACCGGCGGAGTATTCTTGCCTTTGATGAGTTTCACGCCGGGCGCCGCCGCATTGAGGGCGTGGAATGTGACATTTCCGACACCGAAAAGATGGATTCGCTCATCGGCTCCTACGCCCGCGAGGAGTTGGTCAGTCAGATAGAACTGCTTGACGGCGCGTCCTTTGACTTTGATCTGGAGAAGGTGCGGACGGGACAGCTCAGCCCGGTGTTTTTCGGTTCCGCGCTCAACAATTTCGGCGTGGAGGCATTCCTGCAGCGTTTTCTGGAAATGACCACGCCGCCGCTGGAGCATATCAGCGGGGAGGAGATTGTTTCGCCGTTTGACGGGCGCTTTTCCGCTTTCGTGTTCAAGATTCAGGCGAATATGAACAAGGCGCACCGTGACCGTATCGCGTTCCTGCGCATTTGCTCCGGGCAGTTTGAGCGCGGGCGCGAGTACTGGCACGTGCAGGCGGATCGCCCGGTCAAGCTCTCGCAGCCTCAGCAGATGATGGCGCAGGAGCGCGAAGTCATTGACACCGCCTACGCGGGGGACATCATCGGCGTGTTTGACCCCGGCATCTTTTCCATCGGCGACACGGTGTGCGAAAAGGGGGACAAACTGTGCTATGCCGGTATCCCGACCTTCGCGCCGGAGCATTTCGCGGTGGTGGAGCAGATTGATTCCATGAAGCGCAAGCAGTTTGCCAAGGGTGTGACCGAGATTGCGCAGGAAGGCGCCATTCAGATATTCTTTGAGCCGGGCACTGGTATGGAGCGTGTTGTGGTCGGCGTGGTGGGTGTTCTGCAGTTTGATGTTCTGCAGTTCCGCATGGAGTCCGAGTACGGGGTGCGCTACAACAAGCGCGACCTGCCGCACCAGCTTATCCGATACATCGACAACGCCGACATCAATCCTGCCGAACTGAAGCTGATGCAGACGACCCGTTGGGTACAGGATGTGCGCGGGCGCAATCTGCTGATTTTTGTGGGGCAGTATGAGATTGACTGGGCGCTGGATAAGAATCCGGGGCTGGTACTTTCGGAATTTAACCAAAACACGGACAATGTGTGATGTACCGGAACCGGCGTTTCCTTTGGAAGGCTTGACCTTCCGGGGCGCCGGTTTGCTTGGGTGTCCGGTGCTCTGTTCAGGAATGTCTGTTCCCTCGCTTTTCCGGTTTGCTCTGCCGCCGCATCAAGTTCTTTCTCCCATCCCCCCGACCCCCTTCCCCGCTGGGTAAGGGGTCGTTCTTATGCAAGGGGCGTCGTCCCTTGCAACCCCGCGCCTGCGCTGGGAGCGGCACGGGCTTCAGGGAGGTGCTGCCGCCGCCCGGCGGTGGATTCACCTGTGTGGTGCGGGCTTGCCGGGCGATTTCTACTGCCATCCGGAACGCCGGGGACGGGCAGACCGGGCGGCAGGGCAGCACACAAAGCACCGCCGGGGCTAAATATCAGCCCCGGCGGCAGTTATATTTCTTCCCCGGCTTGCGTGATTTTCCGGAGCCGGTGATTCAGCCCGGATTTAGTGATGGGCGGGGTGTGGAGCGCCGCCAACTCAGCCAACGGAATGTCCGCATACTGCAGGCGCAGACGGGCGGTTTCCTGCAACTCCGGCGGCAGGGATTCCAACTTGTGCCGATCCGCCAGACGCCGGATAGCGTTCAGCTGACGCTGCCCCGCCCGGACGGTGCGCCCGATGTTTGCCGCTTCCCAATTGGTCGCACGCGCCTCCTCGGCGCGTTTTTCGTTGTACATCTGCTGATTCAGGATTTCAAACACCTGCTGGACACAGCCCAATTGCGTCAGCATATCGCAGATGCTTTCCACACGCTTGAAGAAAATCCCGCACTGTCCGTTCCGGTGGGTGATGCCCGGTTCCATACCGCAGGCGGCGCAGAGATCCGCCAGACAGATTGCGCGCCCGTCATCCGGCAGGCGGAATTCCAGATGGTGTGTGCGGTCCGGGTTGCTGACAGATCCCGCGCACAGGAATGCGCCTCGCAGAAAGTGCGCCGCACAGGCAGAGCAGCCGAACCCGACGGTCTCCTCGACCGTCATATCTCCCCCGGCGTCGCCCTGTCCGTCCACCGCCCGCAGTGCCGCCAAAACGTCGGATGCCTGCCCGGACTGAAAATCAAACCGGATGTAGCGGTGTGCGCCGTGCGTCTCATCGGTCGCGGATGCCGTACAGCCAAGCTGGCGGCGCAGCAGGGATGTCACATGCTCGCGCACCGTGCCCGCGTCGTCCCGGCTGACCGGCAATACCAGCGTCAGGGCACCGTCTGCCTGCCCCGGCTCAGCCCGGAGCAGCAGCCCGTACAGGAGCGCCCGGCGGCAGCAGGCGGTTTTTATCGGAATACTCCACAGCTCCCGCCGCGCGTTTTCGGAAAACGGCAGGTTGAGACTGTTACCCATGTGCGTTCACTCTCCCTCCGTGCGCCCGTCCTCCCGGACGATGCACACCTCGCACGTCAGCTCGACGTGGTACGCGCGGAGCACGGATGCCCGCACGTGCGCAATCAGCCGCCGCACATCGTCCGCTGTCGCGTTGCCCCGGTTCACAATAAATCCGGCGTGTTTTTCCGAAACCTCCGCGCCGCCGATGCGGAAGCCCTTCAGCCCGCAGTCCTCCACCAGCCTGCCGACGTACACGCCCGGCTGTGCCGGACGCCGAAAGACGCTTCCCGCGTTGGGATACTCAAGCGGCTGACTGTTCCGTCGGGCTGTCATATTGCGCTCCATGACGGCACGCACGGTTGCGGCATCCGCCGGGGTCAGCGCCAGCGTCGCATTCAGCAGCACCCAATCGGGATGCCGCTGATATACGCTCCGGCGGTAGGAGAATTCATGCTCCGGACCGCGCAGTGTCAGGATGCGCCCGTCCGTCCGGCTGATGCAGACGGATTCCCGCAACGTATCCGCCATTTCTCCCCCGTGTGCGCCTGCGTTCATGACCACGGCACCGCCCAGTGTGCCGGGGATTCCGCAGGCGAACTCCAGACCGGACAAGGCAGGGGAGTGCTCCGCACAGCGCCGGGACAGTGCCGCCAACGCCGTGCCGCACCCGGCACGCAGGCAGGATGCTCCTTGCTCCGTCCTGGTGAAGGACACGTCCCGCAGTTCACGCGTGCAGAGGACAAGTCCCGGAAATCCCTTGTCGGAAAACAGAACATTGCTGCCTCTTCCCAGAACGAACAGCGGACAGCCGCCGACCGCGCGCCAGATGTCCAGCGCACGTACCAGCTGCCCATCGGTCTGCGGGCGGCACAGCACCGCCGCCGGACCGCCGATGCGAAAGGTTGTGCAGTCGCGCAGCGGCACCGATACTTCACACGGAATGCCCGCATCAGTCAGTGCGCGGGCGAGAGAGGCGAGAAGCGGCATAGCGGTTTTCCTTTCTCCGGCGGAGGCTTTGCCGGTGCGGCAGACAGCCGGGCTGTTACGCGCCCCGGATAATCTCCCCGATCTCTGCCAAGGTCCGGCATTCAAATTTGGGTGTGACGTCGGGCGGGGCGACCTTGCCGCGCGGATTGAACCAGCAGGTGTCCAGTCCGGCTCCGATACCGCCCCGGATATCCGAGGACAGCGAGTCGCCGACAACCAACGTATCGGCGGGGTCAAAGGCGGGAATCGCGGACATAACCATATCAAAGTAGGCGCGTTCCGGCTTTTCACAGCCCATGCTGTCCGATATGAAGACGGCGGAGAACAGCGGCGCGAGCGGGCAGGGATCAAAGCGCCCGTGCTGAATCCAGTCGGTGCCGTTGGTGATGAGGTACAGGCGGCAGTCGGGAACCAGTGAGCGGCACAGGGACTCCGCACCGTCCACAAGGTAAGATTTTGTGGACAGTGCCAGCATATATTCCTTTGCCAGCGATGCCGCGTCGCAGGCAAAGCCGTATTCGGCGATAAAGTCCGCAAAGCGTCCGACCTGCAGGGCGGGGCGCGTCACTTCTCCACGTTCCAGCCTCTTCCAGTAGCCGTCATTGATGGCGGAGTAGCGTGCGATGGCTGTCTCATCGTGTGGCAGATTGCGGGCGGTCAGGCACTCGCGCAGGGCGTCATGCTCCGAGCGGGTGAAGTCGAGCAGAGTATTGTCAGCGTCAAACAGAACGGTGCGGTAGCGCATGGTATGTCTCCCATCAGTATATGTATCGGGTTCTATTATAGCACGGCGGCGGCGGAAAGTCAAGCGGGGCGGCGGTTGTTGTTGCGGCAACAACCGTGCCTTTTGACGGCGTATGGTCGGACTCTGCAGCCCCGGCAATTATCTGGAGGGGCGCTTCCGGCGTGCCGGGGTGTCCTTTCGTGCTTTTTTCTGTCCAAGCCTCCATCCCCCCGACCCGCGCTCGCAAAGCGCTCTTCCCACTCTGGGGAAGGGGGAGACTTCAGGCGTATTTTTGCAAGGGGCTTCGCCCCTTGCAACCCCGCACCTGCGCTGGAAACGGCACGGGCTGAAAGCATTGCCGCCGCCCAGCAGGGGCTTCACCTGTGCGGCGCGGACTTGCCGGGCGGGTTCAGGCATCAAAAAAGCGCACGAAACCGTGCGCTTCGGATGGCTCAGGAAGCACCGCCGAATCAATCAGTGCTTTCCAAGCAAGACTCTTGCCGGAGGGGATTCAGAGTATGCAGATACCGCCCGCTCAGGCGCGGACAAACTCGCCGTAGATAGCCGCAACGGCTGTCTCGTATTTGTCCTCGTCCACACCGACGATGATGTTCAACTCGGAGGAGCCTTGGTCAATCATGCGGATGTTGACGTCGGCGCGTGCCAGCGCATCGCAGACCCGCGCGGCGGTGCCCTTCGCCTTGATCATGCCGCGTCCCACAACGGCGACCAGTGCCAGCCCGTCCTCAATGAACACGCTGTCCGGATGTACCGCACGCGAGACTGCCTGCATCAGTCTGTCCCGCCGTCCCTCCAGCGTGGCAGAGGCAATGACCAGACTCATGGTATCAATGCCGGAAGGCAGGTGCTCAAAGGATAGGTCGTTGTCCTCAAACACCTCCAGTACCTTGCGCCCGAAGCCGATTTCGGCGTTCATCAGGTCTTTCTCGATGGTCAGAACCGAGAAGCCCTTCTTGCCCGCGATACCTGTGATGACACGCTCCGTGTCAAATCCGGCGGGATGCGCGACAATCATGGTGCCGGGGTCGGAGGGACGGTTGGTGTTGCGGATGTTGATGGGAATGCCCGCCGTGCGCACGGGGAACACGGCGTCCTCATGCAGCACCGTCGCGCCCATGTAGGACAGCTCCCGCAGCTCCCGGTAGGTAATTTCCTTGATAATGCAGGGATTCGGAACAATGCGCGGATCCGCCATCATGAAGCCGGACACATCGGTCCAGTTTTCGTACATATCCGCCTGAATCGCCCGCGCCACGATGGAACCGGTCACGTCCGACCCGCCGCGCGAGAAGGTCTTGACGGTTCCGTTGGGCATGGCGCCGTAAAAGCCGGGAATGACTGCCGCCCGGTGATGGGACAGCTCGGCGGCGACCGCCTCATTTGTCCTGTCCTCGTCCAATGTGCCGTTTTCCTTGAAGAAAATGACGTTTTCGGCATCCACAAAATCAAATTCGAGATACTTCGCCAGAATCAGCGCGTTGAGATACTCGCCGCGGCTGGCGGCGTAGTCCCGACCGGAAGCATGAAGCATGGCGTTGTGGACATACTCCAGCTCGCCGTCCATGTCAAAGGACAGCCCTAGGTCCGCAATGATTTCGTGGTACCGCCGGACGACCTCCTCATAGGCGGCGTCGATGGCATCGCGCGGCTCGCGTGAGCGGATAAGCTCATAGCACCTGTACAGCAGGTCCGTGACCTTCGTGTCTCCCTTGCCGCGCTTGCCGGGGGCGGAGGGAACGACATACCGCCGGGCGGGGTCTGCCTTGATGATAGCGGCTACCTGTCGGAAATGGTCGGCGTCTGCCAGTGAACTGCCGCCGAATTTGACTACCTTGACTGCCATATGTGTGACCGGCTTTTGCCCTGCAAAAGCCGCCTTCGCTGTGCGAAAGCTCCCTTCTGTTGCTTTGTTTTGCGTTATAGTTTACTTACTTGATACTGCCATGTCGGCGGCTGTGACGCCGGACATGGCAGCGATTCCTCAGCGCCGTTCCGCAGGCTCCTTCCGTCGGGGCGGATTGCCCGGCGGCGGTGTGTGCCCCGGCGGGGGCGGCATTCCGCGGCGCGGTGCGGCACCGTCCGGCGGGGTTCGCTGCGCCGTTCCGGGCGCGGCGGACTGCGTTTCCTGCGGCGCAGTCTCCGCGTCTGCCCGCTCTGCATCCTCCATGACATAGCGCTTTGCCTGCGTGGAGAACAGCTCGAAATAGCGTCCGCGCATTGCCATCAGGGTTTTGTGGTCGCCTTCCTCAATGAGCCTGCCGTACTCCAGCACGACGATCTTGGAGGCTACGGTGGCGCTGGACAGGCGGTGCGATACGAAAATGGTGGTCTTGTCCTGCCGCAGGCGGTCGAACTGATTGAAGATTTCCTGCTCCGCCATGGGGTCCAGCGAGGCGGTCGGTTCGTCCAGAATCAGCACGTCGGAATCGCTGTAAAACGCCCGCGCGATGGACAGTTTCTGCCATTGCCCTATGGACAGCTCAATGCCGTCCTCCTCAAATACGCGCATCAGCGGCGTGTCGAACCCGTGAGGGAGGCGGCTGATGTACTCGTCCGCACCGGCATCCTTTGCTGCCTGCCGGACAGTCTCTGCCGACTCGCTCTTGTGGATGTCGCCAAAGCGGATGTTTTCGGAAACCGATTCCGCATATTTTCCGAAGTCCTGGAAAATAATGCCGAACATGGCGTACAGCTCCTTGACGTCGTACTCCCGCAGGTCGTAGCCGTCCAGCAGGATGCGACCCTCGGTCGGGTCATAGAGGCGGGTCAGCAGCTTGAGCAGCGTCGTTTTGCCGGCACCGTTCAGTCCGACCAGCACCAACGTCTCGCCGGGACGGATTGTCATGTTGATGTCATCCAGCACCCGGCGCTCGGTGCCGGGGTAGGAGAAGCTGACGTGCTCAAAGACGATGGTGTGCGGCACGCTGCGCGTAACGTGGCGCGGTCCCTCTGCCGAGCGTTCGGGCGGCAGTACGGGCACAACGGTTTTGCCTTCATGCAGGAAGGAGGTCAGGTTGTCGATGAACAGCGTGCCCTCGTAGATGGTGGCGGATATGCTGATGAGCGACGTGACCTGTCCCGCCACGGACATCAGGGCACCGGTATAGAGCGAATAGTCACCGATCAGCTGTCTGCCG
Source organism: bacterium (assembly GCA_963643175.1). Classification (GTDB taxonomy): domain Bacteria; phylum Bacillota; class Clostridia; order Oscillospirales; family CAG-272; genus CAMEON01. Next base: position 43,729 of record CAVIJF010000007.1, read on the forward strand.
CTGATGACGAGGTAGGCGAAGTACGCATAGAAACAGCAGTTCACCACAGAGGACACCACGATGATAGCCATATGCCAGATATTTTCGCGCAGAATCAGCGCCCGGATACCGGAGAAGTATTTGTCAAACACGGTGCGGTATCTGCCGATGAAGGTGTCCGACAGGTCGAAAATGCGAATTTCCTTGGCAAGGTCCTTGTTGACCAGCAGGTCGGAGTAGTAGGACATCTGACGACGGTCGCGCGAGCGGCGGCGCATATACTCAAAATTCTTGCGCCGGTAGTAGAAATTGATAATGGCGGAGGGAACGGACACAGCCACAATCACCAGCGCCGCCCACCAGAGCACCGAGGCAAGGATGACGATGTAGGAAATCAGCGTAATGATGGCGCTGACCACGGAGAAGGTGGCGGACAGAATCTGGACGGGGCGGTTGCCCGCCTCCCGGTTGGCGTTCTCCAGCTTCTCGTAGAACGCGGGGAGGTCGAAGGACTGCAGATCCAGTTCCTTTGCCTTGTTCATAATCTCTAACTTGACCGTCCGCACGACCAGCTCGCCCGAAATGCGGCTGACCGCGTTCTTGAGTATGTTGATAAGGCTTGTCAGGATGTTGTAGCTGAACAGGAAAATCAGCAGGAAGAACACCGGACTGCGCAGGAAATCGCCGAGTGCGCCGGAGAAGGTGCCGTAGCTGCTCTGCATCTCGTTGAGGACGTGCTGGGAAATCTTCGAGCCGATGACGGGTGTGACGCCCTGAAGCAGGGCAATTGCCAGCATGGCGAACAGAATCCACGGACCCGTATCCCAGACGAGTCGGAAAATATACGCCATGCGGGAGAAGAATCCGCTGAACAGTTCCCAGAGGTAGCGCGGAACATCGGCAATGTTTTTTGGCGGCGGCACTTTCTCGTAGCGAAAGCCCGCGCCGGGAGGCGGTCCGGGTGGCATCAGGTCATCCCCTTTCGGCTTGTTGTGTATTCTATCATTCTACCACGTGCCTGTGAATAAAAATTACAGAATCGGTGAATAAATCATGTATTTTTCGCCGAAGGCAACATTTTTTGCATTTTTGCGAAATGGGACTTGCATTTTTGCTTCAGATGCCGTATAATAGACGGTAGAATCCGCACTCCGGCGACAGAATCGCCGGACGAGCCGTCAAAAGGAGAGTACCCATGTGCGATACAAGCAAGCATAACGCGCCCGCCCCTGCGGCGGGTCTTTACCCGGCAGACATTCTGCTGCCGGATTTTTCCGCCGTTTCGGGCACACGCTGGTCGGTCGTTGCCTGCGACCAGTACACCAGTCAGCCGGACTACTGGCAGGCGGCGGAGGCGCTGGTCGGCGATGCGCCGTCCACCCTGCGGCTGATTCTGCCGGAAGTGTGGCTGGGCGAGGCATCCGACCGCATCCCCGGCATTCACGCTGCCATGGAGGACTGCCTGCGCCGCGTCCTTGTGAGCCATCCGGACAGCATGGTGTTGGTGGCACGACGCCTGCGTGGGGGAAAAATGCGTGTGGGTCTGGTGGGGTGCATCGACCTGGAGGACTATGATTACAGCCGGGGTGCACAGAGCCTGATCCGCGCGACTGAGGCGACGGTTCCGGAACGCATTCCCCCGCGCATGACCATCCGGGCGGGCGCGCCGCTGGAACTGCCGCACGTCATGCTGCTGATAGACGACCGCGCACACACCGTCATAGAGCCGCTTACGGAGGAAACGGACGCCATGGAGCCTGCCTATGACTACGACCTGATGCTGAACGGCGGGCATCTGTGGGGCTATTTCCTGACCGACGGTCAGAAGGCGCAGGTGTCGGCAGCGCTGGCGGCGCTGGCGACGCCGGAGGCAATGGAGGCGCGCTACGGGCGCTCCGACCTTGCGCCGCTGCTGTTCGCGGTTGGGGACGGGAACCATTCCCTTGCCGCCGCGAAGGCGTACTATGCGCAGCTCAGGGCGCAGTTGGGCGATGCGGCACTGCAGCATCCCGCCCGGTACGCGCTGTGTGAGGTTGTCAATCTGTACGATGCATCGTTGGAATTTGAGCCGATTTACCGGGTTGTGTTCGGCGTGGAGCCGGACGCCTTCCTGCGCGACCTTGCCGCCTATGCCGACGCCCGTCGCGGCGGGATGCCGTCCCAGACACTGTACTGGCAGGCGGGACAGAGGCGGGGTGAGATTCCGGTACCGGCGCCGGAGGCGGCGCTGGCTGTCGGCACGGTGCAGGCATTCATGGATGCGTATATGAAAAATGCCCCTGCCGGGGTATCGGTGGATTATATTCACGGTGAGGATACCGCCCGCTCGCTTGCCGCGGCGCGTCCGGACACCGTTGCCATTCTCTTTGACGGGATGCGTAAGCAGGAGCTGTTTTCCACGGTCATTTCGGACGGTGCCCTCCCGCGCAAGACCTTTTCCATGGGGCACGCCGAGGATAAGCGCTTCTATACCGAGGCGCGACGCATACGGTAATCCGGCGAGGGGAAGCGTTGGGGCTTCCCCTCGTTCCTTTTAGGCAACGCTTCCCTTGCTTCACGCCATTCTGTCCGCCATTTTGGCTCCGCCCAGCAGGTGGAAGTGGAGATGGGGGACGGACTGGCAGGCGTCGGCACCGCTGTTGGTGACGACGCGGAAGCCGTTGGTCAGTCCTTCTGCGGCGGCAATCTGCGGGATAACCGTGAAGATGTGGGCGACGAGTGCGGCGTTGTCGGCGTTGATGTCGGCGGCGGACGCGAGGTGCGTCTTGGGAACAATCAGGATGTGCACGGGCGCCATGGGGTTGATGTCCCGAAAGGCGTATACTGTGTCGTCCTCGTACACCTTGGACGAGGGAATTTCGCCGGCGATAATGCGGCAGAACAGGCAATCATTCATGGAAAAAACCTCCTTGCAATACGGTGTGTATGCCTATATTGTACACACAAAGCGGCATTCTGTCAAGCGGGCGGGCGAAAAAAGCGGGGGATGTTCCCGAATGTCGCCGATGCCGGGACACGCTCTCATTTGACAACGCAAACCGAGGGAGTATTCGGTGCGCCGGGGGCGCACTTCCTCCGGTACCGCAAACATCCCGGTATGCCGCGCCGCCCCCGGCACCGCCGCAGGAGTGCAAACTTCAGACAAGTGTGATGAAAGGACGCTTTTGCCGACGCAAAAGCCACGGTCACGAAACCATGAGTACGCAATACTTTTCCCCGGACGCGCATACGCCCGACCTGTGGCACTACCTGCACAGTCAGGTGGGGCGCCCCGTTTTGCTGTGGGGCATGGGAGACGGGGCGGATAAAGTCATGGATGCCTGCGCGGAGTACGGAATTTCCGTGGCGGATGTGTTCGCCAGTGACGGATTTGTGCGCGGGCAGAACTTTCACGGGCGGCGGGTGCTGTCCTTCGGGGAGGCGCACGCGACCTACGGGGACGGCATGATTGTTCTGCTGGCGTTCGGCTCCCGCCGCCCGGAGGTGCTGGACAGCATCCGCCGCGTGGCGGCGCAGTGTGAACTGTATGTCCCGGACGTCCCGGTCAGTGGCGGGGCACTGTTCACGGCGGCGCTGGTGCAGGAACGGGGGGCGGATGCGGAGCGTGCCCGCGCCCTGTTCGCGGACGAAACGTCGCGCAGGGTGTTTGACGGCATTATCCGGGCACGCCTCAGCGGGCGGCTGGATTACATCGAGGAGACCGCCACGGAGCGGCAGGAGGTCTGGCGCCTGCTCGGGGCAGGGAACATCCGTACCGCCGTGGACTGCGGGGCATACACGGGGGACAGCCTGCGTGAACTGCTCCGGTATGCGCCCGGGCTGGAGACGGCGCTGTGTCTGGAACCGGATGCACATTCTTTCCGGAAGTTGAGTGCCTGGGCGCAGTCGCCCGGCGCGGCGGGGTGTACGGTGTACCCGGTGCAGGCGGCGGCATGGTCGGAGGATACGACGCTGACTTTCCACGATACCGGCAACCGCAACGCATCGCTGCTGCCGTCGCCGCAGAGCAGGGAACACCTGCGGCAGGTTGCGGCGGCGGCGCCCGACAGCGCGTGGGAAGCCGTGTGCGCGGGGCTGCCTGCCGGAGCGTACCGGCGGCTGGATTTCATCAAGTACGATGTGGAAGGCGCGGAGCGGGAGGCACTGTTCGGCTCCCGGACACTGATCCGGCGGGACAGTCCCCGCCTGCTGGTGTCTGTTTACCACCGGAGTGCCGACCTCTGGGAACTGCCGCTTTTGGTGCGGGAGCTGTACCCCGACGCCCGCCTGTACCTGCGGCGCATGGACGGTGTTCCCGCGTGGGATATTGAGCTGTACGCCGTGTCGGACAGCGGAGATGTTCCGGCGGACAGATAACGGATACAGGAACCCCCGGCATATTCCGCGTGAGGAATATGCCGGGGGTTCTTTGTGGGTTGATACCGGATTTATGCACCGACAACGTGAATCTGGCAGGATTTCATGGCGGTCAGCGCCGCCCGGTGCGTGTCGGGCGTGACACCCGCACAGCAGGCGGCATCGACCATAATGTCGGCTTCCGGGAAGGTCGCCTTCAGAATCAGCGCGTTGGAAATCACGCAGATGTCGGTGCACACGCCGACAATCTCGATATCCGTGAAGCCGTCCGCGCCGGGCAGGTCAGCCCAGCCGGTATATCCGAAGGTGGGTTTGTCGATATGCCGGCAGTCGGGACGGTCGATGTCCGCCACGACCTGCCAGCCCTCCGTTCCCCGGATGCAGTGCGGCACCGGCAGATGCCTGCCCTCGCTTGTGTCGAGGTAATCCGCCCCGTGCGTGTCGCGGGTGAAGATTACCTTTCCCCCGGCGGCAAGGTAGGCATCTATTTTTTTCCTGATGCCCGGCAGAATGGCGACTGCCTCCTTCGTGCCGAGCGCCCCGGTGACAAAATCGTTCTGCATATCAATTACGATAAGCGTTTTCATGAAAGTCCCTCCGACTGTCTGTTTGTCAGCCGCACGGCGCCTTCTCAGTCGTCCTTACGCGCCTTCTTGCGCTTGCATGCGGCAACGCCCGTGCCGACTAATGCCAGCATTGCCGGGACAGGTGCCACACCGGCGACAGAGGACTTGCAACCGCCGGATACCGTGTCGGTCGCAGTCCCGGACGTGCTGTCAGCGGTCTCGGTTCCGGTTTCGGTTTGGGTGGCAGGCTCTGTGGCGGTTTCAGTTTCCGTGTCGGTTTCCACCTGCATATCCTGCTCGCTCATGCCGACCGAGGACAGCACAACGAAGCTGTTGGCGGGAACCGTGACGGTATACACGCCGCCCGTCGGGGACACACGTCCGGAGGCGGCAATCATGCTGCCGTCCGTGGGCAGGGCGCCGTCCGTGAACAGGTAGCGGTTCAGTGCGGTGCCGATAGCCTCACCGGTGGAAATGCTGACAGTCTGCTCGGCTTCGGAGCGGTTTACCGCGATGAGGCTCCAGCGTCCGTCCGGCGCCTTGGCAGCAACGGTGTCAATAATGTGATCGTTTTCACCGGTGATGTCGTACACCTGCGAGCCGAAAGGAATATAGTTGCACAGCAGACCGTACGCGTAGTAGGTCGGGCGGAAGCTCCATGCTCCGTCCTTCTTGTAGCCGATAAGACCCATGCCCATCAGTCCGCCGTTGTCGCCCTCACCGGTGCCCGGCTCCGTGGAACCCTGATAGTAGTACACATCGTGCAGAGGCCAGTAGGAAGCACCGGCGGAGCCCGCCTTGAAGGCGTTGACTACCAGCGAGGCAACATACAGTCCGCGCCCGTAGGTTTCGGTAGAGGCGGCGTAGTAGGCGCCGATATTGGAGCCGTCGCCGAATTCACCGAGGAAGAAGGGCGTATCCCCCGCAAGTGCCGTGCGGGCGGAAACAAACTCCTGCGACACAACGTCGAGGTAGGGGAGGTCATAGCTCCATGCGTAGTTGTGCGAGTTGAACTTGCCGCACACGTCGCGCAGTGCTTCGACTGCCTTGTAGTACCAGCCGTAACTCTGGGCGTCGTCCGAACCGACCAGCACGATGTCGCCCATGCCCATATCGTTGAGGCGCTTGTACATAGTCTTGTAGCACTTGACGTACAGGTCGAAGTCTACCGCGCCGCCGTCCACGTGGAAGGAGTAGCTCGGCTCATTCTGGATGATAAGCTCCTTGACGCAGTTGTAGCCCAGTGTCTCCCGGATATAGTACAGCAGGTAGGAGATATTCTCCGCCATCTCATCCACATCATTGGGGGCACCGACCCAGTCACCGATGTCCTTGTTGGCAAGCCAGTGCCCGCTGGGAGCGCCCCACCATGTCAGCGTGACCCGCACGCCCAGCTCATCGCATACCTTCAGGTAGGCGAAGAGGCACTTCATCTCGTCGTTGTCCATGTCGAACCCGTCCGGATCTGCGGCAAACGGATCGTCGTTGTCGTTCTGCTTCTCAAACCAGTCGGGCATGAACATCATGCGTACAGAATGCAGACCGAGGGTGCAGATCTTCCCCTTGATAAAATCCAGATCCTCATCCGTGATGCCGTGGTTGCGGTTGACCTGCAGCAACAGCTTGGGATCCCACTCGCAGCTCAGTGCATTGACCGTGTGGAGGTTGGCGGTGTCCGAAAGCGTCAGGTTATAGGTGGTGCTGACGGCGGACGTCTGCACGATTTCCTTGAGCGTGATGTTGTCCACATACGCCGTTCCGGTAGCGAACCAGAGTCGGGCTCCGACGTTGACCTGCACCGGATTGTTGGTAACTTTGAAAATAAAGGACACGGTCTGCCAGTCGGTGGTACCGAACACCGAGGAGCTGAACTGCTCACCGAGGTTGGTTCCGCTGCTGTCGTAGGTGGCAAGTCCCAGGCAGAAGCCGCTTCCACCGTCCACATTCTCTGTCTTGACGTCGCAGGACATAATGTAGGTCTTGCCCTGCCGGCAGTTGGCAAACTGACCCAGACTGCTGGCGACGGCGGATTCATTGGTAATCTTCATACCGGCGGTGCCGTCTTTTCCGCCGCCCTTGATAAATTTGCTCTTTCCTTTTGAAGTGTCCTGTGTCCAGAAGCTCCAGCTTCCGTTCCCGGATTCAAAATCTCCGTTTTTCAACATGTTTCGTGTCTCCTTTGCATAAGTAGTGGTGGGGAATGCAAGCAGCAGTGACAGGACAAGCCCTGTCAGCAGCAGGCAGGCGGTAAGCGTTCGTTTCACGGGAAAAATCTCCTTTTTATGAATTGGTGGGGGTCTGTTCCGGCGCAGTCAGAATGTACGATGTGTGATATTTTTCCTGGAAGTCCACTGCCGCCCGGATCTGTCCGGTGGTGCAGTGTGTCCCGGCGGGTGCCATGACCAGCTTGTCCTCCTCGTCGTCGGTGCGCACCACTGCCCCGACTATGACGCCGGTGAAGCGTTCGACCGGTCTGTCCACGCCGAGCAGGTACACATCCAGTTCCTCGCCGTCCCCGCCCATTACGCCGGGAATATAGCCGTAGTTGATGGGGTACGTGAAGGCGTGTCCGTTCTTGGTGTGCGTGTACCCGATAGGGCGGTCGGTTTCCATGGTCACGGTTTTGCCCAGCCAGAGTCGGGGGTCGGGACGCGGGGAAGCATTCGCGGGCTGTACAGTATCGGTCATACGGGTACCTCAGTGCGTCCGGCTGTTGAGCATGGACTGCTTGATGTCCCAGAGCTTCTGGGACAGGTCAACATAGTAGTTGTGCGGGTTGGTGAAGCGGCGCACCTCCTCCCACATTCCCTCGCGCTCGGCTTCAAAGCGGGCGCGGATTTCCGGCAGCGTGGGCAGCGTGTACACCAACTCGCCGTTCCGGAAGACAGGAACCAGCAGCTCCTCCACCGTGAAATCCGTCAGCACCTTGCGCTTCCACGTATTCTGCGGGTCGAATATTTCCAGCGGTTGGGAGTCGTCCACGGTTTCGTCGTGCAGGCAGATAAGATCCGCCTCCGCCTTCCCCGTGTCCCGCCCGCGCAGGCGGTAGACTTTCTTGAAGTGGGGCGTGGTAATCTTGGCAACATTCTCGCTGATTTTAATCTTGGGAATCACGGTTCCGTCCGGTGCTTCCACGGCGCACAGCTTGTAGACGCCGCCGAACACAGGGTCGCTTTTGGCGGTAATCAGCCGCTCGCCCACGCCGAAGGCGTCGATGCAGGCGCCCTGCCGGATCAGTTCGCGGATGATGTACTCATCCATGGAGTTGGAAACCACGATTTTGCAGGTCTGCCAGCCCGCCTCGTCTAGCCGGGCACGTATCTTTTTGGTCAGGTAGGTGATGTCGCCGGAGTCGATGCGGATGGCGCAGGAGGTGATGCCGCGCGGGCGCAGCACTTCGTCGAACGCCGCGATGGCGTGGGGCAGACCGGAATCCAGCACGTTGTAGGTGTCGATGAGCAGCGTTGCGTTGTGCGGATATATCCCGCAGTAGGTGCGGAAGGCATCCAGTTCGCTGTCGAACATCTGCACCCACGAATGTGCCATGGTGCCGCCCGCCGGGACACCGAACACTTCATCCGACAGCGTGCAGGCAGTGGAACTGCACCCGCCGATGAAGGCGGCGCGGGCGCCCAGAATGGCGGCGTCGGCTCCCTGCGCACGGCGGGAACCGAACTCGCTGACGGCGCGTCCCTTGGCGGCGCGGGTGATGCGTGCCGCCTTGGTGGCTATCAGGGATTCGTGGTTGATAATCATCAGCAGGTAGGTTTCGATGAACTGTGCCTGTATCGCGGGAGCGCGGACGGTAATCAGCGGTTCGCCGGGGAACACGAAGGTTCCCTCCGGAACCGCCCACATATCGCCCGTAAAGCGGAAGCGGCGCAGGTAATCCAAAAACGGTTCATCAAAGCAGCCTTTGCCGCGCAGGAATGCAATATCCTCCTCGGTGAAGTGCAGATTCCGGATATAGTCCACGATCTGCTCCAGCCCGGCGACCACGGCGTATCCGCCGCCGTCGGGATTGTCCCGGTAGAAGAGGTCAAAGTAGGCAATCCGGTCGCCAATGCCGGAACGGAAGTAGCCGCCTGCCATGGTCAACTCGTAGAAGTCGCAGAGCATGGTCAGGTTGCGGGAAATATCTTTCATGCTTGTTTCAGTCTCCTTGTCGGTGCGTGCTTACCATTATACCACGCGTCCGGGCGGTTGTCAATATCCTGCGGCGAAGTTACTAAGAGTAACATCGAGATGGCGGAGTGTTTCTGCCAGCGTCAGCAGGCTGTGCGATGGCTCTGCCGGTATCAGCGCAGCTGGACAAATCCCAGCTTTTTCTGCACCTTGGACAGCGTGCGGCGGGCAACGTAGGATGCCTCGGCGGCGCCCTTTTTCATCTGTGCCTCCAACATTGCCTTATCCGCAATGTAGGTCTTGAAGCGCTCCTGCACAGGGGCAAGTGCGTCGGCGCAGGTCTCACCGACAGCGGTTTTGAAGTCGCCGTAGCCGCGCCCGTCAAATTCGCGCTCAATGTCCGCCATGTCTTTCCCGGTCAGGACGGCGTAAATGGTCATCAGGTTGTTGATGCCGTCCTTGCCTTCCGCGTAGCGCACAACGGAGTCCGAATCGGTGACGGCACGGCGGAACTTGCGGATGATGGTGTCGCGGTCGTCCAGAATGCGCACAACGGCGTTTTCGTTCTCGTCCGACTTGGACATTTTCTTGGTCGGTTCCGCCAACGACATAATCTTCATGCCGTGCTGGGGAATAATCGGCTCCGGAATGGTGAATGTATCGGGATAGAGCTGATTGAACCGGTTGGCGATGTCGCGGCATATTTCGACGTGCTGTTTCTGGTCGATGCCGACTGGCACGACGTCGGTTTGGTACAGCAGAATATCCGCCGCCATCAGTACGGGGTAAGTGAAGAGTCCGGCGTTGATATTGTCGGCGTGCTTTGCGCTCTTGTCCTTGAACTGCGTCATGCGCGACAGCTCGCCGAACATGGTGAAGCAGTTGAGCAGCCATGCCAGCTCGGCGTGCTCCGGCACATGGGACTGGACGTACAGCGTGTTCTTTTCCGGGTCAAGTCCGCACGCCATGTACAGCGCCAGTGTTTCATAGGTGCGGCGGCGAAGCTCGGCGGGAACCTGCCGTACCGTGATGGCGTGTTCGTCCACGACGCAGTAAAAGCACTTATATTTTTCGGAAAAAGCGGAAAAATTCCGCAGGGCACCGAGATAATTGCCGAGTGTCAGGTTTCCGCTGGGCTGGATGCCTGAAAAGGATACCGCTTGATTTTGGAACATGGTTGATCTCCTCGCTTTCTTTCCCTCATTGTATCACACCCGGCGCCGATTGTCAAGCGGGAAGTAAGAGAACAAAAGACCCCTTTCCCGGATAGGGAAAGGGGATGGGCGAGAAGCCGGTGCGGGGCAAACCCCGATCGCCGTCTGAACAGACAAAGCCGTTGTTCCGGAAAAATCCGGGCAGGTTATTGACAAACCGTGCGCTTCACAATATAATGGAGACGGAAAGGTCCGGGATGCATCCGGGCAGGAGATTCCGTTCGGAACCGCTGAAAATCTGCTGCGGAACTGTTCCGCAGGAAAGGAACTTTCGGGCAACCGAAAGCGGGTACAGAAATGAAACTTACTTTTCTCGGCGCCGCACATGAGGTCACAGGTTCCTGCACGCTGCTGGAAGCGTGCGGGAAAAAGATGCTGATAGATTTCGGCATGGAGCAGGGACCGGACATATACGAAAACAGCGGGATTCCGGTCCCGCCGGCGGACATTGACTTCGTTTTCCTGACGCACGCGCACATTGACCATTCCGGCAAGCTGCCGCTACTCACGAAAAACGGCTTCCGCGGACGGATATACGCAACAACGGCTACCCGGAATCTGTGCGCCACCATGCTTGCCGATACGGCACATATCCAGGAATCCGAGGCGGTGTGGAAAAACCGCCGCGCCAAGCGGTCGGGCGAGGAGGGCTACACGCCGATGTACACGCTTGCGGATGTGCAGGAGCTGATGCCGCATTTCTCCGTGACCGACTACGGCGTTCCGGTCGAGCCGTGCAACGGCATATCCGCCGTGTTCTTTGATGCCGGACATCTGCTGGGCTCGGCAAGTATCCGGATAACCGTGACCGAGAACGGACAGCCGCACCGCATTGTCTTTTCCGGGGATGTGGGTGCGCCGGATCGCCCGCTGCTCCGCAACCCCTGCGTGCCGGATGCCGCCGACACCCTGATTATTGAGTCCACCTATGGCGACCGTTCCCGCGGGAGCGCACCGGAGGGGCGGCGCGGGGATACGGAGCAACGCCTTGCGGACATCATCTCGTCCACGCTCTCCGGCGGCGGGAATGTCGTGATCCCGTCCTTTGCAGTCGGCAGGACGCAGGAACTGCTCTATATGCTGCGCCAAATTAAGGAAGAGAAGCGCACCGCAATTGATTTTCCCGTATATCTGGACAGTCCGCTTGCCATTGAGGCGACGCATATCTACCACGATACGCTGCGCAGTTACTTTGACGGGGAGACCAATGAACTGCTGGACAGGGGCGTCAACCCCATCGGCTTTGACGGACTGCATCTGACGGTCACGAGTGACGAATCCAGGCAGATAAACACCGACCCGACACCGAAGGTAATCATTTCCGCTTCCGGAATGTGCGAGGCGGGTCGGATACGGCACCATCTCAAGCACAATCTGTGGCGCCCGGAATGCACGGTGCTGTTTGTCGGGTATCAGGTGGAGGGCACGCTGGGCAGAAAGCTGCTGGAAGGTGCAAAGTACGTCAACCTGTTCGGCGAGGAGGTTCGGGTATCCGCTTCTGTCCGGAAGCTGGAAGGCATTTCGGCACACGCAGATGCGGACGGACTGCTTGCATGGATTCTGGCTATGCAGGAGTTGCCGCAGAGAGTGTATGTCAATCACGGGGCGGACGGCGTGTGCGACCGTTTTGCCGAAGCGGTCAGGCTGAAGGCGGGCATGGAGGCGACGGCGCCGTACAGTGGCGATGTTTACGACCCGGTCAGTGGCGTGCGGCTTGTGGACGGCAGCCGCCGGAAGGTGCGGCGTGACGATACGGACAGCGGTCGGCGCTTCTCCGCCGTCTGGGCAAAGCTGTATGCGGCGGGCGTGCGGCTGATGGGCGTCATTGAGCGCAGCCGGAACTGCAGGAGCAAGGATCTGGCTGTCCTGACAAACCGCATAAACGCCTTGTGTGACAAGCAGGAAAAGGAGATATCCAGAAAGTAAGGAAACGCTGATTGGGGTTCCCTGAAAAGCAGAGCCGCATCACGCGGCTGATGCTGCGTGATGCGGCTCTGCGGTTCAGAGATTTTCCGGGTTACGGTCGGTGTCCGCCCGGTCGGCAGACGGGGCATTCTGCGGTTTCTCCGGTGCGGGGGCAGGACTGGTTCCGTAGCCTGCTCCGTTCCCCTGATAAAAGGTGCTCCCCGGCTGATAGACGGGCTGTCCTGCGTCCGGTCGGAAGTACGTCTGCCCGTATACTGCCTGCCCGTATGCGGGCTGCGGGGCGGGGAAGTCGCTGTCCGAGAGGCAGAGCATTAGAATACCGGCAATTATATTTCCGCCGAGAATCAGCATACATACGCCCAGCCAGACCGGGACGTCTGCCTTACACCGTGCGGCGTTCAGCTTTTTCAGTCCCAGCACGTGGAAAATGATGGCGGGAACGGCAAGAATTATGACCGTAACCGCTACGACCCACATGGAGAGGGATACGTATTCCCAATCTTCCATGGACACCGCATCTTCTGCGGGATATTCCGGCAGCGACATACCGATGACGGAGAAGAAGGCGGCAAGCAGGATCATGAGCAGGACGGACAGACCGGTGCCGATAATACCGAGAATCAGAAATACTTTGGTTGCTGTTTTCATGGAGGTTCTCCTTCCGGCTGCCGCGTGGATGCTGCGGCGGCAATTACAGGCTCATTATACAGTACGGAAGCGGATTTGTCAAGATCCGCGCGAAAAAAACGGGCACAGCGTGCATCCCCGCGCATTGCCTGTCCGGCGGGGAAACCCGGTTTCCGCTGTCTGCCCCCGGCATTGTAGCAGAAAAATTTTCTGCAGATTTGTGCATCTTGAATATTTACAAATCTGCCGGGATGGTGTATAATGAAGCTGCGTCGGGAGGTGTCCCCAACATCCTTCCAGTTCCACACAGCACGCTCGTCACGCTTTCCGGCGGAGTATCAAACTCATGATACCAACACGCAGGGCAGGGTCACGGGGGTGCTTCCTTTTTTTGTGTATCCGTGCCGCGATATAGAAAGGGCAGGGAAAAGGCAAATTCTTATAGGATGTTTTTATGCATCCGTCTGAATCTGCCGATTGAGAGTGCAACCCAAAACACGCAGAATTCAGAAATGAACTCTGCGTGTTTTTGCCTGCACTTTCCGTTCTTGAAAAACAGCCGGAAGGAGGCGATGCGACGTACATTGCGAACATGGTTGCCAGAATAATAGGCGATGAGGAACAAAGCCTCTATCGACAAATTCTTTTCCGACTTTCAGGAGCCGCTCGAAGCCGACATAAAAGAACAAAGTTAATGTAATGCGCTCACAGAATTTTCTGTTAGCGCTTTCTTATCGCATTTTCCACTTGAAC
>CAVIJF010000008.1:0-24054 GCA_963643175.1 bacterium
GACATGTTCTCTGAACTCCTTTCGAATGTTTGTGTAGTGACTTCATTCTACCAGAATTCTGCGAGCATGTCTGTATCTTTTTGCTCATTTCTTGATTTTGCGAAAAATATTATACCTTATCCCGCAAACCTCATGGTTGCGAAAAAGCGGGGAAACGCGAGAAAAACCCCCGAAATCGTGAGATTTCGGGGGTTCGAAGCCATGATATCTTTTTTGGCTTCACAATATGGTTGCGGGGGTGGGATTTGAACCTCACGACCTCCGGGTTATGAGCCCGACGAGCTACCAGGCTGCTCTACCCCGCGATATGCTGTCCAGGGAATACGGTGCCGGCGACCGGTCTCGAACCGGTACGATGTTCTCACATCACGGGATTTTAAGTCCCGGGCGTCTGCCAATTCCGCCACACCGGCAAAAACACACATCCGCCTCGCTTGCCTATTGCCGTTTCAGCCATTCCCTTGCGACATTCCTATTATAACACAAGCCGGGCGGTTTGTCAAGGGCTTTTTGAAAAAATCCGGAAAACATCGCCAATCATTGCCGTGCGGCGGCGTGATGCCTGCCACCCGAACTCAATATCCTTCCGTCCTGCCCCGAAGCCGGCGCAGGAGCTTGCGGAGAAGCTCGGCGGGGAAGACAGTCAGCGCGAGCAGAGAAGCGTAGCCCAGTTCCCGGAGCGTCAGCGGTGCCTCTCCCGCGAAGGCAAGCCCGCCCAACATGTCCATGATGAGATTGATCCAGAGCATCTGCACGATCATGACGGGGGCATCAATGCCGATAAAGGGACAGATCATGGACACGCCGACGGCGCACAGGTTCATGGTCAGCTGGAGCGTAATGAACTTGCGGATGCTTTTGAAGATAGTGCGCCCGTACAGCACGGTGCGGCGATGGAGGACAGATTGTTGTCCAGAATAATGATGTCCCCGGCGTCCTTGGCAACCTGTGTCCCGGCACCCATGGCGAAGCCGCTGTCCGCGCACCTGAGCGCCGGGGTGTCATGGATGCCGTTTCCCGTCATCTCCACCACCAGCTCCGCCTCCTGCGCCAGCCGCACAAGGCGGGATTTGTCTGTTGGCAGTGCGCGGGCAATGACGGCAATGCGCGCCAGAAGCACCCGCAGGCGGTTGTTTGTCATGTCGGAAAGCTCCCGGCTTTCCAGCACAAGATCGGCGCCGCCGCCCAAAATGCCGCAGGCATTTGCGATGGCACCGGCGGTGTCGCGGTTATCTCCGGTCATCATGACTACGTGGATGCCCGCCGGAACGGCGGGGCGGGTCAGCGTCGGCATACGGTATCGTCCTTTCGGTGGGGAGAACCCCCGGGTGCCGCCGGCAGAGTCCGGCGGGCGCACGGGAGTGACCTACGGTCTGTCCGATTGTATGCGGCACTTGTCCGGTTCATGCCGGATTTCCGGCACAGCCGGTGCGCAAAAAATCCCCTCTCCGGGCGGGGAGAGGGGCAGGGAAGAGCGGGACGGACAGCGGGCGGCGCGGTCAGGATACGGTTCCGTCCGCCGTTTCCGCGAGGGCGGCGCGGACGACCTCCCCCAGCCGCCGGATGCCGTCGCCGATCTGGGCGTCCGAGGGCGTGGAGTAGTTGAGCCGGAAGCAGTGCGACGGCGCGTCGGGGTCATAGCTGAATGTGGCGCCGGGCACCACGCGCACGCCTGCCGCCACGGCTGACGTCAGGAAAGCCGTCATATCCACGCAGTCCGGCAGTGTCACCCAGATAAACAGTCCGCCCGCCGGGCGCGTGAAGCGGACGCAGGAAGGCATGGCGGCATCCAGCGCATCCAGCATCAGTCCGCACTTGTGCCGGTAGAGCGCACGGATGGCGTCGATGTGCCCGTCCAGATTGCACTCGGTCATGTAGCGGTAGCACAGCATCTGGAAGAACAGGTTGGTGTGGACGTCCTCGGACTGCTTGGCGACCACCATCTTGGAGGCGACCGCCTCCGGGGCGACCACAAAGCCGACGCGCATACCGGCGGAGAGTATCTTGGAGAAGGAGGAGGTATATATGACCAGCCCCTCTGTGTCCATGCTCTTGAGAGTGGGCACGTCCGTGCCGGAGAAGCGCAGTTCCCCGTAGGGGTTATCCTCCAGAATCATGACGCCGTACCGTTTGGCAAGCTCGTATATTTTTACCCGCTTTTCATACGATGTCGTCAGTCCGGTCGGGTTCTGGAAGGTCGGGATGAGATAAATCAGCCTGACGCGCGGCTCGCACCGGAGCAGGCGCTCCAGCTCCTCCGTGTCGGGACCGTCGTCCAGCAGCGGCACGCCCACCGGGCGTGCGCCGCAGGAACGGAAGGCGTTGAGTGCCCCCACGAAGGTCGGTTCCTCGCAGAGTACGGTGTCGCCCTCGTTGCAGAACACTTTGCAGGCAAGCTCAATTGCCTGCTGACCGCCGGAAACGATGACGGTTTTGTCGCTGAAGGTGTCTCCGGCGGCGACCGATCTGCCGATTCCGAACACCTTCCGCTGGCGTTCGGCAACGGCACGCCGGAGCGGCTCGTAGCCTTCGGTCACGCCGTATTGCAGAGCGGCGGTGGATTCGTGCGCGAACAGGTCGGCGGCGAGGTCGGCAAGTTCACGGACAGGGAATGACTCCGGGGAGGGGTTCCCGGCGGCGAAGCTGACTGTGTTTGCGTCCGACGGGGCCTTGAGTATCTCGCGGATGGCGGAGGGGCGCAGGTTGGCGATCTTGTCCGAAAAAATGTATTGCATGACGGTGCATCCTTTTTGGTTTATGACCTTTTCAGTTTGGCGGGGTGGGTGTGCGACCCTCCGATCGTCTTTTCCTGTATTGTATCACATCTGGCGGGAAATGTCAAATAAAATTCAGAGGGGAAGAGGGCGTCGGCATTCCGGAAAGTACCGGAAACCGCCCGGTAATCCGGCACCGCAGGGACAAGCCACACGCAAATCTGCCTTATCCATCGGCATAAGTGCCAATTGCCAACTGTTTTTTTGTTCACAATGTATATTGAGTATGAGATGCGAATATGCTATAATTATATGGGTAGGAGTATCCAACCATGCCATATCCGGGGAACGGAAATCGTCAGTACAGAAGCCATGAAAAGGAGGTACCCCCCCATGAAACGAATTCTCTTGCTGTCAGTTGCTGTCCTGCTTGCCGTTTGCCTGACTGCCTGCGCAATTCCTGAAGAGTCCTCCGAAAAAAACGGCGCCGCCGCATCGGTGGCGGAAGATTCCGCGTATACCCAGGAGGAAACCGGCACGGAAGCCGATACGGAAACCGCCACAGAAGCCGACACCGTTGCGCCGCCGGACGGAAGCTTTACAACAGACCGCCTCACTGTGACCGAGAAGAACGGCGTGTACTACCTGAATTTCGCAAACGGCAATACGCCCACCGAAACGGTGGAGTGCTTCCAGCTTGGCGAGATTTCGTTTGACTCGGTCGATGCCTTTTACGCCGCTGCCCGCGGCTTGGATCCAGCCCACGATAACATCATAAAACGCGCCTTTTCCCGCACGGAAGACGGCATTCTGACAGTGAATACGGCGCGGCTGTACTGTCCCGCCCTGCCTGACGGCACCGTCGGTTCCCTCCGCGCTTACTGGCAGGGGTCAAAGTACGCTTACTTTACTTACCCTCCGGAAGGGAAAAACATGTCAATGCTGATATCCTGCACGGACATTGCCGCATACCGCGCAATCCATCCCGAACCGACAGCCGATCCGTTCGGATGGTTCAGCAGAAACTATGACGAGTTGTTTGATCCGTCCACGGAGAGAGGCAAGGACTGGGTGCACACGGAGACAACCTTTGACGGTGTTCCGTGCGAGATGATTACCAAGACAAACGAGAAATACACCCGGTACTATATCCGACTGACGGTGCAGGACGGCGACCGTACCGTCACAGCTTTCATTGACTATGAAATACCCGCCGATGCCGCCGGGCAGAAAAGCGGGCAGAACGTATCCGAACTGGTACCTTACGACATATTCATGCGCTGGTACGATGAAAAGGATGCGTTCACTGTTTTTATCCAGCACGTGGACGAGGTCGTTACGTCAGAGTGGCTGCGTTCCGTCAGGCTCGCACCGTACAATCCGAACCAAGGGAACCCGTAAACGGCTGAAGCCGTCTGAAGCAAAGCGCCCCGGAGGATATTTCCTCCGGGGCGCCCCTGCTTTATTTGCCCAGCCTGCCGAGCGCTGTCCGGATATCGCCGCAGTCGTCAATCAGCGCGGCGGCGGTGTCGCGGTCACAGCCGCCCAACTCCATGAGAATGCGGATGCACCGGTCGCGCAGCTTGACGTTGGTGGGGCGCACGTTTATCATCAGATTGCCGACAACCTTGCCGGTGCGGATCATTGCCCCGGTGGAAAGCATATTGAGAATCAGCTTCTGTGCCGTTCCTGCCTTGAGGCGCGAGGAGCCGGTGATGACCTCCGGTCCGACATAGGGCGCCATGATGACGTCGCACAGGGGGTGCATCCGGCTTTCCGGGTTGCAGGTAATGCCCATGGGCACCGCGCCCAGCTCGCGTGCCCGGTGCAGGGCACCCAGCACATACGGCGCGCCGCCGGAGGCGGACAGACCGACTACAACGTCTCCCGCGCCCACGCCGTCGGCTTCCAGCTCGGCGGCGCCGCGTTCGGCGCTGTCTTCCGCGCCTTCGATGGCGTGGAACATTGCCTCGTGTCCGCCCGCGATAACAGCCCGGACAAGCCGGTCATCCACGCCGAAGGTGGGCGGGCATTCGGATGCGTCCACCACCCCCAGTCGCCCGGAGGTTCCGGCACCGACGTATACCAGGTGCCCGCCGGCGTCCAGTCTGGCGGCGATGATGTCAATGGCGGCGGCGATGGCGTCAGCCTGCGATGCCACCGCGTCCTCCACGACGCGGTTTTCCTCACACATCAGCCGCACCATGTCCGGCGTCGGCAGTGTGTCGATGTGCAGGGTGCGGGGATTGCGCGCCTCGGTGCGCAGATGATCCAGATCTGTCCGGACGGAATCGGGCTGATTCATTTTCCTGCCTCCTTTTCCCGCTGCTTCATCAGGTATACCTTCAGAACGGCAGCCTGCGTTTTGCTGTCCTGTACCTCACCGGAAAGAATCATACCGACCAGTTCCTCCAGCGGGATTTCGACCAGCTCCAGAAATTCGTCGTCGTCCGGGTCGGTTTCGCCCGGCTCCAGATTTTCTGCCAGATACATATAGATAATTTCGGTCAGAATGGCGGGGGAGGTCGCCAGATTGCCGATGGGCGTCAGCGCCGGGGTGCGGTAGCCGGTTTCCTCGTGCAGCTCGCGCAGAGCCGCCTCGGTGTGATCCTCGCCGGGGTAGTCCAACTTGCCCGCCGGTATCTCCAACGTCACGCGCCCCAGCGCGTAGCGGTACTGCCGGACGCAGACCACCTTGCCCTCGCGCGTCAGCGGCACGACCGCGACGGCGCCCCCGTGGCGGCAGAACTCGCGTATACCGGTCTTGCCGTCCGGCAGGTTGATGGTGTCCCTGTAAACGTGGAGAACCTTTCCGTCGTACAGCAGGGTGCTGTCCTTCATGGTCTCGCGGAAATAAGACAAATCTTTCATGTGTACGGGTAATCCTTTCCTGTATTATCTGTTATCTGTTATCTGTCGTCTGTCGTCCTGCCGCTTCGGCGGTGTGCGATGCATACATTATAAATCAAATGCCGCGTTTTGTAAAGAATAATCTTGCAAATTTTCCGCAGTTGTGGTAAAATACCGGTGAGGGCACCGCTTTGCAAAAATCCGACCGCGCCATGGCAACGTCGGCATGACGCGGTGCCGCATGATACTGCATGATTTACCCGGAGGATAACCGAACAAGTATGCAAACAGCTGACTGTATTCCGGAAGAGTTGTCCCGCACGGCACGCGTCTGGGGAGAGGACGCCCTTACCCGCCTTGCCGACTCCCGCGTCGCCGTGTTCGGCGTCGGCGGTGTCGGCGGACATCTGTGCGAAGCGTTGGCGCGTGCCGGCGTCGGTCAGATTGACCTGATTGACCGGGATACCGTTTCGCTCTCCAATCTGAACCGGCAGATTGTCGCCCTGCACTCCACGGTCGGACAGCCCAAGGTGGAGGTCATGCGGGCACGCATTCTGGACATCAACCCCGCCTGCCGCGTCACGACGCACGAGATGTTCTACCTGCCCGAAACGGCGGACAGCATAGACCTGTCCGTGTTTGATTACGTGGCGGATGCGGTGGACACGGTTGCCGCCAAGATTGAGCTTGTCCTGCGGTGCCATGCCGCCGGAGTGCCGCTTATCTGCGCCATGGGCGCAGGCAATAAGTGCCACCCGGAGCAGTTTTGCATCGCCGACCTGTTCAAAACCAAGACCGATCCGTTGGCACGTATTTTGCGGCGGGAACTTGCAAAGCGGGGTATCCGGCACCAGACCGTGGTGTACTCGGAGGAAGTGCCGCTGCCTGTCCGGCAGGAGGGAAATGACGGACGCGCCGTGCCCGGCAGTTTGCCGTTTGTCCCCGGCGTGATGGGCATGATTATGGCAGGAGAGATTCTGCGGACGCTGGCGGGGGACACGCAGACAGCGGGAAAAGGAGGAGAACTGTGACGAAACAACGCATTCTGATTATCGTAAATCCGGTATCCGGAAAGATGAAATCCCGGGCGGGACTGTTCGACATTCTTGACGAGCTGTACCATCTGCCGGACGGATCGCCCGCACCAGACCGCCGGGTTACGGTCTGCACGACTCTGTACCGGGGGCACGCAACCGAACTGGCGTCCACTGCCGCCGCCGACGGGTACGACCGCGTTCTGTGCTGTGGCGGGGACGGAACGCTGAACGAGGTGCTCAACGGGCTGATGCGCATCCCGCCCGCGTCCCGCCCGCCTCTCGGCTACATCCCGGCGGGCAGTACCAACGATTTTGCCGCCAGTATCGGGCTGTCCTCTGTCCTGCGCACCGCCGCGCGCGTTGCGGGCGGGCAGGGAAGGCTTTCGCTGGACATCGGGGAATTCCGCCCGGCAGAGGGCGGAGAGCGCTATTTCTCCTACATCGCGTCCTTCGGCGCGTTCACCGAAACCTCCTACCTGACCTCGCAGACAGCCAAGAACGTCATGGGGCATGTGGCGTATGTGCTGGGCGGCATTCGCGATATTGCCAACATCACGCCCCGTCACCTGACGGTGGAGATATCGGACGGAACCCGGCTGGAGGGAGACTATATTTTCGGCGCCATGTCCAATACGACTTCGGCGGGCGGCGTGGTCAGGCTTCCTGCCGACCGCGTTTCGCTTACGGACGGCGAACTGGAGGTGTTCCTGATCCGTAAGCCGCGGACGCCCATCGAGCTGAACCGCATTGTCGGTTCGCTGCTTGCCGGGAATTACACGGAAAACCCCATGATAGACTTTCTGCACGCCCGGCACGCCCGGTTTACCTTCCCGGAGCCGACCGTCTGGTCGCTGGACGGCGAGGAGGCGGCGGGCGGCACCGTCATCGACATTTACTGTCACCCCGGCGCCGTGAGCCTGATCCGGGAGGACTGATCGTGCCCGTATACGTGCCGCATTTGGCGGATTGAGCGTGAGGTTCCTTCATTTTACTTCGGATTTTTTGACAATATAGCCTGTAATCGGTGCTAAAATGAAATTATTTTTATTTTTCTTGCAGAAATTGCAGAAACCCCCTTGCATTCCGGACGGAATAGGTGTATAATACAGTCCGATATGTAGGTAGCGTCGGCTGCATGAGGCGGCACCGGAGCGGTGTTGCCGGATTGATCGGTGTTGCCTGACAAAAGAAAAAGGAGTGTTCCCTATGTCGTATGTAGATGAGGTCATTGCGCGCGTTATCGCCCAGAATCCGGCACAGCCCGAATTTCACCAGGCAGTCAAGGAAGTTCTGGAATCCCTGCGTCCCGTTGTGGAAGCGAACGAGGAGAAATTCCGCCGTGAGGCACTGCTGGAGCGTCTGACCACGCCCGAGCGGCAGATTCTGTTCCGTGTCCCGTGGGTGGATGACAAGGGACAGGTGCAGGTCAACAACGGCTTCCGCGTGCAGTTCAACAGTGCCATCGGTCCCTACAAGGGCGGTCTGCGTCTGCACCCGTCCGTCAATCTGGGTATCATCAAGTTTCTGGGCTTTGAGCAGGTGTTCAAGAACTCGCTGACCGGTCTGCCCATCGGCGGCGGCAAGGGCGGCTCCGACTTCGACCCCAAGGGCAAGTCCGACCGCGAGGTTATGGCGTTCTGCCAGAGCTTCATGACCGAACTGTTCCGGCACATCGGCGCGGACACCGACGTTCCCGCCGGCGACATCGGAACGGGCGCCCGGGAGATCGGGTATATGTACGGACAGTACAAGCGCATCCGCGACGTATACGAGGGCGTGCTGACCGGTAAGGGACTGTCCTACGGCGGTTCGCTGGCACGCACGGAGGCGACCGGCTACGGTCTGCTTTACTTCACCGAGGAGATGCTCAAGGCGAACGGCACGGATATCGCGGGCAAGACCGTTGTGGTGTCCGGCGCGGGCAATGTGGCGATTTATGCCATCGAGAAGGCATGGCAGCTGGGTGCAAAGCCTGTGACCTGCTCGGATTCCACCGGCTGGGTGTATGATCCGGACGGCATTGATGTGGCGCTGCTCAAGGATGTCAAGGAAGTCAGACGTGCGCGTCTGACCGCTTACGCCGAGGCAAGACCCGGTGCGGTTTACCATGAGGGGCGCGGCGTCTGGAGCGTGAAGGCAGATGTGGCTCTGCCCTGCGCAACGCAGAACGAACTGACGCTGGAGGACGCGAAGGCACTGGTGGCGAACGGCGTCATTGCCGTTGCGGAAGGCGCAAATATGCCTACTACTCTGGATGCAACCGCTTACCTGCAGGAGAAGGGCGTGCTGTTCGCACCCGGCAAGGCATCCAACGCCGGCGGCGTTGCTACCTCTGCACTGGAGATGAGCCAGAACAGCGAGCGCCTGTCGTGGACGTTCGAGGAAGTGGATGCCAAACTGAAGAACATCATGGTCAATATTTTCCACAATCTGGACGCTGCCGCCCGGAAGTACGGCATGGAGGGCAACTATGTTGCCGGTGCCAATATCGCGGGCTTCGAGAAGGTCGCCAACGCCATGGAGGCGCAGGGGATCGTCTGATTATAGATTATAGTTATAGGACAGAATCTATCAAACACAAATCGGGGACGTTTCCGTAAAGGGAGCGTCCCCGGCTTTTTCGGTGCCCGGCAGGGTTGCCTTGCCCCGCCTGTCACAGTTTTGCTTCCCACCGACCGCAGAATGGATCCACGGGCGACACGCCCACGAAGGGCGCACGTCCGGTCAGCCTGTTCACCGGAGCACGGATGACCGCATCGGTTCCCGCGTAGCAATTGATATACGTGCGGACAAGCGGCACGTTCATGAGGTGATACGGTTGTCCGGCGAGACAAAAACCGTCGGAATGGTGTGCGCGTATACCGGCACATTCACGCCCATCGGATTCTGCCATGTGATGCGCACGACGGTTTGATTGGAGCGAGTGGTCAGCGAGGCGGCGTACAGAATCAGGTCATAGTGTTCGGTCATGTCCCGGACAGGCGTCATCATGCCCTCAAATCCCGCAGGCGCCCGGAAAACCGTTACGGCAAATCCTTCCGCTTCCAGTGCATGTTGCAGGTGCAGGTTCTGCGCGTCATCATGTCGGAACACGGATGCCCCTTCCTGCGCGTTGCCCAACGGGACAAACAGAATGCGCGGGTATTTCTGCGGCGTCAGCGGCAGAACGCCCGGCTCCTGCTTGACCAGCGTGACGGATTCTGCCGCGCATTCCGCCGCCCAGCGCCGGACATCCGCAGAGGTGACCATCCGCCCGCCTCCATTTCTTTACCGCTGCCGCCTGTATGGAGGCGACCTGATCGTCGTCCGAGAACAGCAGAATGCCCCGGTAGCCCTTGGACGCATAGGTGTTGATGGCGGAAACCTCCGAGGAGGAGGAGGAATTGGTGGTGGTGAAATCTACCGAGAAGTCCAGCGCGTCGCCCATGGCGCGCAGGCGCTTCTCCCACGCTTTTGCCTCGCCCGATGCGTCGTCCTCACGCAAGACGCCGATGCGGATTGTTTCCCCGCCGTCCCCGCCGCAGGCGGACAGGCACAAAAGCCGCGCCGCCGAGAGCAGAAGAAGGCAGACGGCAAGGCAGAGAAGCCGGGTCAGTCTTTTTTTCATGGTGGTATTCCTCTCTAACCCGTAATTTGTGTCTAATCTGTAATTTGTACGGGAGGGCAGTTCCGCGCTGGGGCGGCTCACCGTTCCATAAACCTAAAATCTACCCCTTCCCCTCCGGGGAAGGGGGGCGGGGGATGGGGGCAAACGACTCGGGCAGTGACTGGACAGACCGGAGACGCGTGGACAAGTCCCCCCCTTCCGGTGTCGGGGCGCAGAAAAAAGTGCCGTAACCGTGGCAAAAAAAGCTTCCGGTACTTGACGGAAGCGCCGGAATATTGTATACTGATAGCAGAATTAAAAAAGGAAGGACGGTTTCTGCCATGAAACGTAACGATTACCTGAAAAGCACTGTGCGTCTCTGCCTGCTGCTCTTCGGATGGACATTGGGAGTCTGTCTGCTCGCCTCCTGTCAGGGGAACGGCGGCGGCACGGGGACAACGCTGTCGGACACGGCAACGGCTGCCGACAGCACGGAATCCCTGCCCGCAACAGAACCCGGAACCGAAACCGCTGTCGATGCCGATTCCGAAACCGTACCTGCCACCGGAACCGAAACTGAGTCCGTGACGGAGCCTGCCACCGAGCCGTCCCTGTCGGTGTATGACGTCATTGACCGTCTGCGCACCTCCGACTATGCCGTGTCGCTCGGTAAGACCGACGACTGCGGTCTGAGCGATCCGTCCGCTGTCGGTGCCCGACAGGAGGCGTTTACCACGGTGCTCTATCCCGTCCCCGCCGACAGTGAAGTGGACATCACCGTAAACGTCGGCGAGTTCGGCATCCGACCGGAATCCGCCGACAACAGCGCCGTACTGCGGGAGCTTCTGACGCGCGTCGCGGAAATGCAGGGAAGCGTGAAGCTGATTTTCCCGGTCGGGACGTACCGCTTCGGCTCGACGCTGAATTTCAGCGGGCAGGAGAATCTGTATGTCTGTTCCGATCAGCCGGGAACCCCGTTCTCAATTCTGATGACGCAATGGACCCCGGGAATCCGGCTGGAGAATACCCGCAACATCCAGTTTTCCGATTTCACGTTGGATTATGAGACGCCCAGCGCGGTCTGGGGCGAGGTGACAGGCGGCGACGCAACGGCGCACACAGTGAGCATCCGGATCAACGATGCGTTTGACCTGTCGGATTCCCGCTACAACGGGGGGAAAATTACATGGGGCTCCTACATGGAGATGTACCGGGATGAGGAAACCGGGAAATACTGCCCCGATGACACGGGCAACCTGCTGTACAACAGCACCGGTGACGGGATAAAGAATATCAAGGACGGCGTGTACGATGCCAGGACGCGCACGCTGACGCTGACCTTCCGGGAGCAGATTAAGCTTCCGGCGGAGGGAACCGTCGTCAATGTGGCGTTCACCATGTATGAGAATTTCGGGTTCTACGCCAAGGGATGCGAGAATATCCGCCTGGAGGGTGCGTATTTCTATCACACAACCGGTATGGCGATGGGCATGACCTCCTGCCACAATGTTTACCTGAACCGGGTGTTCCTGACCCCGCGCGAAGGAATGCTCATGACGGCTACGGCGGACGGACTGCACTGCATGAACTGCACCGGTGACATCGTTGTCACGGGCTGCGTTTTTGAGGCGTCGCACGACGACTGCATGAACATAAACGGGCGCTATCTGACTGTCAAGACCTCGGCAGGGAACACCCTGACGCTTTCCGGGCTGGATGTGCCGGTATTTCCCGGTGATGTGCTGGAGGTGTACAGCAAGGAGGATCTGCACTTTGTCGGCAGCTTTACGGTGACGGCGGTGGACGAGAAGACCCGTGTTCTTACCGTGGCGGAGGATACAGCGGGCGCGGTTACGGATTGCTTTGCCGCCAACATCACGCAAAGCCCGACGCTGACTGTCCGGGACTGCCTGCTCGGCAACAAGCGCAACCGGGGAATGCTGATTCAGGTACGCAATGTGACGGTGGAAAACTGTACATTCCGGAATATCTGCCACGGTCCCGTGCAGATATTTTCGGTTCCGTCCTCCTTCGGGGAGGGTATTATGCCCGCCCACGTGACCGTGCAGAACTGCAAGTTCTTCCGTTGCGGGGGAACCGATGTCAATATTTTCTCCTGGAGCGCCTCCGGCGGCACCGCGCCCGGCACGGTGCAGGATGTGACCTTGCGCAACAATTTCTTCTGTGAGAGCACATACTATCCCGTACAGGTCAGCACGGGCGGGAATGTCACGGTTGCGGACAATCTGTTTGACCGTATCGGTACGCGCCCCGATTCGCTGAATCCCCGGTGTGCCGTGCGTGTCACCTGTTCGCAGGATGTCACGGTGCGGAACAACTGGCTGCTGCCGTTTGCCAAGCGCTTTGCCGTGATGAATACCCGGGAAGCAGCGAGAGATGCGCGCAACCTGTGCGTCACCGAGGATGGGAGCGTCTTACTGAAGAACTAAAGGGAAGAGCTGATTAAAACGCAGAATGCCGGGGATACCCCGGCATTCTGCGTTTTGAATCCGCGTTCTGTTCTCATCCCCCCGACTTCCCATGCTTACACGGTTCGCAGAAGAAATCGGTCAGGTCGATGCCCCACCTGCCGTCTGCATCCGGAGCAAAGCCTATGGAGCGGACAAGCCCCTCGTTGTCCCGGAGAAAGGCGGTGTCCTCAAAGAAAGCGCGGTGCACACCGCACAGGTCGATGAAATTCAACGTTGCGCGTCCCAGCACGAACAGCGACTCCACCCGGTCGCGATCATGCAGTGTCTGCCCCTGAACCGTGGCAAGGTCGCGGATAACGCCGCCCCGGTCGCTCATGCTGAACTGGCAGATTCCGGTCAGCACGCCGTCGATTGCCGCACGATATGCCATGCAGTCGGCATCATACGCAACGCCGCACCGGGCGCATATCGCCTCCTGCTCGATTTTAGCCTGAATGGGAAGAACCTCCAACATATACAGCCTCTCCTTTCAAATTTCCGGTTTTGCCGAACCGGCGGCTCAGCCGCGCAGGAGTCTTACCTCGCGCTCGCTGAGCCGTCTCCATTTTCCCTCCGGCAGGTTTCCGAGCTGCAGGAAGCCCTCGCTGACGCGCGTCAGCTTGCGCACAGTCAGTCCGGCACGCTCGCACAGGCGCCGCACCTGCCGGTTGCGCCCGTCGTGGATGGTCACTTCCAGAATCGTCTGTGCGCCGTTTGAGGCTGCCTTGCGGACCTGTGCAGGCGCCGTTTCATGCCCGTCGATTACGATGGGGGCGGTCATGCCGGTCAGCTGCTCCGTCGTGGGTACTCCGTCCACCAGGGTAAGGTAGACCTTCGGAACCTGATGCCGCGGGTGTGCTAGCCGGTTGGCAAGCTCGCCGTCATTGGTCAGCAGAAGCAGCCCGTCCGAATCCATATCCAGCCGTCCGACAGGATACAGCCGGACGCCCGCATCGGCGACCAGCTCCGCCGCCGTATGCCGCCCCCGGTCATCCGACAGCGTGGTCACATAGCCGCGCGGCTTGTTGAGCATGACGCATACTTTTTCGGATTCCTGCGGGGGGCGGACGGGTTTGCCGCGCCATGTGACGGTATCCCGCCCCGGTTGGATTTTCTGCCCTAACTCTGCCGGTGCGCCGTTTATCAGCACTTCGCCCCGCCCGATGGCGGCTTCTGCCGCCCGGCGGGACATGACCCCGCAGTCCGTAAAGTATTTGGATATCCGGACAGGCTGTCCGCTTTTCTCACGCATATGTAATTCCTACCTTTGTCTGAAAAATTCCCGGAGGCGCCCGAAAAGGGTTTTCCGGCGCGGCGCCTCCTCCACACCGTACAGCGCAATAGTGATGGCGACGGCGTCATCGTTGGTGGATTCCAGCAGCAGCGCGTACAGCAGTTCCCGCAGTGTCAGGATTTCGTCCTGCGCAAAGTAGACGGAGGAACCTTCCACCCCGACCGCCGCTGCCGGAATCTTCACGGATGAATCCGGCGGCAGGGGTCGGAAGCATGCTCTCCGGTACTGCCTTCGGCGCCGGACTTTTCAACAGCACAGCGCCAGCCGTGCCCAGCGGCGCGGTGCCGCCCGATGCCTGCCCCGACGCGGGCAAGCAGGAAACGCCGCAGAACACCGCCAAACACAGAATCAGTGCCGTGAGCGCACACAGCCAGCCTGTCCGGCTTTTCATTTTGCTCCGGTTACAGTTACAGTTACATACGAACATTCCCGTTCCTCCGGATTCTGTATTTTGCTTACAGAATATGGAGGGACGGGAAGGATTATGCACGTGCGGATCCGCAGGGAGCGTCACCGCAGGGGGCGCTTGTCGCGCGGGGTTCGGTTACTCTTCCTTGGACTTGTCCTTGCCCAGCAGGGACTTGACCTTGGCAATGATTTCGGGCGAGCGGTCGAGCAGGTTGGCAATCTGCTCGATCGGATCAGACGGGGACTTGACGCCCACGTTGATCATATCGACATTGCCCTCCGCGTCGACAATCAGGAAGCCGAGGGGCTGCATGGTCAGACCGGTTCCGCCGCCGGCGCCGAAGTTCTTCGGCTCCTTGGTGGGGTCGCTCTTGCCTGCATAGTCCAGACCGCCGGTTGCATACGCCATCGAAACCTTGGAAATCGGGATGATGGTGGTGCCGTTTGCAACGATGGGGGTGCCGATGACCGTGTTGGTGTCAATCAGATTCTTGATGTTCTGCAGAGAGGTAGCAATGACGTCCTGCATTTTGTTTTCGTTTGCCATGGTGGAATTTCCTTTCTTGGTGTTTGATTTTTTATGTGTACCTGTTGGTTTACGGAATAAAGGGGAGCGTCAGCCCGCGCTGTCCGGTGCGTCCGGGCAGGGTGGCGCATCCGGCGCCGCAGGCGGGTCGGGAAGGAGGGAGGGCGCCGGGTTTTTGGAATCCGGCTTGATGCGGATATAGCCGCGCAGGAAGGCAAAGCCTGCCTTTATCAGTGCGCCCAGAATGTTTCCGAGACTGACCCGGAAGGTCAGCCGGCAGTCAAATGCCAGCGAGGAAGTGAGAAAATCCGGTTCTATGGAGATGTCGGCTTTTTTCAGCCCGTCTACATGGGATATTTTGCCCAGTAGCGCCATCAGGTACTGCACCGACTGGTTGACCGTGCCGTACAGAACGGCAGTTGTCATGGCGTCCCCGGCTGCCACCTTGATATGGAGGCGTGCGACCCTGATGTGCAGCTTCCCGAAGAAGCGGGAGAAGAACAGCCCGGCGACGTGCGCAATCAGCGGTATCATGTCGGTCAGCTTCGGCTTCTTTGCCTTCTCTGCCTCCCGGCGGGCTTTCAGCTCCTCCCGGGTCAGCTTGGCGTCCTCGGCTTCCTTTTCCTGCTTTTTGCGCTGCTTTTCGGCTTTCTTTTCCGCCTTCTTCGCATCCTTCTTGGCTTGCTTTTTGGCTGCGGCGGCGTCCCGCTTGCGAATCTTTTTCAGCGTGTAGCGGCTCAGTTTGTACTTTTTCGACTTTTTGGGTAGGATGCGGATGGGTATCCCCAGAAACCGCACGGTCAGCGCAAATTCGTCCGTGACGTCAATCGTGATGAATGCGTGCGCACCGAACAGAATGATAAAAAACAGCAGAATGCACCCGATGACAATCAAAGCCGTCATGTAACCGCCTCCTTTCCGTTGTTATCCGTACTCTTATCCGAACTGCCGTCCCCGCCGGGCGGCGCGTCGGCGGTGTCGGGGGAATCCGGCGCCGTGCCGGCGTTCTCCGAACCGGCGCCTTGCTCTGCAGTGCTCAGTGCCTCGGTTTCCGGCAGGTCAGCCAGTGATTTCAGCCCGAACACGCGCAGGAATTTTTCGGTCGTGCCCAGCAGAACCGGGCGCCCCGGTGCTTCCAGCCGTCCGACCGGCTCCAGAAGTCCCTTGTCCAGCAGGGAAGAGACGGCATAGGAGCTGTCCACCCCCCGGACGGTATCAATGTATGCCCGCGTAACGGGCTGGTTGTATGCCACAACTGCCAGCACTTCCATGGAGGAGGCGGACAGGTTGCCGCCGCGCCGGATGTCCAACGCCTCGCGTATCAGCGGCGCGAATTCCTCGCGCGTGCAGAGCTGGCAGGAGTCCGGGAACAGCAGAAGCTGAATGCCCCTGTGCGCATAGCCGTCAGCCATGCGGGCGGTCAGACTGTGCACGTCCCGTTCTGACAGCCCGATGACAGCCGCCAGCTTTCCGTAGCCGACCGGATGCCCGGCGGCAAACAGGATGGCTTCCATTGCCATTTCCGCCTGCTCGATGACGGTTTTTGCCTCGTCCGGCGTTACAGCCCGCTCCGGCGCTTCATCCGCCGTGCTCATGTTCCGTCCCTCCCTTCGTTTCTGCCGCGTCGTATTCGGATACCGGCATATCCTTTGCGGCTTCTTTACCCGCCACGAAAGCGGCATCTGTGCCGAACACGGTGCCCGGCGCATTGGGTTGCTCCAGCAGCAACAGCCGCCGGAGTTTAACCAACTCCAGCACCCCCAGAAAGATGGCAATCATGTCCGGCAGGGACACCGCATCCTCCAGCAGGGTATTCAGCTGCACCGGCGCTTCCGCCTCGTCCGGCTCACTGCCGGTGTGGCGGAAGTGCCGCAGAATGCCGACAATCTTGGCTTCCACCGGTACGATGGGCGAGGCGATCATAGGGGTGAAGGTCACATGCTCGGCGCGGGGCTTTTCCTCCCGGTAGGCGATGATGCGCCGTACCGCCTGACACAGCGACACCACCGACTGCCCGGCAACGTAGGTTTTGTCCACGGTAATCTCATCGGTATCCTTGACCATCCGACCGGAGTATGCCGCATAGGCAGCCGCAAGCCGGACAGCCGCCGCCTTTGCCTGCTGATACTTCAGCAGAGCTTCCGCCAGTCCGGCGCGGGGGTCCTGCTCCTCCGGCTCGACGCGCGGCAGGAGCATCCGGCTCTTGATGAGCATCAGCTCGGACGCCATGACAATGAATTCGGAGGTCAAATCCAGATCCATCGTTTCCGCCTCACTGATGTATGCCATATACTGGTCGCAGATCAGCGAAATCGGAATATCGGAGATTTCGACTTTGTTCTTGCGGATCAGCGTCAGCAGCAGGTCCAGCGGCCCGTCAAAGGTCTGCAGGTGGTAGGTCAGGTCTTCCATGCTGTCGGCTCCTTTCCGCTGTATTCATCCGTCGGCGCCGGTCATGCCAGCAGTTCCTGCACATAGTACAGCATAGTTGAGAGAACCTTGGCGTCGTCGCCGGAGGTCAGCCCGGACACGTACAGCAGTCCGTAGGCGACCTTGCCCAGTGCCCAGTTCAGCGGACCGGAAAGCGCACCGAGGGCAAAGAGCAGGAGGAAGGCAATCATGATATACCGCTCATACCGCATGACGCCGAAGTACCACTTGCTCGGCAGGAATGCATAGAAAATGCGGGAGCCGTCAAACGGTGGGACGGGAATCAGATTGAAGATGGCGAGGCTGATGTTCATGATAACGCCGAGGTACAGAAGGTACAGGAAGAGCGACGCGACAACGAAACCGACCGACGCCGTGAAATCCGTGTTGAGAAGGAGAGACATATCGTGAGAACGCGTCTCGTCAATCCAGCGGTCGGTGCCGACCAGCATGACCGCGCGCAGGACAATGAGGTGCAGAATCGCCAGACACAGGTTGGAAAGCGGTCCGGCGGCGCCCGTCAGTGCCATATCGCGCTTGGGATTGCGGAAGTTCCGTGTCTGGATGGGCACGGGTTTTGCCCAGCCGACGTGCGTCAGAATCATGCAGATCGTTCCCAGCGGGTCAAGATGCTTGAGGGGGTTGAGTGTAATGCGCCCCAAATTGTGCGCGGTGGGATCCCCCAGCCGGTACGCCATGAGTCCGTGTGCCGACTCATGCACCGAGAATGCCATGAGAAGCACGGGCAGGCTGAGCAGGTATACAGGCAGATCGTGCATGAAAATGCTGAAGAAGTTCAACGGATTGCCTCCTTTTGCCGGTGCGTGCGGCGGTCAGAATACGTCATTGCGCACCAGATCCTCGTACGTTTCGCGCCGGATTGCAACAAACGGCTTTCCGTCGCGTATCATGACCAGCGCGGGGCGCGGCAGACGGTTATAGTTGGACGCCATGGAGTAATTGTAAGCACCCGTTGTCAGCACGGCTAAAATATCGCCCCGCGCGGTGGGCTGGAGCGGCAGGTTTTCCCCGATCAGGTCGCCGGACTCACAGCACCGCCCTGCCAGCGTCACCCGCCAGAACTGTTCCTCGTCGGGACGGTTCGCGACAAGTGCCGTGTACTGCGACTGGTACAGGGCGTACCGGGGATTGTCCGGCATCCCGCCGTCCACCGACACATAGGTGCGGAAGCCGGGAACCGCTTTGACGGACCCGACGGTATACAGCGTGATGCCCGCCGCCGCGACAAGGGAGCGCCCCGGCTCCAGAATGACGTGCGGCAGGGGAAAATTCTTCTCCCGGCAGATGGTGCGCATCTCGTCGCCCATTTCCCGGATGACGGCGGCGTAGTCTACCGTGCGGTCATACTCCGTGTAGGGAACGCCCAGTCCGCCGCCCAGATTCAGCTCGTGCGCGGTGAATCCGGTCTCCGCACGCACCGTCGCCATGAAATCAATCATGATGCGGGCGGCATCCACGAAGGGGTAGCGGTCAAATATCTGCGACCCGATATGGCAGTGGAAGCCGCGCAGGGCAATGTGCGGCAGCTTCAGCGCGTAGCGCGTGATGTCCATCGCCTGCCCCGTTTCGATGGCGGAGCCGAACTTGGAATCCACCCGCCCGGTGGAGATTGCCTTGTGGGTGTGCGGGTCAATGCCGGGCGTGATGCGCAGGAGGATGGACTGAACCTTTCCGGCATCAGCCGCCAGCCGTTCCAGCGCGTCCAGCTCCTCCCGGTTGTCCGCCACAAAGGTGCCGACGCCCATATCCAGCGCGTCCCGGATGTCCCGGTCCGTCTTGTTGTTGCCGTGAAAGTATATGCGCGACGCGGGGAATCCGGCACGGCGGGCGGTGTACAGCTCGCCGCCGGACACGCAGTCCACACCCATACCTTCCTCGGCGGCGATGCGGTACATATACGCACAGCACAGCGCCTTGGAGGCGTACAGCGGCAGGGCATCCGCCCCGAACGCCTCGGCTGCCGCCTGCCGGTATATCCGGCACATCCGGCGCACGGCGCCCTCGTCCATGACGTAGAGCGGTGTGCCGTATTCATGCGCCAACGCAATCGTATCCGCCCCGCCGATGGCAAGGTGCCCTGCCGCGTTGACCGACAGGTGAGGATAGAGCAGATTCATATGCAAAACTCCGATTCAGAATGACATCAGGATTCAGGCGGTTATTTCCCGAATTTCAGCCCTGTCAGACCGCCGATGACGGAAAGCAGCTCGTTCCGCCCCTCGCCGCGGAGGGCAGAGAAGGGAATGACCTGCACGCCGTTCAGCAGGGGATGTGCGGCAATGGCGGCAAGGTTTTCACGCCGCTCGGTCGCGTTCAGCTTATCGACCTTGGTCGCAACCGCAAGAAAGGGAATACAGTTTGATTGGAGAAACGTAACCATTGCCTCATCGTCCGCCGTCAGTCCCAGCCGGCTGTCCACCAGCTGAATGGCGGCGCACAGCCGGTCAATGTGGGGATTGTTTGTAAAGAAGCCGTCGGTCAGCGCCGACCACTTTTCCTTTTCCTCCCGGCTCCGCTTGGCAAAGCCGTAGCCCGGCAGGTCAACGAGGAACAGACGGTGATCCAGATCGTAAAAGTTTACCGTGATAGTCTTGCCCGGAGCGGAGCTGACCCGCGCCAGATTCTTCCGGTTGAGCAGGGAATTGATGAGTGAGCTTTTGCCCACGTTGGAGCGACCGCACAGGGCGATCTGCGGCATGGGATCCGACGGGAACTGCCGGATTTCCCCTGCCGTGATGCGCAGGGTCGCGTTCTGCAGATTGACGGGTGTCGGCATGGTGCCTCCTCTCAGACCGGCGGCAGTCAGAACGGTGCCGCAGGAAGATCTGCCGCCGGGAGGGTCAGCGCCGCGCGCAGAACCTCATCCGCTCTGCGGCAGGGGACAAAGGTCAGATTGTCCCGCGCGGCAGGGTCGATTTCCTCCAGGTCGCCGGTGTTGTCGGCGGGAATCAGTACCGTCTTGACGCCGGCGGCGTAAGCCGCCATGGTCTTTTCACGCAGTCCCCCGATGGGCAGAACCGTACCCCGCAGGGTAATCTCGCCGGTCATGGCGACGTCACGCCGCACCGGGATACCGGACAGGGCGCTGACCAGCGCCGTCATCATGGTAACGCCGGCGGAGGGACCGTCCTTAGGAACCGCGCCCTCCGGCACGTGAATGTGGATGTCCTTCTTTTTGTAGAAATCAGTGGGTATCCCGTACTCGGAGGCAATGCTACGGGTGAAGGTCAGCGCCGCGTGAGCGGATTCTTTCATCACGTCTCCCAGTGAGCCGGTCAGTTCCAGCTTGCCGGTGCCGTCCAGCACGGCGCACTCGACGCGCAACATATCGCCGCCCGCCTCGGTATACGCCAGCCCGTTGACCACGCCCGCCTCGTCCTCGTCCGAAACGTGCTCCGGCATCAGGCGGTGCGGACCCAGATAGGTGCGTACGTCCTCTGCCTTGACGGTCAGATGCTTCAGTTCGGGATTCTCCAGAAGATTTTTGGCTCCCTTGCGGCACAGGGCGGCAATGCTGCGTTCCAGATTCCGCACGCCTGCCTCGCGGGTATAGTAATCGATGATTTCCTCAACGGCTTCCAGCGTGATTTTCATGGTCCGCCTGTTCAGCCCGTGCTTCTTGAGCTGCTTGGGAATCAGATGATTCACCGCAATGGAAACCTTCTCGCGCCGCGTGTAGGAGGACAGCTCGATAATCTCCATACGGTCGATGAGTGGCTTCGGAATGGTATCCAGCGTGTTGGCTGTGGCGATGAACAGACAGTCGGAGAGGTCATACGGCAGCTCGACAAAGTGGTCGCGGAAGTAACGGTTCTGCTCCGGGTCAAGCACTTCCAGAAGTGCCGACGACGGGTCGCCGTGCACGTCACGGGTCAGCTTGTCCACCTCGTCCAACAGGATGAGCGGATTTCTGACGCCGACCTGCGTCAGCGCCGTGATGATGCGCCCCGGCATAGCACCGACATAGGTTTTCCGGTGCCCGCGGATGTCGGATTCGTCCCGCACGCCGCCCAGCGACACGCGGATGTACTTGCGCTTCATAGCACGGGCAATGGATGCCGCGATGGAGGTTTTGCCGACGCCGGGAGGTCCGACCAGGCAAAGAATCTGATTCTTCAGGTCAGGGGAGAGCTGCTTGACTGCCATATATTCCAGAATGCGCTCCTTGACCTTCTCCAGCCCGTCATGGTCGGCGTCCAGCACTTTGCGTGCCGCCTCGACATTTACGCGGTCGGCGGTCGCCTTCTTCCACGGAATCTCAAGGCAGGTATCCAGATAGTTGGTCAGCACCGACGCTTCAGCGGAGCCGAACGGGAGCTTTGCCAGCCGTTCGTTTTCCCGGAGCAGCTTCTTCTGCACCTCGGCAGGCAGTCCCGCTTTCATGATGCGGTCAAAATACTCATCGGTGTCGCTGCCTCCCTCGCCCAGCTCATCCTGAATTACCTTGATTTCTTCCCGCAGAAAGTACTCCCGCTGGCTGCGGTTGATGCGCTCGCGCACCCGCTTGCGGATGTCCGACTCGCAGGACAGCACCTCCGCCTCATGCCGCATGATGAGAATCAGCGTGTCGATGCGCACCATCGGGTCGAAGCACTCCAGAATTGCCTGCTTGTCCTCATAGCGGATGAGAATATTTGCCGCAACGAAATCCGCATACAGCCCGGGGTTGCGGATGGTGGACACGTGCGTCATGATGTCCTCTGCTACAGCGGGAATATAGCGCACCACCTGCCGCAGGGCATAGTTTGCCTCGCGCAGGTACGCCTCGCCCTCGACGCCGCCGTCGTCCTGCGTGACCACCGTTTTGGCAATCACGTTGGCGATGGTATGTCCGTCCAGCGGCGTGATGGAGGAAATGGTGGCGCGGCAAAGTCCCTCCGCGATGAGGCGGGTTTCACCGTCCGGTGTGCGGATGAGCTGCTTGATGCGTGCGACGGTACCGACCGGGCAGAGCTTGGTCAGTGCCGGCTCGCCACTGTCCGGCTCGGAAATATCCAGCAACGATGCCAGCAGGACATTTTCCCCCACCGTCGCGGCGGACTGCGCCGCGGCGCCGGAGCGGAAGCTGTCTGCGGGGATGTCGCAGTTTACGGTCATGCCGGGAAATGTGACCACACCCCGCAGGACAACCAGCGGGAGCGTCTGATTTTCGGCTTTTTCAATATATTTCGGCATAGTGATGATGTAGTCCTTTCGCAAGAGGGGAAGCGCAAATAAAAACAGGTAGCCATTTTCACCCTGTATTATAGCACACTTTCCGGAATATTTCCATAGGGAAAGATGAATTTTTACAATTTTTCGGGGGGCATCTCCGGCATTCCGAAAAGTACCGCAAACAGCAGGGTAGCCGGGGCATCGGGGACAAGCCCCTCCCGGCATCGCAAACTGCCCGGTACGCAGTGCCCCTCCCGTCGCAGATGCAGGGGTGCCGGGGGCGAAGCCCCGGCAAATTCAACTAAAAAGCCCCCCTTCCCCAGCGGGGAAGGGGGAGCGGGGGGATGGGGAAAAGAGGTTCATGCAAAGTCGGGGTATGCCGGAGAGACAGGGTACAGGCATCCATCCCGGTACCGCAAACCGCGGAATGCCGACCGCACTCTGGGCAAACCCGCCGGGTGCCGGGGCAGAGCTGAGCAAACCACCCCGGTACCCGGCAGCCTCACTTTACACCCGCATGGCACGCATGGCGTTGAGAATGGCAATGACGCATACGCCCACGTCGGCAAACGAGGCAATCCACATTCCGTAGGCACCCAGCAGATTCAGAGCAGACAGCACCAGAACAATCAGCTTGACCGCCAGCGCAAAGGTGATGTTCTGCCGGACGATGCGCAGTGTGCGCCGTGCAATGCGGATGGCAGCCGGAATGGCGGTCGGCTTGTCGTCCATCAATACCACGTCTGCCGCCTCAATAGCGGCGTCGGAACCCATTCCACCCATGGCTATGCCGATGTCCGCGCGTGCCAGCACGGGCGCGTCGTTGATTCCGTCGCCCACAAAGGCAACCGCACCGGAGTTCTTGCCGCCGGAAGCCGCGCTTCCGGATTTCATGATGCTCTCCAACCGTTCAACTTTATCGGCGGGGAGCAGCCCGGCGTGGTACTCGTCCAGTCCTAACCGTTCGGCAACACTGCGTGCGATCGCATCCCCGTCGCCGGTCAGCATGATGGTCCGGCGGACGCCGCACGCCTTCATGTCCACGATGGCGTCCTTCGCATCGGATTTGATCTGATCCGCCACCACCAGATACCCGGCGTACTCGCCGTCCAGCGCAACGTACACGACCGTGCCGGGTTTGTGGCATACCTCGTGGGCAATGCGCCGCTTGTCCATCAGCTTGGCGTTTCCCGCAAGCACCTGCCGGAGAGGCAGGTCAGCCGTACCGCCAACCTGCGCCGAAACGCCGTGTCCTGCTGCTTCCTCGGCAGTGGCAGGGTGCAGAATGGCAGGATCGGGATGAGCCGCCGCCGTCAGCGCTTTGGCAATGGGATGGGAGGAGAAGGACTCGGCGCCTGCCGCATACCGGAGCAGGGTCGCCGCGTCAATTCCGGCAGTCGGGCGGATGTCCTCCACGGCAAACCTGCCCTCGGTCAGCGTTCCGGTCTTGTCAAAGACAATGGTGTCACATCCGGCAAGTGTTTCCAGATAGTTGGAGCCTTTGACCAGAATGCCCCGCCGGGAAGCCCCACCGATACCGCCGAAGAAGGACAGTGGCACCGA
>CAVIJF010000008.1:24064-55702 GCA_963643175.1 bacterium
GGCACCGATATGACCAGCGCACAGGGGCAGGAGATGACAAGGAAGGAAATGGCACGGTACATCCAGCTGCTCCAAACCGCGAAGTTGCCGGCGTCGATAATCAGAGGCGGGAGGACTGCCAGCAGTGCGGCGGAAATCACGACCACGGGCGTATACACGCGCGCAAATTTGGTGACGAAATGCTCACTCCGGGATTTGCGCTCCCCGGCGTTTTCGACCAGAGCCAGAATTTTGGAAACGGTGGACTCGCCGAACGGCCTTGTGACCTGCACCCGGATAAGTCCGGTCAGGTTCACGCAGCCGCTGATAACGGCATCCCCGACCGCGACGTCACGCGGCACCGATTCGCCTGTCAGCGCAACGGTATCCAGCGTGGTCGCGCCTTCTATGACGGTTCCGTCCAGCGGAACCTTCTCGCCCGGACGCACCTGAATGATGTCCCCCACCGAAACCTCGTCCGGCGAAACCTCCGTCACGGCGCCGTCGCGCTCCAGATTGGCGGAATCGGGGCGGATTGCCATCAGCGACGAAATGGAGGCGCGGCTCTTGCCGACCGCGATTTCCTCGAACAGCTCACCGACGCGGTAGAACAGCATGACGAATACCGCCTCCGGATACTCCCCGATAACCAGTGCACCGACCGTTGCCAGCGCCATCAGGAAGTTTTCGTCAAACACCTGCCCGTGCGAGATGTTCTTGCCCGCCTTGAGCAGGACGCGCCAGCCGATGAGAAAATACGGGACAAGGAACAGGCACAGCGTTTGCCAACTGAAGCCGTCTCCCGGCTTCAGTACCAGCTTTTCCAGTATGACGCACAGAATCAGCACGCCGGCTGTGACGACAATTTCAATCAGGGAGCGCTTTTGCTTTCGTTTCATAAGTATTCTGTCTCCTTCCGGACCGGACGGCGGGATATGCCCCGGTTGTCGGTTCTATGCGGGTTACTTCAGGATAACGATGCAGTCGTCGTCTACGCGGGCGCACGCTTTCGCCGCTTTCCGGGCGATTTCCTCGAATGCGGCATCTTCCGCCTCCAGTGTCATGCGCTGAGCCATAAAGCTGATGCTGACATAGGACACGCCGGGAATCTTCCGGATGGCGTCCTCCATTTTGGCGGCGCAGTTGGCGCAATCCAGATTTTCCATGACAAACACTTTTTTCATAACGGGCTTTTCCTTTCGCTTTCTTGTTTTTTGAGGGAACGGGAAACGGGGTTACTCCAGAATGTGCTCGGTGCCGCATTCCATGATAATGCGCACGTGGTCGTCCGCCAGCGCGTAGATCACGTTTTTGCCCTCCCTGCGGTAGCCCACAAGTCCGGCGGTTTTGAGAAGGCGAAGCTGATGGGAGACTGCCGAAACGGTCAGTCCCAGCAGCTGTGCCAGGTCGCACACGCACATCTCGGAGTGCTGCAGCGCCGCAAGAATGCGTATCCGGCTGGTGTCACCGAACATCCGGAACAGATCCGCCAACCGCTGCTGCTGTTCAGGATCGGGCATCTGTGCACGGACGCACGCTACCACGTCGGGGTGGGGCTGTGTCTGCTCACAGACGGGGGATTCACAGAGTACCGCGGAGGGTTCTGTCTTTCTGTTGTCTTCCATAAGGCATCGTCCTTTCATGATGAACAGTTGAGCATCTGCTCAAGTGTTTGTATTATACACCGGTACTGGCAGTTTGTCAAGGGGGTTCTGAAAAAAAGTCGGGAAGTTTTCGAAAGCATTAGGGTAGACACAGGGGAAAAGGGGGTGGCAGTTCCTTGCACAAGGAAGCAAAAAAACTCCCCTTTCCAGGATAGGGAAAGGGGAGTCGGAGGGAAAAAGATATTTGCACGGAGGCAGGTTGCACCTACGCCGTATCCGCCCGGCGCGGGGGACAATCCCCTCTGTTACTGCTCCTCCACCGCTGTCTGCACGATGGAAATGGTCAGGTTTCCGTTGAGCACCCGCAGCTCATCCAGAAACTGCTTCTCCTGCCGGTCGTCCTTCATGACGATGCGGTAGTCCAATCGCACCAGCGTGCCGTAATCCTCGGTCCGGATGCGGTTCAGATGATAGCCGCAGCAGTACTTTTTCAGCACGCCGTCAAATACACCCGTGTAGTCCAGCGACTCCGGAACGAGAATGCGCAGCTGCTTGCCCTTGCCGCCCAGCCGATCCAGACCGATCAGCGATACGATAATCAGCAAAAGCAGGATAGCCCCGACCGCCAGTGCGCCGAACCCGATGAATCCGATGCCGCATGCCATGCCGGATGCCAGCGAGAGGAAGAAGTAGATAA
The DNA here is from genome assembly GCA_963643175.1 of bacterium. Taxonomy (GTDB): domain Bacteria; phylum Bacillota; class Clostridia; order Oscillospirales; family CAG-272; genus CAMEON01. The sequence continues at coordinate 26,345 of CAVIJF010000008.1, forward strand.
GATCGCGGGGATCCTCCACAGTATTGCGGAAGCGTACCAAAGCCAGACCGCCGCCGATGGAGATGGCACGGGCAATGTTGCTGCCGATGCAGAGCACAATGATGGAAACGATGGGACCCAGCATAAGCATCGTCATGGCAATGGAGGGGCGCCAGCCCGTGCGGCGGTGCGTGAACATATACACCAGCATCAGCGCCACGGCAAGTCCCAGAGAACTGCCCACAATCGTCAGCGCACGCCCTAATGTAATGGGACTGATATCGACGGTTTTCAGAATGTAATCCATAATCGTAAACTCCTTGTCAGTATGCGGTCAGTGCAGCAGCCGCAGTATGTGTTCTTCGTCCGGGTGTGCCGCGCAGGCACGTTCGTAGGAATACAGCTTGAAATTGGTGCCGACCTTGGAAAAGGTGTGGAAGGACATCCCGAAATCACTCATGATCCGGCAGAACCAGAGCGGCACCGCGCCGGAAAACTTTACCTCGACCAGCGTTTTTCCGGGGGACAGCGCAGGGTCGCCGTACCGTCCCAGCGCCAGATCCAGATCGTACCGTCGCGTCAGGATGTTGCTGTCAAAGGTGACGCGGAAACTGGGATCGTCTCTGCCGAAAAAGGCGTTCCGCACGTAGCTGACATACACCTTCGGGCGGACATCGTTGTGGGAGCGGTAGTAGTCGATTTCCCGCAGCACCTGTTCATCGATATACGGCAGTCCCGCCGGATGCTGTCCGGTTCCCAGATAGGACAGCGCGTCCCGGTAGGGCAGCTTCGTGCGGCGCTTGGTGCCGACACCGGCGCATTTCTTCTTCAACTCCAGAAAAACCTTGGTGTCCTCTCCCGGTACGCCGTAGCTCCGGAGACGCAACTTTTCCTTGTACCACGGCAGCGATACTGAGGTACGGATTACATCGTCCGCATCGTCGTCAAAGTAGAGGGTACAAATCATGTACGGCTGTCCGTTTATATTGAACGGATCCGGCGTCATGTATTCCTCCATGCACGCCTGCAGGGCGGGAATGATGTCGGTGACGACGGTCATTTTCTTTTCCATGCGTTTGAAGGTGTTGCCTGACACTGAACCAACCTCCTTTGCTTCCGGCGGTGCGTTCCGCACTCTTTCCATAAGACCCGTTCATTATACATCCTGTTTGTGAAAAATATATGAATAATCCGGGAACAATGGAGAAATTCATACAGAATTTCAGAAGAAAAGTAAAAGGGTATTGCTTTTTTGCCCGATACTGCCCGCCGTTCCGAAATTTGCATGAGGATGCGCCCGTGCGGCGGCACACACTACCTTCTGTGAAGGGAGTGGTGCGCGATGCATTCAGAAAAAGCAAAAACCGCACGGAAAACCCGGCGCCTGTTCGGGGCGGATAAAGTGGTATACCTGACCTTTGACGCCGGTTATGAGAACGGAAACGTGGCGCGGGTGCCGGATGCGCTGGCGCAGGCGGATGCCACCGTGGCGTTCTTTGCGCTGGACAATCTGGTGCGGCAGAATCCCGACCTGATCCGTCGTATGACGGCGGAGGGACATCTGGCGTGCAACCATTCGTATGCGCACCGGGATATGACATCGTGGTGCGCCGACGACGTCACCGCAGAGCTGACGCGGCTGGAGGATGCCTGCCGGGAAGCGGCGTGGAGACGGCGATATTCTTCCGCCCGCCGGAGGGGCGCTTCAGCGAATCCCAGCTCCGGGCGATCATGGCACAGGGCTACCGGACGGTGTTCTGGAGCTTCGGGTATGCCGACCGGGACAATGAGCACCAGCCGTCCGCGGCGGCGGCGTTCCCGGCGTTCCGGAAGGTAACGGAAACCGCAGGTCCGACCGGCATACTTTCCGGTACAGGCTCGGGGTTGCAAGGGGCGGAGCCCCTTGCATAGGAAAACTAAAAATCTCCCCCCTTCCCCAGCGGGGAAGAGCGCTCTTTGAGCGCGGGTCGGGGGGATGGGGGCAAAAAGTTTATGTGACAACGGAAAGAGCCGGTAACGCCGGGACAAGCCCCCCGAACAGCGCCGGGAGCACCGGAACAGGACGCGAACGCCGGACACAGGGGAATAGCCGCAACTGTCATACCCCGTCGGACGGATGTGAATTTTTTGTAAAAGGTACAGCCGCACGATGCCATTCGGACAGAGTATGTGATATAATAGAGATGTTTGACGCTCGTAAGAGACGGGACAACCAATTGAGGAAGCACAGCCGGATAAATCGGCAGTTTCCTGAAAAACGGCGGCACGGTGCAGACTGTGCGCCCCTGCTTTATGCATACAAAGGAGCGGCTTGTGACAGAGATACTTGAGTCGGTCGGCGCCTTTTTTCGCGCCTATATATGGTCGCCCGTGTCCTCCATGACATGGAAGGACGGGCTGGATATTCTCCTGCTGACAGTTCTGTTTTATTTCCTGTATTCCTTCGTCAGCGTCCGGCGGGCAGGCAAACTGCTTTTCGGGCTGGCAACCGTGGTCATACTGTACGTTCTGACCGGATGGCTGGATCTGCGTGCCGCACACTGGCTGCTCTCTGCTGTGGCATCCTTCGGCGTCATCGTGCTGGTCGTAATCTTTCAGCCGGAAATACGGGATGCGCTGGATAAACTCGGCTCCACCGTGTTTGACCTGCGCTCCGGCGGGCGCAGCGGTCATGCCGCCCTGACCAACACCATTAATGAGGTGGTGGAAGCGGCGTGCCAGATTGCCCAGCAGGAGAAGGACGGCGCATTAATAATTATGGAAGGATCCACCAGACTGGGCGAGTTTGAAAAGAGCGGCATCGCACTGGATGCCTGCGTTTCCTCCAGCCTGCTGACCAATATCTTTGTGGATCGCTCCCCACTGCACGACGGCGCCGTTATTATCCGCGGCGACCGGATCGTGGCGGCGGGCTGTAAACTGCCGCTGTCCACATCGGACAAAACCGGACTGCGCCTCGGAACCCGGCACCGGGCGGCGCTGGGCATTTCGGAACTGAGCGACTGCGTGGTGGTCGTGGTGTCCGAGGAGCGGCATATCATTTCGGTGGCGAACAGCGGATGCCTCAAGCGGGACTATAACAAGTCCATGGCGGATTTCGCTATGGGCGAGAAGGAGATACAGAACCGCCTGCGGGCTGACCTGTTCCTCCTGATGACCGGGTCGGCTGATCCCGCCGCCGATACGGGCGGCAGGGACGGTGACCGACGCGGGAAAAAGTACCGCGTCCGGAGTACGTCCGATATCAGTGTTCCCTCTGCGGATACCGACGCACCGGACGAACCGGAGAGCGACGGGCAGGAAACGTGAAGTCGAGAAAGGCTTGAAGAGTATGGCAAAATATGAAATCAGGCAGGAAGACCGCAACCGGCGCCGCGTCCGCATCAGCCGCAAAAGGCTGGAACTGCACTGGCCCGCGCTGGCTGTCTGCCTGTTGCTGGCGGTACTGCTGTGGCTGTATGTCGTCAACGGCGGACTGCAGAAGGAGTATCGCAACCCGCCTGTGACGGAGGACACCGCACCCGCATCGGAGCCGGTATCCGGCCCGGATCCGGTATCCGGGCTGTAAAGGGTAGGCACTGTTACGATGGAGACAATCACATACAGGGAAGCCGTGCTTGAGGGGATTTCCGTTCCGGTCGGTACGCCGGAGCCGGATATCCTTGCCCGTGCGGCGGAGAAAATGAAGCGGAGCGGAGCCGATGTCCGTTCGCTTCATTTTCGACTTTATAAAAAGTCGGTGGATGCACGCCACCGCGACGATATCCGGCTGGTCTGCTCGGTGCTGTGCCGGGCGGCGGACGGCGCCCCCGGCTTTGCCTCAGATTGGCTGGCACGGCTTGGAGCCAAGCCCTACGCGCCCGGTCGGCTGACGCTGAACCGGGGCGAGCAGCCTCTCGCCGCCCGCCCGCTGGTGGTGGGCATGGGACCTGCGGGACTGTTCTGCGCACTCCTGCTCGCCCGGCAGGGCTATGCCCCGCTGCTGATTGACCGGGGCGATGCCGTTCCGGAGCGTGCGGCGGCGGTCGAACGGTTCGGGCGGGACGGCGTGCTGGACACGGAATCCAATATCCAGTTCGGGGCGGGCGGCGCCGGAACCTTCTCGGACGGCAAGCTACTGACCCGCATCAACGACGCGCGGTGCGCCTATGTGCTGGAAACCTTCCGCGCACTGGGTGCGCCGGAGGACATCACGCTCAAGGCGAAGCCGCACGTCGGCACCGATGTTCTGCGCGGGGTCGTCACCCGGATGCTGGACGAGATACGTGCCGCGGGCGGCGAGACGCTGTTCCGCTGCCGCATGGACGGCTTTGCGCGTCTGCCGGACGGGAGCTGGACGGTACATACGACGCGCGGGGACATCCATGCCGGCCTTGTTGTGCTGGCGCCCGGTCACAGCGCACGCGATACCTACGGGATGCTTATCGCACGCGGCACCGAGGTTATCGCCAAGCCCATATCGGTGGGCGTGCGCATCGAGCACCGGCGCGGGGACATCGACAGACTGTTCTACGGGAAAATGGCGGGGCATCCCGACCTCGGCGCGGCAGAGTATTCCTTCTCGGACACCACGGGGGAACGCGGGGTATATACGTTCTGTATGTGCCCCGGCGGACAGGTGGTTGCGGCGGCGTCCGAGCACGGCACGGTTGTAGTCAACGGCATGAGCTGCCGGGCGCGTGACGGCGTGAATTCCAACGCGGCGATTGCCGTTTCGGTGCGGACATCGGACTACGAGCCGGTGGACGGAAACCTTGCGCTGGGCGCTATCGCCTTCCAGCGCCGCATAGAATCCGCCGCCTTCCGCGCCGGTGGTGGGAATTACGACGTGCCGGTCGAAACGGTCGGGGACTTCCTTTCTGGGGACAAGCCGGTGCATATGCCCGGACGGGTACAGCCCGGATACCGGGGCGGGGAACACTTCCGCCTTGCCCGCATGGGGGACGTCCTGCCTGATTTTGCCTGCCGGAATCTTGCGCGCGGACTGCGCTCCTTTGACCGCAAGCGCCCCGGCTATGCCATGCCGGAGGCGGTTCTGTCCGCCGCCGAGACGCGGACGTCCGCGCCCGTGCGCATTCTGCGCGGGGATGATTTTTGCGCGGTCGGACAGCCGGGGCTGTATCCCTGCGGGGAGGGCGCCGGGTACGCCGGAGGCATCACCAGCGCCGCCGTGGACGGCATCCGCGTGGCGGAAGCCATCTGCGGGAAGTATGCCCCGGCGCCCTGAGCGGCGCCGGCACGCCGCAGGCAGACTGCATGCAAGACCTGCAGGCAAAGCATAAAAGAAACATAACGTAAAAAACTGTAACCGATACGCGAAGACCGGGACGCTGCTCCTCCCAGCCCGATGCGAAGAAACGGGAAACCGCTGCATACGGCGGCAGCACTTCCTCTGTACCGCCCGCATATCAGCGTTTCGCCAAGGAAAGGAAACAGCCATGCCCGATACATTTTCCGCAAGACCCGCCCCGCCCTGCCGGGCAAGGATATGGTCGCTCCGCTGGCAGGAGGACGACTCCGCACGGGAGTCCGCCGCCCGCAATCTGGCGGCGGCGCTGGGCATCCGCCCGCTGACCGCCCGTCTGCTCTGCAACCGGGGGTACGATGACCCCGCTTCCGCCGCCGATTTCCTCAGCTGCGGCGGTATGCAGCCGCATGACCCCTTCCTGCTGACCGATATGCACGCTGCTGTTGCTCGTGTGCTGATCGCCGTCCGGGACGGGGAGACGGTCGCCGTGTACGGCGACTATGACGTGGACGGTGTGACCTCCGTAACCTGCCTGTATCTCTATCTGCGCGGGCTGGGGATTCCGGTCGTCCGGTATATCCCCAACCGCCTGCGCGAGGGGTATGGAATGTCGCGGAGCGGCGTGGATGCGCTGGCGGCGCAGGGCGTGACGCTTATCGTGACGGTGGACACCGGCGTGACCGCCGTCCGGGAGGTCGCATACGCCGCCGCGCTCGGCATGGATACCGTCGTGACGGATCACCATGAGTGTCTGGATGCCCTGCCGGACTGCGCGGCGGTGGTCAATCCGCACCGACCCGACTGCCCGTACCCCTTCCGGGAGCTGGCGGGTGTCGGCGTTGCTTTCAAACTTATCTGTGCCTGCGAGCAGGAGCGGACCGGCGGGAGCGCCGCCGATGTGTTCGGTGCCATGAGCCGGCGGTTCATGGATCTGGTCGCCATCGGAACCGTGGCAGATGTCATGCCGCTGTGCGGCGAGAACCGTCTTATCGTGTCGCGAGGGCTGGAGATACTCAACCGGGGGGACGGGCGCCCCGGTATTACCGCTCTGCTGGATGCCGTTGCCGGGAAGGGAACCCGCCCGGCGGCGGGTGGCGCGGAGCACCCCCGGCACCGCGTCAGTGCGGCGGCTGTCGGTTTCGGCATTGCGCCGCGCCTGAATGCCGCCGGACGCATTACCGACGCCATGGAGGCAGTGGAGCTTCTGCTTGCCCACACGCCGGAGGAGGCGCAGTCGCGTGCGGAAGCCCTGTGCCGGATCAACGTCCGGCGGCAGGAGGAGGAAAACCGCATCGCAACCGAGGCGTACCGCCGCATTGACGCGGCGCTTGCCGCCGGGGACACCCCGTGGAACCGGCAGGTGCTTGTGCTGGAGGACGACGGCTGGGCGCAGGGCGTCATCGGCATTGTCGCCTCCCGCATTACGGAAAAGTACGGGCTGCCGTCCATTCTGATTTCCTTTGAGGGCGTCCCGGACGAGGACGGGCAGGAGATAGGCAAAGGCTCCGGGCGGAGTGTCCGGGGTCTGAATCTGGTGGACGCGCTGTCGCACTGTCAGGATCTGCTTGTCCGCTTCGGCGGGCATGAGCTGGCGGCGGGACTGTGCATCCGGCGGCGGGATATTCCCGCCTTCCGGGAGCGTCTGAACGAGTATGCCGCCGCCCGGCTTACCGATGACATGACTGCCCTGCGGCAGGAAGCAGAGTGCCGCGTCACGGCGGACGACCTGACCATGGAGCAGGCGCGGGAACTGGAACTGCTGGAGCCGTGCGGCACGGCGAATCCGGTTCCGCTGCTGATGCTGGAGAATGTCGTGATACAGCAGATTACCGCGCTGTCCGGCGGAAAGCACACCCGCCTCTCACTGTATGCGGACGGGAGACTGTTTCCGGCGCTTTGGTTCGGTATGCCGACCTCCTCTCTGCCGGCGCAGACCGGCGATCGGGTGGACGTGCTGTTCCAGCTCGGAATCAACGAGTATCACGGGGCGGAGTCGCTGCAGCTTATCCTGCGGGATGTGCGGCGTTCCGCCGCCGAGGAACGCGAACGGGCGGCGGCGGAGGAGCGGCTGGAAAGCCTGCTGACCGGCGGCGCACTGTCGCCGGAGGAGGGGCTTCTGCCTGACCGGGATGACGTGGCACGGGTGTATGTCTGCCTGCGCGAACGCATCCGGCACGGTTCCCGCACCGTGCGCACCGGGGAGCTGCGCGCGCAGCTGGCCGCCGCTGGGGCACCCATGGGTTACATAAAACTGATGCTGATTCTCCGCATTCTCAACGAAATGGCGGTCTGCCGGATTGAGGATGTGGGGGACGGAATCCTGACATACGAAATCACACCGGACGCACCGCACACGTCGGTGGAGGCGTCTCCGCTGCTGTGCAGTCTGCGTGAGCGCTGCGGGAAGGGAACCGCACCCGCGTGAAGCAAGGGAATTGCTGATTGATCCGGCTCTGCACTGCCGTATCGCAATCAGTGCATCCCAAGGCTTTGCCGCAGGGCGGAGGATCGAAAGGACAGGACGATGGAACAACAAACGGTACATGAGAGCATAGATCGCCTGCTGGATATTCTGCGGGCTACGGGCAAGAAATACGACCTTGACAAAATACAGCGGGCATACGACTACGCCGCCGGATTGCACGCGGGACAGCGGCGCGCCAGCGGGGAAGCGTACATCACGCACCCCGTGGCGGTGGCGGAGATTGTGGCGGGGCTGGAACTGGACACCGATTCCATCTGTGCCGCCCTGCTGCATGACACGGTGGAGGACTGCGGCGAGAAAACCAACACAAAAGAGATTGCCAAGCGCTTCGGGGCAGAGGTCGCCACACTGGTGGACGGCGTTACTAAAATGGTGGTGCTGCAGGTGGCGGACAAGGAGGAGGCGCACATTGAGAACCTGCGCAAGATGCTGCTTGCCATGTCGCGGGATGTGCGCGTCATTCTCATCAAACTCTGCGACCGACTGCACAATATGCGCACGCTGGACGCAAAGCCGGAGACAAAACAGCGCCTGACTGCGCTGGAGACCATGCAGGTCTACGCCCCGCTGGCGCACCGGCTCGGTATGCAGAAGATCAAGCAGGAGCTGGAAAATCTCAGCCTGAAATACCTTGACCCGATCGGCTATGCGCAGGTGCAGCAGCACATTGAGGAGAAGTACGGTCAGAATCTGGACTTCATCGAGAGCATCCGCAGCATGGTGTACGAAAAGCTGGAGAGCAACGGCATCCACTTCACCCTGGAGGGACGCATCAAGACGGTGTACAGCATATACCGCAAGATGTTCAACCAGAACAAGAGCTTCGACGAGATATACGACTTTTATGCCATGCGCGTCATTGTGGATACCGAGATGGAATGCTATACCGTGCTGGGCATCATCCACGAGATGTTCAAGTCCGTGCCGGGGCGCTTCAAGGACTATATCTCCATCCCCAAGCCCAATATGTACCGCTCCCTGCACACGACTGTCATCGGGCGGGACGGTATTCCCTTTGAGGTGCAGATCCGGACATGGGAAATGCACCATGTCGCGGAATACGGTATCGCCGCGCACTGGAAATACAAGGCGGGTGTGACCTCCAAGGAGGAGATGGACAAAAAGCTGGAGTGGATTGCCCGGCTGATTGAGACGGAGGACGGCACGCGCGATCCGGAAGAGTTCATGAAGGCAATCAAGATCGACATCTCGCACGATGAGGTGTTTGTCTTTACGCCCAAGGGCGACGTCATCTCCCTGCCGCAGGGCGCGACCGTCATTGACTTTGCCTATGCAATCCATTCCGCAGTGGGCAACCGCATGATCGGCGCCAAAATCAACGGTATGATTGTGCCCATTGACCGCGTGCTGAACAACGGCGAGATTGTGGAGATACTCACGGCGTCGCCCTCCTCCGGGCACGGTCCCAGCCGGGACTGGTTGTCCCTTGTCAAAACTGGCGAGGCAAAGAACAAGATACGCCTGTGGTTCAAGCGGGAGCGGCGCTCCGAGAATATACAGGTCGGCAAGAGCATGATAGACGGCGAGCTGAAGAAGGCGGCGCCCCGGCTGAGCGAGTCCCGCAGGCAGGAGCTGGTGACGGCGGCGGCGCAGAGGAACGGTTTCAACACGGCGGACGACCTGTACAATGCCATCGGCTACGGCGAGCTGTCCGCGGGCAAGATTCTTCCGAAACTGCTTGAGGATGTGGAGGCGCTCCGCGAAACCGAGGACACTCAGCCCGTGCCCGACCCGACGCCGGAGGAGGTTGTCACGGCGACGCCGCCGCGGCATCTGCGTTCCGACAGCGGCATTGTCGTGGACGGTGCGGACGGCTGCGTGGTCAAATTTGCCAAGTGCTGCAATCCCCTGCCGGGGGATGAGGTGGTCGGATTCGTGACAAAGGGCTACGGTATTTCCATCCACAAAATGGACTGCCCCAATGCGGTTCAGGGCATGAGCAACCCCGACCAGTCCGACCGCTGGAAGCGTGCGTACTGGGAGGTGCCGGAGACTGCCTCCGACAGCCGCAGTGTGTATGAGGCACTGATTCAGATACACTCGCTGGATGTAGTGGGCGTGCTGGCGGATGTGTCGGCGGCGCTGGCGGACATGAAGGTGTCCATTCTGTCTGTCAACACGCAGAAGGCGAGCGGCGGACGCGCTATCATGAATCTGAAGGTCAGCTGCAAAAACGTGGATCATTACAATTCCATTGTCAGCCGCCTGCGTTCGCTGGAGAACGTGGTGGATGTTGTGCGCGGGTTTACCGGCTCTGCCAAGGGCGGGGACAAAACCGGCGAATGAACAGCGGGCATCGTCCCGGACCGTCCGCGCGGCGGAGCGGCGGGACGTTCGCCGCACGTTGCCACCGGCGGAATGCCGGAGAAAGGAATTGCCCCTCGGGGCATGGTACAGCATATGAAAGCGGTGCTTCAGCGTGTCAGCGCGGCACAGGTTGATATAGACGGCGAAACGGTCGGCAGAATCGGGAGGGGTTTTTTGGTTTTGCTTGGCGTTGCGCAGGGAGACACCGAGGAGGACATGGAGCGCCTGCTTGCCAAAATACTCCGGTTGCGCGTTTTTGAGGACGAAAACGGCAGGATGAACCGGTCGGTGCAGGACGTCGGCGGCGGACTGCTGGTCGTGTCGCAGTTCACTCTGCTTGCCAATTACCGGCACGGAAACCGCCCGGATTTTCTCGGCGCGGCGGCACCTGCGGAGGCGGAGCCGCTGTACCGGCTGTTTCTGGAGCGGGCGGCGCAGACGGTTCCGGTACAGCACGGGCGCTTCGGCGCGGATATGCAGGTCAGTCTGTGCAATGACGGTCCGGTCACGATTGTGATGGATTCCGAGGTGCTGAGGCCCGGTGCGGGCACAGCTAAGGAAACGCCGAATTAATCAGCAATGTCTGAAATAACTGTGAGGGAATAGGATTCCGGTATGAGGCTTTACATTGAAGGACCCGTGAACAAGTACTATGTGCAGACGCTGTGCATGATTTTCTTTCCCGGCGCAAAGTTTTCGGACGAGGCGGAGCCGGACGCGGAGATGCCCGCCCTGTGGGTCTCCATGCGGAGCGACGCTGTCCGGACGGAGGAGAATAGCGAGCCGCGGGACGGCGTGACCGTCCGGGCGAAGCTGTCCTTCCGTGGGGAGCAGGCGGAGGCGGAGCGCAGTTACCCGTACCGTGAGGGGTACACGCGGGAGCGCGTGGAAAAGATTGCCGTCGGGGATGCCGTGACCAATGTCTGCGAGACACTGCGCGGGTACCGTCCCGCGTGGGGGATGCTGACCGGCGTCCGCCCGTCCAAGGTGGCGACCGAGCTGCTCCAGCGCGGCATGAGCAAGACGCGCGTCAAAAAGGAGCTGGCGCGGGACTATTTCGTCATTCCCAAGAAGGCGAGCCTTGCCACGGAGGTGGCGGTAAACGAGGCACGCCTTATCGGGACGCCCGGCAAGCGGGACTGCTCGGTTTACATATCCATCCCCTTCTGCCCGACGCGGTGCGCCTACTGCTCCTTCGTGTCCTACACCTCCAAGCGCCTGCTGTCGCTCATTCCGGACTACCTTGTGCGGCTGTGCCATGATCTGCGGCAGACCTTTGACCTGATTCACCGGCTGGGGCTGAACCTGCGCACGGTGTATATCGGCGGGGGTACGCCCACCATTCTGAATCCCGACCAGCTCCGGCTGCTGCTGGGCACGGTGGCGGAGATGACGGATGTCAGCCGTCTTGAGGAGTTCACGCTGGAGGCGGGGCGTCCGGACACCATCGACGCGGACAAGCTGGCGGTGGCGCGCGCGTTTGGCGTGGGGCGCATCAGCGTCAACCCGCAGATTCTGTGCGACGAGGTTCTGCGCAGCATCGGACGCGCCCACGACACCGCAATGTTCTTCCGCGCCTACGAGGTCGCGCGGGCGTCCGGGATTCCCGTCATCAATACGGATCTGATTGCCGGACTGCCGGGCGACCGGTTTGCCACCTTCTCGGCATCGTTTGACCAGATTATCCGCCTGCACCCGGAGAACATCACAGTGCATACCTTCTGCGTCAAGCGTTCCTCCGACCTGCGGCGTGGAGGTGGGGACATCTACTCCATGCGCGGCGGGGACACCGGAAAATGCGTGGATTATTCGCAGATTCAGTGCATCCACGAGGGATATGTGCCATACTATATGTACCGGCAGAAAAACACGGTCGGCAATTTCGAGAACGTCGGATTTGCCCTGCCGGGGTATGAGGGACTGTACAACATTTACATGATGGAGGAGGTACATTCCATTTTCGCCGTCGGTGCCGGCGCTGTCACCAAGCTGGTGGATTACGCTCCGGCGGACGGGTCAGCCCGGTACATCAACCGCCTATTCAATCCCAAGTATCCCTACGAGTACCTGGACAGCGACGGGGATGCCGCCATGGCGGAGCAGGCAGACAGCATCGTGACATTCTACCGGGAACGCGGATTGTCTGAGTAAGGCCGGTACCGCAGAAACGGCGGTGCGGCGGCAAGGAGGGAACCGATTGTTCAACCGATATGCATCAGAGCAGACCTGTGTGTCTGTCCCGCCATCGTTCGGTACGCCCGGGCAGACGCGGCGGGCGGTGGAAGCGGCGGAGGCGGATTTCGAAGCGCGGCTGACTGCGCTGTCTGCCGCTGTCAGCCGTGAATGTGCCGACGGCGACATCCGCATCCTGCGGCTGACGGGACCGACCTGCTCCGGAAAGACCACGGCGGCGGGCAAGCTGACCGAGGCGCTGGAGGGGGTGGGACTGTCTGTATACCCCATATCCCTGGATGATTTTTACCTTGACCGCAGTGAATTGGAGGCGCGTACCCGGGTGCGCGGCGGGACGCCGGACTACGATTCCGCGGATACGCTGGATCTCGGCGCACTGGAGGTCTGCGTCCGGGAGCTGCGGGAGACGGGGGAGACCGACCTGCCGGTGTTCGATTTCGGGACGGGCAGCCGCGTGGGCACGCGGCGCCTGTCCGTTCCTATCGGGGAAAGGCCGGTGTTCCTGTTTGAGGGGATTCAGGCACTGTACCCGCCCGTGACGGCGCTGTCTGCCGGCGTACCGTCCCGGAGCGTGTATATTTCGGCTCTGCACGGGCTGGAGGTAGCCGGGGCGACCTTTTCGCCGGTGGAGTTGCGCCTTCTGCGCCGTCTGGTGCGGGATGAGGCGGTGCGGGACGCGACGCCTGCCTTCACATTGGCACTTTGGGAGAGCGTCCGCGCCAACGAGGAAGCCTTCATCCTGCCCTTCGCGGACGACTGTGATTTCCTGATAGATTCCACTATGCCGTTTGAGCTGCATATGCTCAAGCCGTATCTGGAGCGTCTGTTCCGCACCTACCCTGTGACCGACCGCTATGCCGCGCAGGCAGAGCGCCTCTTTGCCGCTCTCCGTGCCGTGGAGGGCATTCCATCCTTTTACCTGCCCGCCGGGGCGCTGTATCGGGAGTTCATCCCGCTGTGTCTGGAGGACCGCAGGTAAACGGACAGTCGCCCTCTCCCTGCCGCCTTTCTGCATACCCTCGCCTCCCGGCGCATACCATCAGGTAATGCCCTGCTGTCCGGAGGTGTGCTGTGAAGTCTGCCAATGCCTGTTTCCCCGAAAACCGCACCCGCACGGCGGTAAATTCCTCCATGGGGTCAGCCTGTTTACGCTGTCCGCAGTGGTGACCAAGGCTGTCGGGCTTGCCTACCGGATTCCCATGCTCCGGGTACTCGGCGCGCCTGCCCACCGGGCACTGTCGCGGCGGCAGCCTGCCTGCCCGCAGTACAATATTTCAAAAACGGAAGGACGAACCGAACATGACATCTGAATTGCAGAATGCAAGCCGCGAGGAAAAAGTCAGCTACCTGCTGTCCCGCAGGAGCGGCAGCTACTCGTTTGAAGATCTGGTACTTATCACGGAGCTTTTGCGTGCCCCCGGCGGCTGTCCGTGGGACATGGAGCAGGATCACCACAGCGTCCGCAACAACCTGATTGAGGAGACTTATGAGGTCGTGGAGGCAATTGACCGGGAGGATCCGGTTCACCTGCGCGAGGAACTGGGCGACCTGCTGCTGCAGGTGGTGTTCCATGCGCGTATGGAGGAGGAAACGGGACGCTTCAACATGGACGACGTGGCGAATGACATCTGCGAGAAGCTGATATACCGCCACCCGCACGTGTTCGGTCAGGTGCACGTGGACAACAGCGAGCAGGTGCTCTCCAACTGGGAAAAGCTCAAGGGCGTGGAAAAGCGTGCGGAGCGCGTCACCATGACGGATCAGCTGCGTGCAATCCCCGCTATGGAGCCGGCACTCATGCGGGCGCAGAAAGTAGGGCGTAAGGCGGAGTGCTTCGACTTTGCAGATGCCGACGAGGTGTATGCCAAATTGGAGGAAGAAATTGCCGAGGTGCGGGCGGCGTCGGCGTCCGGTGACGGCGCGGCGGTGGAGGAGGAGATGGGCGATCTCCTGCTGACTGTGACCAGCCTTGCGCGCAAGCTCGGCGTGCAGTCGGAGGAGGCACTTACGCACGCGACGGACAAGTTCATTGACCGCTTTGAGCGGGTCGAGCAGACGGTCCGTGCACGCGGGGAAACCATGTCGGAACTGTCCATGAACCAGCTTAACGCCGTGTGGGACAGCATCAAGCACGCGCCGGAGGACGGGCAGGCGTGAGCGGTGCCGTTCTGATGACTCCGCCATGCGCCGTCCGTGTGGGCGACGCGGTGACGCTGCATATTCTGCAGACCGAACGCTTCAAGACCGCCCGACTGAGCCTTTCCGCCGTCCTGCCCGCAGACCCGGTGCTGTCGCCGCGCATGACGTTGCTGTTCGGCGTTCTGCGGCGCGGGAGCCGCGGATTTCCCAGCCAGCTGCATCTCAACCGGCGGCTGGACGAGCTGTACGGCGCTACGCTGACAATCCGTAATTTCCATGCCGGCGACCGGCAGGTGCTCGGCTTTACCGCCGAGATGCTGGACGACGCCTGCCTGCCTGCCGCCGACAGGGGGATGGATATTTTGGGCGGCGTCACCGACCTGCTTGCCCGCCTTTTGCTGGAGCCGCTGACCGATGAGGACGGCGTTCTGCGCCGCCGGTCGGTGGAGCAGGAAAAGCAGGCGCTCTGCGATGCCATTCTGGCGGACCGCAATCAGGCACGCAGCTACGCCGAGGGGCGGATGCGGCACATCCTGTACGGGCAGGAGCCGAGCGGCGTCTCACTGTTCGGGCGCCCGGAGGACATCCGGACGGTGACGGCGGAACAGCTGACGGCACTGTGGCGGTCGTTCCTTGCCTGTGCGCGGCTGGAGGTGTTCTATGTGGGGAAAGCCTCGCCGGAGACGCTGGAGGCGCACTGGCGGGCGGCGTTTTCCGCACTCACCCCTGCCTGCCGTGCTCTGCCGCCTACACTGCCCCATGCGGTGCCCGCCGTGCCGCGCCGCGTGGACGAGGCGCGCAGTCTCTCGCAGGGGCGGCTTTGCATGGGCTGGTCGTCGGGCATTACCCAGTCCGGGGGCAGGGAACTGCTGCCCGCCGCCATCCTGTTCAACGAAATGCTGGGCGTTATGCAGGACAGCCTGCTGTTCCGCCACGTGCGGGAGAAGTTGGGACTGTGCTACTACTGTGATTCGGCGTTTTTCGGCTCCAAGGGCGTGCTCACCGTCTCCTGCGGCGTGGCGCCCGCCAACCGGGCGGCGGCAGAGAACGCCATCCGCACGCAGGCGGAGGGCGTCGCGGCGGGACGGTTCACGGCGCACGATCTGCGGCTGGCGAAGGCGTCCTACGGGAACGCTTTCCGGCAGATACCCGACAGTTCCTGCGCTCTGGAAAACCTGTGGTTCGGGCGGGTGCTGAATCGCACGGAATCGGAGGACGACGGCACAGCCGGTGCGCCCGACACGCCGGAATCCCGGTTGGCAGAGGTGCTGGCGGTTGACAGGCGTCAGCTGATGCGTGCGGCGGCACGCTTTGCACCCGACACGGTATACTTTTTGGGGAGTGAACCGGGCACGCCGGACGGCGCGGAAGACGATGGGCTGTCGGACTGCGACTGTCCGGACGAGGACGAGGAGGACTGAGCATTGGAATCTGCATCATTCCGGCTGCACGAATGCCCGGAGTTGGGCGAGCGCTTCTATGAGGCGCATCACCCGTCCGGACTGCGCATACTGGTCTGTCCGAAGGATATGTCCGTGACGTATGCCGCGTTGGGCGTGCCCTGCGGTTCCTTCGACCGCACCCGCGGCGAACCGGCAGGCGTGGCGCACTTTCTGGAACATAAAATGTTTGAGACGGTGCGGGGCGGGGACGCCGAAAAGACATTTGCCGCGCTGGGCGCGGAGGTCAACGCCTATACGACCTACGACAGGACGGTTTACCTGTTCTCCTGCACGCAGAGTCGTCAGGGCAGCTTTGACCGGGCACTGGCAGCCCTTCTGCGCATGACGGCGGGTCTGCATATCACGCCCGAATCGGTCCGCCGGGAGAAGCGCATCATCCGGGAGGAAATCCGCATGGGCGCCGATGACCCGTGGGAGGTGTGTGCCAATCTGCTGCTCCGGTCGCTGTACCGCACCCACCCCATCCGGGGCGACATATGCGGAACCGAGGCGTCGGTCGGGCGCATTACGCCGGAGATACTGCGGGACACCTTTGCCGCCCGCTACGGGCGGAACGGCATGACGCTGGCTGTCTGCGGGCAGGTCACGCCGGAGCAGGTGCTGGCGGCGGTGGATGCCTGCCCCGGCTTGCGCCGGCAGTCTGCCCGGCGAAAAACCGCCCCGCCGGCGCCCCGCCCGGTGCGGGAGCCTGCCGCCGTATACCGGGAGCGTGCCCTGCAGGATATGCGGCGGGATGCGGGCGGGAGCGGCTCCGGGGATGAGCCGTCCGGCGCCGGGCTGTCCGGTTGCAAACCGTCCGGTTGCAAACCGGTGTTCTCTCTGGGCGTCAAGGACGCGGACATTCCGACCGATCCGCAGGGGATGCTCCGGCGCGATCTGTGTATGTGCATCCTGTCCGAGATGCTGTTCTCCTGTTCGGAGGACTTCTACAACGACCTGTATGAGTCTGGTCTGGTCACGCCGGGCGTGTCCTACGGCACTTCCATCGGGCGCGGGTACGCCTTCTACGATTTTATGGGCGAGTCCGACGATCCGGAGGCGGTGTATGCAGGCTTTCTTGCCCGCGTGGAGTGCCTGACGCGCGAGGGGCTGCCCCGCGATGCCTTTGAACGCAGTCGGCGCATCCAGTATGCCGACTACGTGACCGGCTTTGACTCTGCCGAAGGCATCGGCGGCTCGCTTCTGTCCTACGCGATGGACGGGCTGTCGCTGTATGATTTCCTGCCCACGGCGGCATCCGTTACGTTTGAGGAGGTGGAGGCACTGTTCCGCCGCACCTTCCGTCCGGGGCAGTACGCATTGGCGGTGGTGTATCCGCCCGAAACATAGGGAACCGCGAATATCACGGAAACGAGGATTAACAGTATGGCAGTCATTCTTGACGGAAAAGCAACCTCCGGGCAGGTGCGCGGGGAAATTGCGGCGGCGGCACGTGCCCTGACCGAACGCACCGGCGTTGTGCCCGGGCTGGCAGTGGTCATTGTGGGCGACGATCCCGCCTCGCAGGTGTACGTCCGCAACAAGCGCCGTGCCTGCGAGCAGGTCGGCTTTTACTCCGAGGGCTACGAGCTGCCCGCCGACACGACGCAGGAAGCGCTGGAGGCGCTGGTGGACAGGCTGAACGCGGATGACCGTATCCACGGTATCCTCGTCCAGCTGCCCCTGCCGCGCCATCTGGACGCCGGACGTATCCTGCTCCGCATCCGCCCGGACAAGGATGTGGACGCCTTTCACCCCTACAACGTCGGCAGGCTTCTGATCGGGGAGTACAGTTTTCTGCCCTGCACGCCCGCCGGCATCATGGAGCTGCTGGCACGCTACGGCATTTCCTGCGACGGGAAGCAGTGCGTTGTGGTAGGACGCTCCAACATTGTGGGCAAGCCGATGGCAATGCTGATGCTGCAGGCGAACGGCACCGTGACGGTCTGCCACAGTCATACGCAAAATCTGGCGGAGGTCACGCGCCGGGCGGACATTCTGGTCGCCGCCATCGGACGTGCGGACTTCTTTACCGCCGATATGGTCAAGCCGGGTGCCGTGGTGGTGGATGTCGGCATGAACCGCCGTGCGGACGGCAGGCTGACCGGGGACGTGAACTTTGCATCGGTTGAGCCGGTGGCGTCTGCCGTTACGCCGGTGCCGGGCGGCGTCGGACCCATGACCATCACCATGCTGCTGCGCAATACCCTGACGGCGGCGGAATGCTTCGCACGGGGCGACAACTGAACAGAGGGAAAGAGAGGGAGGCGCTGTCCTGCGGGACACGTTTCCCTTTTTCCTGCGCGATAAATCAGCGAAGCTTTAAACCTTAAATCTTAATAATTTTTTAATTCCGCACCGCTCCTCTTGCTTTTGTGTGCGGAACATGGTACAATAGACGCAAGTCTTGAAAACGAAGGGAGATTGCAATGCCGACACCGTTGCTGGAATTGAGAAATATAGGAAAAATATATGTATCCGAAGGAAATGTGTCAGTGGGCATACGCGGCGTGAACCTGTCCTTTGACCGTGGTGAGTTTGTCGCGGTCACGGGTAAATCCGGTTCGGGTAAATCCACGCTGCTCAACGTGCTCAGCGGCATGGACACCTATGAGGAGGGCGAACTGCTCATTGAGGGGGAGCCTACCTCGCACTACCTGCAGAGTGACTGGGAGGAGTACCGGAAACAGTACATTTCCTTTATCTTTCAGGAGTACAACATCATCGAGAGCTTTACGGTCCTGCAGAACGTCGAGCTGGCGCTGATGAATATATCCGACCGCCGCGTGCGCCGGGCACGTGCACTGGAGCTTCTGCGTCGCGTCGGACTGGAAAAATTTATCCACCACAAGGGCAGCAAGCTGTCCGGCGGACAGAAGCAGCGCACTGTCATAGCCCGTGCGCTTGCCAAGGACAGCCCCATCATTCTGGCGGATGAGCCGACCGGAAACCTGGACAGCAAGAGTTCGGAGGAGATTATTTCCCTTCTGCGCGAGGTGTCCCGTGACAAACTGGTGGTTGTGGTCACGCACAATTTTGAGCAGGTCGAGCACTGCGCCACACGGCATATCCGCGTCTTTGACGGCGCGGTGGAGTCGGATCAGGTTATTTCCAGCCCCGCCCCGCTTCCGGCGCAGGCGCCGAATCCGGCACCGCAGAAGCCGGGCGCCCGGCGGCGTGAGCAGCTGCGCAACGGACTGACATTGGGGCGCGTCCGCTTTGGTGCCACACCCAAGCTGTCGCTGTTCCTGTGTACGCTCATGACTGTGACGGCGCTGGTTCTGGCGGCGGTCACGGCGATATCCTCGTCTGCCGAGGGTCTGTTTGCCAAGAACTATATGTTTACCCATATGGAGGGACGGACGGTCATTGCGCGGTCGGACGGCGGCGTCATGACGGCGGACGAACTGGAAAAGCTGGCGTCTTCCGTCGGGGCAACGCGCGCGGTGCGGTATGACTACATGATGGATCAGGAGCTGTCGCTGTTTATGGGCAAGGAATCGGTGCGGAACGGACTGCACTACCTGAACTTCCGCTTTGCATACGCGGAGGGCGTCATACCGGACGGCGGACGCCTGCCGCAGACTGCCAATGAGGTTCTGCTGGAAATGCCCATTTTCATGAAGCGCAGTTACGGAGAGGGCGCGGATTTCAAGCCCTTCGAGCTGTCGTCCGACATAAGCTACGCCAGCGGTGTGCTGGGCAATACCAACTACACCGTCACGGGCGTGCGCTACTTCTATGACAATACGCAGGATTCCCGGATGCTGTTCACGGAGGAGGGGTACAAAACCGCCACGTCGCTGGTGTTCTTCCAGAAGCAGCAGTACAATTTTACGGTGTCGGTCTTCCTTGCGTCCACGCAGCCGGAGAGCACGTTTTCGCGTGATTACAGCCTGCAGGGCAGCGGGGTTATCGTGGATTTCAGCATGGAACCGGGCACCTATACGCTGGTGGAGCTGGTAAGCGGCGATACCGTCTATGACGCAGCCAATGTAAAGGCGGCAGTGTCCCTGCTGGGCAATTTTGTCAGCTATCAGAAGACCCGGATAATGGAGAGCGGCAGAGCGTACACCGAGATCAATGAGGGGTACGGACAGCAGAACGTTGTCAGCAAGGATCTCTCCGGGTATCGGCTTGTCACTTCGGTGAGTGCGGACACGGCGGCGAAGCTCCGGCAGAAGGCGGACCCCTCGTCGCTGGTGGTGGCACCGGATATTCTGGTTTCCTTCATTGAGAGCGAGTACTTCTCCAAGGCGTACACGCAGGCGAGCCTGTTCTTTGGCAGCGACAGTGAGGCACACGCCAAGGTGGAGGCTCTGCGCGAGGCGGGCTATGTTTCCGTGCCTTCCGACGAGACGGTGAATGAGGACATCTCGGAGCGGCTGCAGAAAGTATTCTCGTGCGGCTTCATGCTGGTGGGCTGGGTGCTGGCTGTCGTGTTCATCGCGCTGTTCCTGGGGCTGTGCACTTCGCACGCCATGAACGCGTTGCGGGGCGATATTGCCATCATGCGCTCCATGGGCATTCCGACGCCTGTCGTGCGGATCAGTATCTATGTACAAACGCTGATAGCGCTGATTCCCGCGTTTATTGTGACGGCAGTCACCTGCGCGGTGATATATACGCTTCCCGCGACCAATGAGCTGTTCGGCTTCCTGCACGCGCGGGAGTATGTCCTGCTGGCGGTGCTTTTGGTGGCGGTCGCGCTGAGACTGTCCCGCCGGTATGTGCACAAGATGTTCAGCGAGTCGGTCAAGAAGACCCTGAAGGGAGGAAACAAGGCATGACGGAGAAAAACGTCCTGAAGATAAGCAACGCCCAGAAATACTACAACCGCGGGCACGACAACGAAATACACGTCATTGACGACATCAGCCTCTCCCTGCCGGAGAGCGGCATGATTGCCATTTTCGGCAAGAGCGGATGCGGCAAGACCACCCTGCTCAACGCCATTGGCGGACTTGACAGCCTCGCGTCGGGCAGCGTTGAGATATTCGGGGAAAACCTTGCTGGTAATCCCGATGTGCTCCGCAACCGGTATATCGGCTTTGTTTTCCAGAATTACAACCTAAACATCGGGGAGACGGTGTTTGAGAATGTCGCGGACGCCCTGCGCCTGTGCGGCGTGGAGGACGAGCAGGTTATCCGGGCGCGCGTCATGGCGGCGCTTGCCGACGTGGATATGGACAAATTCCGTGAGCGCACGCCCGATACGCTCTCGGGCGGTCAGCAGCAGCGGGTTGCCATTGCACGCGCCATTGTGAAATCCCCCGCCATTATTCTTGCGGACGAGCCGACCGGAAACCTAGACGAGAACAATACCGTGCTGGTCATGGATATTCTCAAGGAGATTTCCCGCACACGGCTGGTGCTGCTGGTCACGCATGAGGCGAATCTGGTGGATTTCTACTGTGACCGCGTGATTGAAATGGCGGATGGGCACATTGTGAGCGACCGCGTGAACACCGGTGCGACCGGCTATGTCCAGCGCAACAAGAACGACATCTTTCTTGGCGATCTGGAGGTACACAGGGGGGAACTGCCCGGCGTCAGCCTGACGTCCTACGGCGACCTGCCTGCCGACCGTCCGGTGCGCATCCGGCTGGTCAGCGAGGGGGGCAGGCTGTTTCTGACCTGCGACACGCCCGGCGTCCGTTTTCTGGACGAGACCTCCGAGATACACCTGCGGGAGGGAAAATTCCAGTCCGCGGCGGATACGGCGCATATCAACCGGGGTGGCAAGCCGCTGGATATGTCGGCGCTGGAGCCGATTGAAGGCGGGCATTTCGGACGGCTGTACCACTTCCGCAACGCGTTTGCCATGGCGTGGCGCGAGAATTATTCCCAGCGCCGCAAGAAGGGCAAGCGGTTCCTCCGCGTATGCCTGATTATGCTGGCGTTTGTCATGGTGTTCACGGCTTCCGGCTCTGCCGTTGATCTCAAGGGGTATATCACAGCCCGGAAGGATTACGATCCCAATCTGTTCTTTGTCACGGTTGAGGCGGACAAATCCGGCAGTCCCGCGCACGATTACAACGCGCTGGTAGGCGATCTCATCGGAAAGAACGGCATAGACGGCGCACAGCTGGTATCCCAGACGAAATACATCCGCTCCAAGGTGCAGTTCCGCACCGCTGGCTTTATTACGGCGCAGAGCGAACCGACCCTGAGCGCGGAGGCTTACGCTCTGCCCGTGTCCATGCTGAAGGACGCGGAGCTGGTCTGCGGCAGCAAGGAGATGCAGAGTGCCTCGGATATTCTGATTACGACCGCCATGGCGGACGACCTGCTGGCGAGCAGTGATGCCAGCTATATCCGGTCCTACGAGGATCTCGTAGGGCTGGTATCGTCGGCGGGGGGCGTAGACACCATGTTTATGTCAACGGATACGCTTGCGGATACTTTCTCTTCGACTTCCCTGCATATTGTCGGCGTTGTCCGTTCGGCCGAGAAGGCGTACCTGCTTTCCGACCTTGTGGCGGCACAGCGCGTGCTGAGCGGCAGCATGTTCCTGCCCGTGACGCCCGTCTCACAGCAGACTGCCTACAAGGGCGAGCTGAAGAGCGGCGAGGTTGCGGTGCTGGGGGACGACACCTTCCAGGCGGGCGAGACGTTGACCCTGTACGGGCGCAGCTTCACCGTGCGGGAGATTGTTGCCACGTGGGCGGATACGGATCTGTACCCGCAGTACGTCCTGTCCGTCAAGGGAGAGGAGATGCTGTCCCTGCATGAGTACGTACAGTCGCAGTCCGGCAGCTGGCTGACGGAAAGTCAGCTGTACTGGCAGTACCTGTTCGAGTATTTCCCGCGACACCTGACGGAATTCCTGAGGCAGGGCGCCGAGATGACGGACCCCGCGCTGTGGCTGTATGCGGAGAATGGAAGCATGGCGGCACTGTATACCTACCTGAACCAGCAGGATTTCGCGACCCTCGGTCTGTCGAAGCTGACCGACGCAACCGTTCCGGCAAGCGAGACAGCGTGGGCGGCCTACTGCTTCCGCCAGACCAAGGGGTACTGGCCGACCACAGCTGAGCTGGAAATCGAAGGGAACAGTTACAGCTGGCAGGACGAGTATGCCGAGCTGGAAGACATCTACATCAGGGAAATCAAACAGCTGTTCAGTGCCAATGCGGACACCGCCAAATCGATGATTGTGAGCGACGCGGACTACATCACCCTGTCGTACTCCGTGGGCGTGACCGACGGGCGGCTGGATGTGCTGCCCTTCGGCTCCGACGGCGTTATCGACCACTCCTACCGCTCGGCGTACCTGATGATTCACGCCTCCGACCGCGCCGCCGCCGAAACCTACCTGCGCGGGCAGTTCGGAAATTCGCTGGTCACGCGCGACGACATTATCCGGCAGTCCGCGGGCGACCTGCTGTCGGGCTTTACCACGTCCGGCATAACGCTGGCGGTCATTCTTGCCTGCATGTGCCTGTGCGTGTTCTTCATCATGCGCTCGTCCTTCATGGGTCGGGTGCGCGAGGTGGGCATCCTGCGTGCCATCGGGGTTTCCCGGAAGAATCTGCTGTACCGGTTCCTGATTGAAACGGTGCTGCTGACGTTCCTGACGGTGTTCATCGGGTTCCTTGCGGCAACCCTACTGATGGGGTACCTGTCCGGCGCGGCGTTCTTCAGCCAGATGCTGTACTTCCCGCCGTGGCTCGCAGGGGGACTGCTGACCGTCATTCTGGCGGCGTGCATCCTGTTCGGACTGCTGCCCGCCGCCCTGCTCCTGCGGCACACACCCAGCGAGATACTCGCCAAGTACGACATATAAGCACCAGACAACGGGTAATTATTTACATTTTTCCCCGAACTTGACATTTGCCACTTGACGGCGACGCATTTTTGTGGTATGATAAGGACGCAGTTTTGTTTGTGTCCGAGATGGCTCTTATCGATACGGCATACTGCACAGCCGGTTTTGGTTTCCCCGTCCGTGCAGGGCGCGTTCCGGAACGGTTCCGTCCGGCGTGCGGAGTGTCCCATTGGCTCTGTGACATACCCGTACCCGATCGGCACCGCGATGTGCGTGCCCGGCAGGAAGAGTGAGCGGAGCCGGCTGGGAGGTCATCGCAGTTCTGCGGTGACCTCCGATTTTGTTCCTGGCTGGAGCGGTGCCGTGCACTGACCGTGCCGCCACGCCTCCATTGCAAAAAGTTTACAAAAGTATGGCGGACCGCGCCGGGAAAGCCCTTGATTTCCGGCGGCAGATGTGCTATACTATTGCCGAATATCCGCGGAGCCGTGCGCCCTGCGCAACAGGAATGAGAGAAACCGAATGGGTAAACTGAAGGAATACAAAGGCAAGATACGCAAGCACCTGCGGGAGTGGGTGTGGCTGTTCCGCTATATAAGAAAATACTGGCTGGGTGTCACGGCGTTTGTGGTCATCGGGCTGGTTGCCGTGGTCATGGGGCTCATGACGACGGTGGCGTCCAAAAACCTGATTGACGCCGTGACCGACACGGCAAAGGATCGGGACAAGCTGTTCACCGCGCTGGGCATGATGGTGGGGCTTGCGGTCGGGCAGATCGCCTTCCGCGCCGTCTCTTCGTGGATTACGGCGCACGTGCGCATCCGCGTGATGAACGAGGTGCGGCAGGAGGTGTTCGAACGCATCATGTTCTCCCGCTGGGAGGCACTGCGCGAGTTCCACTCCGGCGAGATTCTCAACCGGCTGGAGGGCGACGTCGGCGGTGTCGTGTCCGGCATCATCAGCTTCCTGCCCGGTCTGCTGACCCAGCTGGTGCAGTTTATCGGCGCATTCGCCATCATTATGTACTACGACTGGGCAATGGCGCTGTTTGCGCTGGCGTCCGCGCCTATCCTCGTCCTGTCCGCCAAGCCGCTGATGAAGATTATGCGCCGCTTCAACGAGCAGACCCGCAAGGTCAACGGCGAGATTCTCTCCTTCAACGAGGAGGCATTCCAGAATATCCAGCTTGTCAAGGCGTTCGACCTTGCCAAGCAACGCTGCCGCCTGCTCAAGGGACTGCTGGATAAGTACAGGGAAATTCAGCTGTCCTACGCCAAGGTCACGGTCTGGGTCAGCGTTGCCATGGGCGTGCTGGGGCTTATCGCGGGGTACGGCTGCTACGGCTGGGCTATCTACCGGCTGTGGACGGATGTCATCACCTATGGTGAAATGACTATGTTCCTGCAGCTTTCCGCCAACCTGTCCAGCTCCTTCTCTGCGCTGACCTCCATGGTTCCCACCTCCGTATCGGTTGCTACCTCGGCGGGGCGTATCATGGAAATCACGGAGAAGCCCGCGGAAACCGACGCGGACGCGCGTCCCGCCAAAAAAATGCTGGCAAAGACCCGGGAAACCGGGCTGGTCGTGGAAGCGCGGGATATGACCTTCGCCTACGAGGACAGCAAGGAACCCGTCATGTCGCGCGTCAGCTTCACGGCGAAGCCGGGGGAAATCGTTGCCTTTGTCGGTCCGTCCGGCGGCGGCAAGACTACCATGCTCCGGCTGATGCTGGGACTGCTCCGCCCGCAGGGCGGTGCCCTGACCGTCCGGCTGGCGGACGGCTCCTCCGAGCTGACTGTCAGCGACAGCACGCGGCGCCTGTGCGCCTATGTGCCGCAGGGCAACAGCGTGTTCTCCGGCACCATCCGGGAGAACCTGCTGGCGGTGGCACCCGGCGCGACCGATGAGCAGGTGCGCACCGCACTGGAAACGGCGGACGCATGGGGGTTTGTTTCCAGACAGCCCGACGGTATGGACACCGTGCTGGGCGAGCGCGGCGTGAACCTGTCGGAGGGACAGCTGCAGCGGATTGCCATTGCCCGCGCCCTGCTCCGTGAGGCACCGATTCTGATAATGGACGAGGCGACGTCGGCGCTGGACGTGGACACCGAGTCCCGTGTCCTGCACGCGGTCATGAAAGCCGACCCGCGCCGCATCTGCCTGCTGACGACGCACCGCTCCAGTATGCTGGCGTACGCCGACAGGATTATTCAGGTGGACGGGAACGGGAGCTTTACCGAGCTTGACCCCGCGCTGTACCGGAAGCAGGCGACGGTCTGACAAAAATCTTTGCACCACAATATAAAAAATAATTACGGGAGGAAACTGCAATGACTTACAAACTGAAGGACGGATTTGTACTTAGAAAGGTCGGTCCCATGTACATGGCTGTGCCGTTCGGCAACCGCGCCTCCGAGCTGAAGGGCATGGTGTCGCTGTCCGAGACCGGCTACCTGCTCTGGAAGGCGATGGAATCCGGCACCGATACACTGGAGGGGCTGGTCTCGGCTCTGCGCGCTGAGTACGAGGTCGGCGAGGAGCAGGCAACGGCGGATACGCAGGCGTTCCTTGACAGCCTGCGCGAGCAGGGAGTGCTGGAGGCATGAGACCTGAAGAGTACACGCTGGAGGACATCATCGGTCCTTTCAACGTGCAGTTTGGCGCTCTGCGCCAGTGGTGCAAGGCGGCACGCACGCCGTTTTCCCTGACACTGGAAATGACCCCGCTGTGCAATTTCAACTGCCCCATGTGCTACGTGCACCTGAGCCGCGCGGAGATGGAAAAGCGGGGCAAGCCGCTGAGCGCGGCGCAGTGGCTGGAGATTACGCGTCAGTTTGCGGAAATGGGGCTGTTTGCGGTCAACCTGAGCGGAGGCGAGCCACTGACGCGCCCGGACTTCTGGGAGATATACGAGGGCGTTGTCCGGCAGGGCATTTACCCGTCGCTGTTCACCAACGGCGCCCTGCTGGATGAGCGGGCGGTGGAGCATCTGGCAAAGTTCCCGCCGCGCGGCGTCAAGCTGTCGCTGTACGGCGCCGACAACGAAACATACGCCGCCATGTGCGGCGATCCGCACGGGTTCGACAAGGTGAGCCGCGCCATTGAGCTCCTGCGGGAGGCGAAGATTCCCCTGCGGGTCACATCCACGCTGATAAAGCAGAATCAGTCGGATCTGGAAAAAATCAAGGCGTATGCGCAGGAGAACAAGATCGATATAGAGATTACAACCGGCGTCAACGCCTCCGCGCGCGTCACGGAGAACGACCCGCGGGATGCCCGGCTGGAGGAGCAGGCAGAGGACTGGGATCTGAAAAAACTGTCCGAGCGCAGGCGCAAGCCGGTTCAGACGGCTTTTGAAAACTGCGCGTGGTTCGGGTGCAACGGCGTTATCACGTGGCACGGGCACCTGCAGGTGTGCGCGTTCTTTGAAAACGAGTACGTGCAGCTGACCGAGCCGTATGACATCCCCGCCGCATGGCAGGAGATGCTGCGGCGTGCCGATGCGGTTGCCCTGCCGCCGGAGTGCGCCGGATGCCCGGACGCGGAGTTCTGCGCGACCTGCCCCGGCGATCTTGCCTCCGAGAGCGGGCGGCCGGACCGCATTGCGAAACCCATATGCGAGCGTGCCGCACGCAGACACGCCGCGTACCTGCGCAAACTGGCGGAGCAGCCTGTGCAGCCTGAGCAGACAGAGGCTCCGGCGGACGCGGAAGCAGGAAATTCGTAAATTTTTTTTGTAAATTTTTCCTAAACCTCTTGACAAATACAAAAAAAGAGGATATAATAAGGGCGCAGAGCCAAGAAACACTAAGAAAGGAGTTTCTGTTATGAAGGTTTATGTTGCACCGAAGGCGGCTGTCCTGTCCATGAATGTGAACGAGAACATCGCCGCATCCGCGATTCTCCCTGTTGGAGCACGGTATTATTACATCGTCAAGGATGGAATGGGAAAGGTCCAGACGAGTGATTTTGAATTCGCGCTTCCTACCGAGGGCGGTGTTACCATCCCGATGGTCGAGTTGCTCGACTGGATTACCGGCTTGGTAAACGGCTATCAGAAAGCTCAGAAGGATCTGCTGGCTGGCTGCATGGT
Source organism: bacterium (assembly GCA_963643175.1). GTDB lineage: Bacteria > Bacillota > Clostridia > Oscillospirales > CAG-272 > CAMEON01. The sequence goes on from CAVIJF010000008.1 coordinate 54,023, forward strand.
CTGATGATGCAGGCGATGCATGCTGACCTGACGTAAGCAGAATCATCCAACGAACGCAATGATGGCAGAAATGTTCAGAATTGCGGGACAGAACATCAGGATTGCAGGCGGCAGTTTCTGCCGCCTGCTTTCCGGTTTTGAGGTTCCCGCAGAAAACAAGGCAGATCCCGATGTGTGCCGGGTCAGTTTTACCGAGGGGTACACACAGTTTGACATCCGCGCCGTGACGCCCGCCCACCCGGTGGCGCACGTGTTTGGCATCCGGTCCTGTCCGGGGCACTTCATGGTGTCGGACGGGGACTATTCCGAATCCACCGCGCTGGTGGTGAATCCCCGCGAGGAGGGCGTCATGGAGCTGATTCTGGCGGCGCTGTACTCGCACATGGCGGAGCGCGGACGCACTGTGTTCGTCCATGCGTCGCTGGTGGAGGTGCCGGGGCAGGGCGGCGTGATGTTCGTCGGCAGATCCGGCATCGGCAAGACTACGCAGGCGCGCCTGTGGGAGAAGTTCCGGGGCGCGGAGATTATCAACGGCGACAAGGTGTTCCTCACGCTGGACGACGACGGACACGGCGTCACCGCGCACGGCAGTCCGTGGTGCGGCTCGTCGCCCTACAAGCTCAACCGCGCCACCCCCCTGCGGGGTATCGTGGTGCTGGATCAGGCGCCGGAGAACAGCATCCGGCGGCTGTCCGAACCGGAGATTATGACGCAGTACGTGTCGCACATCTTCCTGCCCATGTGGGACGCCCACCTGACCGACTGCGTGATGGAGGCAATCGACGGCATGATGCCGCTGGTGCCGGTATTCCGGCTGAGCTGCCGCCCGGACGAGGAGGCAGTGGACATGACGTGGAACGCCGTGTTCGGGGAGACGTCCCGATGAAGGAAACGCAGACCGGCGGGGAGAACCCCTCCCTGCAGATTGACCGGGAGATGCTGACGGCGTGCATTGCCGCCCTGCGCCCCGGTGAGGAGATGCCGCTTCTTGTGACAGGAAACAGCATGGTGCCGTTCCTGCTGAACCGGCGCTCCACGGTCTTTCTTGTCCGGGTGCAGGACTATGTTCCCCGTGTGGGGGATATAGTCCTGTGCCGGCGGCTGGACGGCGCGTATATCCTGCACCGCGTGCACAAAGTCCGGAAGGACGGCGTGCTTGTCCTCAACGGCGACGCGCAGGTATGGACGGAGCTGGTGCTTCCCGCGCAGGTCTGCTGCCGCGTGACGCACTTTGTCCGCACGCGGCGCGACATCCGCACCGATTCCCGCACCTACCGGCTTTACCGGCGGCTGTGGCGCGGGCTGCGCCCGCTGCACGCCGCCGCGGCGTCGTTCTACTACTACTGGCACCGTATCCCCTACAAATTGGGCTTCAAAAAAGATCCGTCCTGACGGGCGGAACGCCAAAGGCGCACGGTTTCCGTGCGCCTTTGGCGGTTTTTTGGGGTGGTGCCCTGCGAAGGACGCCCCCGGCGTGCCTGTGCCCCTCCCGGCGCAGTGCGGGGGTACGTAAGCCGCCCGGTGTGTAGTGCCGCGCCCGGCGCAGACGCGGGGATACGCAAGCCGTCCGGTGCGCAGTGCCGCGCCCGGCGCAGACGCGGGGATACGCAAGCCGTCCGGTGCGCAGTGCCGCGCCCGGCGCAGACGCGGGGATACGCAAGCCGTCCGGTGCGCAGTGCC
>CAVIJF010000009.1:0-53858 GCA_963643175.1 bacterium
CGGCACCCCTACATCTGCGCCGGGAGCGGCACTGCGTTCCGGGCGGATTGCGGTACCGGAAGGACACGGGTACGGGGGCACCCGGCACCGGAAACGCCCGGTGCATACGTGCCCCTTCCGGAAAAAAGTGTGCAGATGGTTCAAAAAGCCATACGGGACAGCGAAAATCGGCGCCGCCGGAGAGCACATTCCCGCACAGAAACACCAAAAGGCAAATGTTGCAACTGCATTTTTTTTTTTTTTATATTGACAAATGCACGGTTTCGTGGTAAAATATATCGGAGTAAAATGTCGGCGTTCTGTCCTGCCGCAAAAAATGCGGCAGACGCTGAATCTGAAAACACACAGGAGAGAGACGAATGGAAATCGAGAAGAATCACGAGACGTCGTCAGGCAAGGACGAAGCCGTCCGGTATTCCCTCTCGGCGGATGAACTGCAAAGCATCATCCGGCGGGCGCTTGACGAGGGAGACAATCGCAGCGATCGCCGAGAGAGCAGCGGCGGCGGCAACGACAGATCCAGCACGGCAGGCGCACAGTCGCGCTGGCAGTCCGGCTTTGCCGGGGAAGGCGAGTATGTCATCGACATCAAGATGGCGCTGACCGCGCTTGCCAGGCGGTGGTGGATTATCCTGCTGGCAACACTCATCGGCGCACTTGCCATGCTCGGCTATGCCCGCTACAACTACACGCCGAAGTACCGCGCAACCATCAAACTGTACGTCACCAACAACACGACAGCCGGAAACGTGACCGTCATTTCCACATCGGATATCGTGGCTGCACAGACACTGATCCCGACCTACAACGAAATACTCATGACCCGTGATTTCCTGGACAAGAGCAACGGCGGCGTCATTGAGAAGTACAAGGCGGCGACCGGCAAGGACATCACTTTCTCCCAGCTGCAGGATATGCTGGTCAGCGGCGCCGTGGAGGACACGCAGATTTACTATGTGACCGTCACCAGCAGCGACCCGGATCAGGCAATGAAGATAGCCAATATCATTTACGATGAACTGCCCCGCAAGCTGCAGGAAAAGGTGCAGGGCTCCTCTGTCGAGCAGATCGATAAGGCGGTTTCGGCTGTCCTTGTGACGCCCAACTTCACCAGCAAGGTCATGATCGGCGCACTCATCGGACTGATTCTCTCTGCCGGCTATGCAATCATGGTCGGATGCGTCCTGAACGACAGACTGGAAAGTGCCGCATGGCTGTCCGGTGCGTTCCCGTCCGTGCCGGTGCTGGCGCAGATTCCGGATACGCAGAACGGAAGCAGCCGCAACGAGTATGACAGCTACGGGTATGATTACGGCTATGGCTATGGATATGGGTACGGGTACGGATACGAACAGGCGTCAAAATCTGCCCGTCACGCAAAATCCAAGAGCCGCAAAGAGAACGCCGCCGATAAGACCGACGGAAACGACGGGGCAGATGCCTCCGGACAGAAAGGAGAATGAGCATGAGCCTGAGTCGCAGTAAGCGTGACGAAAAGAAGCACGACCGGAAGGCGGTGACGGAGCGCAAAGCCCCCTTCGCCGACGGCATGGACTTTGAAACGAGCGAGGCGTACAACGTCCTCCGTACCAATATTATACTCTCTCTGCCCCACAAGCAGCGGGGTAACATCGTGGGCACCACGTCCGCTGCACCCCACGAGGGAAAATCCTATACATCGGTCAACCTGAGCTATGCGCTGGCTAAGAACGGATCCCGCACCCTGCTGGTGTCCGCCGATATGCGTAAGCCGACGGTCGAGAATTACTACGAGGTTCCCCTGTCGCCGGGACTGTCCAACCTGCTGGTCGGAAGCGTCCCGGCGGAGGAACTGATGCAGGTTATCCGCCCCCTGCCGGAATACAGCGACAAACTGTATATCCTGCCCGCCGGAGACATCCCGCCAAACCCCTCCGAGCTGCTCGGTTCGCAGAATATGCACGAACTGTTGCAGAAGTTGGCGACCCTGTTTGATTACGTCATCGTGGACCTGCCGCCCGTCACGACGGTTGCGGACCCGGTGGTTGTCGCCGACAAGCTGGACGGTATGCTGGTTGTGGTCAATCACGGGTACACGCGGCGCCAGACGCTGATTCAGGCGCTCAAGCAGCTGCGGTTCAGCCAGGTGCGGATTCTGGGCTTTGTGTACAACGGGTACAGCCGGCACGGCGGAAGCAAGCGCAAGAACTACGGCTACAAGGGGTACGACTACAAGAGCTACGACACCAGCAGCTACGACCCGAAGAACCGGGCAGACAAGGCAAACTGAGTGATTCCGGATGTTCCGTCCTGCCCTGCGCGGCGGGCGGAGCACCCGGGACAGAGTACAGCGACAGCGGACGGATGACCGCATACCGGAACGGACTGCCGCAGAAGGGGGACTTGCACCATGCATAACGGAAGCCGCAGACAGAGACGGAAGATTCTCAAAGGAATCGGGTACGCCGTCGTCGGGGTGGTGGCAGTGGTACTGCTCGCCGTGCTGATCCGGGGTATGCGCGAGTCATCCGAGGGCGTGCACACCGAGGGAAGCGGGAAGGTCGGCGATGTCTGGATCGGCGGAACCTGCTACGAAAAGCGCCGCGACCTTAAAAATATCCTCTTCATCGCGGTGGAGAGCGACGGGGATTCGCGGGAGACGCATACGCTTGCCGCATATCCGCAGGCGGCGTATTTGGCTATCCTGTCCATAGACGAAACGCAGGGCACTTACTTCCTGACGACGCTGGACAGCCGACTGCACACCGCCGTCGAACCGGTCAACGAGTTCGGCGAGGTGGAGGACGGCAACCAGACACTGACCGATGTCAACATCGGGCTTGCGCAGGCGTTCGGCGACGGTGGACGCCGCAGCTGTATGAATACCGTGCGGACTGTGGAAAAGCTGCTGAACGTCATCATCACCAATCAGGTGTGCATCCGGCTGTCGGATTCGGCGGAGAAACCGCTGTTCCTGACCGACCCGCGCGGACAGCTTCAGGAATTGAACAGTGCGGTCCGGGCGCTGATGGATGCCAATCTTCAGAAGAGTTTTGCGGTCGCCATGAGCGAGTCGTGCGTGTACACGGATTTCCGCGATGAGGGCTCCTTTGAACGCACGCTGAATCAGGTGCTGACCTACACCGCCTCCGGCACCTACACGCTGGACGCCTCGTCCACGGCGGAGGAAGCCACCCGCATGGGAATCCGGCTGTTCCTGACCGAACTGCCGGATGCGACGACGCGGAAGGAAGGTGTGTCGTGAGCGGCGGGCGCATACTGCCGGCTTTCGGGCTGACAGACGTCCACAGTCACATTCTGCCGGGTATGGATGACGGCGCACGCGATGCCGGGGAGTCGGCAGAGATGCTGCGGCTTTCCTACCGGCAGGAGGTGCGGCACATGTGGGCGACGCCGCACTTCTACCCGCAGAGGGAGAACCCCAATGATTTCCTGCACCGCCGCGAGCGGGCAATCCGCCGCCTGCAGGACGTCTGGGAGCAGGACTGTATGCCGCGCGTGTACGCCGCGGCGGAGGTCGCGTACTTTTACGGGCTGGGACGTTCCCCCTACGCGGGAAGCCTGTGCCTGGAGGGGACGCCGTATATACTGGTGGAAATGCCGGAGGACGAGTGGTCACCGGACACGGTGGAGGATGTGCTCCTCCTGCGCGTTTTCCAGGGGCTGCGTCCGATTATCGTGCATGTGGAGCGCTGTCTCCCCATGCAGAACCGGCGCACGGTCAGACGGCTGGCGGATGAAGGGGTGCTGTTCCAATGCAACGCGGCTTTCCTTGCCGACTATGAAACCTGCAAACGGCAGATAAAGGCGCTGTTCCGGGACGACCGGATGGATCTCATCGGCAGTGACTGCCACAATATGAGGACAAGAAAACCGAACATCAGCGCGGCGCTGAACACGCTGGGTGGGGTTATTGAGCCCGACAAGCTGCGCACGGTTCTGCGCCGGGCGGCGGACATTACACGTACCGCTGCGCCCTGCTGCTGAGCGCGGGTGATTTTAACGGAAAGGGTGTCCGGATAACAATCCGGGTTTGGTCACGCACTATGAATGAGGAGCGGAGATCGCGGCTGCCGGCGCCGTTTGAAAAGACGGTGTGGCTTTCCTCCCCGACAATGCACGGAGAGGAAATGGAGTATATCCGGGAGGCGTACGATACCAACTGGATGTCCACGGTGGGCGCGAACATCAACGCAATAGAGGAGAGCTTCGCCGCACGTCTCGGGGTCGGCTATGGGGTGGCACTTACCACCGGAACGGCGGCACTGCATATGGCGGTCAAGCTGGCGGGCGTGCGTCCGGGCGAGAAGGTATTTTGCTCGGATGTGACATTCTCTGCAACGGCGAATCCCATTGTGTATGAAGGCGGCGTCCCTGTTTTCATTGATTCCGAGCGGGAGAGCTGGAACATGGATCCGGCGGCGCTGGAGAAGGCGTTCGAGTTGTATCCCGATGTCCGGGTCGTGATGGTGGTGAATCTGTACGGAACGCCCGGACGGCTGGAGGAGATACGCGCCATCTGCGACAGACACGGTGCCGTCATGATCGAGGACGCCGCCGAGTCGCTCGGCTCCACCTACCAGGGAAAGATGGCGGGCAGCTTCGGGCATTACAGCGTCATCAGCTTCAACGGAAACAAGATTATCACCGGCTCCAGCGGCGGTATGCTCATGACAAACGACAGGGGCGCCGCCGAGAAGGTGCGCAAGTGGTCCACGCAGTCCCGCGAGGCGGCGCCGTGGTATCAGCACGAGGAGCTTGGCTACAATTACCGCATGAGCAACGTGGTCGCCGGCATCGTCCGGGGGCAGGAGAAGCATCTGGAAGAGCATATTGACCAGAAGCGCGCGATTTGGAAGCGTTACCGCGACGGTTTCCGCGACCTGCCCGTGACCATGAACCCCCATCTGCCGGACAGCAGGGCGAACTGCTGGTTGTCCTGCCTGTTGCTGAATGAAGAGGCCATGTGCCGGCAGGTGCGCAGTGACCGGGAGGCGCTGTACGTCCGGGAGCCGGGCAAAACCTGCCCGACCGAGATTCTGGAGACGTTGGCGGCGTGCAACGCCGAGGGACGTCCTGTTTGGAAACCGATGCATATGCAGCCCTTCTTTGCCGCCAATCCGTTCGTCACACGCGAGGGCAACGCCCGCGCGACAACCAACGCATACAGGGCGGGCGGCATTCAGGACGTCGGCTCCGACCTCTTCCGCCGCGGTCTGTGCCTGCCCAGCGACAACAAGATGACGCCCGAGGCGCAGGATCGCGTGATTGAGATCGTGCGGAGCTGCTTCTGAGCGATTGCGGACGGATGCATATGTACGCACGGTTCTGGAAAAGACTGCTCGACTTTGTTTTGTCGCTGGCGGCACTGTTGCTGCTTTCGCCGCTGCTGCTGCTGCTGACGGTGGCGGGCGCGGTGGCGATGCGGGGAAATCCGTTCTTCACCCAGCCGCGCCCCGGACGGGGCGAGCACGTTTTCCGTCTGATTAAGTTCCGCACCATGTCCGACCGGCGCGACGCATCAGGGGAACTGCTCCCGGATGAGCAGCGGCTGAACGGGTATGGCAGATTCCTGCGGAAGACCTCTCTGGACGAGCTGCCGGAGCTGTTCAACATATTTGTGGGACAAATGGCGCTGGTGGGACCGCGCCCGCTGCTGACGGCATATCTGCCGCTGTACAGCGAGGAGCAGCATCACCGCCACGATGTGCGCCCCGGACTGACCGGCTACGCACAGGTTCACGGGCGCAATACCGTCCCGTGGGAGGAGCGTTTCCGGATGGATGTCTGGTATACGCAGAACATAACTTTCCGGCTGGACTGCCGGATTTTACTGGACACGGTGCGGGTAGTCTTCCGGCATGACGGTATCGGAAGCGGCACATCGGAAACCATGGAGCCGTTTACCGGCAACCGGACAGCGGCGGAAACCGCTATGACAGAAAAGGAGGAATCCGCAGAGTGGGCAGAAAGCAGAGACTGATTATTTTGGGTGCAGGCGGTCAGGGGCGCGTGGTCGCGGACATGGCACTGCACATGGGAATATACAGAGAGATCGGATTTTTGGATGACGATCCCGAACGGATGGAGGCAGGATTGCCGTACCCGCTGCTGGGCAGATTTCCCGATTACAGCAAGTGGGTCGGCGAGGCGGATTTCATCGTCGGAATCGGTGACAGGCTCATCCGTGAGGCAGTGCAGGAACAGCTGACTGCCGCTGGCGCGACAATGGCAACGCTGATTCATCCCCGCGCATTCGTGGCAAGCCGCGTGACGATCGGGGAGGGCTGTGTTGTGATGGCGGGCGCCGTCATCAGCGTGGATGCAACCTTGGGACGCGGCGTGATTGTCAACACCTGCGCGTCGGTGGATCACGACTGCCGTATCGGGGATTTCTGCCATGTGAGTGTCGGTGCGCATCTCGGCGGGACCGTTCACGTGGGCTATCGGAGCGTGATAGGCATCGGTGCCGCTGTGCGGAACAATATCGACATCTGCGCGGATTGCGTGGTCGGCGCGGGCGCGGCGGTGGTATGTTCGCTGACCGAGCCGGGCGTGTACATGGGTGTGCCGGCGCGGCTGAGGCACCCGGACGGCGCGGACGAATCGGGCAGAACCGCAGGCTTGTAATTAACTTTATCAAAACGAATAGTGCAGACAGGTAGGAATTGCCGCCGGGGCGGCGGCAATTGCTCATATAGGGGTGTGTTGTCCGCGCGGCACACCGGACGGAGACAAGGCAGGGAAGGGAGCAGTGCGTATGGGCGGAAAGATACTGATTCTGGCAAATAACAGCCTCGGACTGTACCGGTTCCGCGCCGATCTTATCCGGACGCTGGCGCAGACGTACACGGTCTATGCCTCCACGCCCCGGAACGACCACTTTGACGATCTGGCGTCCGTCGGCTGTCATGCCATTGAAACGGAAGTGGACAGGCGCGGGCTGAATCCCTTCCGGGATCTGCGCCTGCTGCGCACCTATCGGCGGCTTATCCGGGAGATACAGCCCGATTTCATCATCACCTATACCATAAAGTGCAATGTGTACGGCGGGTACGCGGCGCGGCGGGCAGGCGTTCCGTATGCGGTCAACGTGACCGGACTGGGCACCGCTTTCCAGCACCCGGGACTGCTGCGCCGGGTGGCAACCTGTCTCTGCCGGTTCGGGCTGAAGCGGGCTGCTGTTGTGTTCTTTGAGAACGGCGAAAACCGCGATGTGTTCTGCCGGCTGGGTATCGTCCGGCGGGATGTGTGCCATGTCCTGCACGGAGCCGGCGTGAATCTGGAGCAGTTCCCCCTGGCGCCGTATCCGGCGGACGGAGGTATCACGAAGTTCCTTTTCATCGGGCGCGTCATGCGGGAGAAGGGCGTGGATGAGCTGTTCTCCGTCATGCGCCGCCTGCGGGCGGCGGGGCAGTCCTGCGAGCTTCATATCGTCGGAGACACCGAGGAGGATTACCGGGCGCGTCTGCGCGAGGGGGAGGAAGCCGGCTGGCTGGCGTATCACGGCTATCAGACAGACGTCCGTCCCTTTATTGCGCAGACGCACTGTCTGGTTTTGCCGTCCTACCACGAAGGTATGGCGAATGTCAATCTGGAGTGCGCGTCCATGGGCAGACCGCTTATCACCTCCCGCATCCACGGATGCATGGAGGCAGTGCAGGAGGGCGAGACCGGCTTCCTGTGCGAACCGCAGAACGCCGACAGCCTGTTTGACGTCATGCAGCGTTTCCTGCGCCTGCCGCCCGCAGAGCGTGAAGCGATGGGACGTGCGGGACGGGCACACATGGAGGCGGTGTTTGACAAGCGGCAGGTGGTCGCCGAAACGGCGGCGTGCCTGCAGGAGCACATGGGAGCGTCCCGGTAAAGGAATCCCCCAAGCAAGTCGGACCGGACGGAGCCGGAATCTACAGGAAGGAAGCGTTTGCAGACGCATGGTTGTAGTGTAACTCATGACAGAACTGTTGCCAATCGTACTGATAGCCATGTGCTTTGCATTGCTGGCGGAGCAGCGTTCCCACAAGGATCTGTTGGGGGTCGGCTACCGCCGCAAGGATGCTCTTTGCTGTGTATGCATGATGCTCGTGCTGGCGGTGTTTGCCGGTCTGCGCACGCGCTATAACGACACCGGCACCTATACGCATTCCTATGAGCTTCTCCGGGTGCAGACCAACCTTTTCAATGGGATGAAGTGGTCGCTCAGTTCCAGCGTAGGGTTTGAACTGACGCAGAGAGTCATCAAGTATCTGGGCGGGTCGGCGCAGACCTTCCTCATGTTTTTCGCACTGTTCGACATCGGCGTGAACATCTGGTTTATCCGGAAATATACCTGCTCCCTGTGGATGTCCTTTTTCCTGTACATCACCATGGGGTGCTACGTGTTCAACATGGCTGCCATCATGCAGTGTACCGCCACCGCGCTGGCACTGCTGGGCGTAGACCGGCTGATGAGCGGCAAGAAGGTCCGGTTTGTCCTGTACATCCTGCTGGCGGCGCTGTTCCATACTTACGCAATCATGTTCCTGCTGACACCGCTGCTGTTCTTTACGCCGTGGAAGAAAAAGACCTACGTGATGCTGGCAGGGTTCCTGCTGATCGGTCTGTTTCTGCCCCGCCTGCTCGGACTGGTGGTGTCGGTTACCTCCGCGATGGGCGAGTCGTACTCGCTGGAGTCCTTCACGGGGGCGGGCGTGAACATTTTCCGCTTTCTGGTTGTGTCCGTGCCGGTTTTCCTGTCTTTCCTTGTCCGGGACAGCATAGAGGAGAACGCCAGCCGGAACGACATGGTGATGCTGAATCTGACCATGCTCAACGCGGAAATCATGTTTGTCGGACTGTTCGGAACCGCAAACTACTTCGCACGTCTTGCAAACTACTTCCTGATGTTCCAGGCGGTTTCCCTGCCGTGGCTGCTCTGCTCGTTCCGCAAATTTGAGAGCAAGATAATCAAGGTTGCTATGGTGGGATGCTATATACTGTATTTTTACTACCAGAGCGCGGTTGTCCTTCCGTTTGACTCGCTCTTTGACCGCGTGGGACTGTTTGAATACCTCAGAACGCTGATTTCCTGACGGTTCGGGACGGCAATGTTCCGCCGAGGCACCCTTACGAAAGGAGCCTGCTTTGCAGCAGGGTATGGAATGGAAAGCAAGGTTTCCGTTATCGTCCCGGTTTTCCGGGTTGAGGCATATCTGCCGACCTGCGTGGACAGTATCCTGGGGCAGAGCTACCGCAATATTGAGTTGATTCTGGTGGACGACGGTAGTAACGACGGGTGCCCGGCTCTGTGCGATGTCTATGCCGCCGCAGACGCACGCGTCCGGTGCATTCACAAGCAGAACGAGGGGCAGAACTTTGCCCGGCGTGACGGCGTTGCGGTCGCCACGGGCGACTACTTCCTGTTTGCGGATTCGGACGACTGGCTGGAGCCGGATGCAATCCGGCGCCTTGTCCGGGCGGCGGAGACGCACGCGGCGGACATTGTGTGCTCCGGCTACCGGCGCGTGTACCCCAAACGGACATTTGAAACGGCACTGTGCACCGAGGAAACGGTGTACGAGGACGAGGCAGTGCGCACGGTTCAGCGGCGGCTGGTCGGACCCGTCGGGGACGAGCTGTGCAGCGTGGAAGCGGTGGATCGGCTGACGCCGGTGTGGGCGAAACTGTACAGTGCACGCACGGTTGCGGCGGGCAAGTGGGTCAGCGAGCGGGAAACCGGCTCACTGGAGGATGCAATCTTTAACCTGTACGCCTTCCGGGCGTGCCGCGTGTGCGTCCTGATTCCGGATTGCCTGTACGATTACCGCAAGGACAACCGCAACGCCACGACACTGCGTTACCGCCCGCAGTTGGCGGAGCAGTGGGAGCGCGTGTATGCCTACATGGAGGCATTCATGCAGGAGACAGGCGCAGGCGAGGACTGGTACACGGCACTGCGCAACCGGATAGCACTGGGGTGTCTGGGACTGAGCTTCAACGAGCTTGCCGGGAAGCGCTCCGCACGGGAGCGCCGGCGATCGCTGGCGGCACTGCTCCGGCAGGAGCGCCGCCGGGATGCCCTGAACGCGTTGGAGTACAGCCGCCTACCGCGCAAGTGGCGGCTGTTTTACGGACTGTGCCGCCGCGGGCGGGTGGGCACCGTGCTGGCAATGGTGCGGCTCATCCAGCGGCTCAAAGCCGTGCGGAGCAGGTAAGGGAAAGCTCTGAAGGTTTCACTGTGTAATTCCGGTGGTGCCGTTGCGCCATGTGCGGCTTGCACGGCGATGCATACACTGACTGAAATGGAGGGGAGTCGGATATGGACGGGCAGAACCCGATACGCGTGCTCAATCTTTTCACCATTCTGAATCGCGGCGGCGCCGAGACCATGGTCATGAACTATTACCGCCATATCGACCGCACGCGCGTGCAGTTTGACTTTCTGGTTCACCGGGCGGAGCGCGGCGCCTACGAGGACGAAATCGAGTCGCTGGGTGGGCGGATTTTCCGCATGATGCCGGTGCGTCCCTGGACGGCGCACGCCTATCGGCGCGCCATGCGCACCTTCCTGTCGGAACATCCGGAGTACCGCATTCTGCACGCGCATATGTCCGAACTGGGGCTGTATGCGTTCCAGGAGGCAAAGCGGGCAGGGGTGCCCGTGCGCATCTGCCACGCGCACAACGCCCCGCACGGCATCGACATCAAGTCGCCGGTGCGCTGGTACATGAAAACCCGGATGCGCCCGTACATCACGCACCGCTTCATGTGCGGCTATGAGTCCGGGCTGTGGCTGTTCGGCAGCCGGTACCGGGACAGTTTTATTCAGATGAACAACGCCGTGGATGCCGCCGCGTTCCGCTATGACGCCGTGCGCCGGGCGGAGGTGCGCCGGGAACTGGGTATTCCGGACGGGGCGCTGACCATCGGGCACGTCGGGCGGTTTGACTATCAGAAAAATCATCCGTTCCTGCTCCAGTCCTTCGCCGCCGTGCGGCAGCGGGAACCGGAAGCCGTGCTCCTGCTGGTCGGGGACGGGGGCGGTCGCCCTGCCGCCGAGGAGCAGGCGCGGGCACTGCATATTGCGGATTCCGTTCGCTTTCTGGGTACCCGCGGAGACATTCCCGACCTGTTGCAGGCGATGGACGTGTTCGCACTTCCATCGCATTTTGAGGGACTGTCGGTCGCCAGCGTGGAGGCGCAGGCGGCAGGTCTGCCGTGCCTGATTTCCGACGGTGTACCGATTGAGTGCAAGAAAACAGACCTTGTCCATGCTCTGCCGTTGTCAGCGGGAACCGATGCATGGGGGGCGGAACTGCTCCGGCTGGCACGAACCGGCAGAGACGTGCGCCGCGACACGTCGGAGGAAATCCGGGCGGCGGGATTTGATGTAGCCGAAAACGCAAGGTGGCTGCGGGATTTCTATCTGGGAGCCGTCGGGAGGAGCTGATATGGACACGCAGAAGCTGACGGTTTTCACGCCCGCCTATAACCGGGCGCATACCTTGCCGCGCACATATGAATCCCTCTGCCGGCAGAGCTGTAAGAATTTTGTATGGCTTATCGTGGATGACGGAAGCAGTGACGGCACGCGCGGACTGGTCGAATCATGGCAGGCGCGGGATAACGGCTTTCCCATCCGCTACATCTACAAGGAAAACGGCGGGATGCATACGGCGCACAATGTGGCGTATGACAGCATCACCACCGAGTTGAACACCTGCATTGATTCCGATGACGCACTGGCGGACGGCGCTGTGGAGGCGATTCTTGCCCTGTGGGCGCAGGCGGGCGGACCCGCGCATCCGGAGATTGCGGGTATTATCGGACTGGACGCGGATATGAACACCGGGAAGGTCATCGGCACGGAATTTCCGGCAGGCATGACGACCACCACGCTGGAAGGCTTTTACGCTTCCGGCGGGCGGGGGGACAAGAAGCTGGTGTACCGCACCGATGTGATGCGTCAGTTGCCGCCCTACCCGGTGTTCCCGGGGGAGAAGTACATCTCGCTGGGTTACAAGTACCAGCTGTGCGACCAGCAGTACAGCCTGCTGGCACTTAACCGCGTGCTGTGCGACGTTGAGTATCAGCCGGACGGCTCTTCCCACTCCATGTTCCGGCAGTATCTCCGCAACCCGCGCGGCTTTGCCTTTATCCGGGTGCAGAACATGAGGTTCAACAAATCCTTCCGCCGGAACGCAAAGGACTGCGTGCACTACGTGTCCAGCTGTCTTATCGCGCGGGAAAAGCACTTCGTGCGCAAGTCGCCCAAGCCGGTTCTGACGTGGTTCGCCGTTCCGGCGGGGGCACTGCTGACGCTGTATATCCGGCGCCGGGCGAAGCGCTGAACCGGGCGGAAGGAGCACGGAGAAAAAACAGTGAAAAAGGGGGCGGAGGCGTGATTCCGAAGAAGATACATTACTGCTGGTTCGGGCGGGGCGAGAAAAGCGACAAGGCGAAAAAATGCATTGCCAGCTGGCATAAATTCTGCCCGGACTACAAAATTATTGAGTGGAACGAGGACAATTTCGACGTGGGCATGAACGCCTACACCGGGATGTGCATCCGGGAACGGAAATTCGCCTTCCTGAGCGACTATGCGCGCCTTGTGATTCTGGAGCGCGAGGGTGGGCTGTACTTTGACGTGGATGTGGAGCTTGTCCGCAGTCCCGACCCACTGCTGACGAACAAGGCGTTCTTCGGCTTTGAAAACAGGGAATTTGTGGCGACAGGGCTGGGTTTCGGTGCCGAGGCGGGCAATCCCGCCGTGCGCGCCATGCTGGCGGCGTATGACGGACTGCTGGACGGCACGCACGGCACGGAGGGGTGCCCCATCCTGAATACCAAGGCGCTGGAGCCGTTCGGGCTGGTCAGAAATGGGGCGTATCAGGATCTTGGCTGTGCCGTCATTTATCCTGCCGACTATTTCAATCCCTACGACGATGCGCTGGGCAGGCTGAAAAAGACCCCCAACACCTACTCCATCCACTGGTATGCCAAGAGCTGGATGAGCCGCCGCGTGATTCTGCGCAGTAAGCTGTCCAAGCCGTGGCACCGCCTGCAGCACCTGTTCGGCAGACGCTGAACTCTCCCCATGAAAAAGAGAATTCTTATCCTTCACACCAATATGGAACTGGGCGGTGCCGAAACCAGCCTGCTCGGTCTGCTCTGGAGTCTGGACTACGACCGCGTTTCGGTGGATCTGTTCCTGTATGCGCACACAGGCGAGCTGCTGCCCCTGTTGCCGGACACAGTCCGTCTGCTCCAGGAGCAGCCTGCCTGCCGGGCGCTCTGCGACCCGATACGGACTGCCGTCCGGCAGGGACACCTCCTCGTGGCAGGGGCGCGGCTGCGTGCCAAGGCCGTCACGGCAGTCCGCAACCGGAAGCTGCATTTTCTCGATTACGGACACGCGCTGAAGCAGCGCGCGCACGCCTATGCCGTCCGGCACCTGCCGCGCATCGCGGGGGAGTACGACATGGCGATTTCCTTCATCGACCCGCACTGGATTATGAACCGCCGCGTTTCCGCGCCTCTGCGGCTGGGTTGGTTTCACACCGACTGCGCATTGGTCACGCCGGATGCCCCCCTGGAGGAGAAAATGTGGTCGGAATGCACCCATGCGGTCAACGTGTCGGAATCCTGCAAGGCGGCGTTTGACGCGGTTCATCCCGCGCTGACTGACCGTTCCCTTGTGGTGGAAAATATACTGGCAAAGCGCTTTGTTGAGAATCGGGCGGATATGCCTCTGCCGGCGGGCGAAATGCCGCGCGATGGGCATATCAATCTTCTGTCGGTCGGACGCTTCTGCGAGGCGAAAAATTTTGACAACGTGCCGGATATTGCCCGCCGCCTGCTGGCGGAGGGACTGCCGGTTCGGTGGTATATCATCGGCTTCGGCGGCGACGAGCCGCTGATCCGGCAGCGGATTGCCGAGGCGGGCATGGGGGACACCGTTATCCTGCTCGGAAAGCGCGACAATCCGTACCCGTACATCCGGGCGTGCGACCTGTATGTCCAGCCCAGCCGCTACGAGGGCAAATCGGTCACGGTGCGCGAGGCGCAGATGCTGGCGCGTCCCGTGGTCATCACCCGGT
Organism: bacterium; assembly: GCA_963643175.1. Lineage (GTDB taxonomy): Bacteria > Bacillota > Clostridia > Oscillospirales > CAG-272 > CAMEON01. The sequence goes on from CAVIJF010000009.1 coordinate 14,079, forward strand.
ACGCCACCTCCCCCAGCCAACTGGAGAACGGAGCGGACGGCGTTATCGTCCCGCTGGACAACGCGGGCTGTGCCGCCGGGATTGCCGCGCTCCTGCGCGACCCTGCGCGCATGGCGCGTCTTAGCGAAACCTGCCGCACGCGCGACTACACCAATGCCGCCGAGGCGGAAAAACTGTACCGTCTCCTGTTCCCGGACGGGGAATAGGGCAATCCCGCACAATCCGCACGGAAGGAGGAACCGTTCATGCGTGTGAATACCGTAACCTGTCACGATGTGTATAACGCCGGCGCCGCACTGCAGGCATACGCCCTGTGCCGCTGTCTGCGTGAGCGGGGACACGACGTGCATATCATAGACTATAAACCGGACTACCTGTCCGGGCATTACCGGCTGTGGGGCGGGGTGAATCCCCGGTTCGACAGACCGGGAGTGCGGCTGGTGTACAATCTAGCCAAGTTCCCTGGACGTGCGGCGGCGCGGATGGGGCGGCGAAAACGCGGTTTTGACCGTTTCCGCAGACGGTACCTGCCGCTGACGGCACGCTACGAAAGCTTTGCGGCGCTGTGCGCCGACCCACCGCCTGCGGATGTGTACCTTGCGGGAAGTGACCAGATATGGAATACGCTGTTCCCGAACGGACGGGATCCCACCTTTTACCTGCAGTTTGCGCCGGCAGGCGCGACGCGTGCGTCCTACGCCGCCAGCTTTGCCATGGATGCGCCGGATCCGGCGTGGGCGGACCGCCAGCGCACATGGATCGGGTCGCTGGATTATGTGTCCGTGCGCGAGCCGTCCGGGCTTGCTCTGCTGGAGCAGTTGGGCATATCCGGCGGAGAGGCGGTTCTGGATCCGGTGTTCCTCCTGCCGGCGGCGGCATGGCGGGAGATGGCGGTGCCTGTCCGGTGGAAAAAGCCCTACCTGCTGGTATACGATTTTGACGGGTCGCCTGCCGTCCGGGCGGCGGCGGAGGAACTGGCGGCGGCGCACGGATGCGAAATCGTCACGGTGCTGAAGCTGCCCTATGGAACTCCGGCGGCGGCAGCGACAGGACCGGACGGGTTTCTCGGCTGGCTTGCCGGGGCGGAGTATGTGCTGTCCAACTCCTTCCACGCAACTGCGTTTTCGCTGATTCTGCACCGCCCGTTCATGACTTACGGCAGGCAGGAGAAACTGAACAGCCGGATGCGCGACCTGATGGAGATTGCCGGGCTGTCTGACCGGAAACGGGCGGATGAGCCGATAGACTGGAACAGCGTGGACGAAAGGCTGAAGCCGCGGATAGCGGCTTCGGAGGCATATCTTGACCGGGTGCTGCATGAATCTTAAGGAGCTGTACCTGTATATTTACCGGAGCCGACCGGATGACCTCATCCGCTTCATGCTGGTGTGTCTGTCCGTCTGGACGGTTCTGGCGCTGGTGTTTGGCAATCTGCGCGGGACACGCCGCGGCTGGATGTGGTGCAACCGCATTCTGGCGGGATGCGCGGTGCTGGGCATTCTGGGCGTGACGGTGTTTTACCGGTTTATCGGCGGCGGTGGGGAAATCGGCATTCACCTGATTCCTTTCTGCGTGCCGGCGGAGGCATGGCGGGCGGAGGAATACTATCGGATGCTGCTGATGAACGCCTTCCTCTTTTTCCCGCTGGGGCTGTCGTTAGGCAATGCGTGGCGTCCGGAGCGCCGCATTGCGGTACGCTTCGGACTGACGGTTCTGTGTGGATTGGAGCTGAGCCTGTTCTGCGAGATGCTGCAAGGCATTTTCGCATTGGGAACGGTCGAGACGGACGACCTGCTGATGAACACGGCGGGCGTCGCGTTGGGTGCACTCGGCGCATTGGCGGCGGGCGTGCTGTCCCTGCCTGTCCGGTGGCTGCGGCGGAGCGGGGCTTCATCACGGAAGTGACAGGGAATCGCTGATGATTCTGAATCGGCGGTTTCACAGGTGTCACGGCGCATTCTGTTTGCGCGGTGCCGCCGATGCACGATACATGATACGGAATAACGAAAGGAACGGAGACCATGAAAGAGAATGAGATGCCCACCGAGGAGAACAAGCCGCTGGACAACGGGGCGGAGCACAGCGAGGCAGAGAAGAGTCCGGAGATGCTGGCGCGTGAGCGGGAACGCCAGCGCTACCGGGAGGAAATGGCACGCCGTACACCGCCGCCGCAGGTGCGCAACCGGATGCCGCGCAGTCGTATGGGACGCAGGATGTTCAGATTCCGGCGCTTCCTTGCCAAAAGCCGCCGGGCACTGCTGATTGCGCTGGTTGTGGCGCTGTCGGGCGTGTTCCTGTTCATCAGCATACTGGTTATCCAGTACATCACGATTGACCAGAGCGTGAACAACCAGTCCACGTCCACCTACGACGCCTCCGGAGATGACGGGGCGGAGCGGGTGCTTATCGTGCCGTATACGGATCCGGTCGATATTGTGGATCCGATGGTGCGCGCCTATGCGGACAAGGATTCCAATCAGTCCGTGCTGGCGGTCATGAGTGCCTATAAGAAGCAGAACAGCCGCGCCGACACCGAGAGAACGGTGGAGCTGGCGTACTCGGTGGAGAATCTGTCCAGTGCCAAGCGGATTAAAACCGTCCGCTTTGTCCTGTCGGAGAACGAGGATTATTCCAACCCCCGCATTCTGTACGCCGACGGCTCCCGGGAAGGGAAGGTGACCTTCAGCCATCTCAAGACGGGCACCCGGTACTTCTACAAGGTGGTTGTGACGCTGAACGACGCCACGACGCTGGAGACCGAGAGCTACTTTGAAACGGCGGTTGCGCCCCGCTTTGTGTCCATCAGCAGTACGCAGAACTCCACCCTGCTCAATGTCCGCGATCTGGGCGGCTGGATGTCTGCCGAGGTGGACGGTGTGAGCAAGTCCATCCGGCAGGGCATGATTTTCCGCGGATGCGAGCTGGACGGCTACAACGACGCCGACTGCAATATTTCTACGGAGGGCGTGTCGGATATGCTGGCGGTTCTGGGCATCCACACGGAGCTTGACCTGCGCGGCGACAACGGCATCGCCGGTTACAACGCGCTGGGGTACAACGTCAATCATGTCCGCATCAACTGTCAGACCTATTACAACGACAAATCGACCGTCGCGCAGCGCGAGGCGGTGCAGGCGGGCATCCGGCAGGTGTTTGCCCTGCTGGCGGATGAAAGCAACTATCCCATCTACATCCATGACGTGTACGGCTGTGACGAGACCGGCATGATCTGCTACCTGCTGGAGGCGGTGCTCGGTGTGAGCGATGCCGAACTGAAGAAGGACTATGACATGAGCGCCTTCAGCCTGTGCGCCCCGACCAGCTCCATCTATCAGGGCTTTGTCCAGATGGTGCGGATATACGGCAACGGCAACAGCACGCAGGAGCGCGTGGTGGACTTCCTGACCGGTACCTGCGGTGTGCCAGCGGGCGATCTGCTCAAAATCCGCAGCATTCTTCTGGAGGATGCCGCCGCCTGAGGTATCACCGCGCCATTGCACCATCGGAATTACGCGGTGGCGCCTTAACGGTGCATGGGCGGCGTCTCGGACTGTTTTCCCACCGGAGCGGTTCTGGCAAAAATAAACACACAAGCGTTACCGCAGAAAGAGGAGAGAGCCATCATGAAGAAGAGTGTATCGTTCGGTCTGGCAGTCCTGCTGATTCTTGCGACTGTGATTGCCATGCTTGCCGTTCCCATGCAGGTTGCGGCTGAGGAACCGTCCCGGCTGTCTCTTGACAAGGAAACTTACCTTGTCGGAGAAGACATTCTTGTGACGGCCACCGGAACTGACGCCGACTGGGTCGGTCTGTATACGGCAGGGGATACCTACGATCCGGCAGCAGGTGGGCAGATGTCCATCCTGTGGTACTATGTTGCCAAGGACGGCAATGAGTCGGGCGGCACCAAGAACATCCGGAACGCCGAGTACCGGAATGGTCGGCGCTCCGATCTGTTCGACATCCCGGCGGGCGCATACAAGATGGTGCTTATGGAGAACGATGGGTATACCGTGCTGGCAGAGGTGTCCTTCCGGGTAGTCGAGGTTCAGACATCGTACGTCCGGAGCGGGCTGGTTGCGTGGTATGACGGCGTGGAGAATACTCGCGACGGACAGAACACGGAGTCAACCGTCTGGGAGGATAGAATCGGCGGGTATGATCTGCCGGTTGAGCACACCGGGACAAACGCCTTTGAGGAGACAGGATTCCATGTCCGCAGCGGAATCTTCTCCTTCCCGCAGGGCATCGTGGATACCGTGAACGGGCAGGCGTTTACGGTCGAGCTGCTGTTTTCCGATTTCGTGTCTGTCGGCGGCAGCTTCAACACCTTTCTCAACAGCGCGAACGACAATTTTGCCCTGTTCCGCCGCAACAGCAACGATGTAATCGAGTTCAAATTTGCCGCCAATGCGGGCAGTGAGCGCCCCACCGTGGGGGACGGGCTGGCAACGCTGCAGAATGCGCTTGTTACCGTGACCTACGAGGTCGGCGGCAGTACGCGCATCTACATCAACGGTGTGGAGAAGGCTTCCGCATCCAGCCCCAAGGCAATGGGCGCCGACACGCTGTTCATCGGGCACGAGGGCAGCAAGGCGTTTGACACCGTGTACCGCTCCATCCGGTTTTATAACCGGGCGCTCAATCCCGCCGAGGTGGCGCACAACGCCGTGGTGGACGGCGCACTGTCCGCCAAGGAACTGTACGTCGCGGACGGTCTGGTCGCCGTGTACAGCGGCATCCAGAACCGGGCAGGCGGCAATGACCTGAACGCCAACGTGTGGTCGGATGTGTGCGGCGGCAATGACATCACGCTGACCACGGATCAGAACAATCACTTCGAGTTGGGCGGTTTCCGGAGCAATAGCCTCCGGCAGTTCTTCCCGCAGGCGGTGCTGGACGCCGTAAACGGGCAGGCGTTCACGGTCGAGATGTCGCTGGGCGATCTGGAGTCGCTGGGCAGCGCCTACAACACATTTATAAACAGCGACAACGACAATTTCTCCCTGTTCCGCCGCGTTGAGAACGACGTTCTGGAATTCAAGTTCGCCGGAAACGGGCGCGGGGAGCGTCCGCAGGTGGAAGGCGGACTTGAACTGTTCGCCGATTCGCTGATTACCGTCACGTATGAGGTCGGCGGGGAGATGGTCATCTACGCCGACGGACTGGAGATTGCCCGCACGGCAAGTCCCCGGGCGATGGGTGCCGATACCCTGTTCTTCGGGCACGACAAGGCGACGCACAATTACAGCACACTGTTCCGCGCCCTGCGCTTCTACAACCGTGCGTTGAGCGCCGAGGAGGTGCTCGCCAATGTCAAGGCGGACCTCATCGTGGATTACGACTATGTGGTGCCGGAAAAGGTGTTCACGGCAACCTTTGTCGCCAACAATCAGATAGTGGCGAAGGTGGAATTCCGACCGGGCGCAACCTCCGTTGAGGAGCCGGCGGTTCCCGAGCGTCAGGGCTTTACCGGGGCTTGGGCGCCGTATACCGTGGAGGACAAGAATTTTACGGTTCACGCCGTTTACACGGTGATTCCGGTGGATACGGAGACGGACACCGAGACCGCAACGGAGCCTGCAACCTCTGCGGAACCCGCGACGACGGCGGCACCCGCCAGCGAGACAGAGACGCCTTCCACATCGGCGGACACCGTCAAAGAGACCGAGACCGGCAAGACCGGGGGAGGCTGTTCCTCCGCCGTGGGCGGCGGACTGGCGCTGACGGCACTGATGACCGTGCTTGCCGCGGCGACGCTCCGGCGCAGGAAGCACTGATTTCCGTTCCCGCAACAAATAATAAGAACCCCCGTGCACATCCCCGCCGGTATGGCAGGGACGTGCACGGGGGTTTATGCCGGTTGCCTGTCGGCAAAGGTCAGACCATCTGCTCGGGGTGGAACACGCGGTCGAAATCTTCGGCAGTCATGTAGCCCAGTGACAGGCAGGCGTCACGCAGTGTGACCGAATCCCGGTGGGCGAGTTTGGCGACGCGCGCCGCGTTCTCATAGCCGATGTAGGGGGTCAGCGCCGTCACGGTCATGAGCGAGGCGTGCAGGTTGTGCGTCATCCTTTCGCGATTGGCGGTCAGTCCCGCGAGGCAGTGGACGCGGAAGGAGTCCATCGCCGCCGTCAGCAGGCGCACAGAGCGCAGGAAATTGTCAATGCAGACCGGCATGAACACGTTGAGCTGAAAATTTCCCTGCGATGCCGCCAGACCGACGGCAACGTCGTTCGCCATGACCTGCACCGCCACCATGGTGACGGCTTCGCACTGGGTGGGATTGACCTTGCCGGGCATGATGGATGACCCCGGTTCGTTTTCCGGAATGTGTATCTCGCCCAGCCCACAGCGCGGACCGCTTGCCAGCCAGCGCACATCGTTGGCAATCTTCATGAGGTCCGCCGCCAGCGCCTTCAGTGCGCCGTGCGCAAAGACCAGTTCGTCCTTGGAGGTCAGCGCGTGGAATTTGTTTGGATCCGTGACAAAGCACTCACCGGTCAGCCCGGACAGTATCTCCGCCGTGCGGGTGTCAAAGCCCGCCGGGGCGTTCAGCCCGGTGCCGACGGCGGTTCCGCCCAGCGCCAGACAGGACAGTGCCCCGGCGGCGGAGAGAATCTGCCGCCGGTCGGTTTCCAGCATCCCGCGCCAGCCGGATATTTCCTGCGAGAAGGCGATGGGTGTGGCATCCTGCAGGTGCGTGCGCCCGGTCTTGACGATGCCGCGGTTATCCTCCTCCAGCCGGGTCAACTCGGCAATCATGCCGTCCAGCGCCGGAAGCAGGCTGTGCAGTACCGTCAGCCGCGCCGCAATGTGCATGGCGGTGGGGAAGGTGTCGTTGGAGGACTGCGACATATTCACGTCGTCGTTGGGGTGGCAGAGTCGCCGCCCCGCCAGCTGATTGGCACGTGCGCTGATGACCTCGTTGGCGTTCATGTTGGTCTGCGTGCCGCTCCCGGTCTGGAATACGACCAGCGGAAAGTGGTCATCCAGCGCCCCGGCGGCGACCTCGTCGCATGCCTGCCGGATGACGGTCAGCTTTTCCTCGGTCATGCGGGCGGGGCAAAGCTCCCGGTTTGCCAGCGCGGCGGCTTTTTTGAGCAGTCCGAAGGCGTGAATGATTTCGGCGGGCATCCGCTCGCCGATGCGAAAGTTTTCCAGACTGCGCTGTGTCTGGGCGCCCCAGTAGCGGTCGGCGGGCACCTGTATTTCGCCCATGGAATCGTGTTCGGTGCGGGTCTGCATGGAGCCTCCTTTATCAGCCCTCCCGCTTTTCCAGCACCTGCTCGATTTCGCAGATGAAGAAGCGGTGGAAATCCTTGTGCGGGTAATTGCGGAACAGGGCGGGGTCGAGGAAATTGCCCTCCCGCAGGTTATCTTCGTACAGCTTGCGCCCTATCACGACCAGCGATGCCTCGGCGGGGTAGGGAACCGCATCGGCGGTGAAGGCGGGGGTCAGACCGGCAGCGGCAAACTTGTCGCCGTCCCGTCCGCTGTGCGCTCCGCAGTACTGCAGTGCCGCGCGGTACTGCTCCGGCAGGAATGAGAAGGACAGCCGTTCCTCCCGGCAGGCGAGCGGATAGGTAAAGCGCTGCGGGCGGATGAAGCAGGTCAGCACCGGCTTGTTCCACAGTACGCCCACCGTGCCCCAGCTGGCGGTCATGGTGTTGGGAACGCCGGTTTCCCGGTTGGCGGCGGAAATGAGCATCCACCCGTCCCCGATGCGTTGGATAAGATCGCCCGCAAGGGCGGGCGTCCCGACGGATTCAAAATGTGACATGGCAAAAACCTCCTTAATATTCCTGTATATCAGTATAGGCGACCGCGCGGACGGCGTTACGCCGCGACCCGCCGCAGGACAAGGATCAGATTCTCGTACTGCGCATAGTCCGGATCCTTTTCGTAGCCGTTGGCGAGGTATATGCTCAGATACTCAGCGGTGCCGTAACGCTGATCCAGCACCACATAGTCCGCGTCGTCGTGAATCAGCGCCTTTTGCTGTACGCCGTTCTTTGTGACGGTTGTGATGTTGTAGCCCACCTCGTACAGCACATCGCGGTCATGCACGTGCGCCAGCAACATGGTCGAGACGCACAGCGAGGCGTCCTCCGGCAGGGTGTCCAGTATTTCGTCCATCTGCCGGTAGGTCTCCTTGCCGTTCTGCCAGCGCTCTATGTTGGAGCCGAGATTCGGCAGGACGGTCACAAGGTAGAGGCAGCAGCACGCCGCTGCCCCGAAGGACAGCAGCCCCCGGCGCGTGGGTGCCTTCAGTTCCGGCAGATTCAGAATCATGGCATAAATCAGGAACGCCGAAATGCCGTAGTGGTACTGGAACCCGATGTTGTACTGGTACTGATACATGGTCAGCAGGTTCATCAGCCACGGCGTCAGCAGCAGCCAGCGCGAGGGCTTGCGGGTGCAGAACGGGAGGAAACCGAGCGGCAGAATCATCTGCAGGACGTAGATGAACTTCTCCCAGCCGTTCTTTGATGTGGTAAACAGCTGTGTCAGCAGGTAGCCGGGATTGACCAGCGCCGTGCGCACGGCGCCCAGCAGACCGGTACTGCCGTCCGGAATCAAATTGTTGAAGCGGTTAATCATGGGACCCGCCACGGAGGGATTGGCTTCCACCCCAAGCCCGGCGTAGTATTCCGACCAGTACGCGCTGGTTTTGGTCAGAATCAGCATGGCGACGCCGAACCAGACAAGCGCCATACCCGCCAGAATAAAGCCGTGCCGCCGCGAACGCCGCGACAGGATGAGGTACAGGGCGAACAGCAACAGGTAAATCGCGGCGTCCTCCTTGACCATGAGAAGTAGGGCGGCGCAGATATACAGCGGAACCGTTTTCTTTGCCTCAAAGCTCCAGAACAGCCACAGGAGAATGGGCGCAAGGAAGCAGTTTTCGTGCAGATCGTAGAAGCAGCTGCCCGCCAGAGCGGGGAAGAGCGCGTAGATGAGGCAGACCAGCATGGTCGCCTTGCCGCCCAGTTTCCCGTTGCGGCAGAGCAGGTATACCGGAATCACCCCGCTTGCCACCAGCACCGCCTGCGCAATCTGCAGGGTCATGGGCGAGGGGAACAGGGCATAGAAGGGGAGAATCAGGTAGAAGATGGGCGACAGGTGCACCACGAAGTGGGACAGGAGCACGTTGCGCTCGCAGGTGACAAGCGGCAGTCCCTTGACCTTCATGTAGTGGAACATCTGGCAGAACAGCCCGAAATCAAAGTTGGGCGCGGAAAAGGTGGCATACCGCAGGCAGGTGATGCCCGCAATGACGCCGCCGCCGACCAGCCCGCATACCACGGCAAACACCGTGACGGTACGCTTTCCGGGCTGCCACCTGTCCAGCAGGAGGCGGTTGACCCGGAGGAAGTAGACGAGGAAGAAGGCGTAGGCGACCAGTACCGCCAGCAGGAACAGGAAACTGTTCTGACCGTCGTAGTCTGCCAGCCACCAGGCAACGCAGACCGTCGCACCCAGCAGAAGGAACCATGAGTCGGTTTCCCATGCGGACAGCAGGGCGGCGACCGCTGAGAGCAGAATGAAATTCAGCACGATGCCGCCCAGCAGGGACAGATTGGAGACGTCCGCACCGAAGGCGGACAGCGACGTGAAGGGCGTGTCCTCACTGCTCCCGGTTGTCAGGACAGCAGCCGCGAATACGCACCACGCCGCAATGATGCGGCAGATGACGCGCTCCCGCCGGAAGGCGGGCTTCAGTCCGTTCCGGAACAGGGTCAGAAACCGATTCATGACCGGTGCACCTCCTCACTTCCGCCGAAGGTGTCGCTGTATTGCTGTATGCAGGAGCGGATGATTTCAACGGCCTCCTCGCGGCTGAACATCTCGCGGACGGCGGTCTGCTTGTTTTCCAATTGCTTATACACCGTGAAAAAGTGCCGTATTTCCGCAAAGACGTGCGCGGGCAGCTCGTCCATGGACGTGACGCCCAGATAGGTGGGGTCGGAGAAGGGAACGGCAATGATTTTGTCGTCCAACCTGCCGCTGTCAATCATGCGCAGGGCGCCGATGGGCGCGACGCGCACCAGCGTCAGCGGGTAGAGCGCCTCTGTGCACAGCACCAGCACGTCCAGCGGGTCGCCGTCGTCGGCGAGCGTGCGCGGGATAAAGCCGTAGTTGGCGGGGTAGTGCGTGGCGGTGTACAGAACTCTGTCCAGCCGGACCAGTCCGGTTTTTTTGTCCAATTCGTACTTGCAGGAGCTGCCTCGCGGTATTTCAACCACGGCGGTGAAGTCCTCCGGGGTAATCTCCGCCGGATCCATGTCGTGCCAGATGTTCATGTTGCCCTCTCCTTCATACTTATTTATTCTTCCGGATTACTTGACAAAATCAAACGCAAAGCCGTAGATGGACACCGTGTCGCCATCGTGGCAGCCGTGCTCCTCCAGCATGGTAAAGACGCCGGCGGTCTGGAGTACGCGTTGGAAGTAGTTCAGCGACTCGTAGTCGTCGAAGTTGATGCGCCCCATCAAATTGTATATCCAGTCGCCCTCGACCACGAAGGTGTTGTTTTCCCGGCGGATGACCGTTTCGCGGGCGTCACCCGATGTCTCGGCGACCTCCTGCGACAGCTCGCTCTCATACACAGTCACCGGCGGGAGCAGGCGCAGCCGCTCGGACACGCGGTGTATCATTTCCGGAATGCCCTCGTGCGTCACGGCGGAGACGTACAGCATTTCCCAGCCGTTGCTGTCCACGAACTCCTCGAACGCCTTTGTGTCCACGACCGACTCATCCAATGCATCGCACTTGTTGGCAAGGATAATCTGCGGGCGGCTGGCAAGCGCGGGGGAGTACTTTTCCAGTTCGCGGTTGATGTTCTGCACGTCCTCAATGGGATTGCGCCCCTCAAAGCAGGAGATGTCCACCACATGGAGCAGGAGGCGGCAGCGATCCACGTGCCGCAGGAAGTCGTGCCCCAGTCCCGCGCCCTCGGCTGCGCCGTCAATCAGCCCGGGGATGTCGGCGGCGACAAAGCCCTGCCCGCCATCCACCTGCACCACGCCCAGATTGGGGGACAGGGTGGTGAAATGGTAGTCCGCAATTTTGGGGCGTGCCGCACTGATGCAGGCGAGCAGGGAGGACTTGCCCACGCTGGGGTAACCGATCAGCCCGACGTCGGCAATCAGTTTCAGCTCCAGTGCCAATTCGCGCTCCTCGCCCTTGGTGCCGTTCTTGGCGAACTGCGGTGCCTGCCGGGTGGGGGTTGCAAAGTGCTTGTTTCCCCATCCGCCACGACCGCCGCGGCAGCAGACAAAGTCCGCACCGTCGTTTTCCGACATATCGTGCATGATTTTCCCGGTGGCGGCGTCCTTGATGAGCGTGCCCGCCGGCACCGACAGCACAAGGTCGGGGGCGTTGGCGCCGTGAAACTTCTCCCCGGACCCGTCCCCGCCGTTCTGCGCGATAAAGCGGTGCTTGAAGCGGTAGGCAAGCAGGGTGTTGGCATCCCGGTCTACATGGAACACGATGTTCCCGCCGTTTCCGCCGTCGCCGCCGGATGGACCGCCGTGGGAGATATACTTCTCCCGGTGGAAGGCGATGGCGCCGTTTCCGCCGTCGCCCGCCTTGACATATATCTTGACGTGATCAAAGAAATTCATTCGTTACTTCCCTCCTTGCCGGGGCGGCGCACCTGAATATCCGGGTCCTCGCCCCGCTGCTTGATGACCAGCACGACCGGCGTACCCGCAAAGCCGTAGGCGGTGCGCAGGCAGTTCTCAATATAGCGCTGGTAGGAGAAATGGAACAGCTCCGCGTCGTTGCAGAACAGCACGAAGGTAGGCGGCGCCACGGAGGACTGCGTCATGTAGTAGATTTTCAGCCGTCTGCCCTTGTCCGTGGGCGGTTGAACGCGCATCATTGCCTCGCCCAGCACATCGTTGAGCGCGCCGGTGTTGATGCGGCGGTTTGCCTGCGTGTACACCGATTGGATGAGGTCGTACAGACTGTCCACGCGCTGTCCGGTCTTGACCGACACGAACACGATGGGCGCATAGGGCATATAGGCAAGGGCGGTGCGGATGCGGTCGGTGAATGCCTTGACCGTGCCGTTATCCTTTTCCACCGTGTCCCACTTGTTGACCACGATAATGGTTGCTTTGCCCGCTCCGTGCGCGATACCGGCAATCTTCTCGTCCTGCTCGGTAATGCCGACAGAGGCATCAATCAGCAGCAGGCAGACGTCTGCCCGCTCCACCGCCATATGGGCGCGCAGGACGGAGTATTTCTCCACCTGATCGCCGATGCGGGAGGAGCGCCGGATGCCGGCGGTGTCGATGAAGGTAAAGGTGCCCCGCTCCGAGACCATGCGGGTATCCACGGCATCGCGTGTTGTGCCGGCAATGTCCGAGACAATCATGCGGTTTTCGCCGAGGAACCGGTTGATGAGCGAGGATTTCCCCGCATTGGGCTTGCCGATGACGGCAACGCGGATGCCCGCGTCGGCAGGGTCGCCGTCCTCCCAGTCGCGCAGCTTTTCCACGCAGGCGTCCAGCAGGTCGCCGGTGCCGGTTCCGTGGACGGAGGACACTGCCACGGGATCCTGCTCAAAGCCCAGCTCGTAGAATTCGTAGTACTCATAGGGCAGGTCGCCGGTGCTGTCGCACTTGTTGACGGCGGGGACAATCGGTTTTCCGCTCCGCTGGAGCATGACCGCGATGTCGCGGTCGGCGGCGGTCAGTCCGGCGCGGACGTCGCACAGGAACACGATGACATCGGCGTCATCAATGGCAATCTGCGCCTGCACTTTCATCTGGGAGAGGATAATATCGTCGGTCTTCGGCTCGATTCCGCCGGTGTCAATGACGATCAGTTGCTTGCCGCGCCATTCGGTTTCGCCGTAAATGCGGTCGCGCGTGACGCCGGGCGTATCCTCCACGATGGCGCGCCGCTCGCCGATGAGCTTGTTGAACAGCGTGGATTTTCCCACATTGGGGCGCCCCACGATGGCGATAATGGGTTTTGACATGGATTTATATTCCTTTCTGTCTCTGATTGCGGGATGGAAGGTCACTCAATGCCCAGCATCTGGTGGATGAGGGTGGCGCCGTCGTTTTTCGCGGGCGTGACCGGGACGCCGAGCGTTGCCGAGAGCTGTTCCGGCGTCATATCGTCCAGAAACATGGCTTCGTCTGCCCGGAGCGTGTTCTCCGGAATCAGCAGCTCCTCGCCGAGCGGCTGTCCCGCGAGTTGCTCTGCCATATCCTTGCCGGTGAGCAGTCCGGCGACCGTAATGGTTTCCCCGAAAAAGTGATTGATGATTTCGTAGACGTGAATCTCCAGCCCTTCGGTTTCCGCCTCTAACCGGGCGGCAAGCGAACGGATGGTCGGGTAGGCGGCGACGCCGGTACAGACGGAGATGCACCGGCGCGGAGGCAGTCCTGCCGCCTCCCGCGCCGTCCGGAACTCGGTGATGTCCTCGTCGAGGAATGCCATCTCCCGGTTGAATTCCGACACCAGCGAGGTAATCATGCCCACGCCGTTTTCCAGCTGGGCGAACTCCTCGTAGTAGTCCTCCCCGGGCAGGGGGCGCCCGGCGGTGAGGTACAGCTCGTCCGCGCAGAAGAACTTCCGCGAGCCGCACGCTGCGCGGCACCCGGCGGCGAAGGCGTCCACCTGATCGATGACACGTCCCGCCTCCTCTGCCGTGTACGGTTCCAGCGGGAACAGCTTCTGCCGGTAGCGCGTCAGCCCGGCGGGGACGATGGACACGCTCTCCAATGCATCACCCAGCGCGAACAGGTCGCGCATGGAGCGATCCAGCTCGGCGCCGTCGTTGATGCCGCGGCACAGCACGATCTGCCCGCACAGCGTGATACCCGCCACCGCCAAGCGGGGCAGGTAGTCCAGCACCAGCCCCGCCCGCTTGTTGTGCATCATTCTGACGCGCAGCTCCGGGTTGGTTGTGTGCACCGAGACGTTGATGGGGGAGATGTGCATCTCCATGATGCGTTGAATATCCGCGTCGTGCAGGTTTGTCAGCGTGACGAAGTTCCCGTGCAGGAAGGACAGGCGTGAATCGTCGTCTTTGAAGTAGAGTGTTTCCCGCATTCCGGACGGGAGCTGGTCGATGAAGCAGAAGATGCACTTGTTCTCGCAGGAGTGCTTTCTGTCCATCAGCGGCGTTTCAAAATCCAGCCCGATGTCGTCATATTCGCGCTTGTGTATGACGATTTCCAGCGGATTGCCGTTCCGCAGAAGTCCCAGCCGCACCTCTGTATCGGCAAGGAAAAAGCGGTAGTCCAGCACGTCGGTAATCTCGCGCCCGTTGACTGTGCAGAGGATATCCCCCGCCTGCACGCCGTGGCGGTCGGCGCGGCTTCCACCTGCCACTTCTGTAATCTTTACCATTCCGGCACTTCCCTCCCGGACACAACTTTACAGTATAGTATTATACCACAAACCGGGCGGTTTGTCAAATGGGTTTTGATGCAGGAGAAGGGAAACAGCGTATGTCTTCCGGGACTTTTTGGGGGGATTGGCTCACCCTGCCGTCCTGTCAGCTTTCGGGGGGGCTTGTCCCTTGCCTTTCCGGTTTGCCCTGACTTCGCATAAGTCTATTGCCCCATCCCCCCACCCCTTCCCCTCCGGGGAAGGGGGAGATTCAAAGTTGTCTTTTGCAAGGGGCTTCGCCCCTTGCAACCCCGCGACTGCGCCCGCGCGGCTCTGACTCAGGGGGCGCCCCCCTTCAACCCCGCGTTCGTGCCGGGAGGTTTGCTGGCTGACGGGCGGTTTCCGGTATCGGGAGGGCTTTGCTCCCGGCGCAGCCGCAGGGGTGCCGGGTGCTGCGCCCCCGGAAAAATAAACTCAAAGGCTCCCCCTTCCCCGGAGGGGAAGGGGGCCTGGGGGATAGGAGTAAACAGTTTAACCGGAGGCGGGGTACAGCCGATAACGCCGGGGCAAGCCCCCCGCCGGGCACCGCAAACCGTCCGGCACGTCGTGCCACAGAAAGAATAAATGCTGTCGTCGCAGGAAAAATCCGCCACACGCCGCATCCAGTATTTGACAGGTAAAAAAGCCTTGCAAACGCTTGACAAACGGCGCCGCGGATGGTATAATAAACCGGAAGTCTGCTGAGGAAGTTTCCGCATAGTCCGACACGGCGCACAGACAGCGCGCCGCCCGCCGGACGGATGGCGGCAAGTCCCCGGCGCATTTCCTCCCGCGGAGCAGAACCGTGCGGGCGAAAGGAGATTACGGGTATGAAAAAGATTTTGGCGTGGCTGACGGCTTTGTGCCTGCTGCTTCTTCCGGTGACGGGTGTGCTGACGGCAGCCGCGACAGGGGATGCCTCCGAAACGGCGACGGGTGTGCTGACGGTAGGTACGGAAGTGGTTACGGACGGCACGGCGAAGTCCGGACTGGTTTTCGACGCGGACGGACACGTCCGCTACTATGAGAACGGCGTCTCGGTGGCAAAGGGACTGGTTCAGGACGATGAGGGCAACATTTATTACATCTGGAGCGAGCTGAACGGCGCCGCGCGCGGATCATTCTCGATTCCGATGAATAAGCTGAACGGCATCAAGCCGCAGGGTTTCTACGAGTTCGGCGCGGATTACCGCATGATTATCAAGAACGGCATCTATACGCACGACTGGTGCGACCAGACCTACTACTTCGTTGACAGTGTGCCGCAGGCGGTCGGACTTGCCAGAAATGCGGACGGGGACATTTACTATTTCACCAATATATACGGCGTCAACCGTGCGGCAACGGACGGGGACTGGTACATATCCGAGCAGGACGCCAACGGGTTGGTGCCGGAGGGAACCTACCACTTCAATCAGTACGGACTGATGACCGGAAAGTCCGAGACCGACCTCAAGCCGGTGGTGCCGGTGCGGGAGGAAATCGGTGAGAATCTGTTCCGCGACACAGACGGCGTAATCCGGTACTATGAGAACGGCGTCCCGGTGGCGAAGGGGCTTGTCCGGGACTATGAAGGCTACATCTATTACGTGTGGAGCACCAACGGTGCCGCGCACGGAACGTTCTCAATTCCGGAGAATAAGCTCAACGGCATCATGCCGCAGGGCTTCTATGAGTTCGGCGCGGACGGTCGTCTGATTATCAAGAACGGCATCTATACGCACGACTGGTGCGACCAGACCTACTACTTTGTGAACAGTATCCCGCAGGCAGTCGGCGTTGCCACCGACGGGGAGGGGCACTACTATTTCTTCACCGATATTTACGGCATCAAGCGCGCCGCGACCAGCCAGTTCAACGGCGGTGTGTACTATGTCAGTGAGTCCGCAGCCAACGGGCTGATAGAAGCAGGCTGGTATCAGTTTGGCACTGACGGCGTTATGATCGGGCGGGTAGAGTCCACCGAGACAGCCGAAACAACGGCAAAGCCGGCAGAGCCGACCGACGAACCGACGAGCAAGCCGGCAGAACCGACCGACGAGCCTACAAGCAAGCCGGCAGAGCCGACCGACGAGCCTACAAGCAAGCCGACAGAACCGACCGACGAGCCTACAAGCAAGCTGGCAGAGCCGACCGATGAGCCAACCAGCAAGCCGGCAGAACCGACGAGCAAGACGGAGGATCCGACAGACGAGCCGATAAGCAAGCCGGAGGATCCGACCGACGCACCCACGGGCAAACCGGATGATGCGACCGAGAAGGTAACGGCAGAGCCCGCAACGGGGACACAGACCGACGGCGCCACCGGAACGGGAACCGCGGCGGGTGCCACCACCACAGCTGCCGGAAAATCCGGCGGATGCGCCTCGGCAGTCGGTGTCAGCGGCGGTGTTGTCCTGCTTCTTGCAGTAGCCGCCGCGTGCGTGAGCCGCAAGCGCCGCCTGTAAGGGAATATCCGGATATACAGAATACTGCCGCCCGATTCGGCAGCACCTATCGGCACAGATTTCTTGACTGTTTTCAGTCGAAAAATCTGTGCCGAATCTGTTTTGTCCGGCGGGGGATTGGTTGTGCCGGGGGCGAAGCTCCCGGCAAAATAAAGTAGAAATCTCCCCCTTCCCCTCCGGGGAAGGGGCGGGGGGATGAGGGCAGAAAATCCGTACAGAAACCGGGAAAACCGGTAATACCGCAAACTGTCCGCCCGGTCGCCCGGAATTTTCGGATTTCCCTCTTGACGCAGGCGGGAGTTTGTTGTATAATATAAACTGTGTTGGAGTGCCTGCCTGCCGCTGTGTCTGCGGCAGGGCGGACACCCGCGAGTGGCGCGCGGCTCGACCGCGCGGGAACGAGGTGCGATACATGGGGAACGGAAAACCGGAGAAGGGCAAGCTGTATACCGGCAGCGGCGATAAGGGACTGACCTCTCTGTTGCCCGGCTCTCAGGTGTCCAAAGCGGACGAACGGGTCGCCGCCATCGGCGGGGCGGAGGAGTCCGTGTCGGCATTGGGGCTGGTGCGCAGCGTGACGGACTGCCCGGAGTTTACAGGCAAGCTTGTCCGGGTACAGACGACGCTCCGCACGCTGGCGGCAGGACTTGCCGACCCCCGGAGCGGAAAGTTCGTTTTTTCCGCCGAGGAGATAGCTTTTTTGGAATCGGATACGGATCGCATGGTCGGTCTGCTGACCGATAAGCGCGGGAGCGGATGGCAGGACGCTCTGCCCGGCGGCTGTGAGCAGTCCGCCCGGCTGGACGCAGCCCGTTCGACGGTGCGGCGGGCAGAGCGCGCACTGATTGCCATGGACAGGCGCTACGCGGTTCCCGCCACCTTCAAGGTATACCTGAACCGGCTGGGCGATTGGCTGCTTGCCGCTGCCCGGTATGCGGATTATCTCAGCGAGGCGGAAAAGGAGAAAGCGGCACGCGCAGCGGCTGTTCCGGAGACGGCACAGATTCCGGCTGAGCCTGCACCCGCGTTAGCTGCTCCGGCTGCCGTCCCGGCTGCCGTCCCGACCGCCGCGCAGGCAGCTGCCGAGCCGGTCGATCCCACGGTGGAGAACGTGCTGAAAGCCGTGCTGGCACGTGTCGGCGGCGGCTCCGTGCTGGATCTGGAGCGGGCGACCCGTCTGATTACGGCGATAGAGCGCAAGGCGCTTTCGGAGGGCAGGCAGGCGGTCATTGCAGTAGCCAACGCGCAGGGCAATCCGGTGGCGGTACACGTTATGGACGGCGCCTTTCTGGTCAGCTACGAGGTGGCGGTGCGCAAGGCCTATACGGCGGTGGCGGTCAAGATGCCGACTGCCGAGCTTGCCAAGCTGGTTCAGCCCGGCGGAACCTTCTACGGTCTGCAGAATCTGGATCGCATCGTGACCTTCGGCGGGGGCGTGCCCCTGTATGAGAACGGCGTTCTGATTGGCGGACTGGGCGTCAGCGGTGGCACCGGCGAGGAGGATCACGCACTTGCTGTCTGGGGAGCGGCAAGCCTCGCACAGCTGTAATGCGGAAAGTAAATCCCCTGCCCGTGCGGGGGATTCCGTATAGATGCCCCAAATGATACACAGAAACGGAGAAAAAACATGAGCATCCGGAGAATTACGGACGACCTGCTTTTTGTCGGTGCCTCGGACAGGCGTCTTGCGCTGTTTGAGAATGTGTACCCGATTCCGCAGGGGGTGTCCTACAACGCCTACCTGCTCCGGGACGGAAAGAACGTCCTGTTTGACACGGTGGACAGGGCGGTAGCCGATACTTTCATGGCGGCAACCGCCGAGGCGCTGGAGGGGGAGGGGCTGGACTATGTGATTGTCCAGCACATGGAGCCCGACCATTGCGCCGCGCTGGGCGCGGTTCTTGCCCGCTGGCAGAATGCCGCCGTCGTGTGCAATAAAAAAACCGTCACCCTGCTGAACCAGTTTTTCCCCGGACTTGACCTGACCGGGCGCGTCCGGCTGGTAGCCGAGGGCGAGGAGCTGTGCACCGGGCGGCACACGCTGACCTTTGTCATGGCGCCGATGGTGCATTGGCCTGAGGTGATGATGACCTACGACAAGACCGACGGCACGCTGTTTTCGGCGGACGCCTTCGGCGGCTTCGGGGCGCTGTCCGGCAACCTGTTTGCGGATGAGGCGGACATCGGGGCGGGCTATCTGGAGGAAATGCGGCGGTACTACACCAACATTGTGGGCAAGTACGGCGCACAGGTGCAGGCGGTTCTGAAGAAGGCGGCGGATCTGGACATCCGGCGCATCTGCCCCCTGCACGGGTATATCTGGCGCGGGGAACTGGGACTGGTACTGGAGAAATACAGCCTCTGGAGCAAGTACACGCCGGAGGAACGCGGCGTTCTTATCGCATACGCAACCGTCTACGGCGGCACGCAGGCGGCAGCCGAGTTGCTGGCGGATTACCTTGCAGAGGCGGGCGTGTGCCGTATCCGGATGTTTGACGTGTCGGCGGTGCATCCGTCGTATGTGCTGGCGGAGGCGTTCCGCGTGTCGCACGCGGTTTTCGCCGCTCCGACCTACAACAACGGCATTTTCGTGAGCATGGAAACACTGCTGCACGATCTGGCGGCGCACAACTGGCAGGGACGGACGGTCGCGCTGATTGAGAACGGCAGCTGGGCGCCCGCGTCCGGCAAGCTGATGCGCGAGCTGCTGATGCCCCTGAAGAATACGACGATTCTGGAGCCGACGCTGACCCTGCGCTCCGCGCTGGCGCCCGGACAGGAGGAGGCGGTCCGCGGACTGGCACAGCAGATTGCTGCGTCGGTGCTGGATACCGCCGATTGAGATTTCTTTGACGCTGAAATGAACGCCCGCCGCAGAGCGGCGCGGCGGCAGGGAGGTACTGCACTATGAAGCTGACATTTCTCGGAACCGGCGCGGCGGACTGGGACATCAACGCCTATACGTCCGGCGTGTTCCACCGGCGGTTTTCGTCGGTTCTGATTAACCGTGACCTGCTGATTGATCCCGGCCCCCATGTGTTCCACTACGCGGAGCATTCGGGTGATCCGCATATGCTGGACGGCGTGCGGAATATCATCGTCACCCATACGCATGACGACCATTTCTGCCCCGAGACGGTCGAGCGGCTGTGCGCAGGGCGGGACTGTGTCCTGTGGGGGGACATGGCGTGCCTGCGCCGCCTGCGCTCGGTGCTGGGTGACGTGCGCACGGCGCGCATTGCATTTGTGGATACCCGTGTCCGACCGGAGCTGGCGTACCCCATCGGCGGATACCGGGTGCTGTCGCTACGCTCCAACCATGCGACCGACGACCCGGAGGAAGCCACGCGCCTGTACCTTGTCGGCGACGGGGAGCGGCTGCTGTACTACGGCTGCGACAGCGCGTGGATACCCACGACTTCGTGGAACGCCATCAAGGATCAGCCAGTCAACGCTGCGGTGCTGGAGCTGACCTGCGGCGAAACGGCGCCGGACGATTGGCGCAGTTTTGAGCACAACACGCTGGATATGCTGGAGCTGATGCTCCGCACCATCCGCAAGTACGACCGCTTTGCCCCGGATGTCAGATTCTACGTGTCGCATATGGCGCGGACCCTGCACACCGATCCGGAGCGGCTGGCGGAACGCCTTGCCCCGCTGGGTGTCACGCCCGCTTATGACGGGCTGTGCATACAAGTCTGATTCCCCAATTCTACCAATAATATAAGGAGAAAAAGCAATGGCTGAGAAGCAGTTGAACATTACCGTCTGGAATGAATACCGCCACGAGCGGCAGGAGCCTGCCTGCCATGACATCTACCCGGACGGCATCCACGGATGCATCAAGTCCTTCCTTGAGGAGAGCAATCCGTCGCTGAATATCCGGCTGGCGGCACTGGATGATCCGGCGCAGGGCCTGCCCGATGAGGTGCTGGACAGCACCGACGTACTGCTCTGGTGGGGACATATGGCGCACCATGAGGTGTCGGATGAGCTGGTTGCAAAAATCCGTGACCGGGTGTACCGCGGCAAAATGGGTCTGATTGTCCTTCACTCCGGGCACCACTCCAAGGTGTTCAAGGAAGTCATTGGCACCAACGGCAACCTGTCGTGGGGACGCGACCAGAACGAGATTGTGTGGAACCTGCTGCCAGGGCATCCCATCGCCGCCGGCATTCCCGACCACTTTGAGCTGTTCGAGGAGCTGTACTGCGAGCCGTTCTATGTGCCCCAGCCGGATGAGCTGGTGTTCGGCAGCTGGTACGAGGACGGTTTCATTTTCCGTTCCGGTCTGTGCTACTACCGCGGCGCGGGCAAGGTGTTCTACTTCCAGCCCGGTCACGAGTTCTGCCGTTCCTTCTATAACCCGTACGTACAGCGCATTATCCGGAATGCCGTGTACTGGGCGGCGCCCAATGAGATTGCGTATCCCATTGAGAACGGCTGCCCCTGCATTCAGTACAAGCTGAGCGATAAATTCTGAACCGGACAGGCAGCCGGAGAACCCCGCGCGGGGTTCTCCGGCTGCTTCTTTGCGGGGCAGGGAGCCGGACAAAATCCGAAGTATCCGGTGAAAAACCGTGAAATTGAACGAAAAAAGAAGATGGTGCGTACTAATTCCGTAAAATGATGAAAATCTGACAAAACCGCGCATAAACGACGAAAAATTCGGAAAATCCGCTTGACAAATCCTGCCGACGGTGTTATACTGTTACCGCTTGCGGGCGGCATATCCGACCGCGTGCCGGTGGGGAGCGGGTTTGCGTGCCGACTGCCCCACGTTCAAATCAAGCAAAGAAACGGGGGATGAATCGTTATGAAGCACGAGAACATGAACAGCGAGCGCGACGACCGGTATGACCGTCTGAACGGGAACGGCGCCGTGCCGTCAGACGATGGAACAGACATGAAATTGACACCTGACGAAGCAGGGACAGGTATCGGCTGTGAAAGTACAGTCGGGGCAGCGCCCAAGGAACGTCAGCTGCCGCATCCCCCGGAACCGGATTCGGCTCACGAGCCTGAAGAGACGGATAAGCATCCTGACGATGCGGACGGGGAGGAGCCGACCGAGTCCGAACAGCATACGCAGGAAGTCGAGGACACCTACGAGCGCCTGACGGACCTGCTCAACACCCGCCGGTATGTGGATTTTCGCACGGAGCTGGACGCTCTGCAGCCTGTGGAAATCGCGGATTTCTTTGCCGAACTGCCTGCCGTGCGGCTTCCGGCGGTGTTCAAACTGCTGAGCAAGGATCAGGCGGCGGATGTGTTTGCCGAGTTGGATGTGGAAGAGCAGCAGCGCATCATAAACGCCATGAGCGACCGGGAGCTGTCCGCCATTGTGGAGGATCTGTCGCTGGACGACGCGGTGGATATGCTGGAGGAGCTGCCCGCTAGCATCGTGCACCGGGTCATGCGCAACGCCCAGCCGGAAACGCGCGCCGCCATCAACCGCTTCCTCGCCTATCCGGAGGACAGCGCGGGTTCCATTATGACCGCTGAATTTATCGACCTGCACCGGGATATGACCTGTGCGCAGGCGATAGACCACATCCGCAAAACGGGAATTGACAAGGAAACGGTGTACGTTGCCTACGTGACCGATGCGGCGAGGGTTCTGCAGGGCATCGTGCCGCTGCGGACGCTTCTGTTTGCCAAGCCGGAGGAGAGCATCGGGGACATCATGGACGAGAACGTCATCTGCGCGTCCACATTGGACGACCAGGAGACGGTCGCCTCGCTGATTTCCCGGTATGATATGCTGGCACTGCCTGTCGTGGACAGGGAGCACCGGCTGGTCGGTATCGTCACGGTCGATGACGCCATGGACGTCATGGAGGACGAGGTGACGGAGGATATCGAAAAGATGGCGGCTATTGTGCCGACCGACAAGCCCTACCTCAAGACCGGCGTGCTGGAAACGTGGTCGAAGCGCATCCCGTGGCTGTTGCTGCTGATGGTGTCCGCGACATTTACCTCAACCATTCTGGGGCATTTTGAAAGTGCGCTGGCGGCGCTTCCGGTTCTGACCGTCTTTGTCCCCATGCTGATGGACACCGGCGGAAATGC
Organism: bacterium; assembly: GCA_963643175.1. Lineage (GTDB taxonomy): Bacteria > Bacillota > Clostridia > Oscillospirales > CAG-272 > CAMEON01. The sequence goes on from CAVIJF010000009.1 coordinate 36,998, forward strand.
CGGCGGACAGACTTCCGTGACCATTATCCGCAGTATGTCTGTCGGTGATATTGAGCCGTCCGACGTTCTGCGGATCCTGTGGAAGGAGTTCCGCGTGGCACTGCTCTGCGGTGCGACCGTCGGAGCCGCCTGCTTTGTCAAGACCATGCTGGTGGATTTCCGCTTGAGCTTCGCGTGGGAAAATGTGCGTGTGTCGCTGGTGGTCTGCGCGACCATTGCAACGGCGATTCTGCTTGCCAAGATTATCGGCACGCTGCTGCCCATCGGTGCCAAGAAGGTTGGATTTGACCCCGCCGTTATGGCAAGTCCGTTCCTTACGACCATTGTGGACACGCTGACGCTGCTGGTTTATTTCGGCATTGCGACGCTGTTCCTCGGAATCTGACGGCTGCGCGGTTTCCGGAAACTGCTGACGGCAGGTGTTTCAGACACCTGCCGTTTTGTGTTGCTCCCGGTAAAGTTTTTGCCCCCCTTCCCCTTCGGGGAAGGGGGGCAAAAAATAGGCAGTGGCAGGATAAACCGGCGACGCACGGCGGGACACTCCCCTACAGTTGCCGGGACGACCGGGTAAACCGATGACGCGATGGCAATCCTCCCATAAAAACACCGTGCGCCAGGTCGGGCAGACAGCGCAAAAAGGGAAATGTGATTGTTTTGCATTGCCTCGCATCTGCCCCTTGACTTTTGGACGCGTATATGATACAATACTGAACAGCAAAAGAAAAACAGCTACAGGAGGATTTTTCCGTGAAAATCAGATCCGCTGTGTCCCTTGTGAGTGCCGCTGCAACCCTTGCACTGGTGATGTCCCTTATCGCCTGCGGGGAATCCGGAGACCGGGGAACCGCCTCTGCCACATACCCCGAAGTGCCCACCATTCCGATTGCGACCGAGACGCAGGCGGCTGCCTCCGCCGCCGGTACCCAGGCGGAAACGTCCGGCGGCAAGCAGACTGTGCCCGATACGGATACCGCTACATCCCCGTCTACCACTGCCGTCACCACGACCGCGGCGGAATCGACCGAGGCACCTACGGAACCGCAGAAACTGCTGACCTCCGCCGCCGTGCGGACAGCAAACACGGACGGCGCCGGCGTGACGGTTGTCTGCGTTGTCCGGCTGACAGACGGAGCCGGTCAGTATACCGAGGTCAGGAGCAGTATCGCATGGCGCCGGGTCGGCGGTAGCTGCACCCAGTCCGGGACGAACGGGTACACGCTGTCGGGTAATGCATTTTATCTGCCGGATGCGGGCGTAAAAGTGTCCGGTCTGACTTCCCCGCAGGCTGCGTGGATATATGAGAATGTTGTCGCCCCGGGACTCCTGCCGTTTGATCCCGCCACGGTTCAGACACTGAACGCATCGGGCAAATCGGTCACGGTGTCCGGCGTCCGGGAGCAGTACCGCGAGGCGCTGCTGGCAACTTTGCAGATACCGACGGACAATGCTACGCTGACCGAAGCGGCAGGCGCCGCTCTGCTGACAGCGGAGGGCTGTCTTGCCGATGCCTCTTTCCGCGTTTCCGCAACCTATACCGTCGAGGGGGATACCTACCGGCAGGATATGGAAATTACCTGCACGTACAGCTACGGCAATACCGAGGCGATCGGCGTTCCGACCGGCGCAGATGCCTGCAAGGCAGTGTCCTTCCGCGATCTGTTCGGTTCGGACGTGACGGAGGAAACCGAGACCGAAACGGAAACGGCGCCGGCGACTGCGACGGAGCCGCAGCCGAGCACCGTCCGGTACGTGACCGCAACCGCACTCAATGTGCGCTCCTCGCCGGACTTCAGCTCTTCGAGCAACATTGTCGGGTACCTCACGAAGGGCGACAAGGTGGTCATTCTGGAGGATTACGGCAGTTACGTTGCGATTGAGTACGAGGGCAAGCGCTGCTATATCGGTACCCGCTACCTCAGCGAAACCAAACCCGACTGATTGCCGGCAGGCGCCTGCCGCCTGACCTGATGTTGTCGGGACAAAAAGGGAACCCCTGTGCCAGGGGTTCCCTTTTTGGATTGCCTTTCCGTACCCGGTGCCACCGGATTGCGCGGGTACACGGCTACCGGCAATCAGGGTGCGTAATTCATCTTTTCCGGTGTCCAGTCGCGGAGGGTAGCGCATAGCGCCGCGGCGGCGGCTTTGGCACCGGGCAGGTCGTGTTCCCGGTAGTTCCCGCACTGTGTGCGTGTTGCGCCCGGAATTTCCCCCTCATAGGCGGCGATGAAGGCAAAGCTGTCCTGCACCAACCGGATAGCGTCCGCCCGGCTTACGCTGTCGCGCAGGAGCAGGTAGAAGCCGGTGCGGCATCCCATGGGACCCACGTATACCACCCGCTCTGCGCATCCGCTGTTGCGTGCGTAGGTGGCGAACAGATGCTCGATGGTATGGGCGGCGGGTGAGGGCAGGTAATCTCCGCCGTTGGGCACTTTCATGCGGACGTCATAGGTTACGATGTCCCCGTCCACGCGGGACACGTACAGTCCCGGCAGGAGTGTGTCGTGGTTGACTGTGAAGCTGGCAATTGTTTTCATAGGTGTTTCGGTTTTGTTGCTTTTGCGTCGGCAAAAGCCTCCTTTCTTAGGGAAGTTGAAGCGGTGAGGTCGGCTTTTTTGGGGGGAAATTTTTGGTATCTTTTGCAAGGGGCTACCGCCCCGGCACCCCTGCATCTGTGCCGGGGGCGGCACTGTCTGCCGGGCGGTTTGCGGTACCGGAGGGATTGTGTCCCCGGCGCCCCGGCTATCACTGCGGCTTATGGTATCTTTGCAGAATACCGGGACGGCGCCCCTTGCTACCTCAAAAGTTTTTTGCTTTCTACCGGGGACAGGAAAGCCCGGGCGAGGGCAGGTTACCTTTCGTTCCCGGCCGCCGCCGGGTAGAGAATCTGCCGCCGCATCCCGTGGGTGTCGGCGATTCCGGATACCGCAGAGTCGGCAATCAACAGCCGGAGCGCATAGCGGGCGTAAGTAAAGCGGAAACCGCGAAGCAGTTCTCCGGCGGTTTCCGCATCCGCCGTGCGCAGATCCAGCGCAAGGAAATCGCACGCCGACAGCATCCGCCCCGGGGTGCGCCAGCCGGTGTACTGCGCAACGCCGGATTCCGCACCGTCCTGCGCGAAAGCATCCGGCACCGTTTCGCCTTCCACCCGCACAAAGGCATCCATCGGGAGTGCCACGCCGAGCGCCGTACCGCTGTCCGCAAGCAGTTGCTTCAGCTCGCGCAAAAAGTCCAGTGCGCGGGCATCCGCCCCGTCGTCCCCGCAGGGAACGCCGAGCAGCAGGATTTCGTCAACGCCCGCCTGCGCCGCGGCGGTCAGAAGGCTCAGTTCCACGCCGCGGCGCAGAACGGCGGCGGCAGCATCCGCACGGTAGACCTCATCCAGGCACTGCACCCGGAAAACGCCCAACACGCGCAGTCCGGCGCGGTGCAGTCGCCCAACTTCTGACTCCGGTGTCGGTGCGCCCTCGGCAACGGTCAGCCCGGCAGTCGTGGCGGTGGAGAAGGCATAGCCCAGCTGTCCGTCCGCGTTTTCGGACAGCGTGATGACGGCGCCGGACGCATCCGACGGCAACTCCGGCAGATCTCCGCCGGGGGATATGGCGCCGCCCCGAAAGTCCGGCACCGCCGTCTGCCGGAACGGGGTGTCGGTGGCGACCGTCCATATATCCGCTTCCAGCCCGGCGTGGTAGGCGTCCGAGCGTCGTTTGAGGGCGGAGCCCCAGATCAGCGCCACCGCCGCGACGGCAAGGCAGACGGCAACCGTCAGCAGAATCCGCCGCCGGACATCGCGGGACAGGCGCAGGCGGCTGCGCCGTGTCACACCGGCGCGGTAACGCCGCGATACGCGCGCGGGGGATGTTTTTCTGGGTTTCATGGCGACCGGGGTTACTCCATGGCGACCAGATCGATGCTCTGCCCGTACTCGTTGAGCACAACGCGGCACGACTCGGCGCGGGATTCCTCAATCAGACCCATCTGGGCGCTCTGATAGTAAGTCAGCAGGGTAGAGCTGTTCTGTATGGCGTAGTCCTCCTCCGGCGCAAGCCGCATGACGACGTAGTAGCCGTTGCCGCACAAAAACGGATCGCTGACGTCCCCGACCTGAAGAGCGAAGGTGTTCTGCTCGTAGATCTCCTCCATTTCGCCGCGCGTGAAGTAGTAGCCGTCCGTGGAAATCATGCTCAGGTCGTCGTTGAGCGCCGACCCGATATAGCCGTTCATGACCTCCTGCCGCTGTGCCGTCCCGGCGACTGCACGCAGCGCCTGCGTGATTCTCTGCGCTTCCGCCAGATTCTGTTCCGGGCTTTCGCCTTCGTCGTTGCGGAGGAACACGTGGACGGTGCGTGCGTAGTCGGGGCTTTCCAGAACGAACTGAACAAACTCGTCGATGTTCTCGGTCGTATAGGCAAAGTGCTTCCCGGACTCCAGCGTGTAGTACAGCACGGATTCCAGATAGCTGACGCGCAGGGCAAAGCGCTGGTAGTGATCCGTCAGGTTGTGCTCCTTCAGGTAGTCCTTGTACTTGCTGGTTTTTCCGTCGCACTCCTCCGTGATCAGCTGATCAATCTGTCTGTCCACATAGTTATCCGCTTCCTTGGATTCGGTATCTATGTTGTAGGCAACACAGGTGGAGAGCACCATATAATTCGCCCGGAGCTTGTCCATGACGCGCTCCTGCAATTCTGCCCGGTACGTCTCGGCTGTATCGGCGTTTTTCCAGATATCCGCGCCGTACTCACCCGCCATGGCGTCCTTGACCAGCAAGGTCACGAAGCGCAGCTCCTCGTACAGCACGTCAAAGCCGCCGCTCTCCCCGATTGCGCGCTGATTCTCCCGATCCGCCCGGGACGTGCATCCGGTCAGTGCCGTGAGCAGCAGTACAAGCGCCAGCGCTGTCACGCCTGTCCGTCTGCATATCCGTTTCAGTTTGCTCATTGTATCTCTCCCTTTCGGCGCGCCTGACGGGCGCACATCACTACCGTACAGTATAGCACGATATTGTGACGGGTTTATGACCATACTGAAAAACAGTGAAAAAGATGTTGGAGAGGGGGCTTGCGTGCGCGCCCCGGACAATTTTTCAAAATCTGTTGACAGTGGCAGAAAAATGTGGTATACTCATCTGCGAAATGAATAGCGATAGAAAGATACGGTTTGAAAAGTTGTACGCTGAGTAAATGAAAAGAAAAATCCGGTTCAAATCCGGAACAACCGCCATTGCCGTACCTGACTGAGGGATGCTTTCGGAAATCACGGTGCGGAGAGCGGAGACGGTCTCCGCCGGCTTGCCGTGCGCGGGTTTTCCGGGGCTTCACGGATCGGGTGCCGTCGTGTCTTTCGGGTTCAACACGGTTCGGGTGGGGAGCGTGCAGCCGAGGAATTTCCGGCAGAGGGATTCCGGTCTGTGTGCCGTCAAGCCTGTTTTGCCGTCCCTCGGTGGCGCGTCTTCTTCCTTAAGAGAGGTTGAAGGCGCTTTTTGTGCGGAAGGAGGGGAGAAACTATGTCATTTGGTGAGGGCAGACTCCGGGCGGAGAGTCGGATCATCAGGCACACGCATGGCGTGATACGTGCTCTGCTGCACAAAATTACCGGAACTTCCAAGGAGGATGGAGAATGAAACGAAAAATCAACAGACTGACCGCCGGACTGCTTGCATTCATGCTGATGCTGTCCGTTATCCCGTTTGCCGCCCCGGCATATGCCGGGGAACCCGACCTGACCATCGGAACGTCGGCGGAACTGCAGGCTTTTGCGGATGCAGTCAACAGCGGGAATTCCTATGAGGGCAAAACCGTAAAACTTACAGCTAACCTTGCGCTGGGCGGCGATGGAAACCCGTGGAGGCCGATCGGAACGGAAGCCAATTCGTTCCGGGGCACCTTTGACGGCGGATACCACGTAATCAGCGAACTGTACATCGCGTCCGGCTCGTCGGTCGGTCTGTTCGGCGACGTCAACGGCGGCACGGTGATGAACCTGGTCGTTCAGGGCGAGGTGAATGGCAACTCCAACGCAGCCGGGGTAATCGGCAGGCTGACCGCTGGGCGGGCTGTCAATTGCGGCAATGAGGCGGCGGTATCCGGTGGCGCCAATGTCGGTGGCGTGGTCGGAATGGTCAACGGCGACAGTACAGTCAGCGGCTGCTTCAACCGGGGCACCGTGACCGGCACAACCGGCTATGTCGGAGGCGTGACGGGACAGCACTGGAGAGCCGGCAGGGTGGAGAACTGCTATAACGCCGGAACCGTGACCGGTCCCGCCACGGTCGGCGGCGTGACCGGTGGTCACAAGGCGTCGTCGCCGGTGCTGGAGAACTGCTTCAACGCGGGCAGTGTGGTGGATTCCACCGGACACGGCAACAATGTCGGTGCCGTTATCGGTGCCGGTCGCGGCACCCTGACCAACTGCTATTACCTCAGCGGCACCGGAACCGACGCGAAGTGCACGGAGGCGGAGACGCTCACCGCCGCACAGCTGGGGGAGGCGTTCGCGGACGCGGACGGAATGCCTGTCCTGAAATGGGAGTCGGCGGTGTCCGACGATACGCCGGTGCGCCCCGGATTCACGGAAAAAACCGCGCTTTCGGCACAGCTTGCCACCTATATCCGGGCGGCGGTCGCCAGTGCCGGCGCGCAGAGCGGTATCGGCGGCAGTCTGCTCGGCAATGAGAAGTATCTTTCCGGCGCAAGCTCTACCGCGACCGACTGGATGGCGCTTGCCATGGGGCGCTTCGGCTACCGGAGCAACGGTTCCTACACGCATATGATTGACGACGGTGCCGGATATGCGGACTATCTTGCCGCGATGCAGGCATACATTGAAACAAAGTACGCGGACAACGGGGGCAGCCTGCACAGCGCCAAGGCGACCGAGTGGCACCGGGCTGCCGTGGCGATTGCGGCGCTCGGCGGCGATCCGACGGCTTTCGGCAGCTATAACGGCAAACCGATTGACCTTATCGCGGACGGCAGCTACAACTGCATACTCAAGGCGGGACCCGGCACGCAGGGACTGAACGGCTGGATATGGGGTCTGCTTGCTATGGATGCCGGTATGTATCCGGCTCCGGACGATGCGCAGTATCCGCGTTCGACCTTCATCACGGAGATTCTGAAGCTGCAGCTGACGGACGGGGTGCAGGGCAACACCTACGGCGGCTGGGTACTCGGCGGGTTCGGAACTGCTTCCGACCCGGATATGACCGCGATGGCGATTCAGGCGCTGGCGCCGTACTATAATGACGATACCGTGTACACCTACACCAACGGGAACAGCGGGAAGGAGGTTTCCCGAACCGTGCGGCAGTGCGTGGAGGACGCGCTGGACAGGCTCGGCTCCCTCATGAATCAGGCAGGCGGCTTCTCCTCGTGGAACACGGACAACGCGGAGAGTGCCGCGCAGGTTCTGGTGGCGCTCTGCGCGGTCGGCATAGACCCCGCGAAGGATGCGCGTTTCATTACCTCCGACGGTAAAACCGTGCTGGACGGACTGCTGCGTTTCCGGCTGTCGGACGGCGGCTTCTGCCACGTTGCGAACGGCGGCTGGAACTCCATGGCGAACGATCAGGCTACCTATGCGCTGGTTGCCTACTGGAGATTTGAGAACGGGATGAATGCGCTGTACGATATGCGGGCGGAGATGTCAGCGGAGGCGGCGGATGCCTGCCGGGCGGCGACGGACGCCATTGCCGTGGCGGACGATACCTCGGCGGCGGACTACAAGGCACAGCTGAAGGCGGCGCTGGCGCTGTTCCGCGCGGTGCCGGAATCGGAGCGACGCTATGTCCGGAATTATTCTGCGCTGGTGTCTGCCATTGCGCTGGTCGGCGGGGAGGCGGCGCTGGATACGAATGCACCCTACATCACGTCCGTTTCCGTGACGCAGGCGCCCGAACGGACGCACTACTACGCCGGGGAGGTCTTTGACCCTGCCGGATTGGTCGTGACGGCGCAGTACAGCGATGGGCACACCGAGGAACTGAAGGATTACCGGCTGTCCGTCGCGGGCGAGCTGAGTCTTGAGGACGGCACGGTATATGTCCTGTACGGTATGCTGAAAACCCGGTTTTCCCTTGACATACAGGAAAGAATGCCGTGGCAGGGCGCGGGAACGCAGGACGACCCGTACCGCATCGGTACGGCGGAGGAACTGACGGCGCTTGCCGAGCGGGTCAACGCGGGCAAATCCTTCACGGGCGTGACCTTCCGGATGACCGGCAACATTGACCTGAGCAATTGCCCCGACTGGGTTCCGATCGGCAGATCCGCTTCGCGGCAGTTTGACGGCACCTTCGACGGGCAGGGGTACGCCATCGACAACCTGTATTCCGGTACCGGCGGGCTGTTCGGCTATGTCGGCACCAACGCCGTGATTCAGAATGTCGGGGTGGCGAGCGGCGAAATCAACGCGGGCAACCGCTCCTTTGTCGGTGCTGTCGCCGGGTGGAGCAACGGCGCGGACTTCATCAACTGCTGGAACGGCGCGGATATTATCTGCGGAGGCTGGAGCGGCGGCATTGTCGGCACGGTGCGGGACGGTGGCGTCAGCATCATCCGGGGCTGCTACAACGTCGGCACCGTGACCGCACGGGACGGCGCGGTCGGCGGCATCGTCGGGCATCTGGGGACGGGGGGCAACGGCACCTCCGTGAATGTCACAATCTCCGCGTGCTACAATGCGGGAACCGTGACGGCAAGCGACAACGCCGGCGGTATCGTCGGCAGAATGCAGGACGGACACGTGCTCCGGAACTGCTATAACGCGGGCAGCGTCATCGTAACCGGGGAAAACATTCTGAACGGCGCGGGCGGCATCGCAAGCCTTGTGACCTCCCGCAACGAGATTTCCGGGTGCTACTACGATTCCGCTCTGACAGCCTGCGGCGTTTCGGACGGGAACGACGTAACGGTTGCCAGAACCGCTGAGAAAATGCGCACGGTCGCATTCCTTGCCCTGCTGGGGAATGACTTCAAGGCGGACGCTTACGCACTGGTCAACGGCGGCTGCCCGTTGCTGACGTGGCAGAGCACCGGGGATGCGGACAGCATCGACCGGGTGTCGGAACTGATTGCGGCTATCGGAACCGTTACGCCGGACAGCGGGGATGCAATCCGCGCGGCGCGGGCGGCATACGATGCCCTCCCCGATGAGCACAAGGCACTGGTGGACAACCGCGCGGCATTGACTGCCGCCGAGGAGGCGCTTGAGGCACTGCTCCGGGAGGCGGAAACCGAAACCGTGACAGAGACAGAAACCGAAACCGTACCGGTACCGGAACCCGACACCGGAACGGAGACGGCAACAGAGAAAGACACGGAAACCGGAACGGACACGCAGGCGCCGGATACGGAAACCGCGACGGATAAGAATCCCGGAACGTCCGGAACCGCCGCCGTGACCGATACGACCGGGGCACCCGGCACCGCAACAACGGGGGCGGCGACCGCGCAGGGATGCACTTCCTCGACGCTGTGCGGCTTCTGGCTTGTGGCGGTTCTCGGCATTGCCGCCGCAACCTGCTGTGCGCGGAGGAAAGAGCGGGACGCATCCTGAGAATGCACCGCCGGATTCCGCAGAAAGGCTATGGTTAAAAAATGCAGTTTGGAAAACGGATTCTACTCCTGCTTTGCGCAGCCCTGATGCTGTTTTTCACGCTCCCGGCGGTTCCGTCGGGAGCGGCGGCAGGGCCGTCGCTTGTCACGACGCTGACCGACAACGCCATCCAGCGGGGGAGCAAAAAGACCTTTGATGTCTGGGCGCGGAACGCAGGCGGCGAGAAGATACGGGCAACCGTCACGCACAACGGCACGCGGCTGGAGCCGACGTGGGACGACAGCGAAAAAGCCAGCTACACGCTGACCTTTACCGAGGAGGGGGAGAACATCGTCACGGTGTCCGCCTCCTCCGACGGCGGAAAAAAGAAGGAACTGACCTACCGCATCCTCTACCGGCACGCCGAGCCGGGCGAGGAGATCGGGCGTGCCGTCTGGAGCGTGGAGGCTTTCACCATCGGGTGCGGGTACATTGTCGAACCAGTTGAAATGCCGATTCTGGAAGGGGAAACGGCGGCGGAACTGCTTCTGCGGCTGTTGACGGAGAGCGGTCTGACCGGCTACTACGGGGGAACGGAAAAGGCTTCCTTCTACCTTGCCTACATCGCGGACGGCACGGCGGCGGGGGAGTGCTATAACGGCTACCTGCGCAGTGCGGTGCCGCAGACGCCGCGCCGGCTGGAGCTGTCCCCGGCGATACCGTCCCTCCTGACGCCGCATCTGGAGAGCAGCATGACGTACTTTGACCCGGACGATTACGGGAAAAACTGGGTCGGCTATCTGGGCGAGTTTGCATTTACCAACGGTTCCGGCTGGATGTATACGGTCAACAATGTGTTCCCGAACGTCGGGTTCGCCGACAGCTACCTGTCCGACGGGGATGTCGTGCGGGTGCAGTTCACCCTGGGGTACGGTGCCGACATCGGCGGCTTCACTGCGGTCGGGAGCGCGGTTCCCGACGCCGGGGCACAGCCGGCGGGGGGATACTACCCTGTGGCGGATAAGGATAAGCTGACGGAGGCAATCTGCCGGGCGCGCACCTCCGGACTGCTTGCCCGGACCTCCGTCGGGGCAGCCTACGGCGCGGCGCTGGACGCGATGGCAGCTCTGGATGCGGCGCAGGAAACGGTGGACGCCGCCACGGTGGCGCTGTATGACGCACTGGAACACCCGGATGCCGAAACGCGGTCGGAGACCGGCACGCATCCGGACAGCGGCACGACACGGGAACCGGACAGTACGGCACCAGAGCCGGACACGGACACGGCGTCCGGGGTGACGGAAACGGCAGAAGGGACGGCGGCGTCCTCCCATACGGAGCCGGCGACCGAGCCGGCTTCCGGAACCGTAACAGCTCCCCGCTCGGGATGCCGGAGCACTGTCGTCCCCACGCTTTTTGTGGTTTCCGTGCTTGCCGCCGCAACGCTTTCGGCGGTGCGGCGTACCGGGCGGCGCAGGGAAGGGAACAGCCGGGATGCGTAAACGGATTTCCTGCTTTGCGCTGTGCGTTCTGCTCCTGTTTGCCGCAGGTGGCACGCCCGGCGTGCGGACTGCCGCGGCGGACATCCCCGGTGCGGAACCGTGGGCGATTGCGCAGGGCATTCTTGCGTGGAAAAAGAGCGACAATGGGGCACCGCCGGATGGCTTCCTGCTGAACGACACCTACCTTGCGCTCGCCGGAACCACACCGGGGGACTGGTATCCCATCGGGCTGGGCAGGCTGGGCATCGCGGACAACAACGCCGCCTACCTCGCGGTCATCCGGGATCGGGTGCAGGAATGGTACGGTGAGCCGGGTAAGCTGAGCGCCGCCAAGGCGACCGAATGGCACCGCATTGCGCTTGCCGTGCTGGCGATGGGCGGCGACCCGACCGCCCTCGGCACCGACGCGGAAGGAAATCCCATCAACCTGATCGCGGACGGCACCTACGATCGCGGCAGAACGACCTCGCTCGGACGGCAGGGCATCAACGGCTGGATATGGGGGCTTATCGCGCTGGACAGCCTGCGCTATCCGGTTCCGGACGGCGCATACTATACCCGTGACGACATCATTCTGGAAATTCTGCGTCAGCAGCTGCCGGACGGCGGCTTTGCCCTGAGCGGCGGGAGCGCCGACCCGGACATCACGGCGATGGCTTTGCAGGCGCTTGCCCCGTACCGCAACAGTGAGAAAACATATACCTACACGCTGAAAAAGAGCGGGGAGCAGGTCACAAAAACTGTGCACCGGGTCGTGGGGGAGTCGCTGGACTGCCTGTCCGCACTCCAGCTGGATACCGGGGACTACGCCAGCTGGGGAACGGAGAATGTCGAAAGCACCGCGCAGGTCACGGTGGCGCTCTGCTGTCTCGGCATGGATCCGCTGACCGACCCTCGCTTTGTCAAAAACGGGAATACCCTGCTGGACGGTATCCTGCGCTACCGGATGCCGGACGGCGGGTTCGTGCATTCCTTTGTATATGACCCGGACAACCCCACCTCCAGCCCGGACAGTTCCAACACCATGGCGGGGGAGCAGACGCTCTGCGCCATGGCGGCGCTGTGGCGGCAGGCGAACCGGATGCGCGCGCTGTACGATTTCCGCCCGGAGCAAAGCGGGACGCTGAGCACACGCATTGCAGAGCTGGAGCGGCAGATTGCCGGAATCGGCGCGGACACCGGCGCGGCGGAACTGGAACGGATGCTGACGGATTTTTACACGCTGCCAGAGGGGGAGCGGAATTATGTCAACGGGTACTGGACGCTGTCCGACGCGGCGCGGGCGGCGGGGGTGGACGTTGGCAGGATTGCGGACACAGCATCGGTTACGGAGGAGCCGGGCGGCGGAACGGACGATGCGCCGCTGCTGTCCTTCTCGCTGTCTGACCGTGCGGCGGTGGACGCCCTGCCGGATACGCTGACCACGGAGCAGTACGTGACGGTCATAACCCTGCTGGACAAGCTGCAGCAGAGCGAGGATTTCGCGGACAGGGAGCGGTATCTGGCGCGGCTGACGGCGGCGCGGCAGGAGATAGCGGCGATACAGGCGGAAATCGACAGCATCAATGCGGACGTGCGGGAGAAACTCTACCCCTTTGACAGCATTACGCTGAAGGATAAGAAAACCGTGGACAGCATCGTTGCGCGTTACCGTGCCCTGAGCGAGTACGACCGGGCGCAGATTGAGCGCTGGGAGGACGTCGTAAAGACCCAGACCAAGCTGGACAATCTGCTGCGCGGTAGTATCATCGGGGGTGTGCTGTGTATTGTCGCTGCCGCCACGGCGGTACTGCTGGTGCGCCGCATCCGGCACCGGCGGCACCGGAAGGAGCGGGAGCTGGAGGAGCTTGCCGCAGAGTACGGAGAGGAGTAAGTTCAAAAGAAGGGAGGCACCGGAATGAAAAAGGATATTCTGGCTCTGTTCGTGATTGTCCTGCTGGTTGCCGTTGTCATAAACGGCACCAACATCCAGTCGGTGGACGAGTACTATCTCACGCATATCGATGACATCACGCCGGACAGTGAGACTGTCACCATCAGCATCCGGTGCGATACCGTTCTGCAGAATTACGGCGATCTGGATCCCGCCCTCCGCTCGGAGGAATTTGTGCCGCCGGACGGCGTGATTCTGCCGCCGACCCGTTACGTGCTGCGCCCCGGCGATACGGTGTTTGACATCCTTGACCGCGCGGTGCGCTACAACCGGATACAGATGGAGTATCAGGGGGCGCAGGAGAACAGTTTCGGAAGCGTGTACATTCAGGGACTGCATTACCTGTACGAGTTTTCCTGCGGACCGCTGTCCGGCTGGATGTACCGCGTGGACGGGGAATTCCCGGATTACGGCTGTTCCCGGTATGTTCTGCATGACGGACAGACGGTGGAATGGGTATACACCTGCGACCTCGGCAGGGATATAGGCTGTATGTGGGTGGAAGGAGAGATACCGTGAAGGCGTTTGGCAGTGTGCATCCGGTTGTCCTGTTCGTGTACTTTCTCTCGGTGCTGACGGTGGCGATGTTTTCCGAGAACCCGGTGCTGTCGCTGACGGCACTGCTCGGCGGCATTCTGTTCTGCTCCATGCTGGTGAAGCGCAGTGCAGTACCCGGCGACATCGGCTTTTACGTTCCGCTTTTTCTGCTTGTGGCGGTTACGAATCCGCTGTTTTCCCACAACGGCGTGACGCCGCTGTTTTTTCTGAACGGGAACCCGGTCACGCTGGAGGCGTTCCTGTACGGGGGCGCCATGGCGGTGGCTGTCGTCGGCGTCCTGCTCTGGTGCCGGGGGTACAGCGAGGTGATGACAAGCGATAAGTTCCTGTACCTGTTCGGCAGTGTCATTCCCCGGCTGGCGTTGGTGCTGTCCATGGCACTCCGCTTCGTGCCGCAGTTCAGGCGGCAGATGGATCGGGTCAGGCGTGCGCAGAAGGCCATGGGGCTGTACGCCTCACGCGGCGTGACGGACAGAATCCGGAGCGCCGGGCGGGTGTTCCTTGCCATGCTCGCATGGTCATTGGAGAACGCCATGGAGACTGCCGCCTCCATGAAAGCGCGCGGCTACGGGCGGGGACGGCGGACAAATTTCTCACTGTTCCGCTTTACGGCGCGGGACGGCGCCCTGCTGGCGGTCTGTGCCGCCCTTCTGGGCGTGACGGCGGTCGGCATGGCGATCGGCGTGACTGCATTTGATTTCTATCCGCGCGTCAGCACGCTGAACCTGTCACCGGCGGCGTCTGCGGTGTATATCGCATTCGGCGTGCTGTCGCTTCTGCCGTTTGCTGTTGAGGTCAGGGAGGCAATCGTATGGACATACTGCAAATCGAGAATCTGAGCTTCCGGTATCCGGGCGCGGACCGGAACGCGGTGGAGCAGGTCAGCTTTTCGGCGCGGAGCGGAGAATTTATGGTCGTGTGCGGGGAATCCGGCTGCGGAAAGACGACGCTGCTACGCCTGCTCAAGCCGGAGCTTGCACCGGCGGGGGACAGGACGGGCAGCATTGCCTACGGCGGCGGGGAGCCGACGCCGGCTGACATCGGCTACGTGCTCCAGAATCCGGACAACCAGATTGTGACCGATAAGGTGTGGCACGAGTTGGCATTCGGGCTGGAGAATATGGGGCTTCCGACCGAGGTGATACGCCGCCGCGTCGGGGAAATGGCAAGCTATTTCGGCATTCAGGACTGGTTCCGGAAACGGACGGACGAACTGTCCGGCGGGCAGAAGCAGCTGCTGAACCTTGCTGCCGTCATGGTGATGCAGCCGAAGGTGCTGATTCTGGATGAGCCGACCAGCCAGCTTGACCCCATTGCCGCCTCGGACTTTCTTGCGACATTGCGGAAACTCAACCGGGAACTGGGGCTGACGGTTATTCTGGCAGAGCACCGGCTGGAGGAGGCGTTTCCCGGCGCCGACCGGGTGCTGCTGATGGACGGAGGCAGGGTGCTGGTCTGCGATGTGCCGGAACGCGTCGGCGATGCGCTCCCGGCGGAGCACCCCATGCGGGCGGGTTTGCCGAGCGCGGTGCGCATTTTTCAGTCGCTGCACATACCCGACCGCTGTCCGCTGACGGTACGGCAGGGGCGGGACTTTCTGGAGCGGCATTTCGGCGATCGCGGCGGCGTGCTTCCCGAACCGGAATACCGGCACGGGGAGACTGTTGCGGTTGAGCTGAAAAACGTTTGGTTCCGGTACGAACGCGACCTGCCGGATGTCCTGCGCGGCACGTCCGTGCAGGTATACGGGGGGGAACTGTACGCGGTGCTCGGCGGGAACGGCACCGGGAAGACCACGATGCTACAGGTGATTGCGGGTATCGGCAAGGCATACCGGGGCAGGGTACTGATTGAGGGCAGGCAGATCCGGGAGTACCGGGGCAATTCCCTGTATCGCGGCGTGCTTGCGCTCCTGCCGCAGAATCCGCAGACGGTGTTCATTCGGGATACGGTGCGGGCGGATTTTGACGAGATTCTGGAGGCGCACGGCGTCCCGAAGCATGAGCGGGCGCTCCGGGTGTCCGTGGCGGCGGAGCGGTTCGGCATCACGCATCTGCTTGACCGCAACCCGTTTGACCTCAGCGGCGGGGAACAGCAGAAGTGTGCGCTGGCAAAGGTGCTCCTGACCGAGCCGCGCGTCCTGCTGCTGGATGAGCCGACCAAGGGCATTGATGCGGGGGCAAAGCGGGTGTTGCGGGATATTCTGACACGTCTGAAGGCGGACGGCATGACCCTGCTGATGGTCACGCACGATGTTGAATTTGCGGCGGAAACCGCCGACCGGTGCGCCCTGTTCTTTGATGGGGAGGTTCTGTCGGCGGATACGCCGTCCCGCTTTTTCGGCGGGAATACCTTCTACACCACTGCCGCGAATCGCATGGCGCGCACGCTTTGCCCGAACGCCGTGACCTGCGGGCAGGTCGTGCAATTCTGCACCGAGGGGGCTGACACGTGAAAAAGACTGTTTCCTGCTGTATTTTTCTGGTTCTGATTCCGGCTGTCGTGGTCGGCGGCGCACTGCTGTTTCGGGATAAACGGTATGCGTGGATATCCCTGTGCGTGACTGTGCTTGCCTGCGTTCCGTTCTTTCTGCATTTTGAGCGGGGTGGGGCGGACGCGAAACGGACGGTTCTGATTGCCTGTCTGGTGGCGCTCTCGGTTCTGGGCAGGATTCTGTTCGCCATGGTTCCGGGCTTCAAGCCGGTGACGGCAATCGTCGTCATCACGGCGATGTATTTCGGCAGTGAGGCGGGCTTCCTGACCGGTGCGCTGTCGGCTGTTCTTTCCAATTTCTATTTCGGACAGGGACCGTGGACGCCGTTTCAGATGTTCAGCTGGGGCATACTCGGCTTTATCGCGGGGCTTATTGCGTTGCCGCTGAAAAAAAGCAGGGTCGTGCTGACGCTGTATGCCCTTCTGTCCGGCGTGCTCTACTCTTTCCTGATGGACATCTGGACTGTGCTGTGGGCGGATGGCGGCTTCAACTGGTCCCGCTACCTTGCGGCGCTTGCCTCTGCTGTGCCGTTTACGGCGATGTATGCGGTATCCAACGCGGTCTTTCTGTGGCTGCTTGCGGCACCGATCGGCAAAGTTCTCGAAAGAATCAAAACGAAATACGCGCTCTGATGCGGGACGCGAAGGGTTTTGGTATACGCTGCATCGATATTTTTCCCATTCATAAACCGCATTCCGCGAAGCACAATAGTACCAGAGCGGGCACTTGCCCCGGCGCATCCTGCTCGACCGGCCTTCGCTGGCACCTCTTACCCCTATTTTCCCCTTCCCCCACCCCGAAAGCCCTTCATCCACAAGGGAAACTCCGGAATCCGGAGCGCAG
>CAVIJF010000010.1:0-50901 GCA_963643175.1 bacterium
CGAAACAGGCATGCGATTCGCCGCTCCGATTTCATTATTTTCACCGTTGAATCGCAGAAATTGATGCGGGAACTGATTTTTAAAGGTTCCCGGAATTGGGAGGAATTATTATGACTTATCCCGTAATAGGTATTCGTCCTATTGTTGACGGACGCAGAGGCCCGATGAAGCTTCGTGAAAGTCTCGAACCGCAGGTTTGGGCAATGGCGGAGGCCGCCAAAAAACTTTTTGAAGAAAATCTGTCCTATTCAGATGGTACTCCCGTTAAAGTTGTAATGGCTGATACAACTATCGGTCGTGTCCCTGAAACCGCCGCATGCGCTGAAAAATTCAAAAAAGAGAATGTTGCAGTCACACTTTCGGTAACACCTTGTTGGTGTTACGGCGCAGAGACAATGGATATGGATCCTACGACTATAAAAGGCGTTTGGGGTTTTAACGGGACAGAACGTCCCGGTGCGGTTTATCTCGCATCCGTTCTTGCAACTCACGCTCAGAAAGGACTTCCCGCATTCGGCTTCTATGGGCACGAAGTTCAGGACATCGGCGATGTTACGAACATTCCCGAAGATGTAAAAGCAAAGCTTCTTCGTTTCGGTCGTGCCGCTGTTGCTGCTACTGAAATGCGTGGCAAGAGCTATCTTCAGATCGGCTCTATGTGCATGGGAATCGGCGGATCGATCATAGATCAGCAGTTTATCGAAGAATATCTCGGAATGCGCGTTGAATCTGTGGACGAAGTTGAAATTCTTCGACGCATGGAGGAAGGTATTTACAATAAGGAAGATTATAAGCGTGCTCTTGCTTGGACAAAAGAGCATTGCAAAGAGGGCAGGGACGACAACCCGGATTTTGTTGATTTCCTCAATGAAAAGAGAGCTATCAAATTTACTCCCGAGCAGAAAGAAAAGCAGTGGGAATTCACGGTTAAAATGTATCTCATTGTAAGGGATCTTATTCGCGGAAACAAAAATCTTCCCGAAGGGTTTGAAGAAGAAATGCTCGGTCACAATGCTATTTGCGCAGGCTTCCAGGGTCAGAGACAATGGACGGACCATTGGCCGAACTGCGACTATCCCGAAGCACTTCTCAACTCCTCGTTTGACTTTGAAGGCGCACGCGAACCGATGACATTCGCAACCGAAAACGATGTTCTCAATGGTCTCGGAATGCTCTTTATGCGACTTCTTACGAACCGCGCACAGATATTTGCAGATGTTCGCACATTCTGGTCGACGGAAGCTGCAAAGCGTGTTACAGGATATGAATTTACGGGCAAAGCAAAAGAAAACGGAGGTATAATTCATCTTCTCAACTCCGGTGCGGCTTGTCTCGATGCTTGCGGCGAATGCACAGACAAAGACGGCAATCATCTCATGAAGAAGTGGTGGGAAGTAACCGACGAAGACATCAATAAAATGACCGCTGCGACGTCATGGTGTGAGGCCGGATTCGATAATTTCCGCGGCGGTGGCTTTTCGTCTCACTTTGTAACAAGAGCCGAAATGCCCGTTACAATGATACGTCTCAACCTTGTAAAGGGACTTGGACCGATGCTCCAAATAGTGGAAGGTTGGACAGTAAATCTCCCGGACAAAGTAACGGATGTCCTTATGGAACGCACGAATCCGACATGGCCCTGTACATGGTTTACACCTCGTTGCGATGGCAAAGAAGGAAGCCCGTTCAAGGATGCATATGAAGTCATGAACCATTGGGGGGCGAATCACGGCGCAATTTCTTATGGTCACATCGGTGCCGATCTTATTACGCTTTGCTCGATGCTCCGCATCCCTGTATCAATGCACAATGTGCCTGTGGATGATATTTTCCGTCCGTCGGCATGGAATGCTTTCGGTATGGATAAAGAAGGTCAGGACTACCGTGCTTGTGCGGCATACGGCCCTCTTTACAAGAGATAAGGCTAGCCGTTTGTAAAGCTCAAAAAAGCTCACGACACAAGGCTTTCTTGTAAAAAAATACTGATTTTTCTCCGCTTTTGCGGTATAATTGTAGGTGTCTGAACTCCAAAAACACCGCAAAAGCAGGAGAAAAAATCATGCGAAAGAAATATGTGCAGATGTTCTTGTTTGACATCTACAACGATGTGTCCGAGGCAGTCGAGAACAAGAAACCGAAGGTGATTTCTCTTCTTGAGGAACACATCGATTTTGAAAATATCATCCTCCAAAGTTTTTACCGTGTATTTTATTCACGCTATATGGCGTCCTCTGTCCCTTCGTCGGACAGGTTGAACCATGTCTGCATCAGATACATCCGTAGCATCGTCTCGATACCCCGAACAGGTCGCCCATGCTCTCCCTTTGGATAGTACGGTCTGACCATGTCTACCCATGCTTCCCACGGGAAGATCTCATCCATCTTGTTGAGAAATTCCTCCCGCTTCGTCGTCTTTTTCCGGTTTCCGTATTCAACATCCGCGAATGTTATCTGATCTTTCATGCTGCACACCTGCCTTGCTTTGCTTTCCTCCATTATACTGCTTTTTGTATATTTTTGCAAGGCTGACATTAATCAGTGTTTCCCTAGAAAACGTTCGAATCCAATTAGCAGGATATGCACTTCCAGACGCATAAAAACAAGCCCGTCAAAAATTTCGGATCGTCCGATTCCTTCCCATTTGACAGGCGAAAGAGAAAAAAACAATGCCGTAAACCATCAAAAAAACGGCTTACGGCAGTGAGAACGAAGTTCTCGTGGGTTTCTGGCGTTCCCGAGGTGATTCGAACACCCGACCTACCGCTTAGGAGGCGGTCGCTCTATCCAGCTGAGCTACGGAAACAGGAAGGGAGTGTGAAAGGTAAACGTGAAAAATAAAAAAGCAGGGAATGCGTCCGGCAAAAGCCGGACGCTCCGCTTTTATGGTGGGCCATCGGGGACTTGAACCCAGGACCAACCGGTTATGAGCCGGTAGCTCTGACCAACTGAGCTAATGGCCCGTGCACGGGCAGCGTGAACTGCCCGCACATCAGTAAAATTATACCACATTACGGGAATTTTGTCAAGAGTTTTGCTGAATTTCCGACTTTTCCGGCTTCCGGCTGTCCTGCTGTCCGGCAGTCACGCGCGTGCGCGGACTGCCGCAATCCGTCCCGGAGCGCCTCGCCGTCGGTGCATCAGTTTCTTTCCGCTACTCCGCAGTCCCGGATGTACGCATCGCGCTCGGCACCGACCGACACGTAGGTGATGGGGGCGCCGACCAACTCTTCCAGATACTTGATGTAAATGACGGCTTGCACGGGAAGATCCGCGAAGGCGCGGCAGCCGGAGATGTCGCAGTTCCAGCCGTCTACATACTCATACACCGGCTTTGCATGCCGCAGAGCGGACGGCGTAGGGAAGTCCATGGTGCGCTGTCCGTCCACCTCGTATGCGACGCAGACAGGAATCCGCGGCAGGAAGGACACCGCATCCAACTTGGTCAGCGCGATGGCATCGGCGCCTTGAAGTCGGACGCCGTAGCGGGACGCAACCGCATCAAATCCGCCCACGCGCCGGACGGCGGTGCCGTCCTCGTCCTCCTGTCCCAACTCGCGGAAGTAGGTCGCTTCCTCACCGGTGATTTCAGCCGGGAAGGGACCTTCTCCCAGACACGCGGAGTACGCCTTCATGACGCCGACCACGCGGGAGAGCCGCACGCCGGGGATACCGGCACCGATGGGCGTATAGGCTGCCAGACAGTTTGTGGGGGATTTGTAGGGGAACACGCCGAAGTCCTTGTCGCGCAGTGCGCCCGACTGGGATTCCAGCAGGATACGCTTTCCGGCGCGTTCCGCACTGTACAGCTCGGCACCCGTATCGGCGATATAGTCGCCGAACAGCTGCGCATAGCGGCGACAGCACGCCGCCCATTCCTGCGAATCCGGCTTATCGCCCGCGCGACGAACCGCCGATTCCAGTGCGTTCAGATGCTCCGCCAGCATATCGGCATCCGTCAGATCCCCCATGCACAGGCGGTCACGGGTTTCTAACAGCAGACGCATCTGCGTGGCGGTCAGTCCGGGCAGAACCAGCGCGGCGCGGCGGCTGATTTTCAGATTCTCCGGCGAGATTTCCACGCCTGCATCGCGCATACGGGTGATTTCTTCATCCAGCCGGTCGGGCTGAATGTACATTCCGTCCCCCATAACACAGCAGATGCCCTGATACAGGATGCCGGAGGGAAGCTGGTTCAGCACAAAACTGCCGCGCTCGTTTACCACTACGTGGCGTGCCTCGCTTGTGCCCTGACAGCGGCACACAATATCCATATCGCGGGAGAGCAGATCCGCTACGCGCCCTTTACCCTCATCGCCCCAGTTGATTCCAACGATACAAGTTACCATACTGTTCCGAATTCCTTACTCTTTTGTGGCCCTTTATGCGTTCTGCTGTGCGGACGGTATCTGTCCGACGGGCGTTTCCGCGGGGGCAGCATCTGCGGCGGAAGCTTCCGCCTCCGGCAGTGCGGCGGGCTCCGGCGCCCGGTGCGTGATGACAGGCTGTCCCTCACCGCGGATGAAGGCGCGGGTGATAACCACACTCTCGACCGTCTCATCGCTTGGCAGTTCGTACATGAGCCGCATGAGATACTGCTCCATGATGGCACGCAGTCCCCGTGCGCCGGTGTTGCGGCTCAGCGCCTCCTCCGCGATGGCATCCAGCGCGTCCTCATCAAAGGACAGCCGGATTCTGTCCAGCCCGAACAGCTTTCTGTACTGCTTGACAATGGCGTTCTTGGGGTCGCGGAGAATGCGCACCAGCGCGTCTTTGTTCAGGTCGTCCAGTGCGGCAATGACCGGGATGCGCCCGACCAGCTCGGGGATAAGCCCGAACTTGATGATGTCATGCGGCTCTGCCTGTGCATACAAACTGCCGGCGGATACGGCGGTTCTGGACTTCACCTCGCCGCCGAAGCCGATGGTGGAGCCGCCCTGCCGCTTCTCAATAATGCGGTTCAGACCGTCAAAGGCACCGCCGCAGATGAACAGGATATTCTCCGTGTTGATGCGGATAAATTCCTGATTGGGGTGCTTGCGCCCGCCTTGCGGCGGTACATTGGACACCGTGCCCTCCAGTATCTTCAGCAGTGCCTGCTGAACGCCCTCGCCGGACACGTCGCGCGTGATGGAAGGGTTCTCGCTCTTGCGGGCGATTTTGTCAATCTCGTCAATATAGATGATGCCGCGCTCGGCGTACTCCACGTTATAATCCGCCGCCTGAATCAGCCTGAGCAGGATGTTTTCCACATCCTCCCCGACATACCCCGCCTCGGTCAAAGTTGTGGCGTCCGCTATGGCAAAGGGTACGCGCAGTGTCTTGGCAAGTGTCTGTGCCAGATAGGTCTTGCCAACGCCGGTGGGACCCAGCAGCAGGATGTTGGACTTCTGAATTTCCACGTCCTGCAGTTCGTCCAGCAGCGGGTTTCCGGACAGAACCGGACGGTTGCGGCGCTTTTTTTTGCTCCCGGCTGTCTCACTTCGGGTCAGAATACGCTTGTAGTGGTTGTATACAGCCACCGACAGCGCGATTTTTGCCTTATCCTGCCCGATGACATACTCATCCAGTGAAGCCTTGATTTGCATGGGGCGGGGAAGGGTAGCCAACGACAAACTGCCGTATTCGGGTTCGGGGGACTGATCCCTTGCGTCTGCAATCATCTCGTGGCAGGTTTCTACGCACACATCGCAGATGAAGCTTCCTTCCGCAGAGGGAATCAGGTACTGTACCTCCCCTTCACTCCGCCCGCAGAAGGAGCAGAAGTGGGGCGCGCCCGAATCCCGTCGGTTATTGTTTGTTGCCATGGAATATCCGTGTCCTTTCTGTGTCGGTGTCTGCCATCAGTCCCGCTTGGTGAGAATGCGGTCAATCAGACCGTAGTCCAGCGCCTGCTCCGCAGTCATGAAGTTGTCCCGGTCGGTGTCCTTCTCGATGGTTTCGATGGGCTTGCCGGTGCGCTCGGACAGAATGCGGTTGAGCATATCGCGCGTGCGCAGAATCAGTTCGGCGCGGATCTTGATGTCCGATGCCTGCCCCTGTGCGCCTCCGAGCGGCTGGTGAATCATAATCTCACTGTGGGGCAGGGCAAAGCGCTTGCCCGGCGCCCCCGCCGCCAACAGGAAGGCGCCCATGGACGCCGCCATGCCGATACAGATGGTGGACACGTCGCACTTGATGAACTGCATGGTGTCGTAGATAGCCATACCGGCGGTGACAGACCCGCCGGGACTGTTGATATAGAAGGAAATATCCTTGTCGGGGTCCTGTGCCTCAAGGAAAAGCAGCTGGGCGACCACCAGCGAGGCGGTCACGTCATTGACCTCATCCGAGAGGAAAACAATGCGGTCGTTCAGGAGGCGGGAGAAAATGTCGTAGGAACGCTCACCCCGGCTGGTCTGCTCAATGACCATGGGAACCAGTGCGCTCCGCGGGTCGAAGGACGGATGGGAATCAGACAGCATACGGCAAAACCTTCTTTCTTTGCGTGATGTATGTTTCGGCGTGCGGGAACCGGGCGGTGCGCCCGGAAAATCCCCCGATAGGTTTGCCACGACCAAAGGTAAAAGCGGTCGTGGCAAAACAGGTTCTCAATATAGGGGCAGGAGGGTTACTCTGCGTCGGTAGCCTTTGCGGCGGGTGCGACGGTGTTTGCCTTGACCAAATCCATCGCTTTCTTTACCTTCAGATCCTCAATCAGCGATTCAGCGGGAATCAGGGGCTTCACCTTGTCAGCCTCCATCTTGTATTTTTCGGCAAGACGGGCGTACTCCTCCTCGATTTCCTCCTCGCTCACGGTGACATTCTCCAGTTCGGCAATCTTTTCCAGTGCCAGACGGGTCTTGACGTAGCTCTCCGCCTGCGGGCGAACCTGCTCCCGGAGCTGATCCAGCGTGCTGCCGGTGTACTTCAGGTAGCTGTTCAGATCAAGCCCCTGCATACGCAGGCGGTTGTCGTAGTCGCGTACCAGATTCTCGACCTCGGCATCCACCATAGCGGCAGGAATAGCCTCGCCGCCCAGCTTCTCGTTGAGCGCCTTGATGACGGTCTCCTCAAAGACGGATTCCGCAGCGTCCTCGTGTCTCTTTGCAATCTTTGCCTTGATGTCCGCCTTGTATGCATCCATGGTATCAAATTCGGAAACATCCTTGGCAAAATCATCGTCCAGTGCGGGCAGTTCGATATTCTGGACAGCCTTCAGCTTCACCGCGAACACAGCCGCCTTGCCTGCAAGCTCGCTGGCGTGGTAGTCCTCCGGGAAGGTGACGGAAACGTCGAATGCATCCCCAACGGAGTTTCCGACAATCTGATCCTCGAAGCCGGGGATAAAGCTGCCGGAGCCGAGCTTCAGGTGGTAATCCTCGCCCTTGCCGCCGTCAAAAGGAACGCCGTCAATGCTGCCCTCAAAGTCGATGACAACGGTATTGCCGACAGCGGCGGGTGCATCGGTCACATCGATCTCGCGGGAGTTCTGCTCCTGCACGATTTTCAGCTCATTCTCAATCTCCAGCTCGGTCACTTCGTCCGCGATCTTCTGCGCTTCAATGCCCATATACCCTTCAATGGTCACAGCGGGCTTCACCGGCACGGTGGCAGTGAACACAATGCCGTTCTCGTCGATGGACTTGATATCGAACGAAGCGCGTCCGACCGGCTCCACCGCCGGCTCCGCCGCCTTCAGTGCTTCCTCATATGCGCCGGGCAGCAGATTGTTGGCGGCATCCTCATAGAAAACGCCCTTGCCGTACATCCGCTCGATGATGGAGCGGGGCGCCTTGCCCTTGCGGAAGCCGGGTACGGTAATATTGGCTGCCTGCTTGCGGTATACGTTGGTTACTTCCTTGTCAAAGGTTTCCTTGTCTACCGAAAACTCCAGCTCTACGGTGCTGTTTTCGATTCTTTCAGCTTTAATCAGCGTCATGATGTTAACGGTTCCTTTCTTTTTGTGGGGAGAGTCATTTTTACAATCACAGTATATTTTACCTTCTTTTGTGCAGATTGTCAATAGGAATCCGGAAACTTTCGCGCTGTCATGCTGCCGAATGTGGCGGCGCGACGGTGCATCGGTTTGTGGATTCTGCCCCCTATTCCGCCTCGTCGGCGGCGGGCGGGAGGGGAAGAAGCGTAAAATTCAGGAAGTCGGAGGCGCACAGCGTCATGCGGATTCCCTCAAATTCAAAACTGCGCGGTACATTGTACATACCGTGGATGTGCCCGAACAGGCAGGAGCGCACGCCGTACTCATGCAGGGCGTCCACTACCTCGCGGCACACGAAATCCACCCAGACGGGGGGGAAATGCAGGAACACCGTAATGGGCGGACGTGCCCGACCGGCATCGGTTTCCGCCCGGCACAGCGCGGCGGCGGCGTCCAGACTCAGCCGGAGCCGCATGACTTCCCGCTGTGCCACGCGGGCATAGTCCGGCGTGCCGACCGTGTTCTGCTGGCGCTCATCCAAAAACCAGCCGCGCGTACCGCACAGTACCCGCCCCTCGGCGAGGTAGGCGTTGTTGTACAGGATATGAAGCGAGGACAGCCCGTGTTCGGCAAAGAAGGTTTTCATTTTGCTGGCGGTTGTCCACCAGAAATCGTGGTTCCCCTTGCCGATGAGTTTGCGTCCGGGGAGCCGGTGCAGGAACTCAAAATCGGGCAGGGCGTCCTCTAACCGCATTGCCCAGGAAACGTCGCCGGGGATGACCACGGTGTCGTCGTCGCCGACTTCTGCTTCCCAGTTTCTGCGGATTTTTTCCGTGTACCCGCGCCAACGCTTGCCGAACACCTCCATGGATTTGTCGGTACCCGCACCGGTGGACAGATGCAGGTCGGCTATGGCGAAAATCGACATGAAAGAAACAACCTCCAATCCGACCGGAATCCGGGCGCCGCCGCGCATCCGCGCGGCGGCGCTGTTTCGATCTGCGCTTTTTTATTTCCCGCAGAAATCCAGCACTGCCTTCGGCATGGCGTCTGTCGGAATCGTCTCGCGGAAGCGCACCTCGCGTTCCCGCAGACCGCAGAGGGGATAGGGAATATCGGCGCCGGTCAGGTCAGCCAGCTGATCCAGTGCGGACAGCGGATCACGCGGCAGCTTTGTCCCGTCGGTCAGCGAGATGTACACATCCGCCGCGAACTTGAAGGGGCTGGCAGTCGATGCCACCACCATGGGCGTCGTGTCGCCGGGATGCTCCTCCGCGTACTGCTCCGCGCAGGCAAGTCCGACCGCCGTGTGCGTGTCGGCAAGGTAGCCGTCGTTTTCAAAGTATTCGCTGATGGTTGCGGCAGTCAGGTTCTCCCCGGCAAAGTACCCGGAGAAGCACGCCCGGATATCCGCCAGCACGTTGGAGTCCACGGTGTAGGCACCGGTTTTGCGCAGGCTTTCCATATAGGCGGCGGTCTTTTCCTCCCCTGCCATCAGGCAGAGCAGACGCTCCAGATTGGAGGAAATCAGAATATCCATGGACGGGGACATGGTAAGGTGGAACGGGCGGTTGCGGTCGTAGGTTCCGGTGGCAAGGAAATCGGTCAGCACGTTGTTCTGGTTGGAGGCACAGACCAGCCGCCGGATGGGCAGTCCCATGCGCTTGGCAAGGTACGCGGCGAATATATTCCCGAAGTTGCCGGTCGGCACGCAGACATCGATCTGCTCACCGTGACGGATGGCACCCTTGTTCAGCAGGTCGCAGTATGCGGAGATGTAGTAGACAATCTGGGGGGCAAGCCGTCCCCAGTTGATGGAGTTGGCGCTGGACAGAATGTAGCCGTGCTCATTCAGCCGCTCCACCATATCGCGGTCGGCAAAAATCTTCTTGACGCCGGTCTGCGCGTCGTCAAAGTTCCCCTTGATAGCGACCACGCGCAGGTTGTCGCCGGTCTGGGTTGCCATCTGCAGCTTCTGCACGCGGCTCACGCCGTCAACCGGATAGAAAACCATAATTTTTACCCGGTCAACATTGCGGTACCCTTCCAGCGCCGCCTTGCCCGTGTCGCCCGAGGTGGCGACCAGAATCAGGGCGTGGCGCGTCTCGCCGGTCTTGACCAGCGCACGGGAGAGCAGGCGCGGCATAATCTGAAGTGCCATGTCCTTGAAGGCGGCGGTGGGACCGTGCCACAGTTCCAGCGTGTACAGGTTGTCCCGCACATGAACCAGCGGCGCCGCGCCGCCGGGGAAGGACGCCTCACGGTAGGCGGCGTGGCAGTCGGTCATCAGTTCCTCCTGCGTGTAGTCGGTCAGGAACATGTGCAGGATGCGCGCGGCGCGTACCGGATAGCTTTCGTGCCGCAGTGCTTCAATATCCGCTTCACTGAGCGCAGGGATGGTTTCCGGCAGGAACAGTCCGCCGTCCGGAGCAAGCCCCATCTTGATGACCTCGGCGGAGGTATACTTCTTGTGGGAGGGATCGCGGGTGGATTGATACATCATGGGAGGGTACTCCTTCACGTTACAGGTTCCGGAGCGCAAAGCACCGGTAATTTTTCCAGAATATTTTTTCGATCAGCTCTTCCGTGTAGTTGTGCTGCGCGAGCGCGTCGGCAATCTTCAGAAGATCCCCCACGTGGGAGAATCCCGCCGGCAGGTCGGTGCCGTCCAGATCACAGCCCAGCCCCACGACGTCCTCGCCGCCCAGTTCCATGAAGCGGTCGATGTGGGCAAGAATGTCGTCCATGGTGGCGGGGCGCAGATTGGTGTCGGTCAGGAAGGCGGGGCAGAGATTGATTCCCACGATACCGCCCAACTCCCGGATAACGGCGAAGTGGCGGTCGCGCAGGTTGCGCGTGTGCCCGCAGATCTCATGGGAATTGGAGTGCGAGGCGATGAAGGGCTTGCCGTGCTGCCGCGCAATGGGGATAAGGTCATCCACGGACTGCTCGGATGCGTGCGACACATCGGGGATGATGCCGCGTTCAAAGCATCCCGCTGCCAGCTGTTTTCCGAAGTCGGTCAGTCCGCTCTGTGTATTGTGCGAGCCGCCGACGCAGGTTTCGCCGCTCCACATCAGGGTCATGTACCGGACGCCCTTCTGCTTCAGGATGTCCAGCCGCTCTATGTGCCCGGCGGTCAGCCGGGCATCCTCGACCGCCAGAATGGCGGCAGTCTTGCCGGCAGCCCATGCGGCGTCCAGTTCGGCACCGGTGCGCACCTGCACGGCGCGGTCGGAGAGGCGGTTCAGCTCGGCCTGAAAATAATCGGTAATCTTCAGGAAATCCTGCCAGCACGCCTCGTCATCCAGCCGCTTGTTGCTCCAGACAGCGAAGTACTGCGCGTAGTGCTGATAGCAGGACGCTTTTTCAAGGTCAATGTGGCAGGTGTTCCGGTCCAGATGCTCGCCGCGGTGAAACAGCTCATAGGCGGTGTCGCAGTGCGTATCAATCAGGGACAGCTTTGTATTCATATATCTCACTCCTCTTTTTAGTTATAGCTGTTTTGGGTTTATTTCCCGGCGCCGAAGGCGTTGCGGAAGGGAAGGACGGACAGCACGGTCGGCGTTCCGTCGGGGGCTTTCCCGACATATACCTCCACCACGTCAATGCGCGGCTGTCTGTCGGTGGGATGTGCCCGCAGGTATGCCTCGGCGGCAAGCACGGTGCGCCGACGCTTTCCGGCATCCACGGCGCAGGCGGGGCGCCCGAACCGGGCACGCGCACCGGGGGTCTGCGTCCGTGTTTTGACTTCCACGAACACAAGCGACGTATCGTTCTCTAAAATCAGGTCGATTTCGTTGCGGGACTCGTGCAGGTTGCGCCCGACGACCCGGTACCCGGCACGCATATACAGCCGGGCGGCGGCATCCTCCCCCAACCGTCCCAGCAGCTGCCGGTCGGTCGGTGTCCTGCCGCTCATGACTTCTTCCGGTCGGCAGGTGCATCCTCCCGCAGAAACCGGATAAACTTTTCACGGTAGATGGGCGCCGCGCCGTACTGCCGCAGTGCCGCCATGTGCGCGGCGGTTCCGTAGCCCTTGTGTCTGGCGATGCCGTACTGCGGGTACTGCCGATCCAGCTCCACACAAAGCCTGTCCCGCGTGACCTTGGCAAGCACCGAGGCGGCAGCGACGGACAGGGACAGCGCATCGCCCTTGACGACGGCACGGGCGGGGAGCGGAAAGTCGCGCGCAATGTTGCCGTCAATCAGCGCGTAGTCCGCCGCGACGGGGGTCCCGTCCGGGGCGTGCAGTCCCGCAATGGCGCGCCGCATGGCGAGCAGGTCGGCTTCCAGAATGTTCAGCCGGTTGATTTCCTCCACGCTCCCCTCCGCCACGCACCAGGCAACGGCGCGTTCGCGGATGAGGTCGAACAGAATATCGCGCTGCTTCGGCGTCAGCTTCTTGGAGTCGTTCAGCCCGGGCAGTTGCACGTCGGGCGGCAGAATGCAGGCGGCGGCGACCACGGGACCGCACAGCGGTCCGCGACCCGCCTCGTCCACGCCGCACACGGCGGTATAACCGTCCGCACGCAGCTGATTTTCCAGCGACAGGTCAGGCATCGGGCTGTCCTCCCTCCGGCGGCACGGCGTCCGGCGCGGGGCGACCCGCCGCAGGACGCGCCGGCAGCGCGTCAATGGTCAGGCGCCCGATGCGCCCGGCGCGGAACTCGTCAATCAGCAGGTTGGAGACACGCTCGGTGTCCACCGTCCCGCCGGACACAAGACAGCCGCGCTTCCTGCCGATGGCATCGACCAGCTCGGCGTCGGTCAGCGACTCCCAGTCGGTCAGTTTATAGCGTGCCGCCATGGCGGCGGGGTACAGCGTCCGCAGACGGTGCACCAGTACCCGCGCCAGGTGCTCAATGTCCAGAACATCGTCCTTGATGGCGCCGGTCAGCGCCAGATTTTCTCCCACGGTACGGTTCTCGAACCGGGGCCACAGCACGCCGGGCATATCCAGCAGGTCGATTCCCCACCGGGTGGCGACCCACTGCTTGTCCCGCGTGACGCCGGGGCGGTTTTCGGCTTTGAGCCGTGCCGCACCGCTCAGGCGGTTGATTAAGGTGGATTTGCCCGCGTTGGGGATGCCCACGACCATCGCCCGCAGGTGGCGTCCCGTCTGTCCCTTTGCCTCGTAGCGCTCTACCCGTTCGGTGAGCAGGCGACGCACCGTGTCGGGGACGCGGTTCAGACCCTCTCCGGTCACGCAGTCGCACAGAAGGCAGGCGGTGTTCGCGTCGGTGTAGGCACGCACGAACGCCCGACTCTTGTCCGGGTCGGCAAGAGACGCCTTGTTCAGCAGCAGCAGCACCGGCTTGCCGCCGGTCAGTTCGGGGAGAACCGGATTACGGGAGCTGACCGGAACCCGCGCGTCCAGCACTTCAATAAAAAGATGTACGTTTTTGGCGTTTTCGGCAATCAGCCGCCGGGTTTTCGCCATGTGCCCCGGAAACCATTGTATCTGCTCACCCGGCATAGAAAATCCTCTCAGTCAAAGTCGGTGGTAAAGGGGGAAAGCCGCAGGACGACCCGCCCCAGCACGCGCCGTGCGTCCACCATGCCCACGACGGTGGTGCGGCTGTCGGCGGAGTGGTTGCGGTTGTCGCCCATGACAAACAGGCATCCTTCCGGCACGGTCGCCTCAAAGATGCGCGTTTCCCGGTTGTACCCGTAGGTGGGGAACTGCTGCACCTGCCCGATTTCGTTTCCGCTACTGTCCAGCAGTTCGGCGTACTTCTCCGTCAGCTCCCTGCCGTCCACGTATACGGTGCCGGTATTGCAGTCGATGCGGACGGTCTGCCCGCCCTTGGCGATGACACGCTTGACCAGCGCCTCGTTCAGGTCATAGTAGGGGCTGTCCGTGGTCATGCTGAACACGATGATGTCCCCCTGCTCTGGTTCCCCGATTGACGTGGTGATGAGCATCTGCCCGTCCTCCAGCGTCTTGCGCATGGAACTGCCGTCCACGCGGCACAGGCGGAACAGCAGCGTGAATATCACCAACACCGCCGCCACCGAAAAGGCGAATATTTCCATATAATCTAGCAGGGAAGCAACAATATTCCGTCCCTGCCTGCCGTCCGCGCCGTCCGCTTTGCTCCCGGGTCGGACGGGACTTCCACCGCCGGGTCGGCGGCTCCGTCGGTCGGCTCACCTGTCGGTTCGCCCTCCGGCGTGCCGTCCGGTGCGCCGGCTGCATCTCCGCCGTCGGATGCGTCTGTTCCGGCTTCGGGGGGCAATGCCTCCTCTGCCGGTGTATCGCTTATGCGAACCTCTCCGCCGACTTCCCCGAAACCTGTCTCCTGCTTGTCTTCCATCCGTCACACCTCCGCCCCGCAGACAGCGGGGATCCGTTACTCCGTATTATTATAACATATTCTTCCCGCGGTGACAACAGGAAAACGCAAATTCACGAAAATTTTATAATAAACCGGGTGCCCGCGCTTGCAATGCAGCAGGAAATATGGTATACTGTATACGGTAAACGGAAATTCTGGGCGATGCCGGGGGACGAAATACACCGGCGTCATGCCCGCAAAGGAGGGTGCCTGTATGAACAGGGAAGATCCGCAGCCACCGCAGGACAGGCAGGACGGAACGGCTCCGGCAGCCCCGCGCAGTGCGGCCGGTCTGCGCCGCCGCATTCTGATTGTGCTTGCCGCCATGGCGGTGTTTGCCGCTGTAGCAATCCCGCTGGTGAATTATCTGGAGCACGATGACACACCGGAGATCGTGACCTATCCGGACGCGAAGTCCGAGTGGGAGTCGGTCGATGAATCGGACTATGACTACGACATTATGCAGGACAAGGACTACCTGAGCCTGAACCGGGTCGTGATGTATGAGAACCCGACGCAGAATTTCGCAACGTCGCTGGATGACAGCAACCGGGGGGACTACGGCGAGGCGGTCACGGTGCTGGACAGTATGATCCGCTACCTGATTCAGGGCGATGCTGACCGCTACAACCGCCTGTTTACGAGCGCCTATCTCGGGAAAAACGGGGAGCAGGCGCGGTTCACCATGCAGCAGCTGTATGACATCCGGATAATCCGCGACGATTCCGAGCAGGTCACGGAGAGCGGAAAAAGCGTTACGTATCAAAAATTTTATGTGGAGTACAAGATACGCCGGAACAACGGCACCTACCGGAGAGACATCGGAGACGACGAGTCCCGGCGGCAGGTCGTGGTGCTCTGCAACCGCGACGACGGAAAAATGCTGATTGACCAGATGTATTTTCCCCGGTACAAGGCCTGAATTTTATCCGGAGGAGGGATGACATATGGGACATATGGAACATAGAATACGAACGGGCAGATTTACGCTGTGCCTGCTTGCCTTCGTGTTGCTTACCGCCCTGCTCCTGCCTCTGACTGCGCACGCCGACATGGGCCCCAAGCCGTCGGTTCGCGTGCGCTTTGAGAATCTGGGAGAGGAGGTGTGCTACGGCACGCTTCTGTCCAAAAGCCCGAGCACCGGACCGCATTCGGTCTGGGACGGGGAGGAGGATCATATCTACAACCACAACCTTGACATGGCGATATGGCGTGCCTTTGCGGAGTATGAGGATGCGGACGGTTTCTTCTTTCTTCAGTGGGCGTGCGAGGTGAGCGGGAGCGTGGAGCTTGCGTGGACGTACTACCCGCCGACGACATTCAAGGTACTGCTCTACTACCCGGAAAGCGGCAGGTTTGCCGTCAGTGGCACCTGCGCACGCTATGCCTTTGACAGCTACTTCACGATCGACATGGCGGGGGAGCACCTGAATGCAGTCCCGGACGGGAGTGGCAGCTTGCCGGCAGTGCGGCGGTCGTATCCGTGGGGGCAGGAGATACCTGCCCTTGCCGCCCGCGTCGCAATCACGGTCGCGGTGGAAATTGCGGTTGCACTGCTGTTCGGCATCCGCGGGAAAAAGCCGCTGCTTGTGCTGCTTGCCGTCAATGCGGCGACGCAGATTCTGCTGAATATCGCGCTGAATATCTTTGTCGGGCGCCCTAAGGACTGGTTTTACGTATGGGTGTATCTGCTGCTGGAGTTGGCTGTTTTCGCGGTGGAAGCGGTGCTGTACTGCTGCATTCTGCCCCGCCTGACCGACAAGCCCCGGTGCCGCCGGTACTATATCCTGTACGCACTGGCTGCTAATGCGGCATCCTTCGGCGCGGGACTGCTGATTTCGCAGGTTGTGCCGCAGATATTCTGAGGAAAAGAAACAGAAAACGGAAAAATTTGCCGGGGGCTTTCGCCCCCGGCTTTCGGCGTCCGTGCGCCGCAGATTCATTTTTTCCACGTGGATGGCACCAGCAGTGCCAGCATGGGGAACAGTTCCAGCCGTCCGGCGAGCATATCGAATATCAGCACCAGCTTGGAGGGCACCGAGAACAGCCCGAAATTGCGCGTCGGTCCGACGAGGGCAAGCCCCGGTCCGACGTTGTTGAGGGTCGCGGTGACGGCGGTGAAGTTGGTGATAAGGTCAAAGTCGTCAAAGGAGACAAGCAGAACCGATACGGCAAACAGCAGGACGTAGGCGACAAGGAATACGTTGGTCGAGCGGATTACGTCCGGCTCCACCACGCGCCTGTCCATGGTAATCCGGCGGACGCGGTGAGGGAACACCAGCCCTTCAATCTCCCGCCGGATGCTCTTGCACAGAATGAGAATGCGCGAGACTTTGATACCGCCGCCGGTACTGCCGGCGCAGGCACCGATGAACATCACACCCACCAATACGGTTTTGGACAGCGCCGGCCAGAGGTCGAAGTCCGCCGTGGCGTAGCCGGTCGTGGAAATCAGCGAGGATACCGAAAATGCCGCGTGATGGATGGCGCCGTACAGCGTGAAGGACTCCCCCGTAACCGAATTGACAACCCCGTTCAGCCGGAGATCCGCCGCGATGACGGCGACCGCCGCCGCGACAATCAGCAGGAACGCCCGCACCTCCGCATTGAAGGCTTCCCGGACGCGGCGCAGGAGAAGCAGATAGTAGCAACTGAAATTGATGGAGAACAGCAGCATGAACACCGTCACCACGGTCTGCAGGTAGCCCGAATAGCCTGCCATCCCGTCATTCCGGATGCTGAAGCCGCCGGTTCCGGCGGTGCCGAAGGCGATGTTCAGCGCATCGAATACGCTCATTCCCCCGCACAAAAGGAAAATCAGCTCAATGACGGTCAGCGCCATGTACAGCGCATACAGCAGCATGGCAGTGGTGCGCACGCGCGGCACCAATTTGCTGACCGAGGGCCCGGGGCTTTCCGCCTTCATGATGTGCATATTCTGCCCCCCGGAGAGCGGGACGAACGCCATGATGAAAACCAGTACGCCCATGCCGCCTATCCAGTGCGTGAAACTGCGCCACATGAGTGCGGCGTGGGACAGACTTTCCACCTCCGGCAGAATGGAGGCGCCCGTGGTGGTAAAGCCGGATACGGTTTCAAACAGAGCGTCCACGAAGGAAGGAATCTCCCGCGACAGCCAGAGCGGGAGCGCACCCATCAGGGAGAGCAGAATCCAGCTCATTGCCACGATGACAAAGCCCTCCCGGGCATACAGCGCCGTAACCGCCGGCTTGCGCAGGATGCACAGAAAGCCCAAAAGCCCGCACAGCGCCATGGTGCCGAGGTAATACCAGACCACGTGCTCGCGGTATACGGCTGCCGTCAGCGCGGGGACTGCCAGAAAAACGCATTCGAACAGCAGCAGCCAGCCGACGATATACCGGATCATGCGATAATTCATAGTGCCGCCTCTTATTCCAGTATGTCGGTCAGATTGTGCAGAGAGAGGTCGCCCGACACGATGACCACCGCATCGCCCACCTGCACGGCATCCTTGCCGCGCGGGATAATCACGGCGCCGTCCCGCATGATGGCGGCAACCAGAATACCCTTCTTGCACTTCAGTTCGGACAGCGGCACGTCCGTGACAGCCGAGCGGTCGGATACGACAAACTCTGCAGCCTCGACCTTGCCGGGAATGACATGGTACAGCGTTTCCATGTTGCTGCCTACCGAGTTGGCAGTCGCGCGGGCGTAGCGCTCAATCTGGTCGGCGGTGATGTTCTTGGGGTAAATGGTGGAGTCCAGATCCAAATGAGCAATGACGCTGGCGAAGTCTATCCGGTTGATTTTGGTTATGACCTTCCCGTGTCCCGCACGCTTGGCGAACAGGGACAGCAGGATATTCTCCTCGTCGATGTTGGTCAGCGCAACAAAGGCGCCTGCGCCGGTGATGCCTTCCTCCAATAGCAGATCCTGATCGGACGCATCGCCGCAGACCACCGTCACGTCCTGCCACCGGGCGCTCAGCTCCTCGCAGACCTGCGGATTCTTTTCGATGATTTTGACCGCGATGCCTACACGCCGCAGGGCTTCGGTCAGGTAGTGGGCAATCTCGCCGCCTCCGGCAATCATGACGTCCTTGACAGAACGTATCTTGTAGTCAATCCGGCGGAAAAATTCCGAGGCGTTGCGGGGGGAGGCAATGAGCGAGATGACGTCCCGGTCTGCAAAAACAAGATCGCCGTTGGCAATATACGCCTGCTCCCCGCGCTCCACCGTGCAGATCAGCACGTCACAGCCCAACTTGGAAACGATGTCCCGCACGGATTTCCCAATCAGCGGACTGCCCTCCGGCAGGCGGAATTTGAGCAGTTCGACCCGCCCCTTGGCGAAGGTGTCGATTTTGATGGCGGAAGGGAAGCGCAGGACGCGCGCTATCTCCGCCGCAGCCGCCTGCTCTGGGTTGACAATCATGGCAAGTCCCAGTTCCTCCTGCAGGAAGCGGATGTCGTCGCCGTACTCCGGCTTCTTGATGCGGGCGATGGTTTTGCAACGGCTCTCCTTGTGTGCGATAAGGCAGCAGAGCATATTCAGCTCGTCCGACCCGGTGACGGCGATGAGTAGGTCGGCGTTTTTCACGCCCGCTTCGGATTGGACGGCGTGTGTTGCGCCATTGCCGGTGACGCCCATGACGTCCAGCTGGGTTGCCAGCCGGTTGACGCGGGCGGCGTCGGTGTCCACGACCGTAATGTTGTTGCCTTCCTCGTTGAGCTGGGCTGCGAGTGTCTGACCGACCTTGCCGCAGCCGACGATGATGATGTTCACGGTTTATTTCATCTCCTTGGATGTATTGACTTCTGTATACTTACGCTGGCGGGGGAATCCGCGCCGGTCAGGGCTGTCGGAATCCGCGCCCGATAATCTCGCTGGTGGATTCCACGATGACAAATGCCGCGGGGTCGGTTTCCTTGAGGAACCGGCGCAGGCGCACAGCCTCCGCACGGCGGCAGACCGTGATGACGGCTTTCAGCTCCTGATGCGTATACTCGCCGCAGGCGTTGAGCGTGGTCGCCGAGTGGCGCATGACGTTGAGGATGTATGCCACGACCGGCTCCGGATGCGCGGTGATAATCATGAAGGACTTGCACACGTTCAGGTTTTCTATCACGCCGTCAATCAGGAACGCCTTGGCGAACAGACCCAGCACGGAGAACAGCCCTGTCTCCAGCCCGAACACGAGGAACGCGGCGGCGGCAATGAGGCAGTCCGAGCAAAGCAGTGCCTTACCTACGTCCAGCGATGTGTATTTCTTAAGGATGAGCGCCACGATGTCCGTACCGCCCGACGAGGCGCGGCAGTGAAACATGATGGCGGAGCCGATGCCGGTCAGCAGGATGGCGTATACGAATTCCAGAAACGGCTGGTCTGTCAGGGGTTTTTCCAGCTTTGCGATGCGTTCGAATACCCATGTCATGCCGGAGTAGGTGAGACTGCAGAAGGCTGTGCGGATGCCGGTGTCCTTGCCGATGATGAGAAATCCGGCAAGCAGCAGCACGACATTCAGTCCGAACATGAGCATACCCGGCGTGACCCACGTCCACGGG
Source organism: bacterium (assembly GCA_963643175.1). Lineage (GTDB taxonomy): Bacteria > Bacillota > Clostridia > Oscillospirales > CAG-272 > CAMEON01. The sequence goes on from CAVIJF010000010.1 coordinate 19,803, forward strand.
ATTACCTTACCGAGCAGGGTGGAGATGCCGCTGACGCCGCCGAACGAAAAGCCGTTCGGCACCTTGAAAAAGTACACGCCGGCGGCAAGTAGGAGAGAGCCGCCCGTCATTTCAAACCATTCCAGCAGGGTGTGGAGTTTTGTTTTGTTTTCCATAGTCGGGGCTGTATTCCTTTCGTATGCCGCCTGTTGCGCGGCGCGGATATGCTTCCGAAAAGCAGCCATATCATAACACAAAGACGGGAAAAAGTCAAGGAGAGTTTTTGAGTGTCCATGGGGCAATCCGCAATGGCACGCCCGCCTGCCTTTTTTCCGTTACCGGCAGGCGGCGGATGCTTCTCTGAGGACAGGGAAGGGGAGCCGTCCCCGCCACCGCGAACCGCTCCCGCAGGGAAATGACCAAAGCTGGATATTCATTTTCTTTGTATTTATTCATTTTTTATGTTGACTTTTCCGGCGGAAGGAAGTATAATATAGACGTTGAAGAAGGTTCTTTGAAAACCGAAGAAACGGAGCGGATCGGCAGTGACTGTCGGTTCCCGCACGGCGCAAAAAGGAGTCCGATATGGCAGAGGAAAACAGGAACGAGAAGAAAAACGCACGCCGGCAGGCGCGGGAGCAGGTGTTTGACCTGCTGTACGAAACGGAATTTCACGAGGGAGAAACGGCGGAACAGATTCTGGAGCGTGCGGCGGCGGACAGGGATTTTGACGGAAACGACCCCTATCTGCGCACTACCTACCTCGGCGTCATGGCACATTTGGAGGAAATTGACGCGCTGATCGGCAGATTTGCCAAAGGATGGAAAACCAGACGTCTCTCGCGCGTTTCCCGCGCCGTTCTGCGACTGGGCACCTACGAGCTGCGGTTCGCCGGGAATGTGCCGTCCGTTGTGGCAATCAACGAGGCGGTTGAGCTGTCCAAAAAATTTGACGATCCCCGCGCCCGCGCCTTTGTCAACGGGGTGCTCAACGCGGTCAAGGATGCCCCGGTTGAGCAGGCAGCCCCGGCGGAGGCGGCTCCCGCTCCGGAGACGGAGCCGGAAGGCGCCGATCCGGATGCGGAATAAAATTCATGCAGTATCCGGATATGCATACCTGCTGGGTCGGCATTGACACCAGCAATTATACCACTTCCGTGTCGCTGACTGTTCCCGATCCGGAGGAGCCGCGCCGCCTGCGGGTGGTGTCCAACCGCAAGGCGCCGCTGCCGGTCGCGCCCGGTGCGCGGGGACTGCGGCAGAGCGATGCGCTGTTTGCGCACACCCGCAATCTGCCGGAGCTGATGCGCCTTCTCCGGGCGGATATGACGGCGGGCGGCTGGCGTCCGGCGGCGGTGGGCGTTTCGGTGCGCCCGCGGGATGCCGCCGATTCCTATATGCCCTGCTTTTTGGCGGGTGCGGCGGCGGCGGAGGCGTTCGCCGCCGGGGCGGACGTGCCGCTGTACCGCTTCTCGCACCAGAGCGGGCACATCATGGCGGCGCTGTACTCATCCGGGAGCCTGTTCCGCGACCGGGCGGCTGGGGAACCGCTGGAGGGGGAGTTCCTCGCCTTTCATGTCTCAGGCGGCACGACCGAGGCGGTGCTGGCGCATCCCGCTCCGGGCGGCTTTTCGGTGGAAATCGTCGGACACGGCGCCGACCTGCACGCCGGACAGGTCATAGACCGCGTGGGGGTGATGCTGGGACTTCCGTTTCCCTGCGGCCCGGCACTGGAGGCGCTGGCGCTGACCTGCACCGCGCCCCTGCCCCCTGTGCGTCCGTCGGTGCACGGCGGCGTGTGCAATCTTTCCGGCTTCGAGAATCAGGCGGCGAAACTGTGGGCGGAGACGTCCGATGCGCCGCTGGTAGCGGCGTGGGTGCTGACTGCCGTGGGAAAGACACTGCGGCTGATGACAGATCAGATTCAGGAGAACCTGCGGGGCTGTCGCCCGGCACCGCTCCCGGTGCTGTACGCGGGCGGCGTGATGAGCAACCGCTTCATCCGCCCGCTTCTGACAGCCGGGGCGGCATGGGAATGCTGCTTCTCGGAGCCGACGTTCTCGGCGGACAACGCCGCCGGGATCGCCCTCCTGTGCGCGGAAGCCGCATTGGCGGCTGACCCGGGGCGGGCGGAAAACAGGGAAGTATAGAATGTTGTGAAGGGGGTATTGCAATGCCAGGATTTGGAGGACCCGGTCGCGGACCGGGCAGACGCCCGGGAGGACCGGGTTTCGGGGGACCGGGACGCGGACCGCGCCGGGGTCCCGGATTTGGCGGCGGACCGTTCGGGGGACCGCGGCGCCGACCGCCTTTCGGCGGGCACAGACCGCCTCCGCCACGCGGATGCGGCTGTATGACGCTGATTCTGCCGGTGCTGGTTGCCGTTGCTGCCGTTGCCCTGCTGATACTGTTCCTGTAACAGAGGATGGAACGGAACGCGGACAGACCGACTTTGTCGGTCAGCCAACTGAATGAGTGCGTCCGGGCGGTGCTGGAGAGCGCCCCCCTTTTGCGCGACGTCTATGTGCAGGGGGAGCTGTCCGGCGTCCGGCTGTATGCATCCGGGCACCTGTACTTTTCGCTCAAGGATGCGGAATCCACAATCGGCGGCGTCATGTATGCCCGGCAGGCATCGGCTCTGCGCTTCAGACCTGAAAACGGGATGCGTGTCATCCTGCACGGGCGCGTGTCTGTGTACACGGTGCGCGGGCAGTACCAGTTGGTGGCAGATGCGCTGGTGCCGGTCGGCGTGGGCGACCTTGCCGTAGCGTTCGAACAGCTGAAAGCAAAGCTGGCGGCGGAGGGACTGTTTGACCCCGCCCGCAAGAAGCCGCTGCCGCCGTATCCCCGGCGCATCGGCGTGATTACATCGGCGTCGGGTGCCGCCATCCATGACATCATCCGGGTGGCACGGGGACGGATGCCGTCGGTCGAGATTCTGCTGTTCCCCTCCGAGGTGCAGGGCGCCCGTGCGCCCCGGTATCTGGCAAGCGGGGTGCGGTACTTCAATTCACCCGCAGTCCGGAGCGACCCGGAGCAGGCGGTGGACGTAATCATTCTGGGACGGGGCGGCGGATCGGCGGAGGATCTGTGGTGCTTCAACGATGAGGGACTTGCCCGCGCTGTTGCCGCGTCTGATATTCCCATCATCTCGGCGGTGGGGCACGAGGTGGACTTTTCCATTTCGGATTTCGTCGCCGACTGCCGGGCGGCAACGCCCTCCGCCGCCGCCGAAATGGCGACGCCTGACCGGGCAGACCTCGGGCGGCACGTCCGGGGACTGTCCGGTCGGCTGGACGGTGCGCTGGACGGTCGGCTTGCGCGGGAGCGCGACCGCATTGCCGGATTGGCGGCGCGGCGTGTATTGACTGCACCGGAGGGTGTTGTCCGGCGCCGCCGGGAACTGCTGGCACCGACCGTACAGCGGCTGGAGCAGGCGATGCGTCACGGACTGGACGGACGCGGGCGTGAGCTGCGCCGGCTGTGCGCCCAGATGCAGGCACTCAGCCCGCTGGCTGTGCTGGGCAGGGGGTATACGCTGGTTCGCACGCCGGACGGGCGCCTGATTCCCCGCGCGGCGGGACTGACGCCGGGCGAGACGGTGACGGTGCAGTTTGCGGACGGCACGGCACACGCACGGGTGGAGCACGTGGAAACTTCCGATACGGGTACGGCACCGGACGGTGCGGACAGGGAGGCAGATGTATGACGGATACAACGGATAAGCTGAACAGAACCGACGCGGAACCGGCGCCGGAGGCCGGAACGGGCAAAAAGAGAAAAACCGCGTCCGGAAAGAAGAAATCGCCGGATGAGATTGCCGCCGCACTGCCGTATGAGCAGAGAAGTGCGCGGCTGGAGGAGATTGTGACCCGGCTGGAGAGCGGGGAACTGCCGCTGGAGGAGAGCCTGACGCTGTACGAGGAAGGCGTGGCGCTGGTTCGTGCCTGCACGCGGGAGTTGGACGAGGCGGAGCAGAAGGTCAGGATGCTGCGGCGAACCGCAGAGGGAGACATCCGCCCGGCAGAGTTTACGGAGTCGGACGCGGCAGACGGGGAGGCGTGACCGTATGGACAGCGAAAACAGGCAGACAGAGCGGGACAGATGCGCGGCGGGTGCCGCCGCGCTTGCTCGCACGGTATTGGCGGAAGACGCGGCGCACGTGGAGTCTTTTCTGAACGGACTGTACCGGGGAGAGCAGGATGGCCGCTGTGACCGGGGACTGGACGAGGCTGTCCGGTACTCCCTGCTTGCCGGGGGCAAGCGGGTTCGCCCGGCACTGACGCTGGAGTTCTGCCGCCTGTTCGGCGGGGATGCCGCGGCGGCACTGCCGTTTGCGGCAGCGGTGGAGATGGTGCACACCTTCTCGCTCATTCACGACGACCTGCCCTGCATGGATGACGACAATCTGCGGCGCGGGCGCCCGACCAATCACCGCGTGTTCGGTGAGGCAGTGGCACTGCTTGCAGGGGACGGGCTGGCGCTGGACGCCTTCGGGATGCTGGCGCGCGCCGAGGGGCTTTCGCCCGAGACGCGGATTGCGGCGGTCGGTGTGCTGTCGGACGCCGCCGGATGCGGCGGCATGGTGCGCGGACAGATTATGGATATGTTCGGCGAGCAGCACACCCTGACGCGCGAGGAGCTGCTGCTCCTGCAGGCACGCAAGACCGGCGCCCTGATCCGTGCGGCGGCGCAGTTGGGCGTGCTGGCGGCGGGCAGACAGGCGGACAGTGCGGAAATGCAGGTCGCCGCCGGCTACGCCGACCGCATCGGGCTGGCATTCCAGATTGTGGACGACGTGCTGGATGTGACCGCGACCGAGGAGCAGATGGGAAAGTCGGTCGGCAGTGACGCCGGGCACCACAAGAACACGTTCCTGTCCTTCTGCACGGTGGAGGAAGCAATTGCCGAGGCGGAACGGCTGTCCGGCGAGGCGGCGGATCTGCTTGCCGGGTATCCCGGAGCGGAACGCCTGCGTGCGCTGGCGGTCTTTCTTGCCGACCGGCAGAACTGAGAAATCGCCGCCGGATAAGTCAGCGTTTCCCGGCGGAATCGCTGAAAACGCCTGCAAAGGGCGTAGGGCGGACAGGCGGAGAGAAGGAAGTATTCATGCGTTTTTTTCGGGCACTCCTTGATAATTTCCCCTTGGTATGCGCCGGTGTCGGCTGGTTCACCGCGCAGTTTATGAAGGTATTTACCGGCATTTTCCGGCAGAAGAAATTCAATGTGACCGAACTGCTGTTCGGTACGGGCGGTATGCCGTCCTCGCATACGGCGGCGGTCTGTGCGCTGACCGTTGCCTGCGGGATGTTCTGCGGGCTGGCTTCCCCGGTGTTTGCGGTGTCCCTCCTGTTTACCATGGTGGTCATGCGGGACGCGACCGGCGTCCGCCGGGAGGCGGGAGAGCAGGCGAAGGTGCTCAACCGTATCGTGCGTGACCTGTTCGCGTCCTCCGATACCGAGAATATCAACCGGAACCTTCGGGAGCTGGTCGGGCACACGCCGCTCCAGGTGTTCGTGGGGGCAGTTGTGGGGGTGGCGGTGCCGTTCCTGATGTGCCTGATTCCGTACTACCGCGGGAGGCTGCTGCTGTGAGAGCGGATGTATATCTGGTGGAGCGCGGCGCGGCTGCGTCCCGCACGTTGGCGCGGCGGCTGATTGAAGCAGGCGCCGTGTCGCTGGACGGACGCCCGGTAGAGAAGCCCGCGCAGGAGATACCGCCCGGCGGACACACGCTGGAGATCGGCGAGAACCCGGACACGCGCTATGTCGGGCGCGGCGGGCTTAAGCTGGAGGCGGCACTGGACGCGTTCTCTGTCCCGGTGGAGGGCGGCGTATTCGCGGACATCGGCGCGTCTACCGGCGGCTTTACCGACTGCCTGCTTTCGCGCGGCGCGGCGCGGGTGTACTGCATCGACGCCGGACACGGGCAGCTGCATCCCCGCCTCCGGGCGGACGAAAGGGTGCGCTGTGCCGAGGGCGTCAACGCCCGCCGGCTGACGGCAGAGGCGCTGTGTGCGCTGGAGCCGTCCGGCAGGAACCCGGACGGCAGCGGCTTTGCGGGGCGGGTGGACGGCGCGGTGATGGACGTGTCCTTCATTTCCCAGACGCTGATTCTCCCGGCGCTGGCGGGTATCGTTTTGCCGGGCGGGTTTCTGATAAGCCTTGTCAAGCCGCAGTTTGAGTGCGGGACCGCCGCGCTGTCCCGGCACGGCGTGGTGACAGCCGAGCGCGACCGCCGCGCCGCCGTCGAGCGCGTAACCGGAAGTGCCGCCGCCTGCGGGTTTGCGCATCGGGGGCTGATTCCGTCGCCCATTGCGGGCGGGGACGGCAACCGGGAGTTTCTCGCGTATTTCGTGCGGACAGCGTGCGGACAGACTGACGGGCATCCGCAACACATTTCAGGTGGTGTACAGAATGGAAACAGCTAAAGCAAAAGAGAAAGAAACGAGGGCAGACCAGCCGGCGGGCACCTCCCGGCGGATTGCGCTTGTCACAAACTTCAATATATACGAGAAGGCGGGCGCGGCGATGCAGGTGGCACTGCGGCTGTCGGCATTCCCCTGCGAGGTCATGGCGGCATCCTTCAACCGGGATAAAATCCTGCGCATGAACCGGGGGCGGATGCAGTTCACCTTCCTGCCTATGGATGAGCTGTACGCCCGCGCGGATACTGTGGTGGTGCTGGGCGGAGACGGCAGTATTTTAGAGGCGGCACGCCGGGCGGCGCCGCGCGGCGTGCCGGTGCTGGGTATCAATCTGGGGCGCGTCGGCTATATGGCAGAATTGGAAATGGGCGAGTTGGATCTGCTGTCCCGCCTGTTTTCGACAGACAGCGCCGGAAACCCGATGTGGCATACCGAAACGCGCTCCATGCTGGGCGTGGAAATTCTGACCGCCGACCGCGAGGTGCGCGCTTCCATGTACGGACTGAACGACGCGGTTATAACCAACGGCTCCATCGCCCGCATCATTGATATTGAACTGTACGAGAACGGGCGGCTGGTGACAGGCTACCGGGCGGACGGTCTGATTGTGGCGACGCCGACCGGCTCCACTGCCTACTCCATGTCGGCAGGCGGACCTGTCGCCGACCCGCGCGTGTCCTGCTTCTGCGTGACGCCCATCTGCCCGCATTCACTGGCGGCGCGTCCGCTGATTTTCCCGGATGACGCGACGCTGGAGATTAAAAACATCTGTCAGCGTGAGAAAATGCTGTACCTGACCGTGGACGGGCGCACCAACTGCGAGCTGTACCGCGGGGAGGTTGTGCGCATTGTCCGCTCCCCGCTGAAGACCCGGCTGGTTCGTTTGCGCAACTACGGCTTCTATGACCGCCTGCGGGCAAAGATGGCGGACTATTCGTAAGCAGAGTGCGGTGCAGATGACCTCTGATTCCAAAAACAATGGCAGTGAATGCCGAAAGGAAACAAGCTACATGAAAAAGAACCGTCTGGAAAAGGTAATCGAGATTATTACCGGGCACGAGATTGAAACGCAGGATGAACTGATTGAATACCTCCGCCGGGAGGGCTTTGACGTCACGCAGGCAACCATTTCCCGCGACATCCGGGAGCTGAAGCTGGTCAAAATCATGACCGGGCACGGCAGTTACCGCTATGTCCTGCCGCAGGAGGACGCCTCCAGTCAGACCGCCCTGCACATCAGCAGTGCGCTGGCGGAGACCATTGTCCGGGCGGAATACGCCGGGAATCTGGTTGTCCTGCACACCTTCCCCGGCATGGCGAACGCCATTGCCGCCGAGGTGGATCACCTGCACCATCCGTCCCTGCTGGGCTGTGTGGCGGGGGATGACACCATTCTCATTGTCGCCCGCGACGGCGAGGGCGCTGCGCAGATCAGCGATCAGATAAAGGATATGATCCGCCACCGCACCAAGAACCCGCGGGAAGGGGGAAAATGATATGCTCCGCTCGCTCCATATCGGGAATGTGGCGGTCATCCGGCAGGCGGACATCGACTTTTCCGAGGGGCTGTGTGTCCTGACGGGTGAAACCGGCGCCGGAAAATCCCTGCTGATTGACAGCCTCAATGCCCTGACCGGCGGGCGGGTCAGCCGCGACCTTATCCGCGCGGGTGAGGATCGCGCCATGATTTCCGCGCTGTTCGACGGGCTGGACGAGCCGACACGGGCGGCACTGGCGGAGCTTGGCGTGGAACTGCCGGAGGACGAGGACGGGATTCTGCTCCAGCGCACGCTCAGCCGGGACGGCAAGTCGGTTGCGCGTATCGGGGGGCGTGCCGTGACGCAGAGCCTGCTCCGCGAGGTCGGCGCCCTGCTGGTCAATATCCACGGGCAGAGCGACAATCAAAAGCTGATGCAGAAGGCGGCGCACCTGTCGCTGCTGGATGCCTATGCCGGGGACGGCGCCGCATTGGCGGAGTATCGGTCGGTGTACGCTGCGTGGCGGCAGGTGTCCGGGCAGCTGTCCGGACTGCGGCAGGACGTGGGGCAGCGCCTGCGTCTGCGCGAGATGCTGGAGTACCAGATAGCCGACATCGACGCCGCGCACCTCAAGCCGGGCGAAGAGGACAGGCTAACCGCCCGGCGCGACCGGCTTCAGCATCAGGAGAAGATAGACCGGCAGCTTCGTCTGGCGTCCCGCGCACTGCGGGACGGCGAGAAGGCAACGGCGGCAGGGCTTTTGGATCGGGCGTCGGCGGCACTGGCGGCGCTGTCCGGCATTCTGCCGGAGGCGGAGGAGCTGGCGGCGCGGGCGGAGTCGCTCCGTCTGGAGGCGGAGGACATTGCCGACCGGGTGCGTGCCCTGACGGATGTCGATACGGTGGACGCGACCGCCGAACTTGACCGCCTTGAGGGGCGGCTGGATACCATCCAGCGGCTGGGGCGCAAGTACGGCGCGGGGGTGGATGCGATTCTTGCCTTCCGTGCCGAGGCGGCGGAACGTCTTGCGGGGCTGGACACGGCGGACGATCGCATCGCCGCCTGCGAGGAGCAGGAGAAGCGCCTGCGGGAACAGCTGGACGGTTTGTCCGCCGCGCTGACGCAGGCACGGACGGCGGCGGCGCAGGAGTTGGCGGAACAGGTCGCGGAATCGCTGGCGTTTCTGGATATGCCGCGCGTGCGCTTTGAGGTGTCCCTGCGGCGGCTGGATAAGCCGGGCGCGGACGGGGCGGACGATGCGGAGTTCTGCATCGCTACCAATCCGGGCGAGCCGGTTCAGCCCATGATCCGCATTGCGTCGGGCGGTGAGCTGTCCCGCATCATGCTGGCACTGCGGAGCGTGCTGAACGAAAAGTACGGGGTCGGCGTGTCGATTTACGATGAGATTGACACCGGAATATCCGGGCGCACGGCGCGGAAGGTCGGCATTAAACTGCGGCGCATCGCCCGGTGCGGGCAGGTCATCTGCGTGACGCATTCGGCGCAGATTGCGTCGCTGGCAGACGCGCAGTACCGCATTGAAAAGCGCGAAGTGGACGGCAGGGCTGAGACATCGGTGCGCCGTCTGGAATCCGAGGAGCGTGTGGACGAGATAGCGCGCATTCTGGGTGGGCTTGACCTGACCGATTCCCAGCGCGCCGCCGCCCGCGAACTGATAGCCGAAGGGGAACGCCTCTGACGGCGCTCCGTAACATAGAATGAGGTATACTGCCATGTCAAAATCCGCACACGGTTCCGCGTTGCCGCGCACCAACGCCATGCGCATGCTGGACGCGGCAAAGATTCCCTATGATGTGCTGACCTATGAGGTGGACGAAAACGACCTGTCCGGCGTTCACATCGCCGCGCAACTTTCCTATCCGCCCGAAATGATTTTCAAAACGCTGGTTGCCCACGGGGACAAGACCGGCTATCTGGTTTTTTGTATCCCCGTCGCCCGGGAAATCGACCTGCGCGCCGCCGCCTCCCTGACCGGGAACAAGAAAATCGAGATGGTTCACGTCAAGGATCTTCTCTCCCTGACCGGCTACATCCGCGGCGGCTGTTCCCCCATCGGCATGAAGAAAAAGTTTCCCACCTTCTTTGACGCGTCCGCCCTCTCTCTGGACAGAATCGCCGTCAGCGCCGGTATGCGCGGCGCCCAGCTCCTCCTTGACCGCGATGCCCTCATGCGCTTTGTGGACGGCAAGGCTCTGGCAGTTACGGCGGATGCGGGGTGACGTCGGGGAAAACTTCCTGAAAGAAGTTTTCCAGACCGGCTTCGTGCCGGAGACCGTATGACAAGCCGGCATCGCAAAAAAACGGCACCTTCCCCCGGCGCAATTTACAAAAAACACTTGCAATCAAAAACAGACCGTGCTATAATAAACCGGTTATGACATAATGCAGAAAGGAATCCACAGTATGATGCTTCAGATCAAGCAAATGCTGGCAGGAGAGATTCTCGGCGGCGTGAAAACGGTTTCCCCGGAGGGTGCCGCGGCACTGACCGAGACCGATATTCTCAACCTGCTTGAGTACCCCCCCGACCCCGCCATGGGCGATATTGCCCTGCCGTGCTTCAAACTGTCCCGTACCCTGCGCCGCTCCCCGGTGCAGATTGCCAACGCCCTAGCCCCCTGTATCGGCGGTGACTGCGTGGAACGGGCAGAAGCCGTCAACGGGTACCTCAATATATATCTCTCCGGTGCGTACCTGCTGAGCACGCTGGTTCCCCGCATTCTGGACGAGAAAGAAAATTACGGCGCACCCGATATCGGGCAGGGCAGGGTAGTCGTGCTGGATTACTCCTCCCCGAATGTCGCCAAGCCCTTCCATATCGGACATCTGGGCACGACTGTCATCGGGCACTCGCTCAAGAAGCTGCATGAGTTTGCGGGGTACACCTGCATCGGCATCAACTATCTGGGCGACTGGGGAACGCAGTTCGGCAAGCTGATTCTGGCGTACCGGATGTGGGGTTCCAAAGAGGCAGTAGAGGCAGGCGGCATTGACGAGCTGGTCAGCCTGTATGTCCGTATCAACAACGCCATCAGCGGCAACGAGGCGGAGGGCATTGCGCCCGACCCGTCGCTGGCGGAGCAGGCGCGCGTTGAGTTCCACAAGATGGAAACGGGAGACCCGGACAACATCGCGCTCTGGAAGTGGTTCGTGCAGATCAGTCTGGAGGAGTATCAGAAAACCTACCGCCAGCTGGACATCACCTTTGACAGCTATAAGGGCGAGTCCTTCTATACCGACAAAATGCCGGCACAGGTGCAGAAGCTGCGCGACATGGGACTGCTGAAGCTGGACGACGGCGCATCCATTGTGGATCTGTCCGCCTACGATATGCCCCCCTGCCTGATTCTCAAGCGGGACGGTTCCACGCTGTACCCCACCCGCGACATCGCGGCGGCGGTGTACCGCAAGCAGGCGTATCACTTTGACAAGTGCATCTATGTGACCTCTGCCCAGCAGATTCTGCATTTCCGGCAGTGGTTCAAGGTCGTCGAGCTGATGGGCTACGACTGGTACGATGAGCTGGTGCACGTGCCCTACGGCACGGTGTCGGTCAACGGTGCCAAGCTGGCGACCCGGACGGGCAACGTCGTGCTGCTGCGCGACCTGTTCGGCGCGGCGATTGAGAAAGTGACCGAGATTATGGAGGTCAAGAATCCGGCGCTCAAGGGGCGCACGGACGTTGCCGAGGCGGTGGGCGTGGGCGCCATCGTGTTCTACTACCTGTCCAACAACCGCATCAAGGACATCAACTTCAGCATGGAGGAGGCGCTGTCGTTTGACGGCAACACCGGACCCTACGTGCAGTACACCTATGCCCGCGCCTGCTCCATTCTGGAGAAGGCGGGTGTGACCGAGGAGACGCCTGCGCCGGTCAGTCTGACGCTGACCGACCCGCTGGAAAAGGTGCTGTGCGTCACGCTGTCCGAGTTTGAGGAGCGGGTGCGCATGGCGCTCCGCGACTACGAGCCGTCCTACATCACGCGCTACATTCTGGATGTGGCGACCGCCTTCAACCGTTTCTATCACGATTGCGCCATTGCAACTGCCGAGGATGCGGCGGTGCGCGGGACGCGGCTTGCCCTGACGCAGGCAACCAAGTATGTGCTGGGGCGTGCGTTCGGGCTTATCTGCCTGCGCAAGACGGAAAAAATCTGACGGGTAAAGTCCCCGCAGACGGGATATGCGGAAAATATCCCACCGAAAAATAAAATTGAACTGAGAGGTATATACTATGTCCGGACACAGCAAATGGGCGAATATCAAGCACAAGAAGGAAAAGACCGATTCCGCCCGCGCCAAGATTTTTACTAAAATCGGCAAGGAACTGACCATCGCCGTGCGGGAGGGCGGAGCCGACCCGGCTTCCAACTCCAAGCTGCGCGACCTGATTCAGAAGGCGAAGGCGAACAACGTCCCGAACGACAACATCGAGCGCACCATCAAGAAGGCGCAGGGCGCACAGGGTGAGAACTTTGAGGAAGTCACCTACGAGGGGTACGGTCCCGCCGGTGTCGCCGTCATTGTGACCGCTACCACGGACAACCGCAACCGCACCGCCGGCAACGTCCGCGCTTATTTTGCCAAGTTCCACGGCAACATGGGGCAGACCGGCTGTGTCGGCTACCTGTTTTCCAACAAGGGCATGATTGTCATCACGGATGAGGACGGGGATTACGACGAGGACAAGCTCATGGAGCAGGCGCTGGAGGCGGGCGCGGAGGATTTCTCCGCCGACGAAGGCGTGTTTGAAATCACGACCGAGCCGGACGACGTGTACGCCGTTGCCGATTCACTCAAGGCACTGGGCTACAATATCACCTCCGCTGAGGTGACAAAGCTCCCGTCCACCTACGTCAACATCGACGGCGAGGAGGATCAGAAGTTCATGGGACTCCTGCTGGACAAGCTGGATGAGGACGACGACGTTCTGGATGTATACCACAACTGGGAGAACTGCGATCGCTGAGCCGACCGTCTCCTGCCGGGGAAGCCTGTGTATCCGACCGGGCTTCCCTGTTTCTACACGTGCGGGAATATGCCGCCCGTGACATGGGGATGCGCCGCCGGATGAGCTGGTGTTTCCCGAGAATCGACCGGAAAGGCGGTGATACCGTGAAGCAGAATACGCTGGATTCTTCCTTCCGGCAGGACGTTGCGAAGCGCACCGTGTGTCTGACGGCAGGGCGTCTTGTTTCCAAACTGCTGGTGTTTTGCATGGTGCGTCTGTACACTGCCTGCCTGTCGCCCGCAGAGTACAGCACTGCCGATTTAATCGTGGACATGGCGAACCTGCTGATTCCGCTGGCGTCGCTGGGCGTGAGCGAGGGTATTTTCCGCAACGCCTCCAACAGGAGCAACGATAAGGAAGCGTACCTGACAACGGGACTTGCCGTACTGGGCGCCGGGAGTCTGGTATTCCTGTGCCTGTCGCCGCTGCTGCTCTGCATCCCGCTGTTTACCGACACGGCGTGGCTGATTGTGCTGTACGTTCTGCTTTCCAACCTGCACGCCGTTGTGTCGCAGTACCTGTACGCCATCGGACGGGTGGAACTGTTTGCCGGGCAGGGCGTCCTAAACACCGTGCTTATCATAGTGCTGAATATCCTGTTTCTCCCGGCGCTGAAGCTGGGCGTTACCGGTTATGTCATGTCCACCTTCGTCGCGGACGGGCTGACCACGCTGTATCTGATTCTGCGCACCCGCCTGTGGCGCTCGGTGCGGAGGATGTCGTGGCGGGAGATCCGGGAGACAGCCAAGCCCATGCTGCATTTCTGCCTTCCGCTGGTGCCGGCAACGCTGTGCTGGTGGGTCACCAGCGTGTCCGACCGCTATATGATTTATTCCATGCGCTCGGCGGCGGAGAACGGGCTGTACGCCGCTGCCTACAAGCTTCCCACTATCCTGACTTACGCCGTCAGCATTTTTTCGGTTGCGTGGAAAGGCTCCATCAGTGCCGAGGACGACGATCCCGCCGTCTGGGAACGGCACTACACCCGCTCGTGGCAGGGGTATACGGCTGTGGCGTTTGCGGGAGGCGGCTGTCTGATTCTGACCTCGCGCCTGCTTGCAAGCTTTCTGTACGCCGACGGCTACAGCGCGGCGTGGATGTATATCCCGGTGCTGACGGTCGCCACCGTGCTGGCGGGACTGGATACATTTTTGGATTCGGTGTACTTTACTGTCCGGAAAACCGGGTGGTCGATGGGCTCGGCGCTGAGCGGCGCACTTCTGAACCTGCTGCTCAATGCCCTGCTGATTCCCGATTTCGGCGCCATGGGCGCGTCGGTTGCTACGGTGCTGAGTTATCTCTGCGTGCTGATTCTGCGCATGGTCACGACGCGGCGGCTGATCCGCTTCCGGCAGGGGCGCGTGCGCCTGACGCTGAACATCCTGCTCCTGAGTGCGCAGGCGATCTTTATGACCGCCGCCGGGGAGGGGTATATGACGCCCGTGTGGGGCTGGGGATTGGCAACCGCCGCATTTGTTGCCCTGCTTGCCCTGAATGCGCGGATGCTGCTATGCATCGGGGAGCGGGTTGTAAGCAGTCTGCGTTACAAGCGAAAGGAGAAGGCAAAAAAGTGAGTTTTTCCGAAAAGACGATACGGACGCTGGAATTTGACAAAGTATGTGCCATGCTGGCAGACTGCGCCGAAACCGAGGGCGCACGCACCATGGCGCAGAATCTGCACCCCTCGGCGGACCGCGTGACGGTTCGCCGCCGGCTGGATCGCACGACCGATGCCCGCCGGCTGGCGGATGCCAAGGGGGCACCGTCCTTCGGCAACATCCGGGAGATATCCTCCGCCTGTGAGCGGGCGGAGAAGGGTGCGGTGCTGTCCATGCGTGACCTGCTGGATGTTGCGTGTGTCCTGCGCACGGCGCGGACGCTGACCGATTACAGCACAGGAAATCACCCGTTCGATACCGTGCTGGATGAGGTTTTCGCACGCCTGCTGCCCGACCGGCGGCTGGAGGAGCGCATCACGCGCGCCGTTCTCTCCGAGGATATGATGGCGGATGAGGCATCGCCCACGTTAGCGGACATTCGCCGCAAGATACGCAACGAGAACGCCCGCATCCGGGAGGTGCTGCAGAAGATGATTTCCGGCAACGCCCGGTATCTTCAGGAGAATATCGTAACCATGCGCGGAGGGCGGTACGTCATTCCGGTCAAAGCGGAGTGCAAGAACGAGGTCAAGGGGCTGATTCACGATACTTCCTCCACCGGCGCGACCATATTTGTGGAGCCGATGGCGGTGGTGGATGCCAACAACGAGATACGCCTGCTCCAGACGCGTGAGGAACGCGAGGTGGAGCGGATTCTCGCCGAGCTGTCGGCGCTGGTCGGCGACGCGGCGGACGCAATCTGGCTGAATTACCGGAACATAAACGAGTTGGCGTTTGCTTTTGCCTGCGGGGAACTGTCCACGCGCATGAAGGGCGTGGCGCCACACCTGTCCGAGGGGCGGGAGGTTGAACTGGTACAGGCACGCCATCCGCTGATTGATAAGCAGAAGGTCGTACCCATCCATCTGTCGCTGGGGCAGGAGTTTGACACGCTGGTCATCACGGGTCCCAACACAGGCGGTAAAACGGTGTCGCTCAAGACATTGGGACTGTTTGCCCTGATGACGCAGGCGGGGCTGCATATCCCGTGTGACGAATCGTCCCACATCTGCCTGTATGACGACATTCAGGTGGATCTGGGAGATGAGCAGAGCATAGAGCAGTCGCTGTCCACCTTCTCCTCGCACATGGTCAATATTGTGTCCATCATGAAGGAAATCGGACCGGGGTCGCTGGTGCTGTTTGACGAGTTGGGCGGCGGCACCGACCCGGTTGAGGGGGCGGCGCTGGCTGTGTCCGTCATTGAGGCGGTGCGGCAGGCGGGCGCCGCGTGCGTCGCCACGACGCATTACGCCGAACTGAAGGCGTACGCGCTGGATACGCCCGGCGTGTGCAACGCCTGCTGTGAGTTTGACGTGGAGACGCTCAAGCCGACCTACCGGCTGATTATTGGTGCGCCGGGCAAATCCAATGCGTTTGCCATTTCCGAAAAGCTGGGGCTGTCGCCGGACATCATCCGCCGGGCGCAGATGCTGGTCAGCACCGAGAACAAGAGCTTTGAGAACGTCATTGAGAAGCTGGAGACCAGCCGCGTGCAGATGGAAAAGGAACGCGAGGAGGCAAAGCGTCTGCGCGAGGAGTTCGAGCGCTTCAAAGCGGATGCCGAGGCGGAGATACGCAAAAAGACCGCCGCCGCCGAGCAGGAGGCGGAGAAGGCACGCAAGCGTGCCGCCGCCATGGTTGCATCGGCGAAGGCGTCCTGCGATTTCCTATACGAGCAGATGGAGAAAATGCGCCGGGCACAGGAATCCGCCAAGGCGGCGGAGGAACTGGAGGCGGCACGCCGGGCGGTGAGGGATCACCTGCGCGCCACGGGGGACACCTTTGACCCGGTAGAGGAGCCGGTCGAGGAGGACGAAAACTATGTCCTGCCGCGACCGCTTCACAGGGGCGACCGCGTCCGGCTGGTGACGGTCAACAAGGAGGGCGAGCTGACCGATGAGCCGAAGAACGGCATGGTGACGTTTCAGTCGGGGGTTCTGCGCGTCCGGGCACGGGTTGCCGACCTGCGCCTGCTGACCGATGCAGACGCGAAGAAAAAGGAAAAACAGCCCAAATCCACGGTTACGGTGGAGCGTACCGGCAGCTTCCGGAACGAAATCGACCTGCGCGGCATGATGGGCGCCGAGGCGTGCCTTGCCGTGGATCAGTATCTGGACGAGGCGGTCATGAACGGCTGTGAAAGCGTCCGCCTGATTCACGGAAAGGGAACCGGTGCACTGCGCTCGGCTATCTGGCGATATCTCAAGGGCGACCGACGCATTGCGTCCTTCCGCATCGGGCGCTACGGCGAGGGTGACGGAGGCGTAACGGTGGTGGAACTGAAGTAAAGGAACCGCTGATTTATCCGGCAGTACATCGTTTTCCGCCTGCTGTCAGCCGAAATGTGCACTGCCCGGCACAGCACGGAGGCGTGTTCCTGTCCCAAAAGCATGGAGGATTTCTGATATGAACGGACTGCATCTGATTCAATACCTCAAGGAGGCAAGCTACCCCGCGACCGATGCGCCGCTGGTGGCGTTTTTCGGCGACAGCGTGACGCACGGCGCGTTTGAGTGCCTGCCGTGCTCCGGGGCAAACTGTACTTTCGATTTCGACGCTGTGTATCACGCCGTGCTGGCGCGGGCGCTGCGTCGGGTCAACAACTGGCTTCCGGTGAGTATTCTCAACGCGGGTGTGGCGGGCGACAGTGCCCGGTGTTCCCTGTCGCGCATTGACCGGGACGTGATTGCCCACCGTCCCGACCTGTGCGTGGTCAATTTCGCGCTCAATGACGTCAACGACCCGCTGGAGGTGTACCGCGCCTCGCTGGGCGAGGTGTTTGACCGTCTGGCGGCGGCGGGGATTCCGACAATCCTGCTGACGCCGAATATGCTGAATACCTATGTTCATCCGGACACGGTGCCTCTCTACCGGGAGTACGCCGCCGTGACCGCCGACTATCAGAACAGCGGACGCATGGATGCCTACGTGGAGGCGGCGCGGGCGCTTGCCACCGGACGGGGCATTCCGGTAGCGGACGCCTACCGCCGCTGGAAATTGCTTGCGGCGGCGGGGGAGGACACCACTGCCTGCCTTGCCAACTACATCAACCATCCGACCCGCCCCATGCACCGCCTGTTTGCGGAGGCGCTGTTGGAGGTGCTGGAGAATATACGACCGGAGGAGGACTGAATCATGCCGAACAGAAACCGCATGGGTGAGGGCGCGTTGGCGTGTATCCTGACCGTGCGGGACGCGGGAGTATTACCTTTGCCAGCAATGTGGTGAACGGATCCGGCGCGGTTTCCTCCGCCCTGCTGCATCGGTTGGAAGACGGCTGCGTGCAGGACGGCGACCAAGGGTAACGGAACTGCGTGGGGTTCGGGACTGACACGGCATACACAAGAGATCAGCGGACATCCCCGGAAGGGGATGTCCGCTGATCTGAAACGGCAATGCGTTCGGGACAGCTGTTTACTGACCGAACACCTTGTCCAGTCCCTTCTGCGCCCCGCGTTTGTTGCTTCTCATGTACGAGGCGAAGTTGGTGGTATTGTTCTCGCACATCATAGGAATCATGTACACCAAGCGGTCCATGTTCCCGCTGCTGTTGCAGCAGACCAGCCCGATGTCGCTGACCAGCGAATCCCAGATAATATCCAGCATATCCGCATCCTCCTGCGCCTCGGAAACCTTGGCACCCAGCTGAAGCTCGTAGTATGCCGTCTTGACGTTGCCGGTATAGTAGCCCAGCAGTTCCAGCACCTCGCCTACCATGTCGGGGTTCCCGTGGCTGGCAACGCTGGCGGGAACGCACATCAGACCGTTCCAGTTGAGCGAGCGGTAATTCTCCTGCGCCTCGTCCCACTTGGGGTAAGGCAGCACGCCGAAGCGTATCTTCTCGGTGGCGAGATTGATAAGTCCGGTTGTGGCATACAGCTGGAACAGCGAATGACCTCCGGCAAAATCCAGCGCGGTATAGTTCGTGGAGGGCCACATATAGGAATAGTTCGCCTTGTACATGGTGGTTATTTTGTCGATGAGCGAGAGCATCTTCTCGGAGTTGTCCTCGTAGGCGATGTAGTAGTTTCCGGTTTCCGCGTCCTTGTCCACGATTTTCATGCCGCAGGACGTGACGAAGGTGATGAGCGGTACCCAACCCCAGCCGGAAATGCCGTAGTAGTCGTCTGTCGTCCACTTGCCGTCGCCGTTTTCCTGCGATACGGTGGACGCCATCTCGAACAGCTTATCCACAGTCCACTTTTTATTGTTGACCAGCGCGTAGGGGTCCTCCAGACGGAAGTTCTGCAGTGTGTCCTTATTGAAAACCACGCAGTGCGTGCTGGAGAGGCAGAAGTCGCCGTAACCCAGCAGGTACTTGTCCTCGATTTTCAACTCCTCCATCAGGTTGCTGCTCCAGTAGGGCGCGTCCAGATTGAAGGCAGGCAGCTCGTCGAAGCTCATCAGGGCATTGCTCGTAATCAGGTCGGTAACGCCCTGATAGACGTGCGTCAGCACCAGCTGATAGGTGTCGTCGCCGGTTTGGACCGTGCTGGCAATCTTGTTGGAGTATTCCCGCCATTCGCCGGCCTCGGCGAACTGACACTCCACGCCCAACTGCTCCTTGACGAGCACGCCGCGCTCGTACACGGCTTCGTCAAGAGCATTGCCGTCCCGCTTATTTTCTTCTTCAAGAATCAGGATGTCTTTATCGAATCCGACGCAGGCGACGTTGAAGGTGGTGTCATAATTATTCTTGGCAATGTCGGGCACGTACTCGGTGCTGGATTCATCGGTTGTGCCGCTCTGCGTGGTAGCGGGTCCCGTAGGCGTTTCGTTGTCGTTTGCGCATCCGGCAAAGGCAGTAGCGGAGCCGAGCAGCATCAGGCAGATGAGGATGGCAGCAATCAGGCGCGGTGGACGGTGTTTCATGGTGTGGTTCCTTTCTTGTAAAAAATTTCTGTTATTCCTATTATAGCAGATGTTTCGTAAAAAGTAAATAGAAAACCCGAAAATTTTTTTTGCGATTTCGGCTGTTTTGATTGCCGCAGGGCAGCGCGGCAGTCCCATGCATAAGATGTCTTAGTTTCCCCCTTTTTTTCGGCGCGAGTGCGGGTTGGAGATGGGGAAGAAACTGTATGTGAGGCAGGGCGAACCGGCAGTAAAGAAAGCAATCCTGCCTATATTGCGGAAAAGGCGCAAAACCCCGCTTGACAACACCGCCTGCCTGTGCTATAATGCGGTGTCTTTTGAAAATTCATATCCTGTTTTGTGACCGAAAGGATTCTGCATCATGAGTATCCGTACTTCCTACCGGCATACACTGTATGCCAGCTATCTGGGCTATGTCACCCAGGCTGTCGTGAACAATTATGTCCCCCTTCTGCTGCTCACGTTCCAGAGCACATGGGGGATTTCCCTGTCCCGTCTGGCAACGCTGGTGTCCGTCAATTTCGGCATCCAGCTGCTGGTGGATCTGGCGGGCGCCCGGTTCGTGGATCGCATCGGCTACCGTCCCTGCATCGTCGCGGCGCATATTCTGGCGGGCGCGGGACTGATATGTCTCGGCATCCTGCCATTCTGCCTGCCCGATCCCTTCGTCGGGATTCTGCTGTCCATCATGCTGTACGCCATCGGCGGCGGTCTGACAGAGGTGCTGATCAGCCCCATCGTGGAGGCGTGCCCGACCGACCATAAGGACGCGGCGATGAGCCTGCTGCATTCCTTCTACTGCTGGGGGCATATGTTCGTCATCCTTGTATCGACCGCCTACTTCGCCCTGTTCGGAATTGAAAACTGGCGCTACATGGCGTTTGCGTGGGCGGCACTCCCGCTGCTCAACGCCGTGTACTTCTCGCTGGTTCCCCTGCGGCGGCTGGATGAGGCGGAGGATGCCGCACCGCTGACCATCCGGCAGCTGCTCTGCCGTCCCGCCTTCTGGCTGTTCGTGGTGCTGATGCTGTGCGCGGGCGCAAGCGAACAGGCAATGAGCCAGTGGTCGTCTGCCTTTGCCGAGCAGGGACTGAGCGTGTTCGGCTCGCTCAGCGCGACCGCGCGCAAGACGCTTTCCGATCTGGCAGGACCCTGCATGTTCGCCCTGCTCATGGGCACGGCGCGTGTCGTGTCCGCCCGGCTGTCGCATAAGCACGATATGCGCCGGATGATGCTGGTCTGCTGTATTACCTGCATAGGCAGCTACCTGCTTGCCGCCCTGTCCCCCTCGCCGCTGGCGGCACTGGCAGGATGCGGACTGTGCGGGCTGTCGGTGGGCATTATGTGGCCCGGCACCTTCAGCCTGTCCGTGCGGGCGTGCCCCGGGGGCGGAACCGCTATGTTCGCCTTGCTGGCGTTGGCGGGCGACTTCGGCTGTACTGCCGGACCGTGGCTGGTGGGCAGAATGGCGGGGGATACCGTCCGGTCGGGACTGCTCCCGGCGATGGTGTTTCCGGCACTGCTGTTTCTCGGACTGCTTGCCTGCCGTGCCCGCCGTCCGAAGGGCGCGGTGAAGGAGTGAGTGTGCGGTG
This sequence comes from bacterium, assembly GCA_963643175.1. GTDB lineage: Bacteria > Bacillota > Clostridia > Oscillospirales > CAG-272 > CAMEON01. The sequence goes on from CAVIJF010000010.1 coordinate 40,845, forward strand.
GCTGTTCTGATTATTTTCCTGCTGAGCTGCGGCGGACTGCTCTTTTTGGTGTTCTGCAAGCCGGCGGTGTCCGTGCGGGGCAGACAGATAAGCATTTTCTGGGCGGCGCCGTTGGCAGGCGCACTGTGCATGGTGCTGACCGGACAGATAACCCCCGCCGAGGTTGCCGGGGGACTGACCGGCGCGGGGGAGGTAAACCCCGTCAAAATACTGCTCCTGTTCTTTTCCATGACCATGATGTCGGTATACCTTGATGAGCTGGGCTTTTTCCGCCTGCTGGCAGTCCGCATCCTGCGGCGTGCCGGCGGCAGTCAGCGGATGCTGTTCTTCCTGCTGTATGCGCTGGTGTCGGTGCTGACCGTGTTTACCTCCAACGACATCATTGTGCTGACCTTCACGCCCTTTATCTGCCATTTTGCCGCCAGCGCGCAAATCGACCCGGTTCCGTATCTGGTTTCGGAGTTCGTCGCCGCCAACACGTGGAGCATGGCGCTGATTATCGGGAACCCGACCAACATCTACCTGATGAGTGGCGCGGGTGCATCCTTCGGGCAGTACATCCTGCGGATGCTCCTGCCGACGGTGCTGGCGGGTACCCTGTCCTGCGGCGTTCTGTACCTGCTGTTCCGGCGGCGGCTGAATGCCCCGCTGAACGCGCGGGAGGAGGCGCTCCCACGCATAGACCGCCCGACGGAAATCATCGGACTGTGCCATCTGGGCGGGTGCATTCTCCTTTTGTCGGTTTCGTCCTTCCTGAATCTGCCCATGTGGCTGATTACCTGCTGTTTCTTTGGCAGTCTCGTGCTGTTTACCATGGGTATCAGCTTCTTCCGCCACCGGGCACCGTATCTCATCGGACGCTGCTTCCGGCGTGCGCCGTGGGATCTTGCCCCCTTTGTACTGTCCATGTTCGTGCTGGTTCTGGCACTGGAAAAGCACGGTGTGACGGCGGCATGGGGCGATGTTCTGACTTCTCCGCGCACGGTGGCGGGCACGCTCCTGAGTTTCGGCGGCTCCTCGTTCCTCGCGGCGAATCTGGTCAACAATATTCCGATGAGCGTGCTGTACCGCTCGGTCATCTCGGCGCTGCCCGCCGGAACCGACAACGTGACCGCCGCTTTGTATGCGTCGGTGGTCGGCTCCAATCTGGGCGCCTTCTTCACGCCTATGGGAGCGCTGGCAGGCATCATGTGGACGGGTCAGCTGCGCGACCACGGCGTGCCGTTTTCCTTCGGCTCCTTTGTCCGCTACGGCGCCGCCGTGGCAATTCCGGCGTTGGCGGCAGCCTTACTGGGGCTGTGGATTGTGCTGTGAGCCGGGGGCGCGTATTCCGTCGCTCTTGCCTGAAAAAAACACCGTGCGGGACAGCACGGTGTTTTTGATTTTGGCTTCTGCTGACTGTTATATATTTCTGATTACCGTCCGGCTGTCCGACAGCCCGCGCGTCACGTCCGGGAGCGCAGACAGGATGTCCGAGGGAAGCATCCCGTACTCGCCCTGCACAGCCGCGCACCGGTCGCCGGCAGTTCCGTGCAGGTACACGCCGGCGGCGGCGACAGCGGCGACAGACAGCGACCCGTCCCGCAGGCGGTCACGCGCCTGCACCAGCAGGGAACCGATGACGCCCGCCAGCAGGTCGCCGGAGCCGCCCCGCGCCATGCCGGCGTTGCCCGCGACCGAGAGCAACCGCGACCCGTCCGGCGCGGCGATTACCGTGTGCGCATCCTTGAGGACGACCGTCACGCCGCGCCGGCTGGCAAAATCAGCCGCGACGCCCGGCAGATCCGCGAGCACGGCGGAAACCGGCAGTCCGGTCAGCCGCGCCATCTCCCCCGGGTGCGGGGTCAGCACGACGGCGCGACCCGGATTGCGGAGCATCGGCGTGTCCCACAGCACCGGATTCGCGGCAAGCAGATTGAGCGCGTCCGCGTCCAGCACGGCGGGGCAGGGAACAGGTGCGGAGAATTCCGGCGCGTGCAGGACGCACTCCAATGCCCGGTATGCGCATTCGGATGTGCCCAGCCCGCAGCCCGCGATATACCCGTCGGCGTGCGGCAGGGCAGGCGGAACCGCGCTGTACGGCGTCAGAATCGCCTCCGGCAGGGCGGATTGCAGAATAACGCGGTTATCCTCCGGCGTCACGATATGCGCCAGCCCGACACCGCTGCGCAGTGCCGCCGACGCCGCCAGCAGTGCCGCGCCCGCCATGCCCGCCGAGCCGCAGACCAGCGCCAGCCTGCCGTAGCTGCCCTTGTTGGTGCGGCGTGCCCGGGGCGGTAGGACGGTGCGCAGAAGTGCATCGTCTGCGAGGCACGCCCACGGCGCCCCCTGCTGTGCCGTGGCGATGCCGAGGTCGGCGACCAGTATCTCTCCGCACAGGTCGGCACCGGGGTACAGCAAAAGCCCCGGTTTGAGTGCCTGCATGGTCACGGTTGCCGCCGCCCGGAGTGCCGCCCCGGGCACGCACCCCGTGTCCGCCATGACGCCGGACGGAATATCCGCCGCCAACACGGGTATTCCGGCGTCGTTGACTGCCCGGAATATGTCGGCTGCAGTCCCCTCCACCGGGCGATCCAGCCCGATACCGAACACCGCGTCCACGGCGGCGGCGCTGATCGGAAGCAGTCGGTTCAGAGCGTCGGGCCGACAGACCAGCACGCCAGCCTCCGTTGCCAGCGCGTACTGCCGGGCGCACTCCCCGCTCATGCGGGCGGTGTCCGGTGTGCCGTCCGCATTCAGACGCCCTATGTACAGCACGGCGGCGGGGCGTGCGGTGCAGTCCTGTCCCGTGACCAGCCGCCGGGCGGCGGCAAAGCCGTCCCCGCCGTTGTTGCCGCCTCCGCACAGCACCAGCACCTGCCCCGCCGGAAACAGCGCCGGGCGGGTATCCAGACAACGCACCAGCGCCGCCGCCGCACGTTCCATCAGAACGTGCGAGGGGACGCCCTGCTCCCGGATTGTGTACTCGTCGCACCGGCGCATCTGCCGGGCGCTCAGAATGGGGGTGTATGTGCTCATGGGGACACTTCCTTTCGCTTTTCTGCCATCAATACCGCCAGTATAGCACAGGATGGGGAAAAATGCAAGGGGGTTCCCGTCCCCGGGAAGTTTTTCTTTCCCCGCCCGCCGCTTCCGCGCCGGAACCGGCGGTACCGGGGGAATCAGACGGGTTCTCCCCCGCATTCCGTGCCGCACAGTGAGGATTCCTGCGGCTCGTGCTCTTCTCCGGCGTTCTGCTCCCGGATCATGCCGCGCAGGCAGGCGAGTGCCCTGTCCAGACCGCCGACCTGAACAATCAGTCCCAGTTCCATCGCCCCCCGGTCACCGCCTGCCACTACCGAGGCGCTTTTCTGAATGGTTTCCAGTTTTTCGGACAGCTGTTCGGCGGCTGTGCTCCCGCCGTGCCGGTTCTGTCCGATTGTGTGCTCCATGTGCGTTCCCTCCTCTGCGTTGCAGATGTATATGCGGAGTATGGGCACGCGCGTGAGCGGATATGCGGCGGCACAGAAAACAGAAAGCGGCAGGAGAAGCGCACTGTGTGCGCTTCTCCTGCCGGGTAAATCAAAGAGTTCTTTACTTATCCTGCGGATCCCTGCCGCCGTCCGCCGCATCGGCGCCGTGCAGAGCGGCGACCTGTTTTTTGAGGTCGTTGACCTCCTTCTTGAGCTTGCGGATTTCCTGCGCGACCGGGTCGGGGATGTGTACCTGATCCAGATCGTCCACCTTCCGCCCGTGCCGCCGCACGATGCGCGCGGGGATGCCGACTGCCGTACTGTTCTCCGGAATATCGGTCAGCACGACGGCGCCGGCGGCAATTTTGCAGTTATCCGCGATGGTGAGCGGTCCCAGCACCTTGGCGCCGGAGCCGACCAGCACATTGTTGCCCAGCGTGGGATGGCGCTTGCCGCAGTCCTTGCCGGTACCGCCTAAGGTCACACCCTGATACAGCGTGCAGTTGTCGCCGATTTCGGTTGTTTCCCCGATAACCACGCCCATGCCGTGGTCTATAAAAAGGCCTTTCCCGATCTGCGCGGCGGGGTGTATCTCGATGCCGGTCAGAAACCGCGCCAGCTGGCTGACAGTCCGGGCGGACAGGGGGTGCCCGGACAGGTACAGCTTATGCGCCACGCGGTAGGCAAGAATGGCATGAACGCCGGAGTAGAGCAGCAGGATTTCCGCGTCGCTCCGGGCGGCGGGGTCGCGCTGGCGGACGGCGCTTACGTCCTCCCGGATTTCATCCCGGACGGCGTTGCGTGCAGAGACGGCTTTTCCCGCCAGTCGGCGGACAGCCTGAGCGGGCGGGCATTCGACCCGGACGGCGTTTTTTTTTGCATCGTCGGACATAGTAAAACTCCTTTCGGATAAAAGAACGGTGGCGGCAGGAAATCCCCGGTGCCCGCAGAGAGAAAGAAGGGGCGGGGGTTTCCGGTATGTGCCGGACTCAGGCGGCTGTTCCGGCTGTCCCGAAGCGGTGCGCAGCCATATGCCACAGCTGCCCCAGAGCGGGCGCAAGGATCAGATTGAGTGCCGCCTCAAACAGGAAATTGAAGCCGGCACAGCCGATTAACAGGAAATAGACGACCGAGCCGCCGATTCCGTTCGCCTGCATGAAGCCGCTCAGCGTGCCGGAAATCAGCAGGCAGCCGAGCACGAAAATGCCGGTATTGACCACGGGCGTGACGATTGCGGCGGTAAAGGTAGCCGCCGCGCGGTTTTTCTGGTTCAGAAGGCGGAACACAAGACCGGACAGGAATCCGGCAAGGGTGGATTTAATCAGGCAGATGCCCGCCGTTACAACCGGATTCTGCTGAAACAGGTAGGCGGTGAAGGTATCCATGCCCAGCACGCCGAGCACGATGTACACCTCGGCACCGAACACGAAGCCAAGGAAGGCACCGGCGGCAGGTCCCAGAATCATGGCACCCAGCGTGATGGGAATCAGCACAAGGCTGACGGAGGTGCCGAGAAACGGCAGTTTGATGGCGAAGCCGGTGAGCTGAAGCACAAGGATGACGGCTGTCAGTATGGCCAGCAGTACCATCTGACGGATTCTGAGTGATTGGGTTCTCTTTCCCATGGGTAAATCTCCTTCGGGGACTTTCACCCCGTGCTGCCGTCCCGTCCGGGTACGGCGCCTGTTAAAATATGTGCATCCTCCGGCAAAGCGGCAGGTGCCGCCGTCGGAAGCTGTCACCATAAAAAATGGGGCGCGCTACTTCCTGCGTTGCGCTTCGCGGTGGGCGGTCAGGGCAAAGACGCGGTACAGTCCGTACAGCGTCAGTGCGTCCTCCCGGTGCATCCGCCTGCGGCAGAAGGGAAGTACCAACCCGGCAAGTCCGCCCGTGGCAACCACCGGCGTGTCGGGCGGCAGGTGCGCCTCACGCAGTGCACGCTCGACCAGACCGTCCGCCATCACCGCCGTGCCGTATACAACCCCGGCACGCACCGAGTCGGCGGTACTGCGCCCCAATACGCTCTCCGGCGCACGCAGTTCCACGTGCGGGATGAGCGCCGCCGCGCCGCGCAGACCGTCCAGTGAGGTCTGCGTTCCCGGCGCGATAGATACGCCAAGCAGTGTGCGGTTGGCGTCCACGCAGGTCAGCACGGTTGCCGTGCCGAAGTCCAGCACCGCGACCGGGGTACCGTACAGCCAGACGGCGGCGGCGGCGCCCGTCACGATGTCCGCGCCCAGCTGGGATGGATCGTCCACCTGCAGGACAAGTCCCGTGCGTGTCCCGGCGCTGACCGTGCGGATGACAACCGGCGTTCCGTCCGCCCTGCGGCAGAGCCTGCCGACTGCCTCCCGGAGCGTGTGCGTCAGGGCGGGCACCACGGATCCGAGCGCCACGGCGTCCACGTCGGCGGGCGAACAGCCGCCGTCACGGAGCAGAAGTCCCAACATCATGCGGTACTCATCGGCACTGCGCTGTGGGTCGGCGGCAATTTTGGCACTCCAGAGCAGCGCGGGGCGTCCGGTGGAGGTACCCCCGTCTGGCGCGGCGATGTCCGGCGTGGCAAACAGCCCCAGAGAAATGCTGGAGTTGCCTGCGTCGATGGCAAGCAGCATGGATAATCCCTCCCTTCACCGGGGCGGCAGTCAGTCTCCGTCCCTGTCCGCCCCGCCGAGCCGCTTCGCACCGGCGGATGCGGTTTTCATGCGCAGGCGTGCTTTCGCCTGCTCGATCTGATACGTCGGCAGGGTTTTGACCTTTTCCCGCGCGGCAAAGCTGCCGTGCGCCGCGGCGCGGAGGTACAACTCCGCCGCCTTGTCGTGGTCCATCTCCCGCCCGAAGCCTTCGTCGGCGCATTTGGCAAGCAGGAACTCCGCATCGCCGACGGCGCTTCCCGCGTAGTCCCCCCGGTTGTGCGCCGCCTTTCTCATATAGTATATTGCTTCTGCCTCGTCGGCATCCACGATTTCAAAGCGGCGATCCGTCAGGCTGTCATCGGGGGCGCCGACCGGCTCCAACAGGGGAACCGCCCCGCGCCGATCCGGCTTGTGGAAGGGGATGCGCCGGATGCTGGGTATATCCGGTTCGCCGACGCATCCGGTCAGCCGCACCATGGCGATGTACAGCTGTGCCTCAATGCAGTCCTGCCCGGCGGCGGTCAGCATCAGCTCGTAGCCCGCGCGCGGGTCGCACGGGACGCCGCGCCCCGTGAGCAGCATGGCGGCGGCATTGTACGCCGCATCCCCGTCCTCCTCATACAGGAGATGCCGGTAGAGGCTGAACGCCCGCTCCGGGTCTGCCGGGACGCCGTACCCGTATTGCAGGCAGTAGGCATAATCGAATATCGCCCTCGTATTTCCCTCGCGTGCACCAGCGGAAAAAAGCGCAGCCGCTTCGCCGTAGCGTCCCTCGCGGAACAGCGTGTGTGCGCGGAGTATGCCGGACTGACCGACTGACATGAATTCCACCTCCTCAGCGCGGGGCGGGAAGGGAACACACAGCCCCGCCTCTGCTTATCGATAGTATACGTAATACACGATGATTGTCCGCTCGGCGCCGCCGTGCTCCGTGTCGGGCGCCGTGATGACCACGCCGTCATGCGACAGAAGCTCCCATGCCTGCATATCGTCAATGCGGCAGCGGAGAATGGTATCCGATGGCGTGGACACAATCAGACAGTCGTCCCGGATGTTCAGGCTTCCCTCACGCCCGATTACTTCCTCAATGCCGTTCCGCTTTTCGGTGATGTAGCGGATGTGATGCCCGCATATCTGCCGCGCCATATCGTGGCGGTAGCGGCTGCTGGAGGGGTTCTTGCTTTTGGTCAGGCGGGCAAACAGTTTTCTGAACACGGCGGCAACCTCCTTCAGTCCGCATCCCGCCCGGTCAGCAGACGGGTGGCGCTTTTCAGCGTTTCCGCTGCCGCCCGGCAGCGCGGCGAGTCGGGATCATACCGCCGCACGCCGCGGAGCATGATGTTCTTGGGCGTTTCCTCCGGATCGATCAGCTCCAACGCCGCCACCTCGTATCCGGCTGCCTCTAGACGGGCGAGACGCAGGGCATCGGTTGCCGCATCGCACAGCTTCTGCCGCAGCAGGGAGTGCCGCGCTATGAAGTCCAGCTCCGGACAGTTGAGCGTCCGGTTCAGCTCGTGGTGACAGCAGGGGGTGGACAGCACCACCTTTGCCTGCCATTCTATGGCTTTGCCCAGAACGAGGTCGGTTGCCGTGTCGCAGGCGTGGAGCGAGATTACCATGTCCACCGGTTCGCCGGAGTCGTACAGGCTGACATCGGCGCACAGGAAGGACAGCCCGTCCATGCCGAGATCGCGTGCGACGGCGTTGCAGGCGGTCATGACGTCCGCCTTCATGTCCACACCGACCATGTGCACCTCCCGGTGCCGGATGGCTGTGAAGTAGTGGTATACGGCGAAGGACAGGTAGCTTTTCCCGCAGCACAAATCGCAGATATGCAGGCATCCCGTGGCAGGCAGGGCGGCTTCCGTATCCCGGATCAGCTCCAAAAAGCGGTTTATCTGCCGGAATTTCGGCTGTTTCTTATCGTGAACGCGCCCGTTTGCATCGCTGACGCCCAGTCGGATGAGAAACGGCTCGGCACCCGTCAGGATGTGATGCTTTACCCGGTCATGCCCGGCAATATCGATTTTCTGGGGCGCAACGTTTTCGGAATCCGGCACGGCGTCCAGTGCCGCACGTAGCTTCGCCGCGCCCAGCACGGTTTCCGTGCCGCTGCGGGAGCGCCGGAACTCGGCATTGCCTGCCGTGGTGAGCAGATTGACCTGATCGCAGGCGGCGATAAGTGCGGTCAGCCGGTCGCGGGTCTGCCCGGAGGGCGAATCCAACGGCAGGTTTTCCTGCCCCGCCTGCACCGGCTTTGCTTTGCCGGATACGGCGGCGACCTCCGCCTGCCGGAAGGTTTCGGCTTGCAGTACGATGCTGTTCCGCACCAGCCGCAGGGTCAGTACGACCCGCACGACCGCACGGTCACGGCATTTGGAAAACACCGCTTTTTCTAAAACCCCGGCGCGGGCGGCATCGGTCAGGAGTGCGTACAGCGCGTCGGAGGCGCTTTCCCGCACGGCAGAGGGGACGGACGATGGCATGAGGTATCCTTTCCGGAGCCTGCGGCTCCCGGTTTCAATCGGTGTTTTCCCGGAGTTCTGGGGGTTATTCCCTGCGCCGGCGGCTTTTCCTGCCGCCGTCTTCTGCGGGGTCGGGGCGGTACTGCGCGTTTTCTGTACCGCAGTAGCTGCACTTCCGGCGCGAACGGGGAATCAGCGAGCCGCAGCCCGCACAGGTGACGAATTCATAGTTCGACTCCTCGGCGGCTGCCCGCAACTCCGCCTCGTGCTGTGCCTTTTGCGAGGCGCGTTTGGCTTTCCCGGTCAGAACGGCAGGGTCGGGGGTGGGTTCCGGCTCCGGCGCGGACTTTTTCCTGCCGAAGGACAGCTTGGACTCCTTGCCGTCTTTGAGCCGCTTGAGATTTTCCCGGTGCATGAAAACGACCAGTCCGGTCATGACCACCGACAGCAGGGTTGCCGTCGGGGAGCCGTTGTTGTTCAGCTCAAAGGCGGACATCATGATGGGGTAAAGACACACGCCCATGACGGATGCCAGCGACACATACTTGGTGAATATCACGATGACGGCGAAAATCCCGAACAGAATCAGGAACACAAGGGGGTTGAGCAGCAGAATGACCATGCCGGTGGTGGCAACGCCCTTGCCGCCCTTGAACCGGAAAAAGCAGGGGAACATATGCCCGACGACGACAAAAAGTCCCGCCACGGCGGCACCGGGCTTGTCCCCGAACACGCCGTTGAAGTGTCCCGCCTCGTTGTATGCGACGAGCTGATTGTTGACGAGCAGGTAGCCGAGTATGACAGCCAAAGCCGCCTTGAACATATCGCCCACCAGCGTGAGGGCAGCTGCCTTCGGTCCGTAGGTGCGCAGCATATTGGTCGTGCCAGCATTGCCGCTTCCGTGTACGCGGATGTCGTCATGATACTTGCGTCTGGATATAATCAGCCCGAAATTGAAACTGCCAAGAAGGTAGGGAATGACCATGCAGAGCAGCAGGCAACCTGCCATCACGGCGAAGGACTGCCACCCGGTCAGACCGAACCGCTCTACTAGAAAGGCATACAGGTTCCAGCGCAGATGCGTTTCTTTCATATAGGAGACCCCGCTTGTTAATCGTTAATAGTTAATGGATGATAGTCACCGGTTAATACTTACCGCATGTGTACCGTCAGTATACGGCGAATGGCGTTCTGCCCGGACAGGCAGACCCATGACATACTATTATAGCACAGGTGGAGCGTATTTGCAAGATGTAATTTGTGAATAACCGGGAAAACGGAAAAGTCCGGGCTGAAGCCCGGCATACCCCTGCCTGCCGTGCGATGGACGTCACAGACAGGAAGGGGACGGCGCATCTGCCACCGCCCCGGTGGGACATCGCCGATTGCTGACGGTGCACCGTTTTGCTGCTCTGAGTAACACAGAGAGCAGCATTTGTCAGTTTCCGCTTGCTCCATTTCCGGTTGCGCATTCCAACATACAGAGGTTTTATTTCGTTCCATT
>CAVIJF010000011.1:0-49897 GCA_963643175.1 bacterium
CAAAATCCAGCTTTGTGGCGTCGCCGCGCTGAAACTCCGTATTTGTCACGCCCTCTGCTTTTGCGTTGCTTTGACAAAGAGGAAGACTGAAGGAGGCGTATTCTTTGCCCCAGCGATCGATGCCGATCATTTTACCCTGAGGATTTCGTTTTGCGCAGGCGATCGTCAGTGCGCCGCTCCCACAGCCGATGTCCAGCCCCACGCCGCCCTCCGGCAGCGTGATATACTCCGCCGTGCCATCGATAATCTGCATGGAAAGTTTTCTCTTTCCGTCATAGGAAAAAGCATTGTAGGCGCTGACACACCACTGCGTGCTTTTGCCGCATGCGATAAACGCAACTGCGAAAATTACGCCCAGTGCGATACGCAGTCCGCCGCTCACGCCAACACCAAACGCGCCAAACACCAACAGCAGTACAAGGGACACCGCCATCCCCGCGATGAGGGAAAACAGCATTCCCTTCGGAATCCAGTTTTTGTAATCAGGTTTCATATCAGATACCTCCCGTAATCTTTTTCAAGTTCACACCATGTCGGATATTTCGCGCTGTTTGCGTTGAAAAATTCTTTCAGGTCGCTGTTAAGTGCACACATTTCATCCACCGCATTCATAGCATGGTCGGAGGCGCAGAGCTTGCCCGGCGAGGTGGCGCACATGAGCCTGAAAAAACGCAGGCAGGTTTTCCGATACCCGGCACTCTCAAAATCCATGTCCGACTTCGGCAGAATCTCATGTCCGGCATTTCGGATGGCATGGTAGCCATCAATTTTGCATCAATCAGCCGGTTCAGATACGCCGTGTTACACCTGAGCTTTTTCAGGTTTCCGTCCGTCTTGTAGCAGGCAAACACCGCAGGGATAACAAAGGCGGCGCGGCAAAGCGGGTAATCTCCCATATTTGGCTCATAGATGACCTTGTTTTTTGTGCCGCCGCAATGACTGCCTTGCCCACTGTGCCCTTGCGGATACCTACAACACAGGCGGAAACCAGCAGAACCCCCAGCCCAAGTCCTGCCAGAATCGTTTGGAAGAGCATTATTTATTCCTTCTATACCCCGCCTCATCCCGGTATTCGGGATGCTCCTTCAGATACGGGTCTTTGTCGCCGCAGATGGTGTAGTCACATTTGCAGTCGTCCGCGCAGGTCGTCGTGCGCACAAGACGGGCGCGGATACACTCCATGGATGCGTAGTCCACATTGCACAGGGCGGGCATAATCTCCGTAAGCCCATGCTTTTTCGCGAACTCCGCCGCAGGGCAGGCAGTAAACTCGTAGTAGATGGGCTCGCTTTCGTCGTAGGGCGCAACCTTCATTTCGTAATCGTGCCAGCGGTCACAGCCCGCCTTCGCGCGCGTAAACGCCCTGTACATCAGCCTGCGCCAGAACGGCTTATTGCAGTCCACGAATTTCAGCCTGCGGAAGGACGGCAGGATCAGGTTCTCCTCCATCTCCTCTATCTCGCGGAAGGACGTGACATCCCGGCACACGGTGTAGTAACTCATAATGGCGATGCAATCGTAGGTGCCGCCCTTGCCGTTGTGGAAATTGTCCCTGCCGCCCAGATCCGTGCGCCAGTCGGCAAGGTACGCGACGTACTGCCGCTGCACCCGCTCCCAGGCCGCCGCCCGCTCTGTGTCCGGACAGTGCCGTGCAATCCGCCTCTGAATCTCCCTTTTGCAGGGTTTGGAATACAGGACGTGACAGGTGCGGTCAAATTGCAGATCCCTGTCCTTCATTTGCCCACCCCCTTCAGGTACCCGCTTTTCGCGTTCGCCTCCGTGTCATCGGATTCGTCGTAAGCATCATAGGGCGCGGCGGGGTCGTGCGGCTTTTTCCGAAACGGTGAGCAGAGTCTGTCCCTGTGCGCAAAGGCAAACGCATAATTGTCCGTCCAGCCGGTGTGCCCCGTGATAAACAGCGGGCGCAGACCGCGCGAGTGCAGCCTGTCCTCAAGCTCCGCCAGCGATTTCACGGCAAGGTCGTTGTCCTCCGCCAGCGCGGAAATAAAGCTGTATCCGCCGTCAACGCCGAACCACAGCGTATCGCCGGTGAAAAGATACGTACCGTCGATAAGGTAGACCATATGCCCCCACGTATGACCGGGCACGAGGAAGCACTCTATCCGGATGCCGTCAATGTCCAGCACCTCGCCGTCCTGCAGGAGCTGCTTTTCGTTGGGTATCGTCACCTGCGGCAGTCTATACAGACGATAGACAACCCGGCGGCGCACCGCGCCGGTCAGGTAGCGGTTTTCGGTCTCGCCTATGTACAGTTTCGCCTCCCGGAACAGCCCCGGACTGTCCGCCTCGACCGCGCCGATGTGGTCGGTGTCCTGATGCGTGATGAGAATGTGCCGGATGGACTTCGGGTCAATGCCGAGCCAGCCCATCTTCTCCTCAAGGCGGTCGTAATTGTAGCCCGCGTCAATCATAACCGTTGTGCCGCCCTTGCGGTAGAAGAAGATGTTCGCCACCCACTCCCGCACGCAGGCGACGTGCCCGTCGATCCAGCCGGTGTTCAGCGGCTTGAATATCTCCCTGCCGCGGTACACTCTGCTCATGGATTTTTTCTGAAATTCCGTCGCCTTCCTTGACATAATGCCTTCCCTTCCCTTCGCTCTCAAGTGCGCTGCCTGCCACGGCTCCGAGGTCTCCGCGGGACATTCTCCGGCTCTGTGCGGCATCAGTTAGCGTCTGCTAACCGATGCCGCTTTGAAAAGCCGCCCGGAGGCAGCTTCTCGGCAAGCGGCAACACCATAATTCATCTGCGACCATTATAAATGAAAAGTGCGAAAAAGTCAAGTGGTTTCCAAACTTTTTCGGGAAGCATTTTTCGCGGGCAAAGCGGCGCAGATTTCCTGTCAAGATGCTGTTTCCGATTGACAACGCGCCGGGACTGTGCTATAATAGGAGAGAACGTACAGGACAGGGGGCGAAGCCGTGAATACACCGGATGCAGGTATCCGCATTCTGTATGAGGACAGCGAGATACTGCTTGTGCGGAAACCGGCGGGGATTCCGTCCCAGCCGGACATCAGCGGTCAGCCCGACCTGCTGACGGAACTGAACCGGCGCACGCCCGTCCGGCTGATTCACCGGCTGGACACACCGACCGGCGGGGTCATGGTTTTTGCCCGCACCCCGCGCGCGGCGGCGGCACTGTCCCGCACGGTGCAGAATCATGAACTGTTTGTCAAGGAGTATCTGTGTGTTCTGCCATCGGCGCCGCAGGAACCGCAGGCGATGCTGACAGACTGGCTGTACCACGACAGCCGGAGCAACCGCACCTATCCCGTCGCGCCGCCCCGTGAGGGGAGCAAGCCCCGGAAGGGCGTCCGGGAGGCGCGGCTTGCCTATCGGCTGACCGAGGTCGCCCCGGACGGCACTGCACTGGTTGCCGTGCGGCTGTACACCGGACGGACGCACCAGATACGTGCGCAGTTCGCATCGCGCGGTCTGCCGCTTCTCGGAGACGGCAGATACGGCTCACGGGTCAGACTGCCGTACATTGCCCTGTGGGCGGCGCGCCTGACCGTCCCGCATCCGGCAGACGGGCATCCGGTCTGTGCGGTCTGCCTGCCTGCGGGTGAACCGTGGGAACGGTTCGACCTGTCCGCCGTATTCCCGCCGGACGGACAGAATCCGGGCTGCAAACAGTAACTATATATATGTTGTAAACGGTAAAAAAACACAATAAAGGAGATTTGCCATGCCTTTTCCGCAAGATTTCCTGTGGGGCTGTGCCACCAGCGCCGGTCAAATTGAGGGCGGCGCATTCGAGGACGGACGTACAGCGTCGATCTGGGACACCTTTGCCACAAAGCCTGGCAAAATATTCGGGGGTGAAACCCCGACGGTTGCCTGCGACAGCTACCATCGGTTCGACCGTGACCTGCGCAATCTGAAGGCGCTGGGGGTCAACGCCTACCGGATGTCCATTTCGTGGTCGCGCGTTCTGCCGGACGGGACCGGTCAGCTCAATCAGAAGGGCATGGATTACTATCGCCGCTGTTTCGAGCAGCTGAACCAAGCCGGCATTACCCCCTCCGTCACGCTGTACCACTGGGATCTGCCGCAGGTGCTGGAGGATAAGGGCGGCTGGGTCAACCGGGATTCCATCGAATGGTTCGGCGAGTATGCCGAGAAAATGTTCCGGGCATTCGGGGATGTTGTGCCTATGTGGGCAACCGTCAATGAGCCGATTGCGACCTATGTCGGCTATGCGCTGGGCGCCTTCGCGCCGGGACACACCAACGAGGTCTGGGGCAATCAGGCAAGGCACAACATTCTGGTGGCACACGGCAAGGGCGTTGAGGCGTTCCGTGCCGTCAATCCCAAAAACTCCAAAATCGGTGTGGTCATCGACATCTGGAAGCGGCACGCGCTGACCGATTCGCAGGCGGATCGCGATCTGGCGGTGGATCAGGACGAGCGCAACTGGAAATTCTACTGCGACCCCATCCTTGCCGGGCACTACTCCGATTACCTGCTTTCCCATCTGGAAGCCGAAGGTACGCTCATGAAAATGGAGCCGCATGACTTTGAGCTGACCTCCCAGCCGCTGGACTTTTTCGGGCTGAATGTCTACAACCGCGTGATGGTCACGACAGACAAGCAGGCGGAAATGGACTTCTCGCAGGGCGGAAACTTCATGAACAACGCCGCCGAATACTACCCGAAGGCGGTGTACGATGCCATCCACCTGCTGCACGACCTCTACCACATCCAGTGCCCCATCTATATCACGGAAAACGGAACCTACGCCATCGGGGAAGAGCCGGTCGGCGCGGACGGCATCATCTGTGACAGCGACCGCATCCGCTACATCGGCGGATTTCTGGAGTGGCTGGAAAAAGCCATCGACGAGGGATTTGACGTGCGCGGATACTTCCTCTGGAGCCTGATGGACAACTTTGAGTGGTCCGCCGCCTACAATTACAGATTCGGCATCACCAAAACCGCTTTCGACACACCCGATATGGAGCTGTCGTGGAAGCAGTCTGCATACTTTTACCGCGATTTCATTCGCCGCGCGCGGGGCAATGCGTAAAGCCCCTCTGCCGGCGTAAAAATAAAGGAGATACGGTTATGATGCGCAAGGAATCCTTTCTGCTCGGTTCGTTCAACATCTGCTCTGCCCACTTTCAGGAGAAACGGTACACGGATAAAAATCTGCGCCTGATTGCCGACAAAATTCGCGACAGCGGTGCGGATGTCGTGGCGCTGCAGGAGGTGGACAGGGGCGCGGAGCGCTCCCGGGGCGTCGATATGCCCGACCGCCTGTCGGAGCTGTCCGGTCTGCATCACCACTACTTCATAAAAATACGCGACTTTGAGGGCGGCGAGTACGGAACCGCCATCCTGTCCCGGTTTCCCATCCGGGAGGCGGCAACCCTGCCGTATCCGGTCAGGCTGGCAAAGCAGGGGACGTCCTGCGGCTATGCTGTGCTGGACGCGGATGGTTGGTTCGTGACAGTCTTCAATACACATCTCTCGGTGGAGAGCGAGGACGCCAACACCGAAACGCTGGACTGCCTGCGGGATATTCTGCGTGCGCGGCTTGCGGAGCATCCGGAAGGCTTTGCCTGCTGCGGCGACTTCAACACCCTGCCCGAAAAGGTGGAAGAACATATTCCGTTTGCCGCGCCTGCCCAGCACGGTCTGATTACGTACTCAGACAAATCCTCCATTGACAATATTCTGTGCGCCGGCGAGGTGCGGGCGGACAGTGTGCGCGTGTTTGACACGCAGTATGACAACAGTTCGGATCACCATATGCTGCTGGCGCGGATATACCGCGCAGCCGCGGAATGACACGGAGCGCCGCGGATAGCATTCCGCCGATACCGACAAGAGGAAAGGAAACAGATACACCACATGGACAGCAGTGAAAAGCAGGCACACAGAGCCCTTTACGGCAATGCCGTGGTCGGGCAGTCCGGCGGTCCCACCGCCGCTATCAACGCGACGCTGGCAGGCGTCATCCGGGGCGTAACCGGCCTGCGTCACGGGCGGGGGGAATGTCCCATCCGGCACCTGTACGGCATGAAAAACGGAGTGGACGGTCTTTTGCGCGGTGAGCTGATTGACTTGGACATTCTGTTCGACCCTGCCATCGTCGGCTCTGCGCAGAATCTGGATACGCTGACGCTTACGCCGTCGTCGGCGCTCGGCTCCTGCCGCCGCCGCCTGCCGGCACCGGGCGCACCGGAGGAGGAAGCCGTCATGGGGCAGCTGCTCCACGTCCTGAAAGAGCATGACATCCGCTATTTCTTCTACATAGGCGGCAACGATTCGATGGATACCGTCGCCAAGCTGTCGGTGTATGCGGAAGCGCACGGCTACGAAATGCGCGTCATCGGGGTGCCCAAAACCATCGACAACGATTTAGAGGGCACCGACCATACGCCCGGCTACGGCTCCGCCGCCAAGTACATTGCCGTCACCGTGCAGGAAATTCTGCGGGATACCGCCGTATACACCGCACCGGCTGTCACAGTCGTGGAAATCATGGGACGCGGCGCGGGCTGGCTGACGGCAGCCGCATCGCTCGGACGGCGCGTTATGAACAGCGAGCCGGACCTTGTGTACCTGCCGGAGCGCGTGTTCCGCTATGAGCAATTCTACGAAGATGTTGCCGCCGCCCTGCAACGCCACCCCAATGTGGTGGTGGCGGTATCGGAGGGACTGAAGCTTCCGGACGGACGGTATGTCGGCGAATCGGCGCAGAGCGGCTCGGTGGATGCCTTCGGGCACAGGTATCTTGCCGGGACAGGCAAGGCGTTGGAGTTGGCAGTCCGGGCGAAATTCGGGTGCAAGGTGCGCTCGGTGGAGCTGAACCTGCCCCAGCGCTGTGCTTCCCACCTTGCGTCGGCACAGGATATTGAGGAATCGCTGGCGGTCGGCGCCGCAGCGGTGTGCGCCGCCGTGGCGGGCGTCAGCCGGGTGATGATGACCATCCGGCGCACATCCGACCAGCCGTATGCCTACACCGTTGACCATGCGGATATTTTCACAGTCGCCAACCGCACCCGCGCCGTGCCGGAGGCATATATCAACGACCGGGGCAACCGCGTCACGGACGCCTGTCTGGATTACCTTCTGCCACTCATACGGGGCGAGCGGTATCCTACTTACGAGAACGGACTGCCGCGGCACATAATTCTCTGACGGATCAACACGAAAAAGGAAGAGGATACCAATGCAAAATGAAGCAGTAAGACGGCGGGTGGACGAGATTCTGTCCAGCATGACCGTTGAGGACAAAGTGGGACAGCTGTTTGTCGTGCGCCGTCCGCAGGATGACGGGGTGGCAATGGATGCCCTTCTGCGCTATCGCCTCGGCGGCTTTACGCTGTATGCGTGCGATTTTGAGAACCGCACACCGGAAATGGTACGTGCCCTGCTGGCGTCCTATCGGGCAGCAGCGACCGTGGCGCCGTTCATCGCCGCCGATGAGGAGGGCGGACGGGTCGTCCGGGCGAGCAAGTACCCGGCGTTCCGGAGCACGCCGTTCCCCGCCCCCCGCGCCCTGTTTGCCGCCGGAGGGTATGACGCCGTGGAGGCGGATACCCGTGAGAAGGCGGCATTCCTGCTGGATTTGGGCGTAAACTTCAACTATGCGCCGGTGTGCGATATGTCGGGCAATCCTGAAACGTTTATTTATGACCGCACCTTCGGCAACAACCCGGAGGCAACGGCACGCTATGCCGATACGGTCGTGCGCACCATGAACGCCTGCGGGCTGGTGGGAAGCATCAAGCACTTCCCCGGCTACGGCGACAATGTGGACACGCACACCGGAATCGCGCACGACGACAGGAGCCGCGAAACCTTCTTTGACCGCGATCTGGCGCCCTTCCGAGCAGGGATTGCGGCAGGGGCGCCTATCGTTATGGTTGCACACAATATCGTTTCCTGCATGGATCCCGACTGTCCCGCCTCGCTGTCCCCGGCGGTGCACCGCCTGCTCCGGGAGGAATTGGGCTTTGACGGGCTGATTATCACGGATTCGCTGGACATGGGCGCCATTACGCAGTACACGCATGACCGCGCCTCGGCTGTACAGGCAGTGTTGGCGGGGAACGATCTGCTCTGCTGCTCGACCTATGACCGGCAGGTGCCCGCCGTGCTGGATGCCGTCGCGGACGGCACGATTCCGCTTGCGCGCATTGAGCAGTCTGTCCGCCGCGTGCTGGCGCTGAAGCTGCGCATGGGGATTGCCGACTGACAGGGGATCTGTACCCCCGGCGCTCCCGGCTCACCCTGTGGTTTGCGGCGATGGAAGGGGTGTCCGTGTTCTGCCGTTTCCGGCTCTCCCCGACCTCGCATGAACCTTCTGCCCCCCTTCCCCGCCGGGGAAGGGGGGATTTTTGCTTTCTTATGCAAGGGGCTTCGCCCCTTGCATCCCCGCCCCGGGAGGAAAGACCATTTCAGGCGCCGCCATCGCGTCACGGAAAACTATTGGAACGGCTGAAGGGTGCCGTTTCCGGCATTCCGTAAAGTTATCGCAAGTTGTAGGAGGAGCCGGGACGCCGGGGCAAGCCCCATTCCGACACCGCAAACCACCCGGAAACCAGTGCCGCCGGCGCAGCTGGGGTTGCAAGGGGCGAAGCCCCTTGCATAAGAAAACTATGGTTCTCCCCCTTCCCCGCTGGGGAAGGGGGTCGGGGGGATGGGGGCAAGGCAGTCGCACGAGGGCGGGCCAAACCGGAGAGGCGGGGCGCAGGTACCCCGCCGGGCACCGCAAACCGCAGGGTGAGCCGGAAACGCCGGGGCACAGCCCCCGCCGCAAAAAAGTAAACACCGCCGCTCAAGATATTTACAAATACCCCCTTGCAAAAATGTTCCGGTTGTGGTATAGTATAGGATGTGATAGTGGGGACTGCCGGAAGGCGGAACCCCCACAGTAAAGAAAGGTGGAAAACTGTATGACGTACAACAAGAAAACCATCGAAGACATCGACGTATCCGGTAAAAAGGTGCTGGTTCGCTGTGACTTCAACGTGCCCGTGAAGGACGGTGTCATCACCTCCGACAAGCGTATCGTGGAGGCTCTGCCCACCATCAAGTACCTCAAGGCGCACGGCGCCATGGTCATTCTCTGCTCCCACATGGGCAAGCCCCACAATGTGCTGGACGAGAAACTCAAGCTGAACAAGAAGGAAGTCGCCAAGATCGATGCCCTGC
This sequence comes from bacterium, assembly GCA_963643175.1. Classification (GTDB taxonomy): domain Bacteria; phylum Bacillota; class Clostridia; order Oscillospirales; family CAG-272; genus CAMEON01. The sequence goes on from CAVIJF010000011.1 coordinate 9,190, forward strand.
CCGCCGAGGAGCAGGACGCCGCCCGCGCCGCCGCGCTGGAAAAGGCTGCCAAGGACAGAAAGAAGCTGTCGCTCTCTATCGTCGCCGATAAGCTCAATGAGCTGCTGGGCGGCGGCGTCGTGTTCGCTACCGACACGGTAGGCGCGGACGCACAGGCAAAGGTTGCCGCCATGAAGCCCGGCGATATCGTCCTGCTGGAAAACACCCGCTTCACCGCCGCCGAGGAGAAGAACGATCCGGAATTCTCCAAGAAGCTGGCGGCATTCGCCGAAATCTTCGTCAACGATGCCTTCGGCACCGCACACCGTGCGCATGCCTCCACTGCCGGCGTTGTGCAGTATGCCAGTCTGCCCGCCGTCTGCGGCTACCTGATTCAGAAGGAAATTTCCGTCATGGGCAAGGCGCTTGCCGATCCGGAGCGTCCCTTCGTTGCCATTCTGGGCGGCGCCAAGGTCTCGGATAAGCTCAACGTCATCGCCAACCTGCTGACCAAGGTCGATACCCTCATCATCGGCGGCGGTATGGCGTACACCTTCCTTGCCGCCAAGGGCTACACCGTCGGCAAGTCCCTGCTGGACAGCGAAAAGATTGACTACTGCCGCGATATGATGGCAACCGCTGAGAAGAACGGCGTCAAGCTGCTGCTCCCTGTTGACACTACGGTAGCCGATCACTTCCCCGATCCCATCGACGGCGCGATTGACGTCAAGGTCGTGGATTCCGACAAGATTCCCGACGACATGGAGGGTCTGGACATCGGTCCCAAGACCATGGAACTGTATGCCGATGCCGCCAAGACCGCCAAGACCGTTGTCTGGAACGGGCCTATGGGCGTGTTCGAAAACCCGACGCTGGCAAAGGGCACTATCGCCGTAGCGCAGGCGCTGGCTGATTCCGACGCGATTTCGATTGTCGGCGGCGGCGACTCCGCGGCTGCCTGCGAGCAGCTGGGATTTGCGGATCGCATCACGCACATTTCCACCGGCGGCGGCGCATCGCTTGAGTTCCTGGAGGGCAAGGAGCTGCCCGGTATCGCCTGCCTGATGGACAAGGACTGAACCGACTGCATACCGACAATACACTGATTGAGTTAAAGAGGAATACAAACATGAATGCCAAAAGAAGAACCGTAATCGCCGGCAACTGGAAGATGAACTTCACCCCTGCCGAGGCGACTGCTTTTATCAATGAAATCAAGCCCATGGTCGCCGGCAAGGACTCCTGCGACATCATCTTCTGTGCGCCCTATGTCACCATTGCGGCGGCGCAGGCGGCTGCCGCCGGATCCAACATCCGCATCGGCGCCGAGAACGTCCACTTTGCCGACCACGGTGCCTACACCGGCGAGGTATCCGCCAAAATGCTGACCGAGTGCGGCGTGCAGTACGTCATCATCGGGCACTCCGAGCGCCGCCAGTATTTCGGTGAGACCGACGAGACCGTCAACCAGCGCACCCGTGCGGCACTTGCCGCCGGCATGACCGTCATCCTGTGCTTGGGTGAGGTCAAGGAGCAGCGGCTGGCGGGCATTACCCGCGAGGTCGTCTCCATGCAGACCAAACTGGATCTGGCTGGTGTCAGCGCCGAGGATATGAAGCGCGTCATCATCGCCTACGAGCCTGTCTGGGCAATCGGCACCGGACTGACTGCCACTCCCGAGCAGGCAGACGAGACCTGCGGGCAGATCCGTGCCGCGCTGGCTGAACTGTACGGCAGCGAGGTCGCCGAATCCACCACCATTCAGTACGGCGGCTCCATGAACGAGAAGAACGCGGCTGACCTGCTGTCCAAGCCCAACGTGGACGGCGGACTTATCGGCGGCGCATCGCTGGTTCCTGCCAAGTTCACCGCCATTGTGGACGCGGCACAGTAAGGCTGTATACGGACAGCGGGGGAACGGCTCCTTGCGGGCTTTCCCCCGCTTTTCCGGACCCACCCCAACCTATCCGAAGGGAGGAAACTACCGTGGCAAAATACAGACATGACCGTATCAACGAGGAAATGTACCGGGTCGCGGCGGAAATACTGCGCACGGTCAAGGATCCGCGCCTGAATCAGGCGTTTGTCAGCGTCACCGGCGCGGAGGTCACGCCCGATCTCAAGTACGCCAAAATCTACTACTCGCACCTGCAGGGCGACCCGAAGGAAATCAAGCGGGGACTTGCCGCCGCCTCCGGCTATATCCGGGGACAGTTGGCAAAGACGCTCAACCTGCGCGTCACACCGGAGCTGACCTTCTGTGAGGACAACTCCATCGCCTACGGCGCACACATTGAAAAAATCATCAGCGGTTTCACTTATAAGACCGACCCGGACGAGCCGGACACCCCGCAGGACAGCGAAAACTGATACCCGCTCGGAAACATCCGCAGCAAAAAGGGACTGCCTCATCGGCAGTCCCTTTTTGCTGTATGTGTGCTGACAGCCCAACGGCAGAAACGTGCGGGCAGTCTATCTGCCGGCACGCCGCCGGATGCGGCGGACGGTAAACACGGCGGCGATAACCAGCCACGCTCCGCCCAGCACGGACAGCAGCGCAACCGATGTCCCCGGCAGGCGTCCCAGATCCGCCTTGACCCCCGCCGTTGCGCCGCTCTGATTCAGACGGTACAGCGCGGTGACATCGGCTTTCAGCTTTTGCAGGAACGCATCGTCCACCGTTTCCTTTGCGCGCCGGGCGCGCGTGACCTCCTCAATCAGCTGCCCCGCCGCATTGCGCAGTGAGGTGGAGCCGTTGAACACCGGCGTGACAAAGGTGTCGTCAGTATGGGCAATCAGCATATTGGTCGCGTCAATCTTGACCTGATAGTACGTGTCGGTATCCTCCCCGCCGCGGGACAGGTAGTCCCGGTAGGAATCCGATTCCCGCGCGGTAGTCGTGACCGGAACGTAGCCCTCGGTCTTGGCATAGTCCGTCTGGATGCCGTCGGTCAGCAGGTACTGCAGGAACAGCCACGCCGCCAGCACCTCCTGCGGATCCTGCTTGTTGAACAGGCAGACCGACGGTCCCTGTGAAATCATGGCGGGGTTCTCCGGGTCTACCTGCGGAACCGGGTACACAACGGTATCGAAATGCACCACGGCATCGGCGCTGATGTCCGACAGCGGCGCGTCGGTTCCCATCCATGTTGACCCGGCTGTGGAGTCAACGGCGAACAGGCACTGTCCCCGATTGAGGAAATTCGCCGGATAGCTGGATATTTTGAAGGTGGAAAACGCCCGCGTCCCGGCATGCTCCGCCACGGTATACAGGAACTGCTCGGTCGTGTCGTTGAACAGCCCGATTTCTCCGGTGGAAGTGGAGTAATCGGCGCCCGCCTGCTTCAGGTACTGAATCATCATGTTGTCGGTGGACTTGTAAATAAACGGAATCAGCACATTCTGCCCGTTCACGAAAAAGGTTCCGCCTTCGTTCTTCTGCATCGCCGCCTCGGACACTTCCCAGATGAAGTCCCACGTCAGCACTTCGGGCAGGGTGAAGCCAAGCTTTTCCACGTAATTCCGGTTGACGTAGCACGCCTCGGTGGAGCGCATGAAGGGCAGTGCCCACTGTTCCCCGCCCAGCTCACATTCCGTGCGGTACTTTTCCACGATTTCATCCGCGCCCGGCGCATCGAAGCGGACACCGGAGCCGCCCAGCCCGTAAACCGGATGCGCCATCAGATCGGACAGCGGCACCACGGTGTTCTCGCCGGTCATGTAGGTGGCGATGTGATCCGGGTAAGAAATGCAGATGTGCGGCGTCGTGCCGGTCGGAATGTTGGTAATGACGTCGTTGTATATCTGCCCGTAGTCGGTATACAGGCTCAGCTTGATGTGGATATTGGGATAGAGCGACTCAAACTCCGAAACGGCGCGCTTGTAGATGTTCGACTGCCGGATGTTGGTATCGTTCTTCGCCCAGAAAACAATCTCGTACTCCCGCGTTTCGTCGAAGCTCTCCGGCACCGCAAAGGTTGCCCGCTCCTGCCGCCCGTGACAGCCGCTCAGAGCGGCAGAGACGGAAACTGTCAGCAGCAGAAGCGCAAGACACAGGGCGAGCAGCCGGCTTGCCGGACGGATTCCGGGCGGATTTGTTCCGCACGGACTTGCTCCGCACGGACTTGCTCCGCACGGACTCGCTCCGCACGGACTCGCTCCGTGTGTTCTCATCCCTTTGTGCCCCCTCTCGAAACGCCCTCCATAATGCGCCGTCGGAAGACCAGAAACAGCACAATGAGCGGCACCGACACGACCACAACGGTCGCCATCATGGCGGGGATGTTTTCCCGCCCGAAGCCGTTCTCCCGTATCTCCTGAATGCCGTTGGACACAAGGAAATAGTTGCGGTCGTCCGTTATCAGGCGCGGCCAGACATAGGCATTCCAGCACTCGATGACTTTGAGAATCACCACCGTAACCACCGTCGGGCGGCAGACCGGAATCAGCACCCGGAACAGGTACTTGATGTCCGATGTGCCGTCGATTTTCGCCGCGCGGTACAGCTCATCCGGCACCTGCTCAAAGTTTTCCTTGAGCAGGTATATGTAGAATATCGACGTGACCGACGGCAGAATCAGGCCGAGAAAGGTATTGCGCAGTCCCAGCTCCGTGACCGTCACGAAGTTGGTAATGATGACCAGCTCACTGGGAATCATCATCAGCGACAGGAATGCAGCAAACAGGAGGTTACGCCCCCGGAACTCCAGCCGCGCAAAGGCAAACGCCGAAAACACGATGACAACCAGCATCAGCGCGGTGGTCGCCAGCGTAAAAATCAGCGTGTTCAGGAAATACCGCGCCAGCGGCACCGCCGTGAACGCCTCCCGGTAGTTCTCCAGCGACGGGTGCAGGGTAAAAAATTTCGGGATGCTCTCGGAGGAGTAGGCGCTGTAACTTTTCAGGGAAGTCAGCACCATCCAGTAGAAGGGGAACAGCACGACAACGCCCCATACTCCCAGGAGGGCATAGGTGATAATCAGGCGGATGCGCTGACGCCGTGCGGCGCGGCGCCGCACGGACGCCAGCCGCTCTCCGGGCGCCGCCGCGCCCTGTCCGGTTTTTCTGTTCATGCGCTCTTCCCTCCCATGCGAACCCGGCTGCGGCTGACCATGAGATTGATAACCGTCACGGTCAGTACAATGGCGAACAGAATCAGCGCCGCCGCCGCTGCGTAGGACGGATAGCCGCCGCTGTCCCCATACAGCATATCGTAAATATACCCCACGATTGTGTTCATCCCGGCGGCGTTGAGGTTGGTTCCGAACAGCGCCACGGCGTCCGAGTACGCCTTGAAGGCGCCGATAAAGCCGGTGATGACAAGGTAGAAAATCATGGGCGAAATCATCGGCAGTGTGATGCGGAAAAACATCCGCCCCCTGCCCGTACCGTCCACGCGGGCGGCATTGTAGTAGTTTTGGTCAACAGACGCAAGGGCGCTTGTCAGAATCAGCACCTTGAAGGGCATGACAACCCAGACGGTATACAGGCACATGACCAGCATCTTTGCCCAGTACGGACCGTCGATGAAGTCCACCGACTCCCCGCCGAACGCCGCAATGAGCAGGTTGACCAGTCCGTCCGAATAGGCGGTCTTCTTGAACAGCACCATGAAAACCAGCCCCACCGCCAGCGTATTGGTCACATAGGGTAGGAAATACACGGTCTGAAACAGACTGCGCAGGCGCCTGATGGAGGACAGCCCCAGCGAAATCAGCAAAGCCAGCGCCGTGGATACCGGCACCGTGATGATGACCAGAATGAAGGTGTTCTTCACCGCCTGCAGAAAGTACGGGTCGTGCAGGACATAGGCATAGTTGTACCATCCCACGCCCAGCATGGTCTGCGAGGCGGAGTTGTAGCCCTCCTCGAAGGAGTAAATCAGCACATCCACCAGCGGATAGACCATGAACACGCCGAGGAAGGCAAGCGTGGGCAGGAGATACAGCCATGCCTTCGCCTGCCGCAGTCCGGCAGTTCCGTGCGCTTTACGCGTTCTGCGCGCTTCAGGTTTCATCGGTATAGCGCCTCCTCTCCGCGTCCGAGCCTTTTACGAAATAATGCCGCGCCAATGCCCGGGACAGCCCGTCCAGTCCCGGGAAGATCATGCGCTCACTGACATTGAACTGATCCAGCAGGTCGCGCACGTCCCAGCGGATTTCCTTCCGGATGATATACCGGACGGTATGCTCGGTGTGCTCGTCCAGATAGCGCTCAATATCCGTGATGCCTGCCGGAATCACCGAGAAGAAGGAGTACTGATTGACAATGCGCTGGTCAATGGACGGCGGCTCCAAATTGACAAAGGCGTCGCCGCCCATGTCCGCGTCGTACTGCTCGATGCTGTCCGCCGCCTCAGCCAACGTGTCCAGCGAAAAGATGAAGGTCCTGTCCCGCTCCAGAATCCGGGCGTACTTGTCCGGCAGATACCGGTTGACGTCCTTCATGTTGAAACGCCAGACCACGCTGTCCCGCTTCTCCAACTTGTCAAAATTGCTTTCGGAATTGGCAAAGTGCAGGGCTATCAGCGGGGAGCGCGTCCAGTCCATCAGCCGCGTGGGCAGACCGTAGTGCTGCCCCACCACCATCTGCTTCCAGACGGAGGAGGACAGCGTGGGGTCATCCATGCTGGCATACTTGGTAAACGCCCGCAGCATTGCCGGCTCCAGCTCCCGGTGCAGCTCCTTACAGTTCATGCGCAGACTGGTCGTTAGGCGGAATCGGGCATCGGGCAGCCCGCGGAAAAAATATGCGCTCCGCAGCCGCCCGATTTCCTCATTATATGCCTGATCCGAAATCAATCGCATGATGCCGTCAATGCTGTCTATCACGACGGTTTCGATCACGGCTTACCTGCTTCTTTCCGTCCGGCTTACCGGATGTTGCCGTAACCGATCAGTGCCTCCAGCAGGCACTGCGCATAGACCCGTGCGAAGAAATCATTCGGATGGTTGATATTGTTACCGGAGTAATCCCGGAAGCTCTTGTGCTTCAGCACCGCCTTGCTGACCGACGTCATGCGCGCCACGGCGCAGGAGGCATTCTCCCCGCGCAGTTCCCCTGCCAGAGTCAGGAGCTTTTTCTCCTGCTTGTCCTGATTGCCGTACCAGCCGTTGGTCGCATCCGGGTTGGGCACCATGGTGGACACGAGCAGCAGACCGGCGGAGGGCGTCTGCTCCAGCACCCGGTTCAGAATCTTCTTCTGCGTTGCCGCAATCACGTTGGGGCTGCCGCCTGCGTCGTTCATGCCGAACGCCAGCACGAACAGGTCACAGCCGTACTGTTCGATGAAGGGCTTGACGTAGGTGTCGTAGTTGTCCAGCCCCTGCTGGGTATTCCAGCCGCCGACGGCGGGGTTGATGTAGGTAATGGTGCCGCGGGCATCTGCCACCGTGTAGTCCTCGCCCGGGATACGACTGGTGCCGGTCAGCCCGGTCTGGATATAGCGGACGTTGTATCCGAACAGATCCGCCAACGCCTGCGTCAGCAGCAGCGGGTAGCTGTACTGCTGGGGCGCGTAGTTGTAGATAAAGCTGGCGCTGGCGCCGTTGGTGATGCTGTCGCCGTAGAATATCAGCGTCACGTCCTCGCCCCGGTTGAGCTTTTCGATAAGTCCGGCAAACTGCTTCACCTCGCAGGACTGGGTATAGCCCGTCCAGCTGTCCGAATGCGTGTAGGTGACATTGACCTGCCAGTCGGTCATGATACGACCCTCGCCCCAGTGGGTGTACACAGCCTTCCCGTTGTACTTGGTCATCAGGAAGGAGGTAGAATCCGCGCCGTAATACTTTGCCGATGTGATAAGTGGCAGCGATCCGCCTTCCAGCGCCACAATTTTGCCGTCCACCAGCGCATAGTCCACGCCCTCGGCGTAGGTTTTGCTGCCGTCATAGTTCGTGACGGACAGAATGTTGTCCGCCCGGTACAGGAGGCTCTTCGCCTCGCCCGCATCCAGGAACATAACAGTCTCATTGCGAACCTCGCTTCCGCTCCACAGCGACTCCATCAGCGGATTCAGCACGCCTGTTCTGATATTCAACTCAATCCCCTCCGTTTCGGTTTCGGTTTCCGTTTCAGTCTCAGTTTCGGTTTCGGTGTCGGTTTCCGTCACAGTCCCGGGTTCGGTTTCCGTTTCGGTGTCGGTCGCGGCAGCAGTTTCGGTCTCCGTCCCGGTGGCATCAACAGTGGCAGTTTCCTGCTCATTCCCCTGACAGGACACCAATGCGCCGGTCAGACACACCGCTACCATAAACGCGGCACACAGCGCAAGCAGACAAAATCTTTTCATGACTTGTTTCTCCTTTGTTTCTTCCGGCAGGCGCCGGTTCTGTATATTGCGGGCATCCTGCCCGTGCGGTCATGTCCCCGTGGAGCCGAACCCGCCGGCGCCCCGGTCCGTTTCGTCCAGCGAATCCGCCTCGACGACTTTCGGCGTCAGCACCGGAAGCAGCACCAGCTGTGCCACCCGGTCGCCGGGATGTATCACGCGCGGCTCGTTCGCCTGATTGTAGAGGTAAATCAGCCATTCGCCGCGATAGTCGGAGTCGATGACGCCGACCTTGTTGGCAGGCGCCAGTCCCTGTCGGCAGGCAAGCCCGCTCCGGGCAAAGACTAAGCCCACATACCCGTGCGGCACCGCTGCGGCAAGCCCCGTCCGGATACAGGCAGTCGCGCCGGGCGCAATGACGGTCGGCTCCCCGGACGGCAGCGCGTACAGGTCGGCGCCGGCAGAGCCGGACGTGGCATAGGTCGGCAGAATCGCCGCCGGGTCAAGCTTTTTGAATTTCATAGGTTCCAAGCAATCCCCCTCACTCCGTGACCGTCACGGTGTAACTACCGGAACCGTACACCTCACTGCGTCCGCCCGCGCGGAAGCGACAGGTTGTGTTGACCGGGACGCGGAAGCTGTAAACCGTTTCCCTGCCCCGGCGCACGAAGGACACCGCCACCGTGCCGTAGGGCGTTTCATACGTGACGTCTGCGGAGGGAATGCCCTCAAAGTAATCGGGGCGTATCTCAAACTCGGCAAATCCGGGTACCAGCGGGCGGATGCCCGCCACACAGCGGTACAGGAAGTAGGCGAAGCCCGCGTGCATGGGATGATTGAGCGAAACGGTTCCCCGGTCACGCGACTGTCCCACGCACGCGGTTTCCAGACACTCAAACAGCGAGGTCGCGCCGTCGTCCATCATGGTGCCGAAGCTTACGTGGTCGCGGTTGAACAGAATCCGCAGGGCAAGGTCGCCGTAGCCCTCGTCGCACAGCGCCGGAATCAGGTACTTGTTGCCGTAAATGCCCGTGCTCATGGCGCAGTCGTCCGCGCGGATAAGCTCGGTCAGCGCCCGTACAAGGTTCTCCTGCTCACCATCCGGATACAGTCCCGTCTCCAGCGCAACGCCGCAGCTGCCCCATGTGCTGTACCGGTGCTCGCGCGGCATCCAGAAGGTGCGGTTGTACGCATTCCGGATGTCCTCCGCCAGACGGTCGAATTTTTCCTTGCCGGGCAGTCCCAGCCCGGCGGCAAGTTCGCTCATGCGGCGGCATATCTCGTAAAACATCTGCGTGGAGGACTCCGGAACCGGAATGCGCCGGTCGCTCTTAAGCCCGACCGGTGGGCACCAGTCGCCCAGTCCGCGCGTGATGATGAAATCCTTTGCGTCCGCCGCTTCGTGCTCCACCCAGCGGCACATCAGATCCCAGTTGTCGTCCACCACGGCGCGATCCCCGTAGTAGCGGTACATCCAGTACGGAATCAGCACCTGCGCGCAGCCCCAGAGCGGCGATGCCTCGCCGCATCCGCGCTTGCCGGGTGCTATCATCTGCCAGACGCCGTATACCTCCACCTCGGTGCGGATGTCGTGCAGGTACTTCTCGTAGGATGCCTGCATCTGATAGTTCATCATGCCGGTGTTGCACACTACCTGCGCGTCACCCAGCCAACCGCACTTCTCCCGTCCGGGACAATCCTCCGGGAAGCCGTGGTAATTGGAGCGGAAGGTGGACATCATGATACCCTGCAGCCGGTTGATGTCCTCGTTGGCGCACCGGAAGCTGCCCGCCTGTTCAAGGTCGGTGGACAGCACCAGCCCGACGGCAATGCCGGTATCCGGGTCGGAGCCGTACTTCCGCAGGTCAAAGTAGCCGGTAATCTCCACATAGCGGTAGGCGTGATAGGTGAAGCGCGGTCGGTAGACCTCGCCCCCCGCGTCTCCGCGTGCAATGTACACATCCTGCTGGATACACTGCGTGGCAAAGGAGCCGATGGAGCGGAAATCAAGGGTTCCGTCCGGGTTGACCGTTTCGGCAAAGCGGAAAACATACTGCGCACCGCGTGAGGAGGGGCGCAGGTGAAACTCGGCTATGCCCGCCGTGTTCTCGCCCATGTCGATAATCCACGCGCCGTCATCCTTGCCGCTGACCTGCCTGACCGACCGCGCCGGCAGTGTCCGGACAACGCGCACCGGCGGCATGAGGCACAGCTTCAGATCACCCTTCGGCACAGGGTCAGCCTCCACCGGCGACCAGCCATCCTCCTCCCCGTCCGGGTCGGCGAAATCAGGCGTTTCCAGCCGGGCGTCGTAGGTTTCGCCGCCGTAGAGATTGTTCAGCACAATGGGGCTGTTTTTGCAGACCCAGCCTTCGGTGCCGGTGGCGACGGTCTGGGTCTGCCCGTCCGCGTAGACGATTTCCAACTGCGCACACAGGCACGGATCGCCGTACTTGAAGCCGCCGACCGCCCACACGCGGCTCTGGGCATACCAGCCCTCGCCCAACAGCGCCGCCAACGCGCACCGACCGCCTCCGGCGGGCAGGAAGCGGCTCACGTCGTAGACGCGGTACAGCACCTCTCGCTCGTAGTTTGTCATGGGCGGGTCTATCATGTCCTCGGATATTTTCTGCCCGTTAAGGTAATACTCGCCGCACCCCAGCCCGCTCACATACAGCCTTGCCGTGCGGACAGGCGCGGTGCGCAGGTCGAATTTGGTACGCAGGTAGGGTGCCCAGCCCTCAATCGGGCGGCGTGCGCGGATCCAGACCGCGCTCCAGTCGCCGGGGTTCAGCGCGGTGGCAAAGGTATGCGACAGTTCAGCCGTCTCCCCGGCGGAATCTGTCACGGTGACGGTCAGGCAGAAGTCGGTGCGGGGCGGCAGGGTCAGCGGCAGGGGAACCGCAACCGACTGCGCATCCTTCAGCTCGCCGGAATCCCATACCGTTCCCGCGCCGGACTCCAGCCGGATGCGCCGGGACACCTGACGCACATCGCGCCTGTCGGACTCCAGCACCCACGAAAGGCGCAGATTCCCGCAGGGCAGGAACGCCGGACTTTTCACGCCGTTTACGGATAGCTCACGGATTTTCAGCATAGACAGGTCATCCTCCTTGCAGTAACAGTAGCAGTAGCCATAACAGCAATGGTATCCATTTTTCCCTATTATACCAAAATCGGCGGTGTATGTCAAGACGGTTTTCAAATATTCAGGAAAAACGAGCCGGTACAGAGAGCCCCCTGCCGCTTTCGTGGCAAGTTCGAATCCCCCGGAACCGCCGGCACTGTTTTCTTGCCGCCGCAAGCCGTTTTTGGCGACTTACGGCATTTTATCAGCAATACCGCAAAATCTGCGGTCAACGCATTGGAAAGCGGGAAGCTGGCAGACGCTGCCGTGGATGTGACCAATCCCGAACCGCTTCCGGCGGAGCACCGGCTCTGGGGAATGCCAAACGTACTGATCACGCCCCATGTTTCCGGCGGGTACCATCTGAAAGCAACCCGTGACAGGATAATCCGGTTTGCCGTGCGGAATATTGCTCATTTGTCGAAAGGCGAGCCTTTTGAAAATCTTGTTGATATGAACACCGGGTACAGAATCAATTCATAGAGCGTGAGCACGTGCTTCCGCGAAGCGGCACCTCTTCAGCGCTTCCCGGCAACAATTACCGATTTCTGCCTCTTCCGCCGCCGGACTTCCCTGCCCGGCGGCTTTTATTTCCGCAACTTTAACACTTTGGCAACGGATATGTTCCGGAAAAGACTTTACAACCGCCGCACCGCGTGGTATAATGATGTGTGGCATCACCGTGCAACTGCAACATCGGAATTACGCGGTGAAACCGTAAAACCTTTGTCCCGAGAGGAGATGTGCGGCTTTATGTTACCTGACGCATTGTTCTGGAAAGTGCATATGTACGGTATCATGGTAGCGCTGGGCGTTCTGGCGGCGTTCGGCGTTCTGTACCTGTACAACAAAAAAATGAAAATCGATCTTGCCTTCACGGACTTCCTGTTTTACGATGGCATTGTTTCGGTACTGTTGGGTTTCGGCTGTGCGGCACTGTTTCAGGGGCTGTACAACTACATCGAAAACCCGGCGGCTGGCTTCAGCCTCAAGGGCGGCATCACCTTTCTCGGCGGAATGCTGGGGGGCTCCGCCGTGTTCATCGGCGCCTACTTCCTGCTGCGCCGCCGTCTCAAGGGGCGGCTTGTCAGCACGCAGTACGGTTTCCCGGTGCTCTCGGTTCTGCCCTGCTGCGTGCTGATCGGGCACAGTCTGGGGCGCGTCGGCTGTTTCTTCGCCGGCTGCTGCTACGGGAAAGAGACGGACAGCTGTCTCGGCGTCAAGTTCCCCAACCTGCCCCGCCCGGTTTATCCGACCCAGCTGTATGAGGCGGCATTCCTGCTCATCCTGTTCGCCGTCTGCTCGTACCTGCTGCTCAGGCGGAAGTTCCGCCACAACATGACCGTATACCTCATCGGCTACGGTATTTTCCGTTTTCTCATTGAATTCATCCGCGGCGACGACCGCGGCAAGCTGTTCGGACTGCTCTCCCCCTCCCAGTTCTGGTCGCTGGGCATGGTGATTTTGGGCGTCCTGCTGTACTTCGCCATGGAGCGCGTCTGGCGGCGCGAGGCTGCCGTGGCGGATGCAACGGAAACGGCAGAAGCGGCGGAATCCGCCCCCCTGCCGGAGGACGGTGCAACGGCAGACACGGACGGCGCGGGGGACTGCCATGCATAACGGCTGTCCCTGGGCAGACAGATCCCTGACTGCAAGCGTCATCCTGCCTGCGTACAACGCCGCCTCCTACCTCTCCCGCTGTCTGGACAGCCTGTTGGCGCAGACCGAGGGAAATTTTGAACTGATTGTCGTGGACGACGGTTCGACGGACGGAACCGGGGCACTCTGCGACACATGGGCGGCACGCGATGCCCGCATTCGCGTCATACACACCGAGAACAAGGGTGTTTCCGCCGCCCGGAACCGGGGACTGGATGCGGCATCCGGGCAGTACGTGCTGTTCTGCGACGCAGACGACACGGTCGCGCCGGACTGGATCGGCAGGCTGTGCGACGCAGGAACGGCAGAACCGGCTGACATGGTGCTGTGCGGCGTGAAGCTGGTGTATCCCTCCCTGACGCCGCCGCGCGAGGTACCGACCGACTGGAACGGGATTGCAGGCGGGGCAATGCCCCTGTCCGCCGTCTGGCAGCTGCAGGAGCGTGGGCTGATGCTGACGCCCTGCAACAAGAGCTTCCGCCGCTCCGTTCTGGAGGAAAACCGACTGCGCTTCGACGAGTCGCTTGCCTACTGCGAGGATGAGCAGTTCATCCTGCGCTACCTGCTGCACGCGGAGCACGGATTCCGCGTCGTGCGGGAGGATCTGTACATATACGAAAAGGAGCACGCCGGCAGTCTGACCCGCCGGTATGTGCCGGGGCTGTGGGATACGGTAGAAACGTCGCGCCGCCTGCGGGAGCAGGTGTTTGCCCACGCGCAGGTGGACACCGACGCCATCCGGACGCCCTACTGCTCCTTTCTGAACTGGCGCGTTCAGCAGGCGCTCTCCAATCTGAATGCGTCGGACTGTCCGCTGTCGCGGCGGGAGCGGGCGGCGGAAATGCGCCGGATTCTGCGCAGTGACACCTGCCGGGACGCGTTTCGCCACGGACGCTTCGGCGATACGCCGGGGTGGTATGTCCGGGTGCTGAAGACCCGCTCGGCGGCGCTGATTCGCACGGTGAACCGCCTGCAGCGGTTCCGGAACGGAGGCGCCGCAGAATGAACAATCTGAAAGCCAAAAAGGGGCTTAAAAACATTCTGACCGGGCTGTTCAACCAGTTTGTGACCATCGCGCTCGGAATCCTCATCCCGAAGCTGATTCTGGACAATCTCGGCTCCGAAGCAAACGGTCTGCTGTCCTCGGTCAATCAGGTGCTTGCCTACCTTGCCCTGCTGGAGGCGGGCATCGGAACGGCGTCCATGCAGGCGCTGTACGGACCGGTCGCAAGAGAGGACCGCGATGCCATAAACCGCATCATGGCGGCGACGCACCATTTTTACCGCCGGACCGGTATGTTCTACCTGCTGGCTGTACTGGTCTGCGCCGTTGTCTTCCCGCTGACCGTCCACTCGGAGGGGATTGCACAGTGGCAGATTGCCCTGGTTGTCCTGTTCAGCGGAGTGCCCGGTGCCGTCAACTACCTGTTTCAGGGCAAGCTGCGCCTGCTCCTGCTGGCGGACGGAAAAAAGTCTGTCCTGACCAACCTCGGCACCGCTACGTTTGTCGTCACGAGCCTGTCCAAGATTCTGCTCCTGAAGTGCGGCTTTGGCGTGGTCGAGCTGCAAGCCATGTACTGCACGGTCAACCTGTTGCAGATCGGGTTCGTGTGCCTGTATATGTACCGCCACTACCGCTGGCTGGATGCCAAGGCGAAACCGGACTACGACGCCATTTCGCAAAGCCGGAACGTGGTCATTCACGAGATTTCCACGCTGATATTCAACAACACCGACACGCTGATTCTGACATGGTTCTGCGGATTGGCTTCCGTCAGTGTGTACTCTATGTACGCCATGCTGTTCGGCATGGTTACAACGCTGATCGGCAATTTCAGCAGTGCCAACTTCATTCTGGGGCAGACCTACCACACCGATTTTCCCCGTTTTGTGAAGCTGCTGGACGTGTACGAGATATTCAACATGACGCTGACCTTCTGGCTGTTTACCGTGGCAGGACTGTTCATTTCACCCTTCCTGACGCTCTATACCGCCGGAGTTACCGACATCACGTACGTGGACAGATACCTCCCCTACCTGTTCATTGCGGTGCAGTTCCTGATTAATGGGCGGAATTCCTCTGTGCACACGATTTCCTTTGCCCAGCATTTCAGGCAGACGCAGTGGCGCTCCGTGCTGGAGTCCTGCATCAATCTGACTGTCTCCATCGCCGCCGTCCTGCTTCTGCGTGGGAGAACCGAACTGAGCGGCATTTACGGCGTGCTGATCGGCACCATCGTGGCGCTGCTGTACCGCTCCAATGACATGATTCTGTATGCGAACCGCCGCATTCTGCACCGCTCCCCCCTGATTACCTACCGCCGCTGGCTGCTCAATATCCTTCTGTTTGTCGCCATGACGGCGGCGGGGCGCTGGGGGCTGTCGCACGTGACGCTGGATTCCTACTGGCGCATTATCCTGTGGGCTGGCGTTGCCACGCTGGTTCTCATGCCGATTTTCTTCGGTGCGGCACTGCTGTCCGAACGGGCAACCGCCCGCTTCGTGCGGGAAAATCTGCACACCCTGCTGGGCAGAGACAAAGGGAAGCACTGATTCAGGTAAAAATTGACTGTAACAAGGAGATACCCCATGGACGCGACAATTTCGGTAATAGTTCCCATCTACAACGTGGAGGACTACCTTCCCCGGTGTCTGGACAGCCTGCTGTCCCAGACATACGGGGATTTTGAGCTGATTCTGGTTGATGACGGATCGACCGACACCACCGGTGCCATCTGCGACCGCTACGGCGCGGCAGACGCCCGCGTGCGAGTTCTGCATCAGCCCAACGCCGGCGTTTCCGCCGCCCGGAACCGTGCGCTGGACGTGGCGCGGGGGCAGTTTCTGACTTTCGTGGACGCCGACGACACGGTAGACCCCACCTATCTGGAGCGGCTGTACACGGGTCTGCGGGACACCGGCGCAGATATTGCCGCCGTGAACTGGATGGATTCCAACGGAAAAACCGCCTACAACGCCGCACTTGCCGGCGCAGACGGTACACGCCTGTACACGCAGGACGAGCTTGCCGACCTGAACCTGCTGGGCAGCTGCTGCGGACGGATGTTCCGGCGGTCGTCCATGAGCAGTCTGTCCTTTGACAAGGATATATTCTACGGGGAGGACACGCTGTTCTGCGTGCGCAATTTCTACGGGCGCCCGGGAATGCGTCTGCTGTTGTTCGGCACGTGCCTGTACCGGTACCTGCTTCATCGCCCCGGTGCGGCTACGGCGCAGGCGTTCCATACGCGCCGCCTGACCCAGATAGAAGCGTACCGCCGCATCCGGGAAACCGTGGCGGCATACCCACCCATGCTGGAATCGGTGGATGCACTGCGGGCGTTCGCCTTTTGGAATCTGTACCTGCTGCTTCTCCGCTCCGGGCGGGAGCGGGAATTCCCTGCCGAATTCCGGCAGCTGCGCCACGTTCTGCAGGCAGGGCGGCGATACCGCCTCTGCGGGCAGGGACTCCGGCAACGCGCCGTGTACCGCCTCTACCTGACGTGCGGGCGGTTGGCTGTGCGGCTTGACGGCAGCAGAAACAGTCGGTAACAGCCCCGGAGCGGATATTCTGCTGCCGTCCCGCGCCGCATACAGACCCCGCCGTGTATGGAACCGCCTTTTCTGCCGCATACTACCTCTGAGCAAGCCGGGGCAGTCCCGGAGAAAGGCGGATTAGCAATTATCATGACAAAACCTCAGATGCGGTGAAACCTTAAATCGAGGGCACCCTGCCGTATCCGAACGTGATATCTCCCCGTAAACGGCACCTTCGAAACGAAAGCCCCGGCTGCTGCCGGGGCTTTCGGATGTGGTATGGGGTATCCGCTGTCTGCGGTTTTTTATCTGTCCTCGCGGTAGTAGTTGATGCCCAGTCCGGCAGGCGGCTGATTTTCGCGCCGGTTGCGGATACTGGTGATAATCAGCACCAGCAGGGTGGCAACGTAGGGAATCATCTCAAACAGCTTCTTCTGTGCCAGCGTCAGTCCCTCCACGTACTGCGGCAGATTATACAGCGCACCGAACAGAAGCGCACCGGGGATTGCCAGATTGGGGCGCCAGATAACAAAGATAACCAGCGCAACCGCCAGCCAGCCGCGGTCGCCGAAGGCGTTGTTCGACCAGGAGCCGCCGATGTAGTCCATGATATAGTACAGTCCGCCAAGTCCCGCGATCATACTGCCCGCCACGGTCGCCACGTACTTGTAGCGGGTGACGTTGATGCCAACCGCATCGGCGGTCGCCGCGTTCTCACCGACGGCGCGCAGCTGCAGTCCGACGCGCGTCCGGCGGAGGATAAACGCCGCCACCAGCGCAATCACGATGGCAAGGTATGTCAGGAATCCGTAGGACAGAACCGCCTGTCCGAAGCCGCCGAGCTTCGCCGCAAAGGGAAGCGGCGTCCGGAAGATGTCACTGGTTGTCTTGACGCTGATGAACGTCTCGCCGGTATTGCTGCCGACCAGCCGGATCAGCGAGCCGCCGAAGAAGTTTCCAAGCCCGACGCCGAAGGTGGTCATGGCAAGACCCGTGACGTTCTGGTTCGCACGCAGGGTCACGGTCAGGAAGCAGTAAAGCAGACCCATCAGCCCCGCGCCGAACAGACAGCAGGCAAGCGGGATGAATACCGCAAGAAATGGGTTGATGTCCGCCGGGGTATCCAGCGATTTTTCGTACAGGAAGGAGCCGATAACGCCGCTGATAGAGCCGATGTACATGATACCGGGAATACCCATGTTCAGGTTTCCGGATTTCTCCGTGAGAATCTCGCCGGTACAGCCGTACAGCAGCGGGATGCCCATCTTCACGGCTCCGGGAATGAATCCGATCAATCCGTCCAGCATTTATGCCTCCTTCTGCTTCTTGCGGAAGCAAACCTGATAGTTGATAAAGAACTCACAGCCGATGATGAAGAACAGCACGATGCCGATCAGAATATCGCCGTAAGAACTGTCGATGCCAAAGTCACTCGTGACCTGCTCGGAACCGGTGCGGAGGAAGCAGATGAGGAAGGAGGCGAAGAACATGAACACGGGGTTGAATTTCGCCAGCCACGCGACCATAATCGCCGTAAAGCCGTTTCCGCTGACCGCGTTTGTCTCGATGGAGTGGTTGGGACCGCCGACCAGAAGGAATCCGACCAGTCCGCACAGCGCCCCCGTCAGAACCATGGTGCGCAGGATTACCTTCCGCACATTGATACCGATATAGCGGGCGGTGTTCTCGCTCTCGCCGACCACGGAAATCTCATAGCCGTGCTTGCTGTACCGCATATACACGTACATGATGCAGGTAACGAGCACCGCCACGATAATGGTCAGGAGGAAGTTCGCGCCGTTGCCGCTCCCGATTGTCGGCAGCCAGCCCGCCTGCGTATCCGGGTTCAGGATGCCGACGGTACCGGTTCCCTTCGGATACATCGCCTGTATGGAAAACGCGACAAGGCAGGTGGCGACGTAGTTCATCATCAGCGTGAACAGCGTCTCGTTGGTGCCCCATCTTGCTTTGAAGAAAGCGGGAATTGCCGTCCAGACGACACCGCCCGCCATGCCTGCTATCAGCATGATGAGCAGGAGCAGTGCGTTCGGCAGGTCGGCAAGGTACTTCATGCACAGGAAGGCGCAGAGTCCGCCGATCAGAACCTGTCCCTCCGCGCCGATATTCCAGAACCGCATCCGGAAAGCGGGCGTCAATGCCAGCGCAATCAAAAGCAGCATGGCGGTGTCGTAGAACAGGCGCCACGTGCGCTTCGGGTACCGGAACGCCCCCGAGAACATGGTGGCAAACACCCGGAAGGGATTCTCATGCAGAACCAGCAGGGAGACAAGCCCCATCAGCACAAAGGATGCCAGAATGGCAATGGCGCGTACCGCCCATGCCTTGTACCACGGCATGACGTTCCGCTTGGAGATATGGAACAGGGGCGCCCGATGCGGCTTGTCCTCTGTCTGTCTGGCAATCTGAGACTCAGCCATGATTTTCCTCCTTTTCCGCATCTCCGACGCAAGCCGGCGCGGCGGCAGTCCGCAGACGCTCCGGCACAACGCCCGTCATCAGCAGACCGACTTCTTCCTTCGTGACCTCGCGCGGATCCACAATGCCGGACACCTGCCCGCCGCACATGACCAGCAGCCGGTCGCACAGTGCCAGCAGAACGTCCAGATCCTCTCCGACAAAGAGAACCGCTGTCCCGCGCTCCTTCTGCTGGTTGAGCAGATGGTAAATCAGGTAGGACGAGTTGATGTCCAGTCCGCGCACGGGGTATGCCGCCATCAGCACGGTGGGCGCCGCGGCAATCTCGCGTCCGACCAGCACCTTCTGGACATTGCCGCCCGACAGCCGCCGCACGGGCGTGTGCGTATCCGGTGTGGCAACCTCCAGCTCGCGGACAATTTCTTCCGCAAGGTCATGCGGCTTCTTGCGGTCAAGGAACACACTTCTGCCCCGCCGGTAGGAACGGAGCATCATGTTGTCGGTAATATCCATATTGCCGACCAGTCCCATGCCCAGCCGGTCCTCCGGCACGAAGGACAGCCGGACGCCCAGCTCGCGTATCTGCAGCGGGGTCTTGTCCCGCAGATTCTCGACCTGACCGTTCTTGGGGTTGTTGTAGCGGATGGTGCCGCTCTCCAGATGCTGCAGTCCGGCGATGGATTCCAAAAGTTCCCGCTGTCCGCTGCCCGCAATGCCGGCGATGCCCAGTATTTCCCCCGCGCGCGCCGTAAAGGACACGTCTCGGAGAACGGGAATGCCCTCCGGGTTGAGACAGCGCAAGCCCTCGACCGTCAGCCGTTCGACCGGATTCTGCGGCACGCGCCGCTCGATATTCAGTTCCACCTTCTTGCCAACCATCATCTCGGTCAGTGCCGACTCGGTGGTGTGCGCAGTTTCGACGGTGGCAATGTGTTCGCCCTTGCGGAGGACGGCGACCCGGTCAGATATTGCCATGACCTCGTGCAGCTTGTGCGTAATGATGATGACAGCCTTGCCCTCGGCACGCATGACACGGAGAATATCGAACAGTCTGCCCGCCTCCTGCGGCGTCAGTACGGCAGTCGGCTCGTCCAGAATCAGGATGTCCACGCCGCGGTACAGCACCTTGACAATTTCAACCGTCTGCTTCTCGGAAACCGACATCTCGTATATCTTCTTGGTTGGCTCCAGATGGAAGCCGTATCGCTCCGTAATCTCCTTGACCCGCCGGTTCACCTCGTCCATGGAGAACCGTCCCGTTTCCGGAACGCCCAGCACGATGTTCTCCGCCGCCGTAAACACGTCCACCAGCTTGAAATGCTGATGAATCATGCCGATGCGGTACCGGAAGGCATCCTTGGGGGAGCTTATCTGTACTTCCCTGCCCCCGATGCAGATGCTGCCCTCATCCGGATAGTAAATACCCGAAATCATGTTCATCAGGGTGGTCTTGCCGCTTCCGTTCTCGCCCAGAATGGCGAGAATTTCCCCGTTGTACACCGTCAGATCCACATTCCGGTTTGCCTGAATGGAGCCGAAGTGCTTGGATATGCCCTTCAGCTCAATTGCCGCCGTTTTGCTCACGCTCATACCTCCGTGGTTTTCCGTGGTTTTTTGATGCCGCACCGTGCATGGCACACACGCCGCGTTATTTTCCGTAACTGTAACCTTGTAGCCGGGTCTTCAAAGTCCCATAAGCGAAAAACGGACGCGGGACCGGGCGGGGATTCCCGTCCGGTCCGAGTGCGTCCTGTATCCGGAAATGTCGGATTACGAACCGAAGTTCTGGTCGAGCAGCTCGATACCGTCGATCTGCACGTCGAAGTACGGAGCGGAGCGCTTGGTAGACTCGCTGAAGTAACCGTTCTCGATGACCTCGGTGTCCTTCTCAAACTTCTCGTCGGTGTCCACGTCAGCCTTGTAGGAGGTCAGCGTGTTGCCACCCACGGTGAACTTGCTGGTATCGAAAACGTGGAGCGTGCCCGCCTTCAGTGCAGCCTCGGCAGCCTCAATGGCTTCCTTGGTGCCGGCAGCGGCGGCAGTCTCATTGATGTCGGTCAGCACAACCGAGCCGTTGGCAAGCGTACCGGTCCAGTCGGTGTCGATCTTCTTGCCTTCCTGAACCTGCTTGATCATGTACTCGAAGTAAGGCTGCCAGTTGATGCGGGAAGAAACGATGAAAGTGTTGGGGCAGGCAGTCTTGGTGCTGCCGTTGTAGGAAACATTGGGAATGCCGGCATCCTCGCACGCCTTGGGAGCGCCCATGGAGTCAGCGTGCTGGGAAATCAGCTTGCAGCCCTGGGAAATCAGCTTGTTGGCAGCCTCTCTCTCCTTGGTTTCATCGTACCAGGAGCCGGTGAACGTGACCTTCATGGTGACGGAGGGGCAGACAGACTTGGCGCCCAGGTAGAAGGAGGTATAACCGGAGATAACCTCGGCGTAGGTGAACGCGCCGACGTAGCCCATCACAGCCTCCTCGGCGGTGAACTTACCGGCGGCAATCAGCTCGTTGAGCTTCAGACCTGCGGCAATACCGGCAAGGTAGCGACCCTCATAAATGGAAGCAAAGGCGTTGTGGTAGTTGTCCAGCTTCTCGGTGTGTGCCTTAGTGCCGGTCGCATGGCAGAACTGAACGTCCTTGTGCTCCTTGGCAGCCTGAATCATGTAGTCCTCATGACCGAAGCTGTCGGCAAACACGATGGTGCAGCCCTGCGCAACCAGGTCATCCGCAGCATCCTTGCACTTGGAGGACTCGGGGATGTTCTTCTTCGTGACCATCTCGACGCCCATTGCCTCGCAGGCAGCCTGCGCAGCCTGCAGGAAGTTGTTGTCGTAAGTGGAGTTTTCGTCATGCAGGAAGATAAAGCCGACCTTCAGCTTCTTCTCGCCGCTCTCACCGCAGGAAGCGAATGCGGACACGCACGCTGCCAGCATAATGACCGCCAGACACAGAGACAGAATCTTTTTCATGTTTTCTCTCCTTTTTTGTTTTGAAGATTTCCTTTGTGTACCCATGTTCCCTATGTGAAGCCTCCCCACAGGAAGACCAATCACCGTTTTCCGTTTGCAATTTACTGCATCAAAAAAACAGACAGGCAAATGCCCGTCCGCAAAGATTCCAAAGAGGGGAGCGAAAACCGCCGCGCCCAGAAAATCCCGCCGCAACGTCTGAAGACACCGGGGATTTTCCTCGGTGCATCGCGTTTTCCGGATATGCGGGACATTCGCCAATAGTCGCAACTGCGGGGTGCGGTAGAAACATTCGACCCATTACTTCGAATCTATATTGGTTGGAAACATCTGTCGGGTTCGCTTTTCGAAACCTTTACTATTGTATCACAGTTCCGTCACAAAAGCAAGAGGCAATTCCAACAAGATGTCGAATTATTGGGAATGCAGGTATGTACAACTGCACCAATGAAACCGCCGGACATGCAATCCGCATTTTGACCGGTTTGGCGGCATTAGCGCCGGATTGCTCCCGATGCCTGTCTTGCTTGTCCGTTTTGTGAAAAGTGCCTGATGATTTCATGGATAATTGGGCATAGCTACAAAAATGAACGAATTTTCAAAAACGGGTTGCTTTTTCCGGAAAAAGTGTTATCATACTTGCGATTCGGATAAACCGTATCATGCATACCGCAGAACGAAAGCAAATCCACATATGAGCGCCTTTATGATTTATGGAAAGGATGTGATCCCCATTCTACCGCTTGACAAGCTGTCCGCCGGCGCACAGGCCGTCCTGACAGCCCATCAGGTCGATCCCGCCGGGCTGGATATGTGCCTGCGGCTGGATCTTGACATGACCGGTGAATACGGAGAGGTCTGGCTGGCATTTTCCCGCCGGGACGGCAACCTCTACCGCATCACCGTCAGCGGCTCGTCTTTTGAGTCCTGCCCGCTGGACTGCCTCTCCGAACCGTACATTGACAACTACGCCACCTCCAACCGCCTGCAGGCGCACCGCCATGCCCCAGACGACAGACCGCCCATTCAGGGGGATATGACCGATGAGCAGTTCCGCGACGCGACGCGCGCGTGGGGACTGACCGGCACCACGGTCATCTTGGGCTACTGCACCAACACCTGCAAACTCAAGCTGCTCGCCTTCACCGCCCTTTGGGAGCGGCTCATGAAGGGGGAGGACGTCGGTGCCGACGACCAGATCTTCGAGCAGTTCAACCGGGTATGTCCCAAATGCGGACGTCCCTACACCGACCAGCAGAACAAGATATGCGAGCACTGCATCAGCAAGAAGGGCGTCCTGCAGCGGCTTCTCGGCTACTTCGGCTACTTCCGTCCGCAGCTCGTCATCATCGGTCTGTGCCTGCTGGTCACCACGGCAATCTCCATCGCAACCCCCATCATCAGCGGACAGATTCTGTATGACCGTGTTATCGACAGCGCCGGCGACCTGCACGAGGAAAAGTACGTGCTGCTGTGGGTCGGCGTGCTGGTCGCCATGGCAGTCGTTTCCATGGGAATCGGCATCATCCAGAACCGGGTCAACGCCTATATGTCCACCCGCGTGGTGCGCAACATGAAGAACGACATCTTCCGCGCCATGCAGCGGCAGTCGCTTTCCTACTTCAATCAGAACCCCACCGGACGGCTTATCAACCGCGTCAACTACGATGCCGAGCGCGTCCGCAGCTTCTTCATCGACGGCGTTCCCTACTTTATTATGCACGTCCTGTCCTACATCGCGCTGTCGGTCGTGCTGTTCCGCATCAGCTGGCAGCTGACGCTGCTCCTGTTCATCCCCATCATCCCCGTTGTGCTGATGATCAAGTTCGCCATTCCCAAGCTGATCCGCGCTTACTCCTCGCTTTGGCGGCGCTCCTCCTCCATGAACTCCATGATGAACGATTCGCTCACCGGTATCCGCGTGGTCAAGGCGTTCGCCAAGGAGGATGCGGAAACGCATCGCTTCTATGAATACTCCTCCCGGCTCTACAAGGCAAACCTGAAGGTCAACGCGGTGTCTCTCTGGATTTTCCCGATTATCTCCATCCTGATCGGTGCATCCTGCCACGCCATGTGGGGTCCCGGCGGTCTGATGGTCATCCGCGGGCTGTTCGGAAAGACCATGACCTACGGTCAGCTGACAACCTACATCGGCTACACCGGGCTGATTTTCTCCCCGCTGAGCTTTTTCACCAACTTCACCAATCAGGTGACGGACGTCATGAACTGCGCCGTGCGTATGTTCGAGGTCATGGATATGACGCCGGAAGTTGCCGAGGCGCCGAACCCGGTGCATCTGGACACCCTGCGGGGCGACATCGTGTTCGACCATGTGAGCTTCCACTATAACCCCAACCGCCCCATTCTGAAGGACATCAGCTTCACCATCCACGAGGGCGACCATGTGGGACTGGTCGGGCATACCGGGTCGGGCAAGTCCACCATTGCGAACCTGATTACGCGGATGTATGACGTGGTGAGCGGCAGCATCACCATCGACGGAGTGGACATCAAGCAGCTTGAAATGTCGTCCCTGCGGCGCAACGTCGCCATCGTTTCGCAGGAAGTCTACATCTTTCAGGGCACGATTGCGGACAATATCCGTTACGCCAAGCCGGACGCCACACTGGACGAGGTGGTCAGCGCCGCCAAGGCGGCCAACGCCCACGACTTCATTCTCCAGCTGCCGGAGGGGTACGAAACCAAGGTCGGTATCGGCAGCCGCTCGTTGTCTGGCGGTGAGCGCCAGCGGATTTCCATCGCACGCGCCCTGCTGCTCAACCCGTCCCTGCTGATTCTGGATGAGGCGACCGCCGCAATGGATACCGAAACCGAACGGCTGATCTCCGAGGCAATCGACCGCGTGAGTGTCGGTAAAACCACCATCTCCATTGCACACCGGCTGTCTACGCTCAAGAACTGCAATTACCTCATGGCAATCGACAACGGAGAGCTTGCCGAAATGGGCACTGCCGAAGAGCTCATGGAAAAGAAAGGCATTTACTACCGCCTCTGGACGCTCCAGAACGAGCAGCTCCAGAAGGTCATGGAGGGCCGCTGACGGTCCCGCACGAAAGGAAGGTATGTTATGGCTGACGCACAACTGACCAAAGCCGCCGCTCCCGACAGTGAGGACGGGAACGACCTGTTTGCACATCGCATCCCGCTGGATCTGACGCCGGAGAACGCTGTATTCACACCCTCGGCTGGCAGTCTCATCTCACTGACCCTGACCCAGCCCTCCGGTGAGGTGGAGTTTTTCGAGCGGGTGGTGCCCGTCCGGGCGTTCCCCATCTCCTCCCCGGACGAGTTTATCTCCATCCGTGAGCCGGACACCCGCATGGGCGGACGCGGCGACGAGCTGGGCATGATCCGGCGGTTGTCGGATTTCCCGGAGGAAACCGTGAAAATGATTGACACCGAGCTGAGCCGGCGCTACTTCACACCCTCTATCCGCCGGATTCATTCCTTCTCCGAGAAATTCGGCTACTGCTACTGGGACGTGACCACCAGCGCGGGGCGCATTGAATTCATCATGACCAACCCCTCCTCCAACATCCGCACGCTGGAGGACGGACGGGTGTTCATGTACGACATTGACGGCAACTGCTTTACCATCGAGGATCCGACCAAGCTGGACAAAGCCAGCTACAAGAAGGTCGAAATCTACCTCTGACACAGGAGGGACACCGATATGAAGCTGCTGTTTGACCTGTCCCCCGCCGACTCCGCCGTTCTGGAGGCGGAGCGCGGACCGGACGAGCGGGTCATGTACTGTCTGCCCTTTGACTGCGAATATGAGCGGCGGGTGGACGGGCGCATGGTCTTTACCGACCGGTACATCTACAAAATCAACGAAGGCAAGCTGGAAGCCAAGTGGGATTTTGCCCATCTCTCGGACTTCTCGGTCGAGATGCTGTACGGCTGCTGTGCCTTCTTCGCCAAGGTGGATGGCGTAAGCACCCGCCTGTGCCGCTTTATCAGCGGTCGGAATATGCCGCGCTATGCGGTCATGGTGGATGCCTGCGAGTCCATCGCATCGGGAAACACCGAGAAAGTGTTTGTGAGCAGCGAGCCGGAACGCTACTGTCAGAAGTGCGGGCGTCCGTTCGTCATGCACACGCACATCTGCCCCTTCTGCCAGAGCAAGAAGGAAACCTACCGCCGGCTGTGGGGCATGACCAAGGGGCTTCGCCTCATGATGCTGTTCCCCCTGCTGACCGCCGTGCTGGCAATGGGCATACAGTACGCGGTGCCCGTTCTCCAGAAGACACTCATCAACGACTACATTCTGAACAAAAACGTCACCTCCCAGCCGTCATGGGCACTCCACCTGTGGCTGATTGTGGGCGCCATCGTCACCTTTGACATTCTCAATAAGGTGCTGGGCATGGTGCAGAGCCGCATTGCCGCCGTTTCGGGCAACCGGTTCACGCGCTTCCTGCGCACCCTGCTGTTTGAGAAGATTCAGATGCTGTCCATGTCCTCGGTGCAGAAGAAATCCACCGGCGACCTCATGGGACGCATCAACAACGACGTGTCGGTCGTGCAGAATTTCATGACCAACCTGCTCCCCACCTACTTCGGACAGCTTATCTCCTTTGTCCTGGGTCTTGTGCTGGTGCTGGGCATGGATATGTCGCTCGGCACGCACATGAGCCTGTTCATCTTTGTGCCGATTCCCTTCGTGGTGCTGTTCATCTTCTACTTCCGGCACATGATGAGACGCCTGAACATCAAGGCATGGCAGAAGGGACGCCGCACCAACCAGACGCTGCAGGACATCCTGAGCGGTATCCGCGTGGTCAAATCCTACGGACGCGAGGAGGCAGCCATCGAGGAGTTCCGCGACTGCACCAATCAGCAGGCGCATCAGGACGAAGCGAACGGCAAGTTGTTTGATACGGTTTTCCCGCTGCTGGGCTTTGCCCTGCGCTCCGGCTCCTATCTTATCATGTGGTTCGGCAACTTGATGCTGTTCCGCGGCGTGCTGGGCGTCGGTGAGCTGAACCAGTTCAACACGTATGCCTCCATTCTGTACGCGCCGCTGATGCAGATTACGCAGATACCGCGTAACATCTCCGCCTTTACGACCTCGTTCGGCAAGATTATGGAAATTCTGGAAGAGGAGCCGGAAGTGGCAGATGTGGCAAAGCCGCAGCATTTCCGCTTCCAGGGCGATGTCAGCGTCAAACGCGTGACCTTCGGCTACGAGGCAAGCAACCCTGTCCTGCGCGATGTCAGCGTAGAGGTCAAGCATGGCGAAATGATCGGCATTGTGGGGCATTCCGGATGCGGAAAGTCCACGCTCATCAACCTCATCATGCGTATGTACGACCCCACGGAGGGTTCCATTGAAATCGACGGTGTGAACATCCGGGAGATAAGCCAGCAGTCGCTCCGCTCGCAGATGGGTGTGGTGCTGCAGGAAACGCACCTGTTCTCCGGTTCCATCCGCGACAACATCCGCTACGCCATGCCCTATGCAACCGATGACGAAGTGGTGCGGGCGGCACGCGCCGCCAACGCGCACGACTTCATCATGAACCTGCCGCAGGGCTACAACACCATCGTGGGCGAGAAAGGGTATTCGCTCTCTGGCGGTGAACGGCAGCGCGTCGCCATTGCCCGCGCACTGATTCACAACCCGCCCATTCTGATTCTGGATGAGGCGACGGCGGCGCTGGACACCGAAACCGAAAAGCTGATTCAGGACGCCATCGACAAAATGACGGAAAACCGCACAACCTTCGCCATTGCGCACCGCCTCTCGACCCTGCGCAACGCGGACAAAATACTGGTCATTGACCACGGGCGCGTCGCCGAATTCGGCACGCACCTGGAGTTGCTTAACCAGCGCGGTATCTACTACAAACTGGTCATGGCGCAGACCCGCGCGGCATTGGAGAAATAATCGACCGCAAGGTGCACAACAGTCCGCCGCGCGAAACACAAAGAACCCCGCCCGTAAGCCGTTGGCTTACGGGCGGGGTTCTTTTTCATAGGCGTGCGTTACCCGCGTGCACGGGGGTTCTGTCTGACTGCCGTCAGGAAGCCGTTCTCCATGTACAGGATGCGGTCTGCGCGCTCTGCGATGCTCATATCGTGCGTGACCATGACCAATGTTTGCCCCAGCATGGCGCGCGTCTCCAGCAGAAGCGTCAGAACTTCGTCGGCATTGGCACGATCCAGATTGCCGGTCGGTTCGTCGGCAAACACAACGTGCGGCAGGTTGATAAGTGCCCGCGCAATGGCGACCCGCTGGCGCTGTCCGCCCGACATCTCGGACGGCAGGTGATGCAGGCGGTCGGCAACTCCTAACGCCGCAACCAGTTTTTTCAGGTTTTCCTCGTAGGAGGTGTCCGGTTTGCGGCACATCATGGTGGGAATCAGAATATTCTCCAGCGCCGTGAACTGCGGAATCAGGTTGTGCTCCTGAAACACGACACCGATAAACTCCCCCCGGAAATGCGCCAGCGCGTCGTCGTCCATGGCGGTAATGTCCTGTCCCCGGATAAGGACGCTGCCCGCGCTCGGGCGGTCCAGTCCTGCCAGCAGGTGCATCAGGGTGCTCTTTCCGGAACCGGACGGTCCCACGATGGCAACAAATTCACCCTCCCGGATGCGGACATTCACCCGGTTCACGGCGGTGATTACCTCGTCGGACTGCTCATACTGCCGCGTCAGGTCGTGCGTCTCCAAAATGACGCGCTCCGGGTCTATGCCGCACGCGGCGGCGGTGGATTCTCCGTACTTATCAAACATGGCAGATTCCTTTCATGACAGCAGATTTCCGGGAGTTTCCCGGTCTGACGCTTCCGTCCGGCGCAGAAGCCATCCGGACACAACGCAGGACAGGAAGCCGCAGACCAGCGAAATTCCGACGCAGAGCAACAGTGCCGGGAGCGACAGGCTGTACGCATACGGGAAGGCATCGGTCAGATGCAGCTTCGGGAGCAGAACGGCGATGAGCAGGTACACCGCCCGGTTACACAGGCTGACCAGCACCACCGTCACCAGCGAGGCAAGCGCCGAGAGAACGCTGCCTGCCAGCGGGAACAGACAGGCAATCCTGCCCCGCCGGGCACCCAATGCCCGCAGAAGCGACAACTCGCCCCGGCGTTTCCGGTAAAACATAATCTGGGAGAACAGCCAGACAGCGGGCGAAACCGCCAGTGTCAGCACCGAAAGCCAGCGGATGACATCCGGGGTGCCGCGCCCGTTCTGCACGCGGGCGCGGAAGTAATTGCCCGTCCGGCTGACCGTCCAGCCGCTGAAGTAAGAGACTTCGCGCCGGACGGCGCTCTCGGCACTGCGCACCTCCTCAAAGGACGCCTCGCTGTCCATGTACACGTACAGCATGTCCCGCACGGCAGGTTTGCCGGTCAGCGTTTCAAAAGTATCGTACCCGACGCCGAACAGGATGCTGTCGCGGGAGGTCATACCGCGCACAACGGCACAGACCGTATACTCCTCGTAGGTAAAGGAACAGCCGGCTATCTGCTGGCGCAGTGCCGCCCGCTCGTCCGCAACCGCGGACAGGGCGCTGTTCTGCTTCAGCAGGGTCGCCACCACGACTTTATCGCCCGGGGAAAAGCTGTAAGCGGACTGGTTGTAGATGTCCTCCGTCACGATGATGCTGTGCGGGTCGGTCAGCACGGCGGACGGATCCCCCTCGACAGTTCCCAGCCCGTTTTCCGTGACGGTTTCCAGCCACAGGTCGTCAACCGCGACATAGGTATAATTCTGTATGGCAAAGGTGTACCCGTCGGATGCCCGTTCGTCGGAGGACACGGCATAGGAGCCGGCAACCCGCCCCGTATGCTCCGGACGGATCAGCAGGTGCGACATACAGGTACCGGCGCGGCACTCCGCCTGCCACCAGACGTAGGAAACCGACGGCAGACCGGCAACCGACGGGATGAATACGTCCCCGTCACTGCGCAGCATGGCGGCGGTATCGGCATCCACGGTCGGCAGGATAACGCCGCCGTCCTCCCCTGTCTCGCTTTCCGCGTCGGCGGTGGCTGGATAGGAAATGATGTACTCGTAGGCGGGAACCTCCGCGCCTGCCTCCTGTATCCGGGCTATATACAGCCCGCTGACAAACAGCGCGGCGAACAGCACCGCCGAAAGAATCAGTCCGGCATAGTATTTCCGCATACGCCAGAAGGTGAACAGTTCGTACCTGCCGGGGAAGGAAGCGCCGAACAGCCGCAGGGAGCGGCGCGGCGAGCTGACCAATCCGGAGAGATCCTGCCCGGTCAGCATCCAGATCGGCGTCCGGTGTGACAGCCGACGTACGGGGCGGCACACCGCAACCAGCACCGTCAGAATCCAGAGCAGCGGCAGTGTCAGCACCGTGCGCACCGACAGGTGCAGTGTCAGCCCGCGCGGCAGACAGAGCAGTGCCGTCCCGCCGACGCCCAACAGCACCGCAAGCGGTGCGCAAAACAGCGCCACGACCAGCATATCCCCTGCCATCGCGCCGAACAGCATGGGATAATCGGCACCGCAGGTGGTGTAAATCCCGTAAATAAAGCGGAAATGCTCCAGCCGGATCCGCAGCAGGACGGACAGCGCCAGCACCGACACCAGAATCCACGCCAAGGTCAAGCCCCAGCGTTCCCACAGGAGGGGGGCTTTGTAAGCGGATCCGTACTCATACAGCGGGGAGGTGCTGATCCGGTACTCGCCCGCCGTCTGACGCAGGATGTCCGTGCGCACATACGCCAGCGTTTCGGCGGGATCGAACCCGTCCGGCGCCGTGACGAAACAGGTATAGCTTCCGTCCGTCTCCTCCCGGATACGGACCTTATCCAGCCACGGAACCTCCTTTTCCAGTTCCACATAAAACCGGTTGTTGACCGCCGTCATCTGCTCTTCCGTCATGCCGCCGATCTCGATGTGGTAGTCGTAATTCTCCTCAATCTGCCGCCGGGTATGCTCCAGCTCGGCGTCGGCGCTCAGTGCGATGACGGCAAACCCCGTGCCGATAACCAACATGGTCAGGTAGAAGCACAGGTATTCCCGCACGCCGTGCGTCACGCTGCGCCGTGCGCGGCGCAGGTTGCGCAGGCGGAAAGTCGCGGCAAGTGCCGCGCGTGCCGTGCGGAGCCGCGCCTTCAGGCGCGCCCGTCTTGTCTGCCTCATGGAAGAGCATCACCTCGTTTTTTTCGTTTCCCCTATTATATCACAAATTGTCCGCCGGCGGGGAGTTTTCCGGCACGGAAAAGCGCACAAACTTTACCCGGCGGTTTTGGGTAAAGCGGACAAAAACAGATGCTCAGGCGACGCGGGGGTGTCCCGACGCCGCCGATTCAGGGGCGTTTCCGACATCGGCGTTTGAGATGGTCATCTCCCCGCCGGGGCGGGGCAAAGGCAAGCTGCCGGGGCAAAGAGCAGGAGAAATCTCCGTTGCTGTTTTTCTCAACACCTCTTGACAAGCACGTGAAAATATGTCATAATACCACTAAACACCGCGCACAGCCAGACAGACCCGGGAAGGAGATATGCTGCATGATTATCACACGCCATATTCCGGTCGGAGAGCCGCGCTTCACCGGCGTGACCGTCACCCTGAACGGAAACCGCGTGGATGCCCCGCTCTGCCGGGTATCCGCCGTTCCCTACAACACCCCGTGGCCCGACCGCCAGCGCCCGCTGAACCAGACAGAGGAGGCTGCCTTTCTCGGCTTTGAAGCCGATGAGCCGGTCACACTGCACATCCGCTGGGCACACCCCGTGCAGGAACTGACCGTGCGCCCGCTGTCACGCGGCGTGCACGCCGTGCCGGACGGGTGTACCGCCACCGTTACGCTCCCGGCTCCCGGCGCGTACACGATCGAGGCGGACGGATACCACCATGCCCTGCACGTGTTCTTTGACCCCATCCGGGACTTCCCCGCCGCCGCGCAGGGCAAGGCGCACATTCTGTCCTTCGGTCCCGGCGTGCATGACATCGGGTGCACGGAACTGGAGTCGGACACGGCGGTGCTGATTGACCGGGACGCATACCTGTACGGCAGTTTCCGGGCAGTGTGCGCCGAAAACATCGACATACTCGGCTACGGCGTCATCGACGGCAGCCGCGAGCAGCGCACCGGCGAAAGCCGCCTGCTGCTCAACGATTACAGTGCGCCCCTGCCCACCGACCGGGACGGAATTCTGCGCCGGCTGAGGGAGCGGCACGTACTGGACGGCATCCTGCGCTTTTACCGCTGCCGCCACATCCGGGTGGAGGGTCCCATCCTGCGCGATGCCGCTACCTTTGCGGTCATCCCGGCGGGCTGTGAGGATGTCACGCTGGAAAACCTCAAAACGATCGGAATGTGGCGCTACAATTCCGACGGTATCGATCTGTTCAACTGCCGCAACGTGCGCATCCGGAACTGTTTCCTGCGCAATTTTGACGACTGCGTGGTCATCAAGGGTATCGTGGGCTGGGACACGGCAGACAACGCCGACATTCTGACAGAGGGCTGTGTGGTATGGTGCGACTGGGGACGCAACCTGGAGTTGGGCGCCGAAACCAACGCGCCCGCCTTCCGGAACATCACCTTCCGCGACTGCGACTGCATCCACGGTTCCAGCATTTGTCTGGACATCCAGCACCACAACCGCGCGGACATCGGGCAGGTCACGTTTGAGAACATCCGGGTGGAGTACACCCGGCATCAGCTGCCGGACGTTTTCCAGCAGGACATGGACACGCCGTACCCGGCTGACGCGCCGGTGCGGCATCCGCTGCTGTTCTGCCTGCCCATTTACAGATCCGGACTGTTCTCGGAGGACGGGCTGAACGGCTGCATCCACGACGTCACCTTCCGCAATATCCGCATTCTGACCGACGCCCCGGAGGTTCCAGTGCCGGAATCCGCCTTTCTCGGGCTGGATGCGGAGCACACGGTCGAACGGATATGCATCGCAGGCGTGACCTGCAACGGGAAGCGCCTTGCCACGCGCGAGGAACTGCGTCTGAATATCAATGAATTTGTCCGTGACGTGACCATTCTGCCCTGACAGGGCAAAAAATACAGGAGGTATATGCAATGGAGCCCCGCTTTTCCTTCAACTATGACGGCATCCCCTTCTCGGAACTTAACTGCACGGTACGGCAGGAGGGGGAC
The DNA here is from genome assembly GCA_963643175.1 of bacterium. Taxonomy (GTDB): domain Bacteria; phylum Bacillota; class Clostridia; order Oscillospirales; family CAG-272; genus CAMEON01. Next base: position 42,293 of record CAVIJF010000011.1, read on the forward strand.
GACACCGTCTACACGCTCCCGGACGGACTGGAGCTGACCTGCCACGTCCAACGCGAGGATGACTACGGAGTCGTGCGCTGGGTAAACAGCTGGCACAATCCGACCGACCATGACAGCGGTCGCATCACCGATCTCTATGACTGCGACATTACGGTTCCGTTTGACCCTGACCCGCCGCGCACCCGTCGCAATCGGCAGAGCACCTGGGAGCCGGATATGCTTCGTCTTTGGGTAACGGAGGGAGCGAACGTCACGGACACCGACCACCGTCTGATCCCGCACCGGCTTTGGGCAGGCGACAGCCACCATGCCCACTGCGAAGCGGGACGTTCCGGATACGGTACCGCGCCTTTCTTCGACGTGGAACGCCACGGGCACGGCGTCCTGCTGGCGGTCGGCTGGTCGGGACAGTGGCAGGCTTACTTTGACCGCACGACCGATGCTCTGCGCATCCGGAGCGGCATCATGTACACCTCCTTCCGCCTGCACCCCGGCGAATCCTTCCGCACCAGTTCGGTCGTTCTGCTGGAATATTGGGACGGACAGGTGGCAGCACATAATGTCTGGCGGCGCTACCTGCGCGAGCGGGTGTCCCCCATCGGGCAAAGCGGCGGCGCGCGGGGAACACAGTGCCCCTTCTCCGCGATATTCTGGGGCGGAATCAGCACCGAGGCGCTCCTGCGCCGCTGGCAGGCACTTTTTGATGCCGGACTACCTTTTGATTACTGCTGGATTGATGCGGGTTGGTATGAACCTCTGCGCGGCACGACAACAGCCGAACAATCGGCGCAGTGGACGCAGACCGGAAGCTGGGAGGTCAGCCATTACTACCATCCGGACGGTTACCGGGACGTCACGGCGTTTCTGAAAGAGCACGGCGTCAAGTTCCTGCTCTGGTTTGAGCCGGAGCGCATGCGGGTTGATCTGGCATGGACCGCGTACCGCCTCGGATCCGACCCGAATGCCCAGAACGGGCTGGCAAAGCTGGAACTGGACAGTGTCTGCGAGGACATGATCCGCATGACTTCGGAGCACATCCGGAACATCCCGATTGACTGCTACCGCCAGGACTGCAATATCGCGCCGCTGGATTTCTGGTACTGCGGTGACCGGGAGCAGGAGAACGGACTGGAGGATCGGCGCGGCACGACCGAGATTCACTACATCAACAATCTGTACCGGTTCTGGGATGCCCTGCTGGAGCGTTTTCCGCATCTGCTGATCGACGACTGCGCCGGAGGTGGGCACCGGATCGACATCGAATTGTTGGGGCGTTCCGTGCCGCTGTGGCGAAGTGATTTTCAGTGTACCTGGGACGCCTGCCCGGAGGCTAACCAGAATCAGAATGCGTGGGCAGCATGGTGGTATCCGTACAGCGGTATCGGCTACGGTCCCACGCTGGGCGATCTGTACAGTTTCCGGAGTGCCTACACCGCCGGCATGACCGTGCGCACCTGGGAGCACGCCGATCCGGAATGGGAGGTCGGCGCCATGGGCGAGCCCATGGAATGGGCAAAGGTCTACTTCAACGAGTATGCCTCGTTGCGGCACTACTTCTCTGCCGACTTCTACCCGCTGATCCTGCCGACCTACGAAAACACCACCTGGATTGCCAGCCAGTACCACGACACCGCAGACAATACGGGACTGATCCTTGCTTTCCGCCGTGCGATGTGCCCCTACGGGCAGGCGACCGTCCGGCTTGGCGGTCTGACTCCAGATCAAGTCTACCTCTTCACCGATCGGGACACCGGTGCGCAGTTCAGCGCCCGCGGCGCCGATCTTGCGGCCGGCTTGACGCTGACCATTCCCAACCAGCGGCAGTCGCTGCTGCTGACATATCATCCGGTCATAAAGAACGGCTGAATGAATAATGAAAAAATGCGGGAAGGCGCAGGGGCTCCTGAAGGAGTTCCCCGCGCCCTCCTGTTTTTTCTCATTGCCTCTCCGTTTCCGCGGAAAAGTTTTCTCCTGCCCCCTTGACAAAACGCAGGGAATCGGGTATACTATACTTGTCTCATTTGAGACAGCAACCTGATAAAAGCCGAGGCAGTTGTATGCAACAACCAACCGATATGCTGTCCGTGCTGACAGCGCTCCCCCTGTTTGCAGGCTGTCCGGAGGACGTGCTTGCCGATGTACTGCTGCCGGACTGCCGGATGGCGGTATATGCAGCAGGGGAACCGATCCGGCAGTATGACGATCCGCCGGTGCTGTGCATCCTGACGGCAGGCTCCGCCTCCGTCCACACCCCCGGTGAAGGCAGTGAATGCCTTCTGCGCGTCCTGCACGCCGGCGACGTGTTTGGGGTCGCTACGCTCTTCGCGGCGTCCCCCGCCGTAACACGCGTGACGGCGGAACAGCCGACCCGCGTGCTGATCGTGTCGGAGACGGCAGTGCGTGTCCTGCTGACGGGCACCCCCGCATTCGCGCTCAACTATGTCGCCTTTCTCTCCGACCGCATCCGGTTTCTCAACCGGCGGCTGGCGTGTCTGGGCGCAGGTTCTGCCGCGCGGCGCCTCGCGGCGTGGCTGGATACCTCGGTACCGGAAGGCATGCCTGAGGGCACGCCTGGAGGCGCAGCGGAATATGACCTGCCGCTGTCGCTCAGCCGTCTCCCCGATGCACTCGGCGTCTCGCGTGCCTCGCTGTACCGGGCGCTGGACGAGCTGGAAGCCGACGGACACATTGTCCGTTCCGGCAAGCACATCCGCCTGCCGGACAGGGCGCGGATGCGCCGCGCCTTCGGGCTTTCGTGACGGCATCGCTTCATTTCGATCCCCGTTACCAAAATACCACATCGTACAAGGAAAGGAATCTTACCATGAAAACTGTAAAACTCTCCCGCACCCTGACCGCCGTGCTGGCGGTTCTGCTGGCGCTCTGCCTCTCGCTCCCGCTGGTTGCCTGCAGCGGCGGAAGCACGACCGGCACCGCAACCGCAACCGAAGCCGCGACCGACACTGCGTCCGGCGCGGACACGGCGACCGGACAGACGGTTGACCGGAACCTGAATGTAAATGTTGCGGTTCTGTCCGGCACTACCGGCTTCGGCATGGCACAGCTGATGGATCAGTCCGCCAAGGGCAACGCGGCGCTGAAGTATACCTTCAGCGTTGAGAGCGATGCCTCCAACATCCTGCCCGCCCTGCTCAACGGCTCGGTGGACATTGCCGCCCTGCCCACCAACGCCGCCGCAAACCTGTATGCCAAAAAGGCGGGTTCCGTGCAGGTGCTGGCAGTCAACACGCTGGGCGTGCTGTACGTCGTCACTGGGGAGGGCGTCAGCGTGTCCTCGTTTGACGACCTGAAGGGCAAGACCGTGTACTGCCCCGCGCAGAATCCCACCTTCATCTTCACCGCGCTGTGCCAGAAGAACGGGCTGGAGCCGGGCAAGGACATCACGATTGACAACACCTACGCGCAGCCCGCCGAACTGCGCACCGTGCTTGCCGCCGGAAAAGTGGACATCGCCGTCCTACCGGAGCCGATGGTGACGATTGCCAAAGCAGCCAACAGCAAGCTGACCGCCGCACTTGACCTGACCGCCGCGTGGAGTGCCGCCTTCGGCGAATCCGCCGCATTGGCGCAGGGCTGTGTTGTGGTGCGCACCGCCTTCGCCGAGGAGCACCCCGCCGAGGTCGCCGCATTCCTTGCGGAGTATGAGGCTTCCGTGAAGTTTGTCATGGCGAATCCTGCCGAGGCAGGCACCATGATTGAGGCGCAGGGCGTATTTACAAACGGTGCCGTCGCCGCCAAGGCGATTCCGAACTGCAATCTCTGCTTCATTACCGGGCAGGAGATGGCGGACAAGCTGACCTCCTTCTATACCGTACTGCACGGCGTCGCGCCTGCCTCCATCGGCGGTGCCGTCCCGGATAACGGACTGTACTACGGGGTTAAGTGATGCGCCGCAGACCTTCTCAACCGCCCCCGGCAGACCGCCGGGGACGGTTTTTCCCGTCCCTGCCGCGCCCGCTCGCACGGCTTCTGGTCGGCGTGCTGGTTACGGCATTCTGGCTGGGACTGTGGCAGCTGCTCGCGTGGCGCATGGCACAGCCTCTGCTTCTGCCGGGTCCTGCCGCGGTATTCCGGCGGCTCCTGGAGTTGGCGGCAACCGCCCTTTTCTGGCAGGCGGTGCTGACCTCTCTGGGACGCATCGCGGCAGGCATTCTGGCAGGACTGGCTGTCGGCATCCTGCTGGCGGTGCTGACGCACTTTGTCCCGCCGCTGTATACGCTTTTCTACCCACTCATCACCGTCATCCGCTCCACGCCGGTGGCATCCTTCGTCATTCTGCTGTACATCTGGATCGGGCAGGATACCCTGCCGGTTTTCATTTCGGTTCTGCTGGTGCTTCCGGTTGTCTGGGCAAACCTGCACGAGGCGCTGGGCGGAGTGGACGCAGACCTTCTGGAAATGGCGCGCGTGTTCCGGCTGTCGCCGTGGCGGCGGATCCGCCGCATCTACCTGCCCTCCCTTGTGCCGGCACTTGCCGCCTCCTGCCGCTCCTCGGTCGGGCTGGCGTGGAAGGCGGGCATTGCCGCCGAGGTCCTGGTGGTTCCGGCGCTGTCCATCGGGCGGTACCTGTTTGAATCCAAGCTGTACCTGGAAACGACCGACCTGTTCGCGTGGACAATCCCGGTAACGCTGCTCAGCCTGCTGCTTGAGCGTCTGATGCTCCGGCTGATGAGCCTTGCCGAAAGGCGCAAGCCCCGCACGCATGCTGCACAATCCAACCGAAAGGAGGACACCTCATGCGGCACGCAGACACCCTGACCGCCAAGGCGGACGCGCTGACTTTTGACGGCGTGGAACTGGCTTTCGGCGGCAAAACCGTCCTGCGCGGGCTGTCCTTCCGGATACCTGCGGGGGGTTGTGTCGCGCTGATGGGCGCTTCGGGCAGCGGCAAGACCTCCGTCCTCCGGCTGGCGGCACGGTTGCTGTCGCCCACCGCCGGAACCGTTTCGGGCGGCGGACGGATTTCCATGCAGTTTCAGGAACCGCGCCTGCTCCCGTGGCGCAACGCCGCCGAGAACGTGAATCTGGTACTGTCCGACACGAGAAAAAGCCTGCCGGAATCGCACGCATGGCTGGCATCGGTCGGACTGCGCGACGCCGCCAATCTGTATCCGGACGAGCTGTCGGGCGGCATGGCACAGCGCGTGGCACTGTGCCGGACGCTGGCGGCACCGACCGACACGGTACTGCTGGACGAACCATTCCGGGGACTTGACCCGGATACCCGTCTCCGCATTATGGAAATCGTCCGGAAGGCGACCTGCGCGGCGGGCAGAACGCTCCTGCTGGTCACGCACGCCGAGGACGAGGCGGCTTTCTTTACCGATCGTATCCTCCGCTTACCGTGACAGCAAAACCGCAACTCACAGGCAAAAGCACCCACGGCAGAGATACACTCTGCCGTGGGTGCTTTTTTCAGGGACGCACTGCATTATTCAGCGCTTTCTCCGGTTTCCTTGGGAACAAACATCCGGAAATCAAAGCGGCGCGGAACCCGTACTTTTGCCGGGTCAAAGTCAAGTCCGGCGGCAGTGGCACGAGCGCGGGCAATGTCCAGATACAGGTTGGTCAGCGATATTTCACCCTCCCGGATATCGGTCACGGACAGCCCGCCGTCACGCATCAGAACCGCCTCTGCCCGGTCGGTATCGCCCCGGCGCAGGAGCGCGAAGGCATACGTCATGGCGGTGCGCCCGTCCGCCTGCACGGCGGCAGGCGCCGCCTCGTAGGCAGCGACAGTCTCCCCGTTCATTCCCGCACACAGCGCCATGGCAAACGCCTGCCGCGCAAGGGACACGTCACCGGGCAGCATCCGGTGCGCTTCCAGCGCACTGCCGGCGGCGGCGCGGTCATCCCCCCGCAGGCGCTCGACCTGCGCCCGCAGGAACAGCGCCGTCGGCGTGACCCGCAGGGCAAGCGCCGCATCCACTGCCTCCCCGGCGTCGCGCAGCCGTCCTTCCGCCAAGGCAATCGCCGCCAGATGCAGCTGCTTCTCGTGGCAGTCGGCAGACGCCAGCACCCGTTCCGTCCACTCGCGCTGGAGCATCCACGAGGCGGGCGGGCAAAGACTTCCCTGCCCTTCCGCCGCCAGCGTGCCGTGCTCCAGAAGGCGCACCCAGTCCGCCTGCGCGGCGCCGACCTGCCCGAAATCCAAATGCGGACACAGCGGCGGCTCCCCGTCCTGCGCACGGCGCAGGTTCTCCAATGCACCCCAGCCGGAACCGGCACAGATCAGCCGCTCCGCCGGACGCTTTGCCATCGCCCGCGTGCTCTCCAGCCACGCGTCCATTCCGGCGGCAGGGCAAAGTGCCTCCAGCCGTTCCCGGACCTCTTCGCGGGCGCCGTCCCAGTCGCCGTGCACGCGGGAGGGATCGGCGGACAGCGAGCCGTATGCCTCCACCCACTCCCATGCGGTCAGCGGCGGCATGGGCAGGCATTCGTACTGCGTATGCGCCAGCCCCGCCTGAATCTCCACATAGCGTCCCGTCTCGCCCGCAGTCAGGAACTCCTGCCAACGTGCGCCGCCTTCGCCCTGCCCCCAGACAAACAGCTTGCGCCCCTTCAGGCAGGCAGTGGAGGTCTGGCAGAAACCGTAGCCGTCCCCGTCCAGATACGCCGTGAATTTGCGTGCCGCATCCGGAATCTTCCAGAAGTAATCAATAGCGACCGGGTTACGGGACGGATAGGTTATGTCGGTTCCGCCCGAAACCGGAACGGGATTCTTGCCGACGATTCCGCCCTTGTTGTTGTAGGAAACCGTTGCGTCGATGATATTCCGCGCCCGGGGATTCTCACGAACAGCCATATTCGTCCACCAGTACATGGGCACCGTTTCGCGGTTGGGATTGACAATGCGCATCCGCCCCAGCAGAACGCGGGAATCCTCCGGCAGGAAGAAGTCCATCTGGTAGACACAGCGGCGGATGCGCTCGAATTCGTACATCCGCAGCACGGGCGTGCCGTCGTCCAGCGCGGTCTGCGCGGCGAACAGCTGGGAGCAGGTGAAGGGATGGTGCCCGATCATCCCGCAGTTGAATTCAATGCCGCCCGCCAGCCACGCATTACGCACGGCGAGATTGCAGGGGCGCACGATCGAATTGCGGTAGAGCAGTTCCCGCCCGGCAGTTTTGTCATACAGGGACCACAGCCGCCCGCCCAGTGCTGGAAGGAACAGCGCCTTCAGGTATCGGTTTTCAAATTCGATGCCCAGATAGACCGTCGGCTCCTCCGCCCGGTCGTACAGATCCTGCATCCGGTAGGGGAACAGGGAGCGCAGGCCGCCGTAGCCGACAAACAGTCCGTCATCCTCATCCAGTTCGGAGCGGGTCAGCGCCTGCACGTTGGACATCTCGTACAGGGCGGGCAGCGTGGATTCCCCGTTGAAATGGGCGGACGGAAGCGTCACGTCCACAATGCGCATACTCATATCAGTATCCTTTCCGGGAACCTCTAAAAATCAGTTTCCGCATCAATTTCTGCGATTCAACGGTGAAAATAATGAAATCGGAGCGGCGAATCGCATGCCTGCCTCGAATTTCATGTATTTCTTGGGGTTAGAAGCCCCGAAATTGCGGGCGTATCCCG
>CAVIJF010000012.1:0-48419 GCA_963643175.1 bacterium
CCAGCATACCTTCCGGTGCAAACGCGGGGTGCCGGGGGCGACAGCCCCCGGCAAAACAAACTTAAAGTCTCCCCCTTCCCCGGAGGGGAAGGGGGTCGGGGGGATGGGGACAAGCAAATTCGGCAAAGGTGAGGATGAGTCGGAAACGCCGGGCACAGCTACCCCCGAAAACCGCCGGGGAGTTACGGAAACCACCGCACTCCCAAAAACCGATACCGCCGCTATAAATATTCCGCGAAAAATGATTTGACTTTTTGAAGAAAATGTGATATAATTATTGCAGAAAGACACATACAGAGACAGCGTTCGCGCAGCGGACGGCGGGAAACGGAGGGGAAAGTATGCTGGGTGCCATCATCGGCGACATTATCGGTTCAACCTATGAATTCAATCCGATTAAAAGCAAGGAGTTCGAGCTGTTTTCCCCCGGAAGCCACCCGACGGACGATACCGTCATGACCGTGGCGGTCGGTCTGGTGACGGCTGCCTCGGACTGCACGGATGAGGAACAGTACAGACGCGACCTGATCCGCTTCATGCGCCTGCTGGGGCATGAGTACCCGGACGCCGGGTACGGCAAACGGTTTGCCCGCTGGCTGAACGGAGAGGAGAACGCCGCTTACCACAGCTACGGAAACGGCTCCGCCATGCGGGTGTCCCCAGTCGGCTGGCGTGCCCGGACGCTCGCGGACGCGGAACGGCTGGCTCGCTGGAGCGCGGAGGTCACGCATGACCACCCGGACGGCGTCCGCGGGGCGCAGGCAGTGGCGGCTGCCGTCTTTCTGGCACGTACCACGCACGATAAGCGGCGCATACGGGGACATATCGCCTCCTACTTTTACCCGCTGGATTTCCGGCTGGATCGGATCCGCTCCTCCTACCGCTTTGACGCAACCTGCCCCGGCAGTGTCCCGCAGGCAATCGTCTGCTTCCTTGAGTCCACGGGGTATGAGGACGCCGTGCGCAACGCCGTCTCGCTGGGCGGCGACGCCGATACGCAGGCGTGCATCGCCGGAGCTATCGCCGAGGCGTACTACGGCATCCCCGCCGACATCCAAAAGAAGGGGCTGTCCTACCTTGACAGCCGCCTGAGCCGCCTGTTCCTCGCGTACGCCACGCGGCTGTATCCGAAGCAGAACGGCTGAACGCCCCGTGCGCCGGCGTGCGCCGGGCGGCAATGTTAATATACTGTAAATTATCCTGCCGGGGGGATGCAAAACCGCGGCGGATGATGTATAATATTTTTTCGAAATGCCGGCGCTCCGCCGATGGGGCGCCGGCACGCCGCCGCACATTCCCGGTACGGGAGGGCGGAATACTCGGACATTCCATAATTTGGGGAGGATATACGCAATGACACTGGTGGTTCTGGCCGCGGGCATGGGTTCCCGCTACGGCGGACTGAAACAAATGGATCCGATGAATGAGGACGGCGATTTCATCATTGACTACTCGGTATACGATGCCGTGCAGGCAGGTTTTGATGAGGTCGTGTTCATAATCAAGCGGGCGATGGAGCAGGATTTCATGGCGACAATCGGCGCGCGCGCCTCGAAGAAGATTAAGGTCACGCTGGTGTATCAGGACATGGACGACCTGCCGGAGGGCTATACGGTTCCGGAGGGACGTGTCAAGCCGTGGGGTACCACGCACGCCCTGCGCGCGGCGCGGGACGTCATCAAGGGTCCCTACGGCGTCATCAACGCGGATGATTTCTACGGTCGGGATACTTTCATGAAGCTGGCGGCGCACCTGCGCAAGATGGAGAGCGGCGAGCTGGGCAACGATAAGGATCATTGCTGCGCCATCGGCTTCAAGGTAAAGAATACGCTGACCGACAAGGGTACCTCCTCCCGCGGCGTCTGCTGTGTGGACGAGAATGGGATGCTGACCTCCATTGTCGAGCGCCTGAAAATCCGCAAGGACGGCGACAACGCCGAGTACGAGGACGAGAACGGAAACTGGGTGTTCCTGCCCGGTGAGACGGTCGTGTCCATGAACTGCTGGGGACTGTCCCTCGGCACGATAGACTTCTTCAAGAAGGAATTTGTCGGATTCATGCAGGAACTGCCGGGCACGCCGAACCCGCTCAAGGCGGAGTGCCTGCTGCCCACCTCGGTGGACAAAATGATGAAGGCGGGCATGCTGGACGTGCGCGTGTATCCCACCAATGCGTCGTGGTTCGGCGTGACCTACACCGAGGATAAGCCGTGGGTGCAGGCGTCGCTGCGGGCACTGACCGAGGCGGGCGTGTATCCCGCGCATCTGTGGGCTGACTGAAAGGCAGACCGCCTATGACAGACCTGCCCATTACGGATGCCGTCCTGCGGGAAGCCTGCGCCGCGTTTGCCTTCCGGGGCACGGTGTGCGGCATTCAGCCCTGCGGGAACGGACACATCAACCATACCTTCATCATCACGACGGACGGGGACGGCGTGCGCCGCCGCTACATCCTGCAGGTGCTCAACACGGACATTTTCCGGGATCCGGACGGCGTGATGGAGAATATCGTCCGCGTCACGGAGCATATCCGCGCCGGACTGCTTGCCGCAGGCGGCGACGCGGAGCGCGGCTGTCTGCGCGTCGTCCGCTCGTCGGACGCCGCTGCGACGGGTGCCGCGGCGTACCGCTACGTGGACCGGGACGGGCGCTTCTGGCGTGCCTACGACTTCGTGGAGCACACGGTCTGCCGCCTGACCATGGACAGCCCGGACACCTTCCGCCAGGTCGGCTGGGCGTTCGGAAACTTCCAGCACCAGCTGTCGGATTTTGATGCCTCCTGCCTGCATGAGTCGATTCCTGACTTCCACAACACGAAAAAACGCTACGCAACCTTTCTGGACACGCTCGCGCGTGATCCGGTGGGACGCGCGGCACGTGCGGCGGAGGAGATTGCCTTTCTGACGGCGCGGGGGGATCGCTGCGCGCTGATCGTGGACGACCTCGCCGCGGGGAGGCTCCCGCTCCGTGTCACGCACAACGACACCAAACTGTCGAATATCCTGCTGGACGAGGACACCGGCGCGTGCGTCTGCGTGATCGATCTGGATACCGTCATGCCCGGATCCGCCCTGTACGATTTCGGCGATTCGATACGCACGGGCGCCTGCACGGCGGCGGAGGATGAGCCGGACGCCGGGCGCGTGGATTTCCGGGCGGATATGTTCTGCGCCTACGCCGAGGGCTTTGTCGGGGGAACTGCCGGGGCACTGACCGACCGGGAGATTTCCATGCTGCCGGACGGCGCGTATATCATCACGCTGGAGCAGGCAATCCGGTTCCTCACGGACTATCTGGAGGGCGATGTATACTACCACACCGACTATGCCGACCACAATCTGGTGCGTACCCGCACCCAGATACGGATGCTGATGGGCATGGAGCGGGACGACGCGCTCCTGCGGCGGGCGGTTGCGGAATTCGGAAAGCATTGATTGGATAGACTGGATAGGAGATGCTGCTATGTCCATTTTGATTACGGGCGGAACCGGGTTCATCGGTTCCCATACGGCGGTGGAGTTTCTCGGACGGGGCGAGGAGCTGGTCATCGCGGATAACTTTATCAACAGTAAGCCGGTTGTGCTGGAGCGCATCCGGCAGATTACCGGGAAGACGCCCGCCTTCGAGGAGGTGGATCTGACCGATGCCGCCGCGACCGAGCGGCTGTTTGCCAATCATCCCGATATTGAGAGCTGCATTCATTTTGCCGGGCTGAAGGCGGTGGGAGAGTCTGTGTCGCAGCCGCTCCGCTACTACCGGAACAACCTGCTGTCCACGCTCAATCTGTGCGATTCCATGAGCCGCCACGGCGTGCGGCGGCTGGTGTTCAGCTCGTCCGCCACGGTGTACGGGGCACCGGAGCGCGTACCGATCCGGGAAACCGACAGGCTGGGGGAGACGACCAATCCCTACGGCGAGACAAAGAAGATGATTGAGCGCATCCTGCGCGACCTGTACAAGGCGGATGACACGTGGAGCATCTCGCTCCTGCGCTACTTCAATCCGGTCGGTGCACACCCGTCCGGACTCATCGGGGAGGATCCGAAGGGTATCCCCAACAACCTGTTCCCCTACGTCACGCAGGTGGCGGAGGGCAAGCGCCCGTACCTGCACGTGTACGGGAGCGACTATCAGACCCACGACGGAACCGGCGTCCGCGATTATATCCACGTGGTGGATCTGGCGCGGGCACACCTCCGGGCGCTGGATCGCGCCCGCACCGTCACCGGGGTGGAGACGTACAACATCGGAACCGGCGTCGGCTACTCGGTGCTGGATGTGGTCAAGGCGTTTGAAGCCGCCACCGGGCGGCAGGTGCCGTACAGGATTGAAGCGCGGCGTCCCGGCGATGTAGATGCCTGCTATGCCGATCCGGCGCTGGCAGGCGAGGTGCTCGGCTGGCACGCCCAGTACAATCTGGAGGATATGTGTCGGGATGCCAACCGCTGGCAGACCATGAACCCGGACGGCTACGGAGAGGACTGAACGGATTTTTTCCGGCGACAGGCACAGAAGAGGGAAGTCTGCTTGGGGGCAGGCTTCCCTCTTCTGTGCCGTTTTGTATGGACGGATTTATTTTCTGCGTGCGTAGCCGAGTATTTCACCCATGCGGACAGGAGTTTCCTCGCCGCGTGCGGTCGCCTCAAACAGGGACGCAGGCAGGTCTGCGGCGCCGTCCCTGAGCAGCAGCACGATGGTGGAGCCACCGTACAGGAACATTCCCTTTTCGGCGCCGCGGCGCACCCGCGTCTCCGCGTCGTGGTTCAGAATCTTGCCGACCAGCAGGGCGCCCACTTCAATCTGCGTCACGGGACCGAACGCCGCCGTGTCCATGACGGTATACTCCCGGCAGTTGCGGATAAAGACGGGAACGCGGGAGAGCGCGATGGGACGGACGGTGTGCAGCTGACCGGGCAGGAACACATTGCGCCCCTTGGTTGCGTTGTCGATGTAGCAGTAGCGGTGGTAGTTGTCCACGCACAGCCGGAACACAAGGCACACGCCGTCCCGGTAGATCTCGGCGATGGGGTCGCCGCCCAGCAGATCGGACACCGAATACCAGCTCTGCTTGATGGGCATGACCAGCCCGTCGCTGACGCGGTAGGCGGACAGACGTCCGTCGCAGGGCGAAATCAGGGTGCGGGGATTGTGCGGAATGGGGCGCATTTCCGCCCGGATGCGCCGGGTGAAGCAGTCGTTGAAGCTGCGGTAACGGGTCGTTGTATATTCGTTGAGGTCAATATGGTTTTTCCGGACGAATCGCCGGATGAGCGGGCGGGAGAGTGAGGAGTCCATGAATCGCCCGCACAGAGCAGAGAAGCGCCGCCCGCTGAGCACTTTGAGCAGGACGCGCCCCGGCACCGTGTGATACATACAACGGAGCATCAGTTCCCGCTCCTTCTTCTGCGGCTTGTCTGCCGCCCGACGGGCACGGCGGTGCCTGCCGCCCGCGCCGCCGGTTCCGGCAGCAGCGGCGGGCGGATCCGCGTGGGGCAGGGGCAGCTGCTTCGCTTTGGAATTATTCTTTTGCTGTGCCATGCCGTATCTCCTTCATGCCATTGTGTTGCCGGAGAACGCACATCCTGCGGTGTTCCGGCAACTTTATCGCCTCCTATTATACTACATAACGGGCGATTTGTCAACCGAGGAGAGGAGTCCGGCAAGGCACGGGAGAATTACCGTCGTTCCTTCGGAAGCGACAGTGATTTCAAAGTCTTTGGCAAGGCGGTGGTAACTGTTCAGTCGACTCTACTTATAGTATAGCACACCACATTTCCTGACATTTCCAAACGCCGGGTACAGCTCCCCACAGTTACCGGGGGAGGCAGGGCTGGCACGGTTCCGTGCCAGCCCTGCCGTATAAATCAAGGCTTCACTGCACAATCCGTGCATGGCACACTTGATTGTTCTTTTCCGTCATACTTCAAAAACCTTGGCTGTAGCGCCGCTACAGCCTGCGGCTTTGTTGTATCGTCTGACGAAAATCCGACTGTGCAATTGCGCCATCGGAATTGCGCGGTGAAGCCTTAAAAGTAAAACTCCGTTTTTACATGGCGGGAGAACAGCGCCTGCAGTTCAGCGGTCGGATCGGCGGACTCGTACAGAATGCGGTACACCGCCCGGCAGATGGGCAGATCCACGCCGTACCGGTCGCCCAGCAGACACATGGCACGCACGGTGGCGTACCCTTCCGCCAACGCGGTGTAGGGGCGGTGTGCGACCCACGCCTCGCCGAACGCCCGGTTATGGCTGAAGGGTGAAAATACCGTCGCCTCATAGTCACCGAGGTGGCACAGTCCGTAGGCGGACAGCTCGTTGCCGCCCATCGCACGGATCAGGCGGGCAATCTCCCGCGTCCCGCGCGACATCAGCGCCCCTTTGAGCGTCGTCAGCCCCATGCCGTCCAGCATTCCGGCGGCTATGCCGATGACATTCTTGGACGCCGCGCCGATTTCACTGCCCAGCAGATCCTCCCCGTAGTAGAAACGGATCAGGTCGCCGGAGAAGGCGTCCACCAGACGCCGCTTGACCTCCTCGTCCGCGCTGTCGATAACCATGCAGTTGGGAATGCCCGCGTAAAACTCCTGCACGTGGCCGGGGCCGACCCAGACCGCTATGCGGCAGGACGGGTCGAGCGCCGCGCCCGCTATCTCGGACAGCCGCAGTCCCGTGTCCGCCTCCACGCCCTTCATGCACAGCACCACCGTGCGGTCACGCAGTGCCAGCGGGCGCAGTTCCTCCATCAGTCCGCGCAATCCCTGCGCCCCGATGGATATGACCACGACCTCCCGCCCGTCCAGCGCCGACGCCAGATCGGTGGACAGCTGCACGCTGTCCGGCAGGGTCAGCAGGTCGTTCCGTCGCTCCTGCAGGAACCGCCGCATATGCGCGGAATCCGGGCGTCCGTACAGCGTCACGTCCAGCCCCCGGCACGCCGACAGGTACCACGCAATGAGGGACCCCCATCTGCCGCAGCCGATTACCGCCACCCGCCCGATTGCCGGGGACGCATTTTCCTGAATCTGGTTCACCATTATGTATCCAAATCTCCTGTTTCGTTTTCAGCAGCCGGTTGAGGAATCAGCGCCTTAATCGGCATTTTCCTTGCTCCGCAGGGCTTTCTCCATCGCCGCCACGCCGACCGCCGCCTGACGGCAGCCCAATTTGAGTGCGCGGCGGTAGCAGGTGATGGCACTGCGGGTGTCCGGCACATCCACGCCGATGCCGCGCTCGTAACATTCCGCCAGCATATACGCCGCCTGCCCGTGATACTTGGAAGCGCGGCTCAGCCACGCGACCCCCTCACGCGGGTTTCCGGGGCATCCGACGCCCCGCACCAGACACCAGCCCAGACTGTACTGCGCCCACAGCGCGCCCCGGCAGACCGGTTCGCCGCGTCCCGGCGTGTAGGCAGCCGCCTGCCGATAGCAGAGGACAGCCGCCGCGCGGTCGGCGGGCATATGCAGTCCGCGGAACAGGCACTCGCCCAGATAGTACATCGACTCGGCGTCCATGCGGGGGGTAACGGCGGCGCGGGCGTATACCGCACTGTCCTCCGCCGCCGTGCCGGACAGCTCCCACGTCTCGTCCGTGTACCGGAACGGCTCCGGCACGGGCGCAAGGACGGTGTAGTATTCCCGCATCCACACGGTCGGGTCCTGCCGGGCAATCTCCCCGGTGCGCTCCCAAAGGGCGCGTGCCAGCCGGGCGCCGCGTCTTCCGGTACCGCCGGACTTTTCGCGCAGTGCCTGCCATGCCGCCTCCAGTTCCCGGCGGCCGTTCTCCTCCTGCTCGCTCTCGTGCGCCAGCATCCGGGCAAAGTCCCGCCGCGCGGCGGGATGCCCCGCCAGCACCGCCCGGCACAACCAGACCAATGGACGGTCATCTGCCTCGCCGCCCGACACCTCCGGGGCGGATATTTCCAGCAGTGCCAGCCGGTACATGGCTTCCCCCCGCGCACGCTCCTGCCGGTTTTTCGCGCCGCTCCGGCTGTCCGGTCCGTCACCGGACGCTCCGCCCGCCGCGTACAGGCTGCTCTCCCGCACGGGCGGTGCCGGGGCGGCGATTGCCTGCCGGTACAGGGCTGCCGCCCGTCGGCGGCGGTCGGAATCCCAGACGGCAGTCGTGTCCGGCGTTGCGTCGGGTACGGGGGCGCCGGTATCCGTCAGGGCAAAGTCGCCCAGCCACAGGCAGACCGTGCCGTCGTGGCGACTGCCGAAGCGCCGCCGGACGCCCTCCAGGAGCGCCTTTGCCATCGCCGGCTTGCAGGGGGTGCCGATTCCCCGGAAGGCGCATTCCGCCATCCGGATGAGTGCCTCGGCACTGCCACCCTCGGCGGCGCCGGTCAGGTAAATCCAGCCGCGCCGGTTCCACGCGTCCGCGTCCGGGGTTCCGGCGCCCTCCGGGACGTTGGCACTGTCCGGGACGGCAACGCCGTCCGTAACGTCAGTTCCCTCCGGGACGGCGGCACACGCCTGCGCCCGGCGGAAGCAGTCCTGCGCCAACCGCAGCCGCGCCTCGGCACAGGCTCTGTCTGACCCTGCCGCAGGCGTGGGGGGACAGTGCAGGGCACGCCGGTACCAGAGCACCGCCGCGTCTGCCGCGTCCATGCCTTCCGGATTCAGTCTGCCCGCCGCGCACAGCTCGCCCGCCGCCAGACACGCCTTGGCACTGCCCAGACGGGCGGCACGGGTCAGCAGATCCGCCGCCGGGGCGGTATCGGCTGATCCGGCGGCGCCGGGCAGTCCGATGCCGGCAAGCCGGCAGTATGCCAACCGGTACAGCGCTTCCGCCGCCGTTTCGGTCGCGCTGAGCGCCGCCGGGGGCAGGTCGCCCCCGCTGTCGGGGCGGGCGGATACGGCACCGCCGGCGGGGACGGAATCCGACGCGCCGCCGTACAGCTGATCCGCGCCGACCGGCGCCGCCGGAAGGCTTTCCTGCCACGGCTCGTCCGCACCGGTTGCGGGATCGGATGCCGCCGCCGCAGCAAAGTACCGCATTGCCTCCTCCGGCTTGCGGATGGCGCCCTGTCCTTCCGACAGACACAGTCCCGTCTCAAGGGCGCCCTGCGCACAGCCTGCCGCCGAGGCGGCAAACCACGAGAACGCCTGCCCGCCGTCCCGGCTGACGCCCCGTCCGTCCCGACAGCACAGACCGATGGCGTATGCCGCCTCCGGCACACCCGCCTGCGCCGCCTGCGCGTACAGCTGTGCCGCGCGGGCGAACTGCGGCTGAACCGCACGTCCCCAGTCATAGCACAGCCCCAGCCGGTACATGGCATACGGATGCCCCGCCTGCGCCGCCTGCTCATACAGGGACAGTGCCCGCGCCGCGTCCGCCCGGACACCGGTGCCGCGTTCAAAGCACAGCCCCAGCCGGCACGCCGCTTCCGGCACGCCTGCCTGTGCCGCCCGGCGGTAGCATTCCACCGCGCTGATCATATCCTGCCGGACGCCCGCGCCGCGTTCGTAACAGCCGCCCAGATTGTTCTGCGCCGGGGTATAGCCGCTCTTTGCCGCCTCGGTGTACCAGTGCGCCGCCTCGGCGGCATCCTGCCGCGTGTGCAGACCCTGCTCACAGCAAACGCCCAGCCGGAACTGCGCCTCCGGATCGCCCAGCCGCGCGGCGGCACGGTACAGGTGCACCGCCTCGTTCCCGTCGCGCGGTACACCCAGTCCCAGCCGGCAGCATTCCGCCAGACGTAGGACGGCGCCGCCGTGCCCGCGCAGAGCCGCCGTCCGGTACCAGTACAGCGCGTGAAGCGGCAGCGGCGGGCAGTCCGCCACCCGACAGCCGCTCTCCAGCATCCGCCCCAACGCATACGCCGCGGCGGACGGATCCCAGTCGCTCCAGCCATCCCCGGTGTGCGGGGACAGTCCGGCGGACAGCGCGACTTCCAGCCGCCGGCTGTCCGCTGCGCCGACCCGGCGGTAACGGTTCCGCGCCATGCAGTCGCGTATCCGGCGCCGCCGTTCCTCCACCGCCGCCGCACGCTGCGCGGGCGTGACCGACGCGGCAGCCGAGCGGACGTCATCGGAGCCGAACAACAGTCTGCCCAAGCGGTCCTCCCGCAGTTTGCGCATGGATACCGACCGGCGCACGCGCCCGTCCCGGGGCGTTTCGCCCGGTGCGCGGGCGGGGCGCGGCTCGACCGGGCGCACGACCTCCCCCGGAGCCTGCGGGGGAGGCGCCCCGATGCCCGTCTCGGGCGGGCGGTAGCCGGTCAGTTCGGCACAGGCGGCGTACAGGTCGTATGCTGCGCCGTACCAGTCCGCCGGGATGCCCACGCCGTCCCGGCGGAGCAGTCCCAGCCGGTAGCGGGCGGGCAGGTACCCGGCAGCCGCCGCACGGGCGAAGGCGTCCGCCGCCGCCTGCGGGTCGCGCATCATGCCGATACCTTCCAGTGCGCACCGCCCGACCTGATACAGTCCCCGGACATCCCCGCCGTCGGCGGCGCGGCGGAACAGCGCCAGCGCCCCGGCGGGGTCACGGCGCACGGCACCGCCCGCAATCTTCCAATCCGCCAGCCGGAGCATGGAATCCGGTTGCCCCAGCGCGGCGCCGCGCTCCAGCCACGCCACCGCCTCATCCTCCAGCCGGGGCGCCGTTTCCCCGGTACGGTAGGCGTCCGCCAACTCGCCGACCGCCTGCACGGCGGCGGCGTACTCGTCCCGGCGTCCGAATCGCTCCCCGGCGCAGATCCGGTGCGCTTGCACCGCCAGCCGGATCAGCCGCCCGTATGCGTCGTCTACACAGCGCACGGCGGAAAAAGCCTCCGCGCACCGGCACAGACGGCTGAGGTACAGACTGTGGATATAGTACGCCACCGTACTGCGGTCGGGAACGTCGCCCGCCGGGTACGCGATGCACACGGCGTTCTGCTCCCGGTCGGAGCAGAAGCGGCTGTCCAGCGCGTTCTCCGCCAGACTGACGCACAGTACCTCCCGTCCCCGCCCCAGCAGCAGGCGGATGTCCGCCGCGCAGACGCCGCTCCCGGCGGCGGCGGGGGAGGTCAGGACGACGACCGCCCCCGCGTTCAGGAGGTATTCCTCCCGCTCCCGGCGCGGGACGGATTCATCCGGTGCCTCGTACCGGAAGCCGTACCGGGTCAGTTCGCGCAGAAAGCGCTGTGCCGCGTCGGCATCGGCAGACGCATGGCTGATGCAGATATAGGGACGCATGGGACTCCTCCTTCCGGGGCGGACTGCCCGGATTCCGAAAAAAACCGGCAGTCGCTGAAAATTTACCGAAAAACCCTTTTCAAATCCGCCGTTTTGTATTATAATAGGGGCGGGATAGAAAAATCCGTATTCATTATACTCCCGGATTGCCCGGATTTCAAGTACATTTTGTATATTCTGCGCCGTGCGTCGGATTTTTCCGTGCGGTGGGATGAAAGGACGGATGGTATGAAGAACAAGTACGCGCTGACAATTGCCGACATCCAGCTGGATGTTCTCTCGGAGGCACCCCAGAACGAGGTGGACAAAATCTCCGGTATCGTGGATCGCAAAATGCGGGAGATATACCTGCACAGCCGCAGCTGCACCCGGAACGAGGCGGCGCTGCTGTGCGCGCTGGAATTCTGCGCCGAGCGACTGGACAGCCAGAGCCGCCTTGCCGAGCTGGAACAGCTTGCCGCCAAGTATGACGAGGTTCTGAAGGTGTTCCGCTCCAAGAATCAGGAGCTGAGCGACGAGCTGGGCAAGTTGCGGAGCGAGAACGAGCTGCTCCGTTCCCTGCTCACCGACAAGGAAAAGGACAGTTCCCCGACGGAGGAACCGGCACCCGCCCCGACGGTGGCAGCCAAGCCGGTCTCCGCCAAGGAGTTCCTGCGGCAGGTCGCCGACGCGCAGTACGGGGAAAGCGACAACAGCCGCAGCGGCAACGCCGGAAACGGGGCAGCCACATCCCGGACGGAAGCCGCCGCGCCGGAGGACACCGCCGCATCCCGCGAGCGCCGCAAGGCAGGCGGTATGTTCGACCTGCTTTCCTTTGATGAAGTCTGATTCCGCGCCGGCACGCCTGCCGGAACTGCTGGCTCCGGCGGGGTCGCCGGAGGCACTGGAGGCGGCGTTCTGTGCCGGGGCGGACGCCGTGTATCTGGGCGGCTCCGCCTTCAATGCGCGGATGAGCGCACATAACTTCGACAGCCGCGAGCTGGAGGAGGCGGTCGCCTACGCCCATGTGCGGGGCGGGCGGGTATACCTGACGCTCAACACGCTGGTATACGACCGGGAGCTGACCGATGCGGTGCGTGCCGCCTACGGCGCGGCGGAGGCGGGGGTGGACGGACTGATTATAGCCGACCTCGGTGCCGCAGCCTGCATCCGGCGCGTCCTGCCGGGGCTTCCCCTGCACGCCAGCACTCAGCTTTCGGGACACAATGCCGCCATGGGACGGGCGCTTGCCCCCCATGGCTTTTCCCGTTTTGTCATTGCGCGGGAGACGCGCCTGTGCGATCTTGCCGCGGCGGTGGCGGACAACCCGCTGGAGGTGGAGGTGTTCGTGCACGGTGCGCTGTGCGTCTGTCACTCCGGACAGTGCCTGTTCTCCTCGCTGGTCGGGGGGCGGTCGGGCAATCGGGGCGCGTGCGCCCAGCCCTGCCGCCTGCCCTACCGCGACCTGCGTGGGCGGGAATGCTACCCGCTGTCGCTGAAGGATCTGTCGCTTGCCGCGCACATCCCGACGCTTATCCGGGCGGGCGTGGCGTCACTCAAGATTGAGGGGCGCATGAAAAGCCCCGCCTACGTGGGCGGGGTGACGGGTATATTCCGACGTCTGCTGGACGAAAACCGCGCCGCAAACCGGGAGGAGACGGATTTCCTTGCCGCGCTGTTCTCGCGCGGGGGGTTCACGGACGGGTATTTTACCGGACACATTGACTACGGCATGACGGGCGTCCGCTCCGAGGCGGACAAGGCGCGCTCGGTCGCCGCCGAGAAAACCGTCGCCGCCGGGCTGAATCCGGCGCGGGTGCCCGGCTGGCTTCCGGTCGGCGCCGCGCTGACGCTGTGCGCCGGACAGCCCGCCTCCCTGACGCTGACGGCGCCGCTGTTCCGGCAGGACAGCGGCACGGTGTCCGTGACGGTGGACGGGGACATCCCGGCCGCCGCCGGTTCGCCTGCCGCCGCGCTGACGGCGGATGGGGCGGAACGCCAGCTGTCCCGCACCGGCGGCACGCCCTACCGTCTGCCGGCGGGGAGCTGTACGGTTTGCTCCGTCGAGGCGCTAACCCTGCCGCCCGCGCGGCTCAACGCCCTGCGCCGGGCGGCAGTGGACGCGCTGACCGCGGCGCGGCTTGCCCGGATGCCCGATCCGGCGGCGGGCAGTCTGCCGCCGGAGGCGGTGGAGGCGGCGGTTGCGGCGGTGACCGCGGCCGACCCGGCACCGGACGGCGGGACGGCATCCGGCGAGACGGCATCCGGCACGCCGGTGCCGAATGCGCCGACGCCAACTGCGCCGGTCTGTACCGCCTGCTTTACCCGCCCGGAGCAGATTACCGCCGCTGCGGCGGACTTTTTCCCGGTTCGTTTTCTGCCGCTTTCCGAATGGGCAGACGCCAGACTGGCATCCGGCGTTGCCCTGCCGCCGGTGATACCCGACCGCGAAGCGGGGGACGTGCGGGAGGCGCTGACCGCCGCCCTGCGGCATGGAGCGCGTGATCTGCTGGTCGGCAATCCGGGGCACTGGGAGTTGGTGCGCGATGCCCTGACCGACGCGGGGCTGACCGGGGATTCCGCCGTGCAGCTGTACGGCTGTCTGCGGCTGAACGTGACCAACCGCGCCGCCGCACGGGTGCAGGCGTCGCTGTGCCGTGAGAATACGGGGCTTCCGCTCCGGGGCGTGCTCCTGTCGCCGGAGCTGACGCTTCCGCGCCTGCGCGACCTGTGCCGGGAAGTGCCCGGCTCCGCCG
Source organism: bacterium (assembly GCA_963643175.1). Lineage (GTDB taxonomy): Bacteria > Bacillota > Clostridia > Oscillospirales > CAG-272 > CAMEON01. The sequence continues at coordinate 13,916 of CAVIJF010000012.1, forward strand.
CTGTCGTATACGGGCGGATTCCGCTCATGCTGCTTGAAAAATGCGTTATCCGGGAGTTGTACCCCGGCTCCGCCGATCCGCGCCTGCCGAACGGCGGGTCGGGTGCCGCCTGCGCCGCCTGCCGCCGGGGCGAGGCGGTTCTGCGCGACCGCACCGGGGCGGAATTTCCCGTTCTGCGCTGTGCCGGGTATCCGGACGCCGGGCGTTCTGATGTCGGGCACCGCAATCAGGTATACAACAGCCTGCCGGTATCCATGACCGACCGGTCGGATGTGCTGACCCGCAACGGCATTCTGCGCCGGCACTTTCTCTTTACGGTGGAATCCCCGGCCGCGGTGGATCGCGTAATCGCCGCCGCGCGGGCGGAGAAGCCTGTCGGTGGCGAGGTGCGGCGTATCCGGTAAGGGGAAGATGAGCGATGTTCCTTGCGCCCCCGCGACTGTGCCGGGGGCGGCACGGGTTCGCCGGACGGTTTGCAGCTTTTTTGGGGGGTGGCTGTGCCCCGGCGGCAGCGGCTCAACCTGTCCCCGGTTAAATTGTTTGCCCCCATCCCCCCAGCCCCCTTCCCCTCCGGGGAAGGGGGAGTTTTTAGTTTACTTTGCCGGGGGCTTCGCCCCCGGCACCCCTACATCTGTGCCGGGGGCGGCACGGCATACCGGGCGGCAAGCGGTACCGGAAGGGGGCTTGCGCCCAGCGTCACCGGGGCTGCCCTGCTCCCAATGTCCGGTAGGGGGCGCCCCACGTCCCCGGCGCCTCCTGCCCTTGGTTCAACTTTTTCACCCATCCCCCGACCCCCTTCCCCGCTGGGGAAGGGGGCGCCTTTTGTTATTTTTGCAAGGGGCTTCGCCCCTTGCATCCCCGCGACTGCGCCGGGAGCGGCACGGCATACCGGACGGTTTGCGGCACGCGCTTTTCGGAGGGTAACAGAAGATGTCCGGTACAGACACAAAGGAGCCGGGGCGTCAGCCCCCGGCTCCCCTGTCTGTCAGGCTCCCTTCCCCGCTTCAGCCGACCGGCAGGTCGTCATCCGGCTCGTCCGGGGTATCGGAATCAATATCGGTCTCGGGCGGGCGGTACGGATTGTCCATCCCCTGCCGGTAGTAGAGGTAGGAGTCCCCATCCTCATACACCACAATCAGGTAGCCGTCCCGCAGCTTTCCGGCGCTCGCCTTGACGCTGTACACCGGATAACTGTACCGGAACGCATCGTGCACCGCCGGGCTGACCTCGCCCAGCAGGTCGCTCTTGGTATACCCGTTGACCGGAATACCGGATGAACCGACCTTCGCCGCTAGCAGGTATTCCTCCCCGCCATACAGCAGGCTGTCCCGCTGTCCCTCGCCCGTACCGTTCCATTTCGCCACATTGCGGTAGTGGTGCAGGCAGAACCAGTACAGTCCGCCGACCAGCAGGGCGAACAGAAGGAACAGAACAATTCCCCGCACCAGCAGCGGCATCCCCCGGCGCGGGCTTTTCTCCAGCGTACTCATGCCCGATCTTCCGCCGACGCACCCGCGCCGGGCGCATCCTGCGCCAACAGCCCCAGATGCTCCATCCAGTACAGCACGTGTGAGGCGAACCCATGGTTGCATGAGGCGTAGTCGCCCACGTTCTCCCACAGCGTGCCGGTTCTGTCCGCCATGTAGGTAAAGTAGCCCTTGATATTATCATACAGCGCCTCGCGGCAGCCGTAGCGATCCAGCAGATCCAGCCGCAGGTAGTTGCCGATGAAGGCATTGGCAGGATATATCTCCGGATACGCGCCCCGCGCGGCGCGGTCATAGCCGAAGTCATGCAGCAGAGTCTCCCACAGCCACGGGTGGCTGTCCGGCGTGACGATGTCGCAGAAGAACGCGTAGTACTGGCAGGATTCGGTGCGCTCGCCGGAGAGCACCAGCTTCCCGTCCCGACGCAGGGCGTTGTCGCAGAAGAAGCCGGATTCGGTCATGGACATTTCCAGAATTGTGGCGCGCAGTTTTGCCGCCTTCCCGGTCAGGTCGCTGTCGCCGTACAGCTGCCCGCAGGTGTCCAGCAGCTTGGCATACAGCATATTGGACGCAAAGGACACGTCCTGCACCAGCTCGTTGGACTTCGACCACTCCACGAACACCCACGATTTCAGTCCTTCCAGCAGACCGTACTCATTCTCGAACGGTGCGAAGTAGGCAAGCAGGGCATACAGGCGCTCCCGGGCACTGTCCGTGAAGGCGCGGTCGCCCGTGCGCGTCAGATACTCGCCCATCTCGACGCCGTACCACATCGCCCAGTTGGGGATGAAGGTGCCGGCGTTGTGGTCGGAGGGATAGCACATGGGCAGCATCCCGTCGGGGATAAACTCGAAATGATCCGGCAGAAGGAAGTTCTGCAGGAAGGCACGCTCGACGTCCGAGCGTCCGGTCAGGACGCGCTCGACGCGCGAAGTAAAGAAGCTGTCGCACAGCCAGCCGGCACGCTCGCGGGAGGGGCAGTCCATATAGATATCCACCGTGTTGGCGCGGAACGTCTCGACCGCCGCGTCATAGATGTGGCGCATGGTTTCGTCCTCCCCGGTGAAGCGTGCGGTGATGTGCGTGGCGGGGAAGGCGATGTGGTACAGGCGCAGATCGCGCACCGTCATCGCGCAGCCCTTGGCGGACAGGCGCAGGTAGCGCATGACATACGGCTCCGCCGTAACCAGACGGTAATGCCCGGCGTGCACGCCGAACCGGATGATATTGGAGGTTCCCATGCGGAAGGGATTGAGCGTTCCGTGCACCACCTCGTCGAAGGTCAGGTACAGGATACCGTCGCCCGCCGCCTCCACGTCCAGCGCCCAGACGCCGGTGTAATTGCACTCCATTTCAAGGTCAGCCCACCCGTCCGCCGGGAGCTGCACGACGTCGGCAGGCAGGGATACTTCCTCGCCCTCATCGTAATCAATACGTCCGACCTCGACGTGCGAGGCGCAGTCCAGTTCCTCCGGGCGGTAGCCGAAGAAGCGGTCGCTGATGCCGGATATTTCGCGGCTGTTGTAGTAGGACGCCTTGTCGGAGTAGCCCATATGCCCTGTGCGGACAACGCCCAGCGGGCGCAAGACTTCATTGTCAGAGTAAGGCATATCCCGGTACAGGAAGCGTCCTGCCTGCACCGCCACGGTCGGAACAGGCACTGCGGACGTATGCGGGTCGCTCTCATAGGAGAAAGCGCCGGGGTACAGGTCGTAGCTCTCCACCATGGTGCGCTGGAAGGAGTAGCGCTGGACGCGCCGGATGCGTTCGTCCACGCCGTAGGCGGTAAAGTCAGGGGCGTTTTCCGCACCGGTCGCCGCCAGCACCTGCTCCCCCGCCGTAATTTCGGCGCACAGGAAGGAAGGCTGGTTGAGGTAGGCGAAGGAGTTGACGTTATAGCCGGCGGTGCGCAGGCAGACGCGGTTGACCGGCTCGGTCAGGAAGGGTGTCAGGTCGTACTCATCCACGCGGAAGAAGCCGTGTGCGCAGCGGGCGGGACCGTGCGCGATAAACTGCCCGTTCACCAGCAGGACGAAGGAGCAGGACGCGGTTGCCGCCAGCCGGACGGATTCCCCTGCGGGCAGTCCGGACCGTGCGATGTCCGTGCAGAAGCTGACTGTGCGGTTCATTGTGTGTGCGGTGCCGTTTTCCCAGACCGGACGCGCCGCGCGGAAGCTGTATTCATGAAGCTGCATACGTTTTTTGCTCTCCTTTGTTTTTTTATTCGGTTTATCCGATATGTACTGTGCGCTGTCTGCCGTTCGGCAGATTCATCGGTATCATGATACCACATTGCGCCGCCCTTGTCAAGGAGAAGGCGAATTTTTATCCCTGCGGGGGTGTTTCGACACTTCTGATTCAGGGCGGTTTGCGGCGCCGGAAGGGAGCTTGCCCCAGCGGTATCGGCGTATCGGGCAGCTGACGGTTCCTTTCGGAACGCCGGGAAGCCGCCCTCGAAAAGTTGTCCCCGCCGCAATAAAATTTCCTTTCCCTCTTGCTATCCGGAAAGAAATCATGTATAATGTAGAGTGCAAACAAGAAAAACCGCACAGGAGATACGCATGGCAGACAGAGAGAACAGGAGAATGCAGCATATCCGCAACTTCTCCATCATCGCACACATAGATCACGGCAAATCCACGTTGGCAGACAGGATTCTGGAACGCACAAACACGGTCAGCGCACGGGAAATGGAAGCGCAGGTGCTGGACAATATGGATCTGGAGCGCGAACGCGGCATTACCATCAAGGCGCGCGCCGTCCGGCTCAACTATACAGCTCCCGACGGCGAAACGTATGAGCTGAACCTCATCGACACACCCGGACACGTGGACTTCAACTACGAAGTGTCCCGGTCGCTCAACGCCTGCGACGGCGCCCTGCTGGTCGTGGACGCAACGCAGGGCATTGAGGCGCAGACACTCGCCAACGCCTACCTCGCCGTGGACGCGGGACTGGAAATCGTCCCGGTCATCAACAAAATTGATCTGCCCTCGGCGCAGGTCGAACAGTGCAGGAAAGATATTGAGGACATCATCGGCATCCCGGCGGAGGGCTGCCCCGCCGTCAGCGCCAAGACGGGACTGAATATTCAGGACGTGCTGGACGCCGTCATCCGCGACATCCCCGCCCCGCGCGGCGATGAGGATGCACCGCTCAAGGCACTCATCTTCGATTCCTACTACGACAGCTACCTCGGCGTCGTGGTCAATATCCGCGTCATGGACGGCGTTCTGCGGACAGGCGACAGAATCGGTCTCATGTCCACCGGCGCGACCTTTGAAGTGGTGGACGCCGGTACGTTGGAGCCGTTCGGACTGCAATCCACCGGAAAGCTGGCGGCGGGGGAGGTCGGCTACTTCACCGCGTCCATCAAGTCGGTCGGGGATACCCGCGTGGGCGATACCGTCACACTGGCGGACAACCCCACCGCGACCCCCTGTCCCGGCTTCAAGGCGGCTCAGCCCATGGTGTTCGCCGGTATCTACCCCGCCGACGGCGCCCGCTACGGCGACCTGCGGGAGGCGCTCGAAAAGCTGCAGCTCAACGACGCGGCGCTGACCTTCGACCCCGAAACCTCCATCGCGTTGGGCTTCGGATTCCGGTGCGGCTTTCTGGGGCTTCTGCATATGGAAATCATTGAGGAGCGGCTGGAGCGTGAATTCAACCTCGACCTCATCACCACTGCCCCCAGCGTCGTCTACGAAATCACCAAAACCGACGGCTCGGTCGTCACGGTGGACAACCCCTCCAACTACCCCTCGCCCGATGTCATCCGGGAGGCACGGGAGCCGGTCGTCAAGGCAAATATCATCACGCCGGTGGAATACGTCGGCGGGCTGATGGAGCTGTGTCAGGACAGGCGGGGCGAATTCATCGACATGAAGTACCTCGACCCCACCCGCGTGGAACTGCACTACCACCTGCCGCTCAACGAAATCATCTACGACTTCTTCGACGCGCTCAAAAGCCGCTCGCGTGGCTATGCGTCGCTGGACTACGAACTGCTGGGCTATCAGCCCTCGCGGCTGGTCAAACTGGACTTTCTGCTCAACGGCGACCAGGTGGACGCGCTGTCCTTCATTGTTCATGAGGACAAGGCGTATGCCCGCGCCCGGCGCGTCGCCGAAAAGCTGAAGGAGAACATCCCGCGCCAGCTGTTTGAGATTCCCGTACAGGCGGCGATAGGCTCCAAGATTATCGCGCGGGAGACGGTCAAGGCAATGCGCAAGGACGTGCTCGCCAAGTGCTACGGCGGCGACATCACGCGCAAGAAGAAACTGCTGGAAAAGCAGAAGGAAGGAAAAAAGAAAATGCGTCAGCTCGGTTCGGTACAGGTCTCGCCGGAGGCATTCATGGCGGTTCTACGGCTGGACAGCGACGACAGTACCGGCAGCGGAAACCGGTAATTCCCGCACGAAGGAAAGGAGAAGCACCATGTCACGCTACCTTGTCAAGGACAAATTCACCTATGAGAGAATCCCGCAGACCGACTACACCTACAACCCCGGCTATCTCCCCTACTCGTGGATTGACGGGCGGGTACAGTCACACAATGCCATCCTGCCGCTCTATCAGGCAGAAGCTCTGCTGTCGCCGGGCACCCTAACGGCGGCGGACGGCGCACCTGCCGACCTGACGCTGACCGATGCGATGCGCGACGCGCTGTGCTGCGCCTCCGCCCTGCGCGTCACGCCGGAGGAGGGCGGCGCCGTATACCGTGCCACCTTCTTCGGCGCGGACGGCGCGTCCTTTTCCTCGGTCGGCACCGCCCGCGCAGGACAGCCCGACCTGTTCTCGCTTGCCCGCATGGACTTTGCGCCTGTCCGGCTCCGGCTGGAAACCGACGGCGCACCGCTGACCGCCGCCCTTTCGTTTGACGCCGTGTGGAACACGCTGGGCGAATGGGGCGGGCAGGCGCACTTCTACACGCCGGAGAACGCCGTGCTGACCGACCGCGGCTGTGCCATGGCACTGACCGTCAGCGGGCGCGGCGGATTTGCCAGCCGGAGCCTGCCGCTCGACCCCGGTGGATGTTACAGTATGCGGATGCCCCGGCGCAACACGGTGTTTCTGATTCTGTCCAACCCGGACGGACTTTCCGCCGCCACCCTGTCCTTCACTTCCGAGACAGCACCGGACTACCTGCCGGAGAACGCCGTGACGCTCCCCCTGCCGCAGGACGCGGAAAAGCACGCGCTGTACTTCAATCTGTCCGCCTGCCCCGGCTGTTCCGGGCGGCTGACCGGCTTCCGGCTGGAGGTCGAAGGACACGGCACCCTGCTACTGCACGGTTACTCCTTTGAGCAGGAAAAGCCGCTGGAAGTCTCTCCGGCAACCGTGACCGCCTGCGTGGCGGACGCCGCCTCCATGACGCTGACCGTGACCGGCTCGCTCGACACCGGCGCACTGCCGCCGGCATACGCGGACGGGCAGCTGTGCCTGTACGCCGGCACCATGGCGGACGCCCAGGGACTGGGCGCGTCGCACGAAACGACCGCCGGCAAGATACCGGTCGGGAGCATTCCGCTGTCCGGGCTGTCCGCCGACGGCGGCTTCCGCATGGCGGATCTGCCGCTCCGGGCGGGGAAAACCACCCTGCTTCCCTACCAGCTTCTGCTGTTCGCCGAGGCGGAGGGACAGCCGCCGCGGTGCCTGTCCGACCGCTTCTATATCGAGAACTACGAGCTGTTCGGCGGCAACCCCTTCGCCTTTGACCTGCCGGACTACACCGTGCGCGTGACCGATTTCGGCGCCTACGGCGATGCGGTGCACAACGACACCGACGCCATTCAGGCGGCGCTGGATCACGTATCCGCCGCCGGGGGCGGGCGTGTCGTCCTGCCCGGCAGCACCGACCGCTACGGGCGGAGATATATCGTGACCTCCCTGCTCCTGCGCGACAACGTGGAGCTGCACTTTGAGGATGGCGCCCTGCTCTGGCAGTCCCAACGCCGCGACGAGTACCCCTATCAGCCCGCCATCGGGCATGACGGCGTGATTCCCGGCATCAACTGGACGCACAGCCTGCACGTTTCCAACCTGCCGCTCGTACAGGGCGCCAACCTCTCGCACATCAAAATCACAGGGCACGGCAGCATCCGGATGCTGGACACCGGCTCAGAGGAAGGCGTGGGTATGCCCGGCTACGCCGTCGGGTGCTACCGCCGCATCCACTGCATCCCGCTCGGGCTGTTCTGCTGCTCCGACGTCGAAACGCGTGACTTTGAAATCATCCGCGCCAACAACTACAACACCGAATACAACCACTGCCGCCGCGTGTACATCGCCAACATCCGCCTGCATGAGGTCAAGTGCGTCAGCGGCGACGGCTACGGCGTGGCAGGGGCGCAGGGCGTGTATATCAACCGCTGCTTCCTGCAGTCCAACGACGACGGCGTGGTCATGTCCTGCCACTACCACGATCCGCGCGGCATCCTGTGGTGGACCAACCTCAAGGACGAGGACAACAGCTGCCGCAACATCACCGTCGTGCACTCCTACCTCAATTCCGGCGGAGGCAAGGGACTTGCCTTCATCACGTGGGGCACCAGCGACCCCATTCAGGAGCACGAGGAGATCAGCGGCGTGTACGCCACGGACAACTACCTGACGTCGGTCAATCCGGTCGGCTCGTGGTACGACAACCCTTACAACGGCAAGCAGCCCTTTGATAACTCCGAAACCGATGACTACTCGCCGGTGCGGGATGTGCGCATCTTCGGCAACCGGTACGCCGGGAACTGCACGCTGGGTCCCATCCGGGCGACCAATATTCTGACCGACTGCGGCATCGGCTCGGCGCCGGACTTCCGCAACGGGGATTTCTCTCTGGGCGGTATGGCGAACTGGACGGTGTGGAAGAACGACGCGCCGGACTCCGCCGGCACCGTGGTATACGCCGACAAGGAGAAGGGGCGCATCTGCCGCTTTGACCGGGGCCATGTCGCCGCCGCGCAGGGACTGCGGCTGGAGGCGGGACAGCACATCTTCCGCTGTGAGCTGATGACGGGCGCGGGCGGCGCGGAGCTGTTCGTGGCACGGATTCCGGCACTGGGCACGCCCGGCGGCGATGACATTCACGCCGTGGGCGAGGTGATAGCAAGCCGCCATGCGGTCTGCACGCGCCCGACTGCCGTGTCGCTGTCCTTTGAACTGACCGATGAAACGACCGATGTATTCGTGGGTCTGCGCCGCCCGGCGGACGGCGTATCGGCGCGGGACTTCGCGGTGTTCGACGCCTGCGCGATGGAGAGCCATGTGGATTATGCCGCCATCGCCGCACGCCGCCGGGAGCGGTTTATCGCCTCTACCGAACGGGTATTTGACACGACCGGGTTCCGGGTGGAAGAGGAGGAAGGCAAGCTGCATCTCCGGGCGACAGTCGGACGGGACGGAGAGGCGGACGGGCGGCACTATCTGCCCGCGCACGGGGAACACACGGCGTTCGTGCTGGGCAGTGCCGTCCGGGCGAATGCCTACGACCCCGCCGCCGGGCGGTGCGGCTTCGGCTACCGCTTCGGCATCCGGGACGGCGGCGCACGCTATACCGAGCTGTGCTTCAACGCGGCGGCGCGCACGCTGACGCTGACCGACGTCAGCCCGGACGGGGAAACGGTGCTGTACCGCCGCACGAATTTCTTCTTTACTTCCATGGATTTCCACATCTTCCGGCTGGAGGTCCGCCGGAGCGCGGTCTCCGTCTGGGTGGACGGATCGCTGTACACGACCGTGCCGCACGCGGCGCAGACAGGCGGTGTGGCGGCGTTCTACACGGACATGGACGCATCCGTGTCCGGACTTACGCTGGAGTAACCGGCTGACAGCAGGCACGGCAGGGGTTCCCCTGCCGTGCAGGGGGCAGTCCCCGGACAGGCATATTTCAAGAAAGGAAGCAGCAGACAAACATGACAGAGGACGAAAAGCGCCGTGCCGGCATTCTGTTTTTCCCCGGCGACCCGGAGCTGAAGGAAATCAAGCGCCGCACGCATAATCTGAACCTTGACTACAATGCGACCTATGAGGACGAGACGGAAAAGCGCGCCGCCATTCTGGCGGAGATACTGGGAGATTTGGGCGAGGGGAGCTTTTTACAGGGCCCCATCACCTTCCATTACGGCAAGCACACCCACATCGGCAAGCGGTTTTTCGGCAATTTCAATCTGACCGTGCAGGATGACGCCGACGTATACATCGGGGACGACTGCAATTTCGGCCCCAACGTGACCATCGTGACTCCGCTGCACCCGATGGTGGCTGCGGAGCGCACCCGCATCCGGACAGCAGACGGCGCCGAACGGCGGCTGTGCTGGGCGCGCCCGGTGCACATCGGGAATCAGTGCTGGTTCGGTGCCGGGGTGACGGTCTGCCCGGGCGTCACAATCGGGGACGGCTGCGTCATCGGGGCGGGCAGTGTCGTGACGCGGGACATCCCGGCGAACAGCTTTGCCGCCGGCGTGCCCTGCCGCGTCATCCGCGCCATCACCGGGGCGGACAGCATGAAGTACAGACCGGATATTCTGGCGGACAACACCGTGCCGGACGCCCCGCCCGCCGCCGGCTCATAACGTAAAAAAGCCCGCCATGCAGCGGATGCCGCATGGCAGACCCCAATTTCAGGATATTGACAGGGTGGGAACAATCAGTTCATGGGTTAGGTTGTAGCTTGTGGTTTACAGTGCACGGTTCACGGCGGACAGCCGTGAACCGCTGACTGTGCCGGGTATCCGGGGCATCCCCGCGCAATGCGGGGATGCCCGTATTGTTTACCCTCTGATTGAAATCCAGGCGGACACCGTGCTGTCCGCGCTGTTGTACAACGGCAGGAAGCTGACGGTAAGCACCTTACCGGACTGCATATCCCATTCCGCCAGCATCAAGCCGGAACCGACATCACGCTGCGGACGTCCGAGAAGCGCCACAGCTTCGGTAAACGTCATGCCCTCTTCGAGCATTTCCGCCTGCTCCTCCCCTATGCCGCCGTTCTGCGCTGCGCAGAGCCATGTGGCGGGGTTGGTCTTATCAAACGGAATCTCGGCAGGGCAGGCATACTCCGCCACCTCGCCGTAGGAAACAGATGCTCCTGCGCCGGACGTTTTGAAAGAGCACGTGGCTGAGCAGATAAGCACCGTGGCTGATGCAAGAATCAAAACTGTTGCTGCAACAGCCAAATATTTCATTTTGCTCTTGTTCATGATATACCTCCAATCGCTGTATTTGTTCCGTGCCCTGTATCAATATCCCTGTTATTGAGCATTTCACTGCCCGTTCTCCAGGTCAAACAAAGTAGTCCGCTCCCCGTCACGGATGGTATAGGCGCACACCGGTGTGTGTGTCGCAACCCACTCGCGTATTACTTTCAGTTCGTTATCCGTGACAAACCGGAGACCATGGCTGTCATACTTGGGCGTCTCTTCGGGAAGAATGTACGTGCCATTATCAATTTTATCCCAGAATTCCCTTCTGTCCGGCTTTTCAAAGACCATGTACAATATTTCTTTCTTGTTGACCTCCCACGAATAGACAAGCGGATAATCCGCATTTCTTGTGTCGGGAAGCGGTTTCCCGAACAGATTCAGCGCTTCCCCCAAGGAGAGGTTTTGGTTGACTTTACTTATGTCAACAGCCGTTTTTTGGGCATCAGCCCCGTCCGCCATTTCCGCCGAGATGTAAGATAGATACCCGATTTGTAAGGGGTGTTTGCTGCCTGCTTCGCTTTGCTCATTCGATCGCGTATCTACGGGAGATTTACAGCCTGCCAGCAAAAACATTGTCAACACCAAAAGGGAAACTGTGATTTTTCTCATTCTTTCATGTGCTCCTTTCCGGATATCCATAAAGACTGATTTCATTTGATAGCCGAGGTAATAGCGGAATAATTCTGCGAATTGGTGGCGTGTGCGAACTGCGTTTTGTTGATAACGAAATCATACCCACCGGCCGTTCTTGACGTGCAGAACAGATACTCGCCATCAATCGCCAGAGAACAACCGCCATCTACCACAGGAATTCCGTTGTACTGCTCGTACAGACCTGCCGCCTGCAGCGCATCGTACTGTTCGTTCTCCCGGTAACCGGCAATACCGCCTATTACGCAGATTTTAATCTCCCCGGAGTTATCGCCCTTATAGCTCTTCAATACATCAACCGTGTATACAGTGTACAGCATACAGTCGGTTTTGCCCGATGCGGCAGAACTATCCGCTGTTCCGGTTTTCATATTGACAATCTCAAAGCTGATACTCTTAACCTTCCCGGTGTATATATTGGTGGAGGCTGTCACGATTTCCGCGGCGGTGTTATATACGGACCAATCTGGTGACAAGGAAATCATTTGATGTTCTGACTCTGTTGACACAACCAAGTCGTTGGGGAATTGGTCATTTATTGCTTTATTACATCCGGCAAAACACACTGCCATAATCAGTGAAAGCATTATTACAAAAAAACGTTTCATGTGGATTCTCCTTATCTTCATGAATAGATGTATTTTACGTTCATAATGTCGTATGCCTGAGGTGTATAAACTGTCTTTTTATTTCTGTCATAATTCATCAATGACTTGTTTGCAGATATTGGTGGGTTATCTGCCAATCCCAGCAAATGCCCAATTTCATGGGTAATGGTACTTTTTCTCGAATTGTTATCCGTATCACAAGTCCGAGCGTTAATCAATATCGTAGCACTGTTTATGGTCGAACTGTTGGAAGGAAAACCTGTAACTCCAAACCACGTATCGGCATACACTCCAACTTCACATACGTAAGAGGAGGGAGCTGTTGTAATTGATATATTTGTTCCGGCAGAGGTGCTATTCCAAGCATTGGCGGATTCCTGTATCAAAGGAAACCATGTCGTTCCTGTTGCAAGAGTTCCGGTGCACTGGATTGTAAACGTTCTTGTTGGAGTTTTATACCCGGTGAATATTCCGCACACAGAATTCTCTGGTGAAAGCAAATACCATTCATCTTTGTAACTTGAATTGTCCAAATATTTTCTTTGACGAATGTTGGTTCCATTCGTATACAGGGCGGTTTCCAAAGACATGACAAGGTCATTTTGGGTATATAATTCGGAGGACTTGGCTTTGATTTTGAAGGATCCATTTTGAGTCGATGCAATGCGCCACTTTTGATTGTCAGATCCCGTGTATGGTTTCAAAATCAAATTGACTTTATCATCAGTTTCGTGCCCTGTCGGAACCGTAACGGCATATCCGCTGACCGATGATGTGATTCGATAATACCCATCTCCGAAGTATGAAAGATTCCATCTCTGATAGCTCTCACCATCCAGTGGATGTATCTCCATAATTCCGCCGTTGTTGGTATAGTTTGGCGCATCATCGTCATCAACCTGCATATATCTTTCCGTCTGACGATTCTGCAAAAAATACACGCCGTCTGCCAATCTGGCGGTTACATTTCCGTACCAAGACGTTGGTGCACCTGCATATGTCATATGGATGCGGAACCGCCCCGCACCGTTGACTGTGACATTACCATTCGTATCTATTGTGGCAAGGTTTGTGCTTGAGCCGTCCCACGCGCTCACGCTAAACCGAACCGGTCCATGGTAAGCCATGTCGGTGGTGTACATATAGGCGGCGATATGAGTCGTTTCGTCGGATATCATTGTGTCAGTCCACGCCGACAATATAACCCCATACATTGCAGAACCTGTGTACCGTATCATTTCCCATTTGGCTCTGTCTCCTCCGGATGCCAAGGTTTCCGTCGTACAGTACTTATCGTTATTTACCCCGGACGAAGGGGTACATAAATACTTGTTAGTCCCGTATGCCCGAATGTACACATATCCGTTCCCCGCATCGGAAAGTATCCAGTGCGCCGTCATCGGATTGTTGATATCCACAGGGTCAATCGGTGTCGTCAGAACCGATGTGTCACTTTGCCTGTAGAAAGAATTGGCATTGTTCATCATGGTTCGGATTAAATAGTTGTTGCCTCCGCGATGTGTAACTTTGAACAATCCCGCACGAGTGTCTTTTGTAGAGGGAGTGCTCCCATAGGCATACTATTGGATACGCATACCCGAATTGGGCGAATCGTACTGTATATCCAGATATTTTCCTGTAGCCTTGTTTCTGAGAGCATACACTCCATCGGAAACAACGCCGCCGGAAACCTCCGCCCATGCACCAACGGTCAATAAAGCCGACAAAACAGCAATTGAAAGTATTCCAAGAAGAATCCGACGTAAGACAGGGCTTTTCACACACAGTTTTTTATGTTCCACCGTGCTTCTCCTTTCAAGTCATGTAATCTTACGCAAAACCGGACATCTTTCAGCGACAGAATGCTCCGCTGTCTGTTCGCCGCATCACCGACAGCACATCGGCATCCCCTCCTTTCGCAATACAAAACGCATACCGGGCTGTTTTTATATATTACATCATGGATAATTCAGCCTGTCAACAGTCAGCAGGCGTTTATGCACAAAATTTTTGCTTTTTTAATGTCCGGTTGTTTTCCCTTTATGCGGGTTTTGCGCCCCTCCGCTGTTCCGGCGGGTTGCCGCGCCCGGCGCTCCCGGAATTTCCCTTCACTCATAGGGACAGCCGCCGGGGTGCGGCGGTTGCAGGAAAGTGAAAATATTTTTTGATGATTTCGGTTTTTGGGGGACGGCGCCCGGCGGTGGTTGTCTGTTGACCCTGCCCCGCATAAGTAATCCTTTTTTCCCCCATCCCCCACCCCGGCAAGAAAATCGCTTCAACCCTTGACAAACGCCCGGACTTATGCTATAATACAAACCGGAAATAAACCGTGCTTCACTGATGCAGATGATCGTGGGGACGGATAACGGCAAAGAGAAGGGGGCACCGCGGGAAACCGGCGCTCCCCGCTCGTGTGCGCTCCGGCTCTGACTGCCTGCACGCCTCCGGGAGGCGAACACGCGTCACGCCGGAGCTTTTTTAGGGGGTACCGTATGCAGATGAACCGTGAAAAGAACAGCTCCGCCCTCCGGGTGGATGCCAGTGCCTACCCGGCAGGTGCCGCACTCCTGTCCGCGTCCGGCGTGCCGGAGGCAGACCTGCTCCCTGCGGATACCCTGTCCCCGGCGGGAAAACCGAACACAGCCGGCGAGCTGTCCGGCGCGGTTTCGTATTCCCTTCTGCCCGGCTTCTGCGATGTGCACGTGCACTTCCGGGAGCCGGGTTATTCGTATAAGGAAACAATCCGCACAGGGTCGTGCGCGGCGGCGCACGGCGGCTATACTGCCGTCTGCACCATGCCCAACCTCAGTCCCGTACCGGACTGCCCCGCGCACCTGCGGGCGCAGACCGACATCATCCGCCGCGATGCCTGCATTGCCGTGTACCCTTACGGCGCCCTGACAGTCGGCGAGCGCGGGGAACAGCCGGCTGACCTTGCCGGCATGGCGCCGGAGGCGGTTGCCTTCTCGGACGACGGCAAAGGCGTGCAGAGCGAGGACATGATGCGGGCTGTCATGCGCGAGGCGGCACGGCTGGGCAAGGTGGTCGCCGCGCACTGCGAGGACAACAGCCTGCTGCACGGCGGGTACATCCATGACGGCGTGTACGCACGCGCCCACGGGCACCGCGGGATATGCTCCGGGAGCGAGTATGCCCCCATTGCCCGCGATATAGAATTGTGCCGCGAGACAGGCTGCGCCTACCACGTCTGCCATATCTCCACCCGCGAGAGCGTCGCCCTGATCCGGCGTGCCAAGGCGGAGGGAGTCAACATCACCTGCGAGACGGCGCCGCACTATCTGGTGCTGGACGAGAACAGCCTCCGGGAGGACGGGCGCTTCAAGATGAATCCGCCCCTGCGCTCCGCCGCCGACCGCGAGGCACTGCTGGAGGGACTGCTGGACGGTACGGTGGACATGATTGCCACCGACCACGCGCCGCATACCGCCGCCGAGAAAAGCCGGGGGCTGGCGGACAGCGCCTTCGGCGTCGTGGGGCTGGAGACGGCGTTCCCCGTGCTGTACACGCATCTGGTGCGGACGGGCATTCTGCCGCTGAAACTCCTGCTGGAGCGGATGGTCTGGGCGCCGCGGCGGCGCTTCGGTCTGCCCTGCGACCCGGAATCGGTCGGGCTGTCGCTCTGGGATCTGTCCGCCGCCCGCCCGGTCGATCCGGCGGAGTTCCTCAGCATGGGACGCGCAACGCCCTTCGCGGGCGATGTGCTGTACGGCGTCAACCGCCTGACCCTGTGGCACGGGCAGGCTGTGTATTCTGCTGCCGACGGAAAGGAGTCCGCGCAATGAAGCAATCCCTGTTTACGGTTATCTCAAACCGCCTGCTGACGCCCGACGCGCGCCAGCCCGTCTGCGAGATGGTGCTGGAGGGCGACCTGACCCCGGCGCCGGGCGCGGTCAACCGCCCCGGACAGTTCGTGAACATCCGGCTGGGCGGACTGTTCCTGCGCCGCCCGATTTCGGTCTGCGACATGGACGAGGCGGCAGGACGGCTGACGCTGGTCTACAAGGTAGTCGGCGAGGGCACCGCGCAGCTGCGCGATACGGCGCCGGGACAGACGCTCGACCTGCTGACGGGGCTGGGCAACGGCTACAACCTGTCGGTCAGTGGGGAGCATCCGCTGCTGCTGGGCGGCGGCGTGGGCGTCCCGCCGCTGTACGGGCTGGCAAAGCACCTGCTTGCCGCCGGGCGGCAGGTCACGGCGGTGCTGGGCTTCAATACCGCCGCCGAGATATTCTATGCCGACGAATTCCGCGCACTGGGCGCGGAGGTGGTGCTGGCGACGGCGGACGGCTCGGCGGGCGTGCGCGGCTTTGTCACCGATGCGCTCCCCGCCTCTTACAGTTATGTGTACACCTGCGGTCCCGAACCCATGCTCCGGGCGGTGTTCCGCAGCATACAGACCGGCGGGCAGTTCAGTTTTGAGGAGCGCATGGGGTGCGGATTCGGCGCCTGCATGGGCTGTTCCTGCAAAACCGTGACCGGCTGGAAGCGCATCTGCCGGGAGGGACCGGTACTGGAAAAGGAGGAGATACTGTGGGAGAAGTGATACGGACGGCAGACACCCGCACGGTGCTATGCGGCATTGAGCTGGACAATCCGGTAATACCGGCAAGCGGAACCTTCGGCTTCGGGTACGAATTTGCCGAGCTGTACGACATCAACTGTCTCGGAACCTTCTCCTTCAAGGGGACGACGCGCGAGCCGCGCTTCGGCAATCCGACCCCGCGCATCGCGGACTGCACGGCGGGCATGATCAACGCCGTCGGGCTTCAGAATCCCGGCGTGGACGCTGTGATTGCGCAGGAGCTGCCCCGTCTGCGGACCTGCTTCCGCAAGCCTGTGATGGCGAACGTATCCGGCTTCTCGGTGGAAGATTACGCCTACACTTGCGAGCGGCTGGGTCGGGAGCCGCAGGTGGGCTGGCTGGAGGTGAATGTCTCCTGCCCGAACGTGCACGGCGGCGGCATGAGTTTCGGCACTGACCCCGACGCGGCGGTGTCCGTGGTGCGTGCCGTGCGTGCCGTGACCGCCAAGCCGCTGATTGTCAAGCTCTCCCCCAATGTGACCGACATTGTGACGATTGCCAAAGCCTGCGAGGCGGCGGGTGCGGACGGAATCAGTCTTATCAACACACTGCTGGGTATGCGCATTGACAAGCGCACCCGCCGCCCCGTGCTTGCCAACCGCATGGGTGGATTTTCGGGTCCCGCCGTATTCCCGGTGGCGCTGCGCATGGTGTATCAGGTTGCGGGAGCTGTCGGAATTCCCGTTGTGGGCATGGGCGGCGTTTCCTCCGCTTCCGATGTCATTGAGATGATGATGGCAGGTGCCTGCGCCGTTGAGGTCGGTGCCGCCAATCTTGTCAATCCCTGTGCCTGCCGCGACATCATTGCCGATCTGCCCCTTGTCATGCAGCAGTACGGCATCCGCGCACTGCGAGACATTATCGGCGCGGCGCTGTAAGGGAATCGGCGCCCCCCGCCGCGTGGGTTCAGCCGCAGGGTTGCAAGGGGCGAAGCCCCTTGCATAAGAGAAGCCAAAAGGCTCCCCCTTCCCCGGCGTGGGAAGAGCGCTCTGCGAGCGCGGGTCGGGGGGATGGGAAAAGTAAAAGAAGGAAAAAGCAGAAGTTTTCCGGCAACCAAAAGGGGACGCCCCCCAAAAAACAAACCTGATTCTTGAAAACGGAGGATATAAACCTATGGGAAAAGATGTAATCGTCGCCTGTGATTTTGACAGCGCCGGGGCGGTTTTCACATTCCTTGACCGCTTCGCAGGGTGCGGACGCCTGCCCTTTGTCAAAATCGGCATGGAACTGTACTACGCCGAGGGTCCCGCCATTGTCCGCGAAATCAAGCGTCGCGGACACCGCATCTTCCTTGACCTCAAACTGCACGACATCCCCAACACCGTCCGCAAAACCATGGCGGTGCTGTCCGGTCTGGACGTGGATATGTGCAACCTCCACGCCGCCGGAACAATCCCCATGATGGAGGCGGCATTGGAGGGGCTGACACGCCCGGACGGCAGCCGCCCGCTGCTCATCGCCGTGACGCAGCTCACCTCCACCGATCAGGCGCACATGGAGCGCGACCTGTGGATCCGGGAACCGATGGAGGATGTCGTGCTGCACTACGCCGACAACGCACGCCGCGCCGGACTGGACGGCGTGGTCTGCTCGCCGCTGGAGGCGGGACGTGTGCATGAAGCGTGCGGCACCGGATTCCTGACCGTCACGCCGGGCGTCCGGTTCGCGGGCGGCGACCGCGGCGACCAGAAGCGCGTCACAACGCCCGCCGGGGCACGCGCAATCGGGTCGGATTACATCGTCGTCGGTCGTCCCATCACGGCAGCCGCCGACCCGGTCGCGGCATACGAACGCTGCTGTGCGGAGTTCCTCGGCTGATGGCGGACGGTATCGCCGCACGCCGCGCCGTCCTGTTTGACCTGGACGGCACGCTGACAGACCCCTGCATCGGCATTACCGATTCGGTGGCATACGCGCTGGCAAAGTTCGGAATCACCGTGGATGACCCGCACCGGACGCTGACGCCCTTCATCGGGCCGCCGCTGGTGGACAGCTTTGAAAAATACTACGGATTCTCCCCGGACGAGGCGCGCCGTGCGCTGGGCTTCTACCGGGAATACTTTGCGCCGACAGGCATTTTCGAGAACACGGTCTACCCCGGCGTGCCGGAGGCACTGCGGGCACTGCGCACCGCCGGGCGGGTGCTGTGCGTGGCGACCTCCAAACCGGAGGTGTACGCGCGGCGCATTCTGGAGCACTTTTCGCTGGGTGCCTGCTTTGACGCCGTATGCGGCGCCACGCTGGACGAGTCGCGGGTGCGCAAGGCGGACGTCATCGCCTACGCGCTGGAGACGTTGGGCGTGTCGCCGGACGCCGCCGTCATGGTGGGCGACCGCCTGCACGATGTGGAGGGGGCACACGCCTGCGGACTGCCGGCACTGGGCGTCACCTACGGCTACGGCTCCCGCGACGAACTGACGGCGGCGGGTGCCGACGCGCTTGCCGACACCCCGGCGGACGCCGTGCGCATCCTGCTGGACGGGTCGCTGTAACCCCCGCAGGGCACAGCGTCGCCCCGCACACACCGGGATCCATCGGCTCCGCAAAATCCATACACCGCAAAATCAAAAAAGGCAAGGAGAAATAACCATGACTGAACTGCAAAAACAAATCGCAACCGACCTTTTGTCCATCCGCGCCGTATACTTCCGTCCGGAGCAACCCTTCACGTGGGCAAGCGGCATCAAAAGCCCGGTATACTGCGACAACCGCCTTACCCTGACCGCGCCCGCCGTGCGCACGCACGTCGAGCAGGGGCTGGCACAGCTCATCCGCGAGAACTTCCCCGATGCACAGGTGCTCATGGGAACCGCCACCGCCGGTATCGCGCACGCCGCCATCACCGCCCACCTGCTGGGTATGCCCATGGGCTACGTCCGCTCCGGCAACAAGGATCACGGTATGCAGAACCGTATTGAGGGCAAGTTGGAGAAGGGCGAGAAGGTCGTGGTCGTGGAGGATCTGATTTCCACCGGCGGCAGCGTGCTGGAGGCGGTGGACGCCCTGCGCGAGGCGGGCGCCGAGGTGCTGGGCATCGTGTCCATCTTCACCTACGGGATGAAGAAGGGCGCCGAGCGGCTGGCGGCGGCAGACGTGCGCAACGTGTCGCTGACCAACTTTGACTGCATCGCCGAGGTGGCTGCCGAGACCGGCTACATCCGCCCGGAGGATGTCATGCGCCTGCTGGCGTTCCGCCGCAATCCGTCCGACGAATCGTGGATTCACGCCACCGAGGCGTGACCGGACAGGCACAGCCGGAAGGGGGTATTGTCAGATGAACGGAAAACCGAGAAGCCTGTTGGCAATTGAGGATCTGTCGGTCGCGGAAATCGACTGCCTGCTGCACACGGCGCTGGACATCATCGATCGTCCCGCGGCATACGCCGACGCCTGCCGGGGGAAAAAGCTGGCGACGCTGTTCTTTGAGCCGTCCACCCGCACGCGGCTGAGCTTTGAAGCCGCCATGTACGAATTGGGGGGCAACGTGCTGTCGGTGGCAAGTGCCGCCTCCTCCTCCGCCTCCAAGGGCGAGAGCGTGGCGGACACGGCGCGGGTTGTGTCCTGCTACGCGGACATCATCGCCATGCGGCATCCCAAGGAGGGCGCACCGCTTGTGGCGGCGGCGCACGCCACGGTGCCTGTCATCAACGCCGGAGACGGTGGGCACAATCACCCGACGCAGACGTTGGCTGACCTGCTGACCGTGTACCGCCGCAAGGGCAGCTTTGAGGGGCTGACAGTCGGCTTCTGCGGCGACCTGAAATTCGGGCGCACGGTGCACTCCCTGCTGCACGCGCTGTGCCGCTACGCCGGGCTGAAGGTTGTGCTCATCTCGCCGGAGGAGCTGAAACTGCCGAGCTACGTCAAGGACGAGGCGCTCCGCCCCGCCGGCGTTCCCTACGTGCAGACAACCGACCTGTCGGCTGTCATGCCGGATCTGGATATTCTGTACATGACGCGCGTTCAGCAGGAGCGCTTCTTCAACGAGGAGGACTACCTGCGGCTGCGTGACCGCTACATCCTGACGCCGGACAAGCTGAAAACCGCCAAGCCGGATATGTGCATTCTGCACCCGCTGCCGCGCGTCAACGAGATTTCGGTTGCAGTGGACGACGACCCGCGTGCCTGCTATTTTGAGCAGGTGGCGAACGGGAAATATATGCGCATGGCGCTGATTCTGATGCTGTTGGGGGTGCAGGTATGAACGTGGATTCAATTCGGAACGGGATTGTGATAGACCACATCACGGCGGGGCGCGGCATGGAGCTGTACCGTCTGCTGGGGCTGGACGGGCTGGATTGCCCCGTCGCCCTGCTCAAGAACGTAGTCAGCACCAAGATGGGGCGCAAGGATCTCATCAAGATTGACGCGGACATTCCGCTCAACACCGACATTCTGGGTTATGTTGACCCCGGTGTGACCGTCATCACCATCCGGGACGGGGCGGTTGCGGACAAGCGGCAGATTGCTCTGCCGGAGCGCATCACCAATGTCATCCGCTGCCGGAATCCCCGCTGCATCACCTCCACCGAGCAGGAGCTGCCGCACATCTTCCGTCTGACCAATGCCGACCGCCGCGAGTACCGCTGTCTGTACTGCGAGGTGAAGGCGGACAAACCGATGCCGGGCAACTGATACCAGCGTTTCCGGCTCATCCTCACCTTTGCCATATTTGTTTGTCCCCATCCCCCTGACCCCCTTCCCCTCCAGGGAAGGGGGAAATTTTTGTTATCTTTTGCAAGGGGCTTCGCCCCTTGCATCCCCGCGACTGAACCCATGCGGCATTGACTTTCCGGGCGGTTGCCGCGTCCCCAAACTCGCGCCGGGAGCGGTACTGCGTACCGGGCGGCTTCCGGTACCGCAAAACGCCCGAAAGGCAGTGCCGCGTCCGGCGCAGTTGCAGGGGTGCCGGGGGCGAAGCCCCCGGCAAAATAAACCTGAAGTCTCCCCCCTTCCCCAGCGTGGGAAGAGCGCTCTGTGAGCGCGGGTCGGGGGGATGGGGGCAAACAGTTTATACGAACGCAGGGCAAACCGGAAACGGCAGGGAACAGGAACCCCGTCCGGCTAAATCGCAAAGGCAAAAAACCAGACCGACAGGCAGACAGAAGGCAACAGCAAAAAGCAACAGACTAAAACGTCAAGGAGGAAAAACCCGAACCATGTCCGAACATGAAGCGGTTCCTGTAACCGCCGGCAGACGGCAAGGCGGTGACCGGTTCAGCGGATCTGAAGCCCGATCCGGGTCAGCTCTGCGCCGCCCACCGTCGCCGAACCGATATACAGACAGCCCCCCGCCTGAACAAGATTCTCCGGCTCGCCGGACACAATGACGGGAAGCGTGCGGACGTGATTCCCGTCCCAGTCGTAGACCGTGACCACATTCTGCGCGTACAGCACAAAGTAGATGTACCGCGCATCGCAGGCGCACCCCTGCGTGACGTAGCCCGCCGTGTCCGGCGTGGGCGTGAATACCCCGCTCACCTGCCGGAATCCGGCGTCAAACAGGCAGAAGGTCTGCCCGCCCGCAATACCCGCGACGTACATATCCCGCTCCGGCGAATAGGCAAGGCTGAATATCTTGCAGGGGAGCGTGACAGTCTCCGTGACGGTCAGCGTCTCCGGGTCAAGGAACGAAACCAACTCGCGGTTGGGCTTGTTGTGGACAGCCACAAGCAGCCCCCGGCGGCTGTCGTAGGTCAGGTCGTTGGCGTGATTGAGCGGCAGAAGGTCGCTGATGCGCACCGTCTCCTGCGTCGCGGTATCGTACTTGACTAGCCGCACCCGGTTGTTCTGCTCATTGCTCCCGGTGTCCTTGTCGATGAAGAACTGGTACCAGAAGCGACCGTCGAACCAGCCGCCCTGCGCAATGGGACAGTCGTCGGGCGCCGTCAGCCGGGCAAGCCGCCGCCCGCGCCCGCGCAGCGTGTCCTCCCCCGTCAACGTGTCCCAGAAGATTTCCTCCGCCGTGCGCGGATCGGTCTGTGTCTCCGTCCCGGCGGCGGATGCGGTTCCGGTGTCCGGATGTGCGCCGGTGGCTGTTTCCGTCCGGTTTTCCGTCACCGTCCCGCTCTCCCTGTCCGTCCCGGTCGTATCGGTCGGGCGTTCCGTCCCGGTGCCGGATGCGGTATCCCCGGTGCTCCTCCCACAGGCGGCAAGCAGCAGTGCGGTCAGGACCACCGCCGCGGACAGCCACGGCAGAAGCAACTGCTTTTTCCGGCGGTCTTTTCTCATCTGTATCACCTCGAATCACGTTTCCTATACAAAAGCGCCCCGCAGGGCGCAGAAAGAGGATGTATTCAGAAATTCAGCGAACGGAGCGCGGCGCGGAGTACGATTTTGTCGTTTTCATGCGTCAGGGAGCGCTCCGCGTTTTCCAGCGGCACCCACTCGACATCGGCAATCTCGCCATCGTGCGGATGCGTCGCCTTCTGGTCGGTCACGGACAGGAAGTAGACTACCTCCTTGGATACGCCCGGCATGGGGCTGTAATGCACCTTCTCACAGAAGTCGGAGGTAATGCGGATGCGTACCGCCGTTTCCTCCTCGACCTCGCGGATGGCTGTCTCATGCTCGGTCTCACCTGCCTCCACGTGCCCCTTCGGGAAGGAGCGGTGTCCGCCGTGCTTGTGCCGAATCATCAGAACATACCGGCGCCCGGTCCGCGGGTCCTGACGGAACACCAGCGCCCCGCACGATTTTTCGTATCTCACGGCGGTTCCCCCTCCTTCCTTACCTTACGTTCTGCACAGTCTGCCCTGTGTCAGTCCTTGATTTCCTCCATGACGAACGCCTCCAGGACGTCGCCCTCCTTGATGTCGTTGAAACGCTCCAGTCCGACGCCGCACTCGTAGCCCTCGGCGACTTCCTTCACATCGTCCTTGAAGCGGCGGAGCGATGCGATTTTGTCCTCCTGAATGACCACACCGTCGCGCACGATACGGATCTGCGCGGAGCGGGCAATCTTTCCGTCGGTGATATAGCATCCGGCGATGGTGCCCACGCTGGGTACCCGGATGGTCTGGCGCACCTCGGCATGACCCAGCAGCTTCTCCCGGAACTTGGGAGCCAGCATACCCTTCATGGCAGCCTGAATCTCCTCGATGCACTCGTAAATGACGCGGTACGTGCGGATTTCCACGCCCTGCCGCTCGGCGCTGTCCAGCGCCTGCCGGTCGGGACGGACATTGAATCCGACGATGATGGCATTGGATGCGGCGGCAAGCGTCACGTCGCCCTCGGTGATACCGCCGCAGGCGGCATGGATGACGCAGACGCGCACTTCCTCGTTGGTCAGCTTCTGGAGCGATGCCCGGACAGCCTCCACCGTGCCGTCCACATCCGCCTTGACGATGATGTTCAGATCCTTGACGCCGGAGCTGAGCTGGTCGAACAGCGTATTGAGGTTGGCGCGGGCATTTGCCTTGAACGCCTCCTCCTTTGCCTTGGTGCGGCGGCGCTCCGCCAGCTCACGTGCCATGCGCTCATCCACAACCGCCTCGAACTCGTCCCCCGCCTCCGGCACATCGGCAAGACCGGTAATCTCGACCGGCACGGACGGCTCGGCAGTCTTTACGGATCTGCCGGTGTGATCCGTCATGTTGCGCACACGACCGACCGACGTACCGGCGATGACGATATCGCCCGGTCTGAGCGTACCGTTCTGCACCAGCACGGTGGCAACGGGACCCTTGCCCTTATCCAGCTTCGCCTCGATGATCACGCCCTTGGCGCGGCGATCCGGGTTCGCCTTCAGCTCCTTGACCTCGGCGACCAGCAGGACATCCTCCAGCAGATCCTCAATGCCCTGATGCGTCAGAGCGGACACAGGCACGCACATGACGTCGCCGCCCCACTCCTCGGGAACCAGATCGTACTTGGTCAGCTCCTGCTTGACGTTTTCGGGGTTGGCACCCGGCTTATCCATCTTGTTGATGGCAACGATGATATCCACGCCCGCCGCCTTGGCATGGTTGATTGCCTCGACGGTCTGGGGCATGATGCCGTCGTCCGCCGCGACTACCAGAATGGCAATATCGGTCGCCTGTGCGCCGCGTGCACGCATGGCGGTAAACGCCTCGTGACCGGGGGTATCCAGGAAGGTGATGTCCTGCCCGTTAATCTTTACGCGGTAGGCACCGATGTGCTGGGTAATGCCGCCCGCCTCTCCGGCAGTGACGTGCGTGTTACGGATAGCGTCCAGCAGGGAGGTCTTGCCGTGGTCAACGTGACCCATGACGCACACGACAGGCGCGCGCGATCTGAGCGTTTCGGCGGCGTCCTCGGTCGTGTCGAACAGCTGCTCCTCGATGGATACCACAACCTCCTTGGAGGGAATGGCACCCAGCTCTTCCGCCACCAGTGCGGCGGTATCGTAATCCACGGTCTGGTTGACGGTCGCCATGACGCCCATGAGCATCAGACGCTTGACAACCTCCGCCGCCGTGACCTTCAGCCGGGCAGCGAGATCGCTGACCGTGATTTCATCCGGAATCTTGACCTGCAGGGGTGCCTTCTTGACGGGCGGCTGCTTGCGTGCGCCCGGCTTGCCCAGCGGCTTGCGCGGGACGGGCGCGGCGGTGCGGTTTCTGCCGACCTTCTGGCTGCCGCCGCGGGCATCCTGCATCCGCTCGGACACGAAGGTGTTCAGCTTGTCGTCGTACTTGGACAGATCGACGGTCGCCATGCGGGTATCGACCACGCGCGTGGCGCCGCGCGGCGCCTTCTGCGCGTCGCCGCCCTTGGGCGTCTGTCCCCGGACGATAGCCTGCACCTGGAAATGCTCACGCGGGGCGTTCTGGTTGAAATCGCCTCTGTCGCGGTCGCGGTCGCCGGGACGTCCGCCGGAGCGGGCACCCTGTCCGCCCCGGTTGGTGGGACGGTCCCCGAAGGGCTTCTGACCAGACGGAGCGGGACGATCCCCGTAGGGACGGTCGCCGTAGGGACGCTGACCCTGCGCAGCGGGACGATCCCCGGCGGGACGGTCGCCGTAGGGACGCTGACCCTGCGTGGCAGGGCGATCCCCATAGGGGCGCTGACCGGCGGTGCCGGTCGGGGCGGGACGGGCGCCGGAGGCAGGTCTGCCGTCCGGCGACGGGCGACCGTCCTGGCGGGGAGGTCTTGCGTCCGTGCGTGCATCGCGGGCGCCGGGTCTTGCGCCGGCATCCGTTCTCTGCGTCTGACTGCCCGCCGCAGTACCGCCGGGAGCCGGTCTGCGTGCGGACGCCGCCGCCCGCTCGGCGGCTGCTTTGTCAGCGGCGGCTTTTTCGGCTGCCGCTTTGGCAGCCGCAGCCTTTTCTGCCGCGGCTTTTTCAGCCGCTGCTTTCTCGGCAGCAGCCTTTTCAGCGGCGGCTTTTTCGGCTGCCGCCTTTTCTGCAGCTGCTTTTTCGGCTGCAGCTTTCTCAGCAGCAGCCTTTTCTGCCGCAGCCTTCTCGGCGGCGGCTTTCTCGGCTGCCGCCTTTTTTGCGGCAGCTTTCTCAGCTGCCGCCTTTTCTGCCGCTGCCTTCTCGGCGGCGGCTTTCTCGGCTGCCACCTTTTCTGCGGCAGCTTTCTCGGCTGCCGCCTTTTCTGCCGCTGCCTTCTCGGCGGCGGCTTTCTCGGCGGCGGCTCTCTCCGCCGCCTTGGCTTCTGCCGCCTTTACGGAGGGAATACAGGTCTGCCCGTCCATGTATCCGGCAATGTCATTCACCTGATGCTTCTCGGTGAGTGTCTGCATCAGGATGTTGAACTCCTGCTCGGTCAGGGCACGCTGGGTTCTGACGTTATCCTGCCCCTTGTCGGTCAGAATGTCCGTCATTTCCTTGCTTTTCAGCCCCATGTCCTTTGCCATCTGGTTGATTTTGAACTGTGGATTGAATACCGCCATATTTCCTCCTAAACTTCTCGCCAGCGCGTTCTGCCTCCCGGGCACTGCCGCCTCCGGCTATGTTGATTTCGATTCGGCGCCCGCGTTCCCCGCGCCTGCCTCCGGCAGGTGCAGTGCCCGCAGCAGCCCCGGGTCCGTCACCCCTACGGCGGCAACGGTGCCGGTCTTGCCGACCGCGCGTCCCAGTGTTCCCGCATCCGCTTCCAGCCTGTGGAGCGGCACGCGGTAGTGTGCGCATTTGTCGGTCAGGCGTTTATGCGTATTGGCGGAGGTGTCCGATGCCTCCAGCACGCAGAGAATCCGTCCGTCCCCCGTCCGCAGTGCCTCGCAGAGCAGGGGTGTCCCCACGACCAGTGCCCGCGCCCGTGCGCACAGCCCCAACGTGGAGAGCAGGTGCTTCTGCTCATGCATGGTCTGTACCTGCAGGAGCAGGGGAACCGGTGATTTCGGCTTCCATGCGGTCGTACACCTCGTCCGGAATGGTACACGCAAGTGTCCGCTCCAGCCGCCGGCTCTTGCGCGCCTTGCGCAGGCACGCGGCATTCCAGCAGATGTAGGCGCCGCGCCCGGATTTCTTACCCGTGAAATCCAGCCCGACACTGCCGTCCGGGGCGCGCAGGACGCGGAGAAGCTCCGCCTTCGGTTTATGCTCGTTGCAGCCCAGACACTGGCGCAGGGGAATCTTGCGCGGCTTCGCGCCGCCCTGCGGTGCGGGCTTCTGCTTGTCTGCCATACCGGACTGCCTCCCTCTGATTGCAGTTTATCTTGCCTGCTATCTGCTTTTTACAATACAGCCGCCGTCAGTCGGTCTTGATGTCGATCTTGCAGCCGGTCAGCCGTGCCGCCAGCCGGACGTTCTGCCCCTCGCGCCCGATGGCAAGCGACAGCTGCTCGGGGGCGACCGTGACGCGGTAGGAACGCTCGGCTGTCATGGTGACGCCCAGCACGGTTGCGGGTGCCAGCGCCGCCGCGATGTACTCCGTCATATCCTCGCTGTACCGCACGATGTCTATCTTCTCGCCGGACAGTTCGGACAGGATAGCATCAATACGCATATTGTGCGTACCGATACAGGCGCCCACGGCGTCCACATCCGGGTCGCGGGAGAGGATGGCAATCTTGGTGCGGGAGCCTGCCTCGCGGGCAACGCCCTTGATGAGCACGGTACCCTCCTGAATCTCCGGAACCTCCAACTCAAACAGCCGCCAGACCAGCTTGGGATGCGTGCGGGACAGTGTGACCACGGGCCCGCGCGATTCGCGGTTGATTTCGGTCAGGAATACCTTGACCTTCTGCCCGACCGTGAAGGTTTCGCCGGGAATCTGCTCCGCCTTGACAAGCGGGTTCACGCCGCGATCCATTTCCAGCAGGACATCGCCGGTATCGGGGTTGATTTTGCTGACCGTTGCGGTCATCAGTTCTTCCTTCTTGTTCTCGTAGGCTTCCTGCATTGCCTGCCGCTCGCCCTCGCGGATACCCTGAATGATAACGGACTTGGCGGCGGCGGCGCTCAGCCGGTGCATACTGTCGGTTTTGACTTCCTTCTCCACCATGCTCCCCAACTCGTATCTGCGGCTGATGGCGTGTGCGTCCTCCAGGGAAATCTGGCAGATGGGGTCCTCGACCTCCTCGACCACTTCCTTTTGCAGGAACGCCCGCATTTTCTTTTTATCGGCATCGATTTCCACGCGCATCAGCGCGGTGGCTCCGTACTCCCTTTTGAAGGCAGACTGGAGCGCCAGCTCGATTTTGTCCAGCATATACTTCTGAGGAATGCCCTTTTCCTTTTCCAACTGCTCCAGGGCACTGAAGAACTCTGCGTTCATGGTGTTTCATCCTTTCAGGAAATTTTCATCTTTTGTTAGTTGAATGTTACTGCTCTCCGCTTTTGCGTCACGCCCCGAAGTCAAACACGACGTGTGCGCGGGAAATCGCGGTGCGGGGGAAGCGCCGGACGCCCTCCGGCGTCTCCAGCAGGACGCACCCGTCGCCATCCATACCGCGCAGAATGCCGGTGAAGCTCCGCCGCCCGTCCAGCGGGGCGAACAGCCGCAGCTCGATTTTCTCTCCGGCGCACAGGGTGAAATGCTCCTCCCGGCTCAGGTCGCGTTCCAGTCCGGGCGAGGAGACCTCAAGCAGGTAGCCCTGCCCGATGGGGTCAGCCTCATCCAGCACGGGGTCTGCGGCGTGGGACATTGCCTCGCAGTCGTCGACCGAGATGGCGCCCGACACGTCCGGCTTGTCGATGGTCAGCCGCAGCACGTAGTCTGCGCCCTCCCGGACATACGCGACATCCCAGAGCCGGTAGCCCAGCGATTCCGCGACCGGCTCCAGCAGAGTCCGCACGGCATCGGCGACCCGGGAGCCGCCGGTGTTCGGCAGTCTCCGTGCCACGGCGCGGGGGGCTGTTCCGTTCTGCTTTTTCTTTTCGTCCATATGGGTGGCAAGCTCCTTTCGCGCCGCTGTCCGGGATCGGACTTCAGCGGTTCGACCGCCTGCTGTCACATCCGCGTCACATCCCCGGCAAAAGTTAAGAGTGGATTCGCTCAAAACCCACTCTCCTTTTCTACTTCACGTAAAGTATACCACATTTTATACCGGATTGCAAGACCTTTTCTTTGTTGTGCACGAAGAATTTTTCACGATTGCAGAACGGGTTTTTGGTGACTATTGCATAAGAATGAGCGGGCAGGGGAGATTGCCTCCGGCGGTGGCGGCTTTATTCTGCCGTCCGGGTGTCTTTCAGGGAGGCGTGTTCCTGCCGTTTCCGGTTTGCCCCGACCTCGCATAAGCCTTCTCTCCCCCTTCCCCGGAGGGGAAGGGGGAGATTTTAACCCTGCATCTGCGCCGGACGTGGCACAGGCGCAGGGTTACGCGGGGCGCCGCCTCTGCTCCGCTTTCCCACAGAGCCGGGAAAAACTTTTCCACAGCCTGTGGGGAAACGTGTGGAGAAACCCACACGCCAAAGCCCGTTTGGCTGATGCACAAACCGTTTTCGCACTTTCCCGCGGTTTTTCGACGGAATCCGACCGCCGCGGGGGTGTGGAAAAGTCGCCGCATACGCGGGACAGCGCCCCTCACAGACTGCAGATCAGCCGCTCAATCAACTGATAGCCGTCCGCCGCCGAGCGTTTGAGCGCCGCGTCCGCCTGCGCGCAGGCATCCACGGCGGCAGGCAGAACACCCGGTTCAGCCGCCCGCGCCACGCGCAGGTACAGCTTGACCTGATACGGATTCATGCGCAGGGACGCGGCGATTTCCTCGCCGGTGTGTCCCGCGTCCGCCAACGTCCGGATAGCGCACAGGCTTGCCAGCACCCGCGACACTTCCGACAGCACCATCAGCGGCTCCACGCGGCGCAGCTTCTGCTCCTGCAGGACTGCAAGCGCGTCCGCCTGCCGCCGCTCCATGACGGCATTGGCAAAGGCGAAGGCGTCGTACTCGACGGCGGGCGTTCCGGCGGCGCGGATGTGCGCTCCGGTTACGGTGTCCGACCCGTGCGCCAGCGCGTAGAATGCGATTTTGTCGATTTCGGACGCCAACGTGAACATATTCCGTCCGCAGAAGGACACCGTTTCCCGGCAGGCGGCTTCATCCGCCGTCACGCCGTCGTGCCGGTAGTGCTTCTGCACCCAGCCGTACAGCTTCTGCGGCGTGTTGCGCTCAAAGTAAACCGGCTGCAGCAGCTCGGACAGGCGGCAGAGCAGTGCCGACGGACTGCGCGGCAGGCTGCCCGCGTCCAGCGCATCCGCCCCGACCGACAGAATCAGCAGGGCATACGGATACTCCGGCAGTACCGCCAGTGCGCCGAGCAGGGCTTCCGTGTCGGCGGCGCGGAGCGTATTGAAATTGACGCCCGTGACGGTTATCAGTTTTCGTTCCGCGCCCATGGGCGGTGCCGCCATGGCGTCCAGCAGACGTGCGGCTGTCAGATCCAGTCCGTCCAGCCGCAGGGAATTGAAGGCTGCCATGGGGTCGTCGTCCGGGCACACGGCGTCCTGCACCATGCGCAGCACGGTCATTTTCATGTAGTCCTCCTCGCCGAAGAACAGGTAGCCTCCCCGGAGCGGTTCCGCCTTCAGTGTCCGGCGGAACTCTGCCTCGCTCAGCAGATTCAGCGTTCTGACCGGTGCTTTTGCCTTTGCTTTTGCCTGTGCCATGGTTACGGTTCCTCCCTTTTTTTCGGGCTGTTTCTGTGCTCTATTGTACCACATCCGCGTGCCGCTGGCAAGGGGATGCGGCAATTTTCGGGGGACTTTTTGGGGGCGGTGCCCCCGGCACCCCCATGGCGACGCCGGAAGACCGCACGGATGACCTCAGCCGCCGGACTGCCGTGCACGCTTCGCGAAGTTCTTATTGCCGTTCTGCACAAGTCCGGCGGAGATAATTGGTACAGGTTGCTGATTGACGGGGAAACCGGAAATCGGTATAATTAAAGGGGTGTGCAATAAAGAGAACGTCAGGCTGACCGAAACCGCATATTCCCTTAAGGGAGGATAAACGCAATGAAGAAAATTTCCTGCTTCCTGCTGGCACTCCTGCTGGCACTTGCACCGCTCGCGGGCGGCATCGTCCTGCCGGCAGCGGCTGAAGACACTGAATCCAAAGTCACCTCCGTGCCCCACGCCTACGCGGAGGGACTTGCCGTCTGGTACTCCGGCGACCAGAACACCCGTGCCGGACAGAATCCGGATTCCACTGTATGGGAGGATCTGGCAGGCGGGTACGACATGGCGATTCAGACAGACGCCAAAACGTATTTCACCGCAGAGGGACTGGCGCTGGACTCCGCCCGGCGGTATTTCCCGGAGGAGGTGCTCGGCATCGTCAACGGCGACACCTTCACGGTGGAGATACGCCTCGGCGCTTTTACCTCCATCGGCAACGACTACAACACCTTCATGAACAGCGACAACGATAATTTCGCCCTGTTCCGCCGCAACTCCAACAACGTGCTGGAGTTCAAGTGGGCAGCAGTCGGTGCCGGACAGCGCCCGACGGTGGCGAACGGGCTGTCGGTTCTGCAGGACGCCCTTGTCTCCATCACCTATGAGGTCGGCGGTGAGGTCGTCATCTACATCAACGGCGTGCGCACCGCCGCCGCCGGCTGCACCGCCGCCATGGGCGCGAACTCGCTGTTCATCGGGCAGGAGGGCAACAAGGCGTTCCGCACCGTTTACCGGTCGCTGCGCTTCTACCGCCGTGCCCTGACGGCGGAGGAAATCCGACGCAATGCCGCCGTGGACGGCTACGGGGACGTGAAGGAGCTCTACGTGCAGAACGGGCTGGTGTCGCTGTACAGCGGCTTCCGCAACACCCGCGCGGGCTTTGATGCGGCATCTGCCGTCTGGGAAGACCTTGCCGGGCAGAATGACGTCGCGCTGACACCGGACGCGCAGAACGGCTTTACGCGGGAGGGTCTGCACCTCAATTCGCAGCAGCACAACTTCCCGCAGGCTATTGTGGACACCGTAAACGGGCAGGCGTTCACCGTGGAGATGTCGCTGGGCGAGCTGACCTCGCTGGGGCACTCCTTCAACACTTTCATAAACAGCACCAACGACAATTTCTCCCTGTTCCGCCGCATCTCCAATGACGTGCTGGAATTCAAGTTCGCGGGCAACGCCGCCGCCGAGCGCCCCACCGTTCAGGACGGGCTGGACGCCTTTTCCGGCAATCTGGTCGCCGTCACCTATGAGGTCGGCGGCAAGACCGTCATCTACATCAACGGCGAGAAGGTCGCGGAAGCGACAAGCCCCCGCGCCATGGGTGCGAACGACCTGTTCTTCGGGCATTCCGACGCCAGCCGCAACTATGACACCACCTTCCGCGCCATCCGCTTCTACAACCGCGCCCTGACGGCGGAGGAGATTGTGAAAAACGCAAAAGCCGACGGCGCCTATACCGAAAAAACGGATCCGCGCCCCGTTTCGCCCGGCTACGTGACGGTTGCCCAGCCGCGCACCAACATTGTGGGTGACGTGGCGCTGGTGAGGCAGGTGGACAGCGGCACCGAACTGGACGCCGTTATGGCAGGCGAGGTCAGACCCGCCGCCGTCATCCTGCGCATCAACCGCGACCTGAACATCACCGACGCAACCGGGAAAGCGTTCCTGCCGGTGGACGACGCACTGGAGTCGCTTGCATGGACGGTCATGCCGGTATTTGAGCTGGCAGATGCCGATGCGCTGGAGCCGCTGGCCGCGTACCTGAAGGAAATCCGCTTCTACGACTGCTTCTTCCTGAGCAAGGACGCCGATCTGGTCAGGACGGCACGCGAGGCACTGCCTGCCGTGCGCGGCATCATTGATTACACCGAAACCTACAAGGGCAAGTCCGGGCTGACCCGGGAGGAGTGCGTGGAGCTGCGCAAGTCCGTGAAGCGGAACAACGGCACCATCGCGCTGCTGCCGCAGTCCGCCGCCCGGCAGGAGACCGTGCAGTACCTGTACGACAGCATCGTCAACGTCTGGGTGCGTGCGGCGGATGAGCCGGACGACACCGGGCGTCTGGACGCCCTGCTCTCCGGCGCACTGGGCGTCGTTTCGGACGACACCGCCGGGCTGTATGCCGCCGCCACCGCCCTGCCCAAGAACACCATGACCCGCGTCCCGCTGAACATCGGGCACCGGGGTCTGCCGGACGGCAACCCGGAGAACACCGTGGAAGGCTCCCTGCTTGCCTACGAGGCGGGCGCGGATGTCATCGAGAACGACGTCTACCTGACCTCCGACGGGCAGGTCGTGGTCATGCACGACGGCACCACCGGGCGCACCTGCGACAGGGACCTGAGCGTGACCGGCAGTACGCTGGCGGAGCTGAAGGAGCTGTACGTCAACCGGGGCTTTGAGAACGTTGAGGGGAAGAACAACTGGCGCATCCCGACTCTGGAGGAGTACCTGATTGCGTTCAAGGACAAGGACTGCCGCCTGTTCATCGAGCTGAAGTCCGAACAGAAGGGGCTTGTGGAGGCTGTCCGCGACCTTGTGAATCAGTACGATATGTACGCGCAGGTTGCCGTCATCACCTTCCATGAAAGCCAGATGAAGATTATGCGCGAGGTCTGGCCCGAGATGTCGGTCGGCGCCCTGTGCGGCGGCTATCTGGGCGAGACCGATTCCGATTTGGGTATGCGCGGCGTCATGAGCTTCATCGGCAAGTACAACGCGACCCTCAATCCCTCCTACTCCGGCTACGGCGAGAACGCCATCCGCGCCGCACTGCTCCGCGGTATCGGTGTGTACCCGTGGACGTTTGCGGGCAACAGCTACACGCAGTATTTCGGCTGGGGTTACAGCGGTCTGACCGGCAACACGGCGAACACGCTGTACCGCCACGTCAAGAAAATTACCCTGACCGGTGCGGCGGACGGCGACAGCGTCTCTGTCGGGGACAACCTGCCCTTCACCGTCACCGTTGAGAATTACAAGCGCGTCGCATCGACCCTGACCGGCAACGCGAACTTCGTATTCCTGTCCGGCGGGGATCTGGTCAGTCTGGAGAACGGCACCATGACCTTCACCGGTGCGGGCGACATCACGTTCTATGTCACCTACACCAACTCCCGCACCAAGCAGACGCTGATCTCCCAGCCCCTCACGCTTCATATAGCGGAGAAGTCAGAGGAAACGACTGCCGCACCCGTGACCGATCCGGAAACTGCCGTGACCGAACCGGAAACCTCTGCGGACAGCGGCGCCTCCGACACGGGGGAGGGAGAATCCACGACCGGTGCGCCGTCCGGCGGATGCCGCTCCGCGCTGACCGGCGGTACTCTGCTTACCCTGTCGGCTGTTCCCACCGCGCTCCTCGCTCTCCGGAAGCGCAAGGAGGACTGAGTATTCCCCATGACCTGCCGCCCCCGGTGCTGTGCACCGGGGGCGGCTTTTGCCCTGTGCGGCTCCGGGGCGGGGGATGGGGGAGTCTGTCCGTTCCTTTCGGGGAAGAGGGGTAGAAGATTTTTGCTGAGGCAGGTTGAGCCGGGAACGCAGGGCGCAGGCATCCCTCCCGGCACCGCAAGACGCCGGGTTAGCCGGCGACGCCGGGGCAAGTCCCCGCCGGGTACCGGAAGCCTATCGGTACGCCGTGTCCCGTCC
>CAVIJF010000013.1:0-47471 GCA_963643175.1 bacterium
CCTAAAAGTCGTCTAATATATACTCAAAGCATCTGCGTCAGCTGATGCCCAGTTTATCTAAAAACAGCCGGTCACGCTTGGTTATTGTAGTAGTCCATCTCTTAGAGAGCAGTTTTGTTGATACCTTAACTTCCTCGACTGTATCAAACCATTGCAAGGTAAGATATATCGGCGTGTTATTTAGCCATGTCTTAAGCTTATCCTCGAGCGCAAGACTCTCTTTGAGGTCATGCGCCGGCTCTCCATTTGGTTTACCAAGTTTCTCCTTGATTTTTCGCAGCTGCTCACTGTAGAACTCATAATAGCACAGAGCAACAAACTGGATAAACATCCTTCCCCTTAGTCTGTCAGTGTTCCATACTCTCGTACGATAACCATCCGTTCTCTGCTTTCCCGATTCAAAGAATGACTCAATAGTCTCCCTCCTGCGGTACTTCCTCAAGCAATCAAAGGCATTCTTCTCTTTGTTTGATACAAGAGCAAAGTATCCGTGAAATTCCTTTTGTGCCTCTATTTCCTTCTCGTTGAACCCTACTGTTACCTTCGAGCCATAACGCTTAATGGTTATAAACCGCTTGACCTTAGCCTGCGCATCCTCACTTAATTCCTCTATCTGCTTACCCGACTCGAGCAATGCT
Source organism: bacterium (assembly GCA_963643175.1). Classification (GTDB taxonomy): domain Bacteria; phylum Bacillota; class Clostridia; order Oscillospirales; family CAG-272; genus CAMEON01. The sequence continues at coordinate 639 of CAVIJF010000013.1, forward strand.
CTGATCTCAAGCAACTTATTATCCAAGGCTGCATCCTCCTCAACCCTCTTGATGGGATTATAGTACAGATGCAGATATATCCTTCTGCTGAATTTTTCTTCGCTTCCTACGGGAAGCTCCTTCTTTCTGCTGGCATATAATCGGTTTCGTGCGAACTCATGCATAAGCGTAACCGTTATTCCATGAGTATTAGTGTCAAACGGACACGCGCTGGATGTGGTTCTGAATTCACCTGCGTGTGCTTTAAGCTCTGCCTTGACCCACTTAATACTGCATTTGATTAAGGTTATGAAGTCATAATGGGCATGTAGCATATCCGCAAGGTTTTTCTCAGAGTAGAAGCCATTATCCGTAACAATCTCAGCATCACCTATACCAAGAACCGACAGCTGCTTAAGTGCATTCTCTATTGTTACTACATCCGGAAGATTTCCAGGAGCCTTGGTAAATGCGACCGGCTGTCTTGTCTCGACGGAATAAAGTGTGAGCAGCTTTACCGTGTCCAATCCATCGTGGGCTTTATTGAAACCATACCTTGCTTCTGGAAGGCCTGCCGAATATGTGGAGATAGTCGTTGAATCGTAAGCCAAAACAGGCTGCCCCTCAATTCCTGCAACACGGCTTGCAAAAAAGTTTTGCTGCAGCTGTTCATCTAATCCGACTTTCTCTATAAGATCATGATATACATCTTCCGAGATGCCGTCCTCATAAGGCAGAGGATGGGTATACTGCCAGGTGGTTATGCCCGGAAAGGACTGTCCGTTAGAGGCAAGCAGATATCTTGCCAGGGAAATTATCTTCTGTGCGGTGCCAAGGTCCGTATTTCCATAGATTGCCTCGTCAATCCCTGACTCAGCTCCTATATGCTCGATGATATCCATCATTCCGACTTTGTTTCTCACCGCTTTTTGTACGGGAGATGCTGTCTCTGAAAATGAAACTTTTTCTCCTTTACGACGCTTTGCCCTGGTCGGTACAGGTGTATCTTGTCCTTTTGGAATTTTTGACACTATCCTGCTTGACAGAACCCTGTTAAATTTTCTTACCGGATCATATATCGTTCTGCGCTCTATAACATAAGTATCTCCATTCTTTTGGCGCTGATGAATAATACGTGTTTTCTCCTCACCTGATGCTTTAGCCGGCATAACCTCGATCTCCTTATTTGAGTATATATTTATTATAGCATATACTCAAAAGAAAATCAATACAAAATGGCTAAAAATAACGTTTTTATCAACTTTTTTCTTTGGATTTCAACCTTTCAAAATGTTTTGAGTACAAATTATCCAACTTTTAGGTTTGGAAAAGATTCTCCGGGGGACGTCCCCGGAGGCGGTGCGAAAGCGCGGCTCAGTCCCGCCGCCGCATCCGCGCGATAAAGAAGCCGTCCGTGCCATGCACATCCGGTGTCAGCGTGACGGCGCCGCCCGCCGATACGATGTCCGGGCAGGCGGGGTCGCAGGACGGGAACGTGAAGTCCAGCGGCTCAAACTCCGGATGCCTTGCGAGGAACGCCGCCGTCACCGCCCCGTTTTCGGCGGGGAGCAGTGTGCAGGTCGAGTAGACCAGCAGACCGCCCGGCTTTACATACCCGGCGGACGCTTCCAGTATGTCCGCCTGAATGCCGGGCAGGCGGGCGGATTCGGTCATGTCCTTGTACCGGATTTCCGGCTTTTTCGCCATCACGCCCAGCCCGGAGCAGGGAACATCGCACAGCACGCGGTCGGCTGTCCCCGTGAGGGCAGAGTCGGGACAGCGGGCATCGCGGCGGTCGGCGGTCAGACAGTGCAGTCCCAGCCGCGCGGCGCCGGAGCGCACCAGCGACAGCTTGGACTCGTGAAGGTCAAAGGACAGCACGCGCCCCCGGTCGCCCATGTCCAGCGCCGCTCCGAAGGATTTGGAGCCGGGGCAGGCGCAGACGTCCAGCACGGTCTGCCCGGGATGCGCGTCCAGTGCCCGGACGCACAGCTGGGACGCCTCGTCCTGCACGAAAAAATCGCCCGTCCCGAAGCCGGGCAGGGCGGTCGGATTTCCGCCCGCGCCGCTCTCGCACACAAGCAGGGCGTTGCCGCCGTAGCGTCCCGCCCGGACGTGCACGCCCGCCGCCTCCAACCGGGCGGTCAGGGCGGCGGCGTCCGTCCGCAGGGGGTTGACCCGAAGGGAAAGCGGCGGGCGACTGCCGAACGCCGCCATGACCGATTCCGCCCGCGCCGCGCCCAGCGCCGCCGTCAGGGTGTCGCACATCGGGAGCGGCATTCCGAAAGCAATCGACACCGCCCGCCGGCGGTCGCCCGCCAGCACCGGGAAGCGCTGCTGCCAGTCCTCCGGGGTGCACAGGCCGTTTTCCCGCCCGCGGGGTTCACGGCGAACGCCGTGTTCGCTGTCTCCGTTCAGCCGCTGCTCCATGCGGAGGTAGCCCCGCAGCACCGCGTTGACGTACCCCGCGGCGCGGCGCGGCACCAGCGAAACCGTCTCGCCGATGGCGGCGTAGTCCGGCACGCGATCCATATAGATAAGCTGATACAGCCCCAGCCGCAGTGCGAGAAGCACCGGCTGTTCCAGTGCCTCCGGCGGGCGGTCGGAGAGCTGCTCCACAAGGAAATCCAGCGTGGTCTGACGCTCCAGAACGCCGAAGACCAGCGCCGTGTACAGTCCCCGGTCGGCGCCTTCCAACGCACTGTGCCGCAGTACCGCGTCCACCGAAAGGCTGCCGTACCGCCCGCCCGCAATGCCGGACAGAGAGTCCATCGCCAGCTTCCTCGGGGATGCACCGCCCTGCGGTTTTTTGCCGGCGTGCGCCGGCTTTTTGGGCTGTGCGCCGCCCGTCTGTCCGCCCCTGCCCGTCCTGTTTTCTGCCATAGCCGGAACCCGGGTCAGTTGCGGCGGCTGCGGGAGCCGCCGAATATCAGCAGCAGGCGCAGGAGCGACGCCAACGAGGAGGCAAGCGCCGCGACATAGGTCAGCGCCGCCGCCCGCAGGGTGCTGCGCGCCCCGACCAGCTCATCGCCGTCCAGAATACCGTGGCTTTCCAGCGTTTTCAGGGCGCGGGCGGAGGCGTTGAACTCGGTCGGCAGCGTCACCAGCTGGAACAGCGTCGAGAGCGAGAACAGCAGGATGCCCAGCATCATGAACACATCGCCGAGCATACTCCCGTGCATCGAAAGCTGCGCGAACAGAAGCCCCAGGATGAAAATCGGCATGGACAGCATGGAGCCGATGCGCGTTGCGGGGATGATGGCACCCCGGATACGCAGGGGCACATAGTCCTCCGCGTGCTGGCAGGCGTGTCCCACCTCGTGCGCCGCGACACCGATTGCCGCCACCGACGTGGAGTCGTACACGCTGTCCGACAGCCGCACGACCTGCTCGCGCGGGTCGTAGTGGTCGGTCAGCCGTCCCGACACGCGCTGAATCTGCACGTAGTTCAGCCCGTTCGCGTCCAGAATGCGGCGCGCAACGGTGGCGGCGGTCAGTCCGCGCCGGTTGCCCACCTGCTTATACCGGCTGAACGTCAGCTGTACGTTGATCTGTGCCCAGAAGGCAAAGATCATGGCGGGAATCAGGACGACGACCGTCCAGTCACCCCAGAAAAATCCGAATAGCATGAGCGCACCTCCTTATATGCGGTGTATTTTCTTACTCCAGCTTATCCCCGACCGACAGGCGCCGTCCGCGGATGTAGTCGGCGGCGGACATGGGTGCCTTGCCCTCGGGAATCACGCGGGTCAGGAGCAGGGAGCCGCCGCCGCAGGCGACTTCAATGCCGCCCTCCGGCGATGTATCCAGCGACAGCACTGTGCCGGGCGCCCCGCAATCGCCCGACAGGCGGGCGCGGCGGGCGGCGGCTACCTTGAGCAGCTTCCCGTCCGGCGTGTGCGTAAAGGACAGCGGGACGGGGGACAGTCCCCGCACGCGGTCAAAAACCGCTTTGACCGGCATGGAAAAATCCAGCAGGCAGTCGGCTTTTTCGATTTTGGGTGCATAGGTGGCGCGGCTTTCGTCCTGCGGGGTGCGCACGAGCGTGCCCGCCCGCAGGGCGGCGACGGTTTCCAGCAGCAGCTTGGCGCCCGCCTCCGCCATTCTGTCATGCACCGACTCAAAGTTATCCTCCTCCCGGATGGGCACCTCCGCCCGCAGGAGCATATCGCCGGTGTCCATGCCCTCCGCCATATACATGGTGGTGACGCCGGTCACGTCCAGCCCGTCTATGATTGCCCTCTGCATGGGTGCGGCGCCGCGCAGGGCGGGGAGCAGGGATCCGTGGACATTGATACAGCCGCAGGGCGGTGCCTCCAGAATGGAGAGCGGCAGTATTTTTCCATATGCGACAACGACGATAAGGTCCGGTGCCAGTTCCTCGACTGTCCGGTCAAAGCTGCCGTCCCGCAGGCGGGCGGGCTGAAAGACCGGCAGTCCCTGTGCGGCGGCGTAGACTTTGACGGGCGGCGGGGTCAGGACATAGCCGCGTCCGCGCGGTTTATCGGGCTGTGTGACGACGCCGACGATCTGCTCGCCGGATTCGTACAGGGCACGCAGGGACGGCACGGCGAAATCCGGGGTTCCCATGAATAGAATTTTCATTGTCACAGTTCCTACCTTGTTTTTGGGAGATTTGGTATTTGGGGATTCGGTGCCGGAGATTCCGGCTTTTCCGTGTTCCGGAGGCATTCCGGTACCGGAAGGGGGGTGCCCCGGGGCTATCCGGGGTTACCCTGCTTTGGCATAGGCTTCTGCCCCCCATCCCCCCGACCCGCGCTCGAAGAGCGCTCTTCCCACTCCGGGGAAGGGGGAGTTCAGGTTTATTTTGCCGGGGGCTTCGCCCCCCGGCACCCCCACGTCCGCGCCGGGAGCGACACGGCGTTCCGGGTGGTTGGCGATACCGAAAAAAGGCAGGGCAGTGCGGCAACGAAGGGGGGGGAGTTCCCCACCACCAATACAGAATTCGGAAAAGTTCTTGGGGGTTTGGGGGCTTCTTTCAAGAAGCCCCCAACGCTCCTTACTCCTCCATCTCGGCAATGTCAATAAAGAGCTTGCCGTCAAGATGGTCAAGTTCGTGACAGAAGGCGCGGGCAAGAAGGTCGTGCCCGGTGTAGGTGACGGTTTCACCCGCACGGTTGAGACACTGGACAGTCACATGGCGGGGACGGTGCGTGATACCCCAGCGACCGGGAATGGACAGACAGCCTTCCTCGGCTTCCTGCTCGCCGCTGGAGGCGATGATTTTCGGGTTAATCAGCTCGTAAACCTCGCCCGGCTCCACCTCTACAACCACAACGCGCCGCAGAATACCGACCTGCGGAGCGGCAAGCCCGCAGCCGTTGGCGTCACGCATGGTTTCCAGCATATCGTCTAAAAGGCACAGCGTGCGGGGCGTAATCTCGGTTACGGGACGGCACACCTTGCGCAGCACTTCATCGCCTAACTTGCGGATTTTCAGCTTTGCCATGATGGAATCTCCTTTGTCAGAAGTCAGTTTTTGGAGTCGGGATATACCTGGATGCGGTCGTACAGCCGCGTGACGTCGGTCGCCAGCTTGTCGCAGAAGGAGCGGAGCACGCAGAACAGACCCTGCCCGTTCTCCGGGGAGGACGGGGAGTCCGGCGTCGCCAGCGTCTCCACCGTCATGTAGCAGCGGCGCTCGGATACCCGGTAGAACCGGTATACGAGATTCGCCTTCTGCGCGTCGGTCTGTTCGTCATCCAGAATGAACGTAATCTTCAGGTAGCAGTCGCTGTCGTCGGTGGAGCGCAGAGCCTCCATCTCCGCCGCGGTTAGGTCAGCCTCGTCTTCAATGGACGCCGTGAGCAGGGACTGCACAAAGCGCCGGAAATTGTCCGTGCCGGTCATCATTTCCGCCGTACCGGTCACGCGGATCAGCTCCATTTCGTATGCCATGGACTGTCCGTTGATATACGCCACCAGGTTGCCCGATGCCGTGCCGCCGGACTGATCCGTTGCCGAATTGTCCAGCGTGAACAGTACGTCGCCGTCCGCCGTCCGGTACTTGCTGTCCAGCGCCCGGATAGCGGTGCCGTCCAGCCGGATTTCCTTGATGTGCGCAATGTTGTACTGGAAATACTCGCGGTCGTACCAGTCGATGTCCTTCCACGAAAGGAACTGCACCATGCTCTCGTCAATTTCCACGATCATGTCGTAGTCCTCGGCGTAGGCGTAGTACTTGCCCTCCGCCGTTTTCGCGCTGAAGATGGCATGGTTGCTGTGCTCGAATTCGTCCGCGTCAATATAGGTGAAGGAGATGTCGAAGGCAGGCTCGGTCAGCCCGTATGCCTCCAGCTGCTCATCGGTCGGACCCAGCACCTTCACGGCGTCAAAGGTCATGGAGTACAGGCTTTGCAGCATCGAACTGATGTTATTGGCGTTGGGGCGGTACCCCGCCATGTACGACGTCGCCATCCGGTAGGGATAGGACGAGTACAGGCTATTCTCGCGCTTTTCCAGATCCACGTAGGAGAACGCCGTGACCTTGCGGGAGCTTGCCTCCATCGCACGCTCGTACAGGCTCGCGAACGCCTTCTCCTCCAGCTTTTCAAGCTCGTCCGCCGCCGCGCTTAGGGCTTCCTGCTGGGCGTCGGTCAGACTGCTCAGGTCGTCCAGATTTATCTCGTCCAGAATTCCCGCCAGCTCCGCCGCCATGTACACGGCAAGCCGATCATAGTGTATGTCGGTGCGCAGGACGAAATTCCGCACGTTGAAGTAGGTGTTGAGCGTCATGGGGTACACGATGCGCCCCGTGACCAGCGACTCGATGGGCTGTAATGCCACCTCCAGGTTGGTGGAGGACAGAATATATATCGTGTCCCGTCCCTCGTAGCGCGCGTAGTAGCCCGCGCCGGAAACGGTCGCGTCGCCTATCGTCATGGTGTAGCTGTCCACGCCCGTCCGGGCATCCGGCTGGAGCGTTTTGACGGTGTACCAGGTGGGCGTGTACGCATACGTCACCTGCTGTCCGTTCTCGTCCGTCACCGGGTTGCCGTCCTCGTCCTGCTTCACCCGCATTTCCTTTGCCAGACCGTACTCGGCATAGTTGATGCTGCCGTCCTCCAGCCGCTCCGGATTCTCCAGCCGCTGCATGGAAATGGTGTAGCCGCACCCGCTGGAAAGCTGTGCGAACAGCTCGTCCGACAGAACGGTGCCCTCATGTCCCCGGATGACAAAGCGGTTGCTGTCCGACCCCTCCGGGCGGTACAGATCCAGTACGCCCTGCTGGTTGTGCACCTCAATGCTGCTGATGACCCGCGTGTAGTCGGTGGTGGAGGACTTGTCGTAGGTCAGCTGCTTGAACGCCAGCACGCGCTGTGAATTGCCTACCACTTCGGTGCCTTCCACGTCCACCACTGCGTAAATCTCGTACTCGCCGGAGTCCTTGTCCACCTCCAGCTGTGTGCCGAAGGCGGTCAGATAGTAGCCCTCGTCGTTGACGTCGCAGACGGTGCCGTCCTTGCGGTACAGCCCGTATACGCCGCCCTTCTTGCGGATGGTGTATACCGTCCCGTCTGTGTCCTCATAGCGGTATATCTGTACGATATAGTCGGTCAGGATAAACCCGCCTATCAGGACGGCTACCGCCGCGACCAGCGCGATGATTGCCCGCGTCTGCGTCAGGAGCGAGGATTTCTTCGCCTTGGCACTCTTTTTCCAGTGGGCATACAGCACAAGCTCCGCCGGGGTATCCGCCCCGATGACAGTCGAGGAACCGATATGCTGTCCGCCCGCCGCGCCGTCCGGCACGGTATACCAGCCGAGGAAGGTGTATCCCCGGCGCGTGGGCTGTGGCAGAGCGCCTGCCCGGTCGCCGCACAGGGCGGTCACGGCGCGAAGCCCCACCGTCCCGCGCTTGCCGGGATCGAATACGAGCCGCACTTCCTTTGCGTCATTCATGAATGGTGTTTCCTTTCTCCTGTATCACGTGTATCACGTTCCCGGTTTGTCCCTGACGCTGTCTCAGCGGTACTTCCGGCGCACCGAAACGGCAATGCCGGCGCCGGCGCACAGAACCGCGGGAATCAGCGTGAAGGCGACCGTGATGCCGACCTTCCTGTCGTCGGTCAGCCCGCTCTTGTCCGTGTCGAAATCGTACTTCTTGAAGCTCTTGAACTCCAGCGTCTTGACCGGCACCAGCTCGCGCCCCATGGAGCGGAGCAGGGACAGCAGCACGTCCGCGTTGCCGTAGACGGCGGAATCCAGCAGGGCGTCGGAGGCGAACTCGGTCGAGGCGCACACGCCCACGAAGGAGCGGTCGTCCTTGGTCAGGTAGTTGGTTTCCTGAACCGTCCGCTCCTCGCTGGTCAGCGTCATCAGGCGGAACAGGTTCTGCTCGATCGCAATCTCGTACTGCTCCCCGAACACCTCCGCCGTTGCGGTGGTGTAGGAGGTGAACATATCCGACAGGCGGCGGCTGACGCCGTTGCGGTAGTAGGATTCATAGGAGTACGCCGTGCCGTCGGACGCCTCGTCCGCCGAAACGTAGGTCACGCGGTAGCTGTCCGAACGCTTCACCGACGTCGCGTGGGGGAATACCACCTTGGCGGGATATGCCACGTTGCGCATATCCTTTGTCACCGACGCACCCAGTCCGGAGGTTGCATAGTTGCCCAGAACCGTGTAGCCGTCGGAATCCAGCCGCTGTACCGTGTCGCGGATGTGGTAGTTGTCGCTCTTGCCGCTCTCACTGTTCTCCACGCGGCAGATCGTGATGCCCCACTCCTCCAGATACTCTTCCAGTACCGGCAGGGTGGGCGTTTCGTCGTCTACGAACAGCAGGAAGGAGTAGGCGTTGTCCAGAAACTTGTCCAGCCGGTCAATCTCGGAAACGCCGTCCCCGCCGTTGTTGGCATAGCCCCGGAAGTCGGTCTGCGGGTCATAGGTGATGAGCAGGCGGCAATTTTCGGGTATCTCGTCCTTCTCCAGATCAATATCCTGCACGATATAGCCCGCGCGGCTCACCAGCTCCCGGAATGACTTGCAGGTGTCGGTGCTCTCGCCGTGGTTGGTGGTAAAGCAGGCTATCGGGGATTCGGCGCGGGTTACCGCCAGAATCGCGGAGGAGATGTCCATTTCCCCGTTGTATGCCCATGGAGTGGAGCTGTCCTCATTGGTGATGAAGAACCGGCTCAGGGCGTACACCCGGTACTCGGTTCCGAATTCAAAAATCACGTTGGAGGAGTAGATGGAGGTCGAGGAGGTCGCCTTGTACTTCTGCACCGCCGAGGGATTGTGCGCGATGTCCACGAAGGACACGCTGACGTAATCCGGGAAGTTCTCCCGCAGATCCAGCACCGAGTACAGCACGTACCGGGCGAGATCGGAGGCGTATACCTTGTCCCGGTCGGCGCAGAAAATGACGTTGACCGTCAGTCTGTCCTCCCCGCGCGCGGTACGCTCCGCATTCACGGCGTCCACGGCGGGGACGGCGGAGGTGCGGAACAGCTCCAGAAACGGCGCCGACGCGGTGTACAGTCCCCGGTCGTCCGCCAGATAGCGCGTCCGCGTCTCGTCCACCTGCCAGATGTGGACATAGCCGAGATAGCTGAACAGCAGGTTAATCAGCAGTACCGCGACCACGGACAGCACCGTGACCGACACCGCCGCAGAGCGGCGGCGCAGGCGGCGCGCCCGGTCGGCACGCCGGTCAGCGGCTGCCGACGCGGTATCCGCCGTGGCGGCATCCGCTGCGGCTGTATCCAGTTTTTCCTGATTCGGATTCATGCGGCGCTCCCTGCCTTTCTGCCGCCCGTCTGCCGGGCGGAATGTTCGTATATACTGTATCCTGAAATCATGCGGTCTTCCTCCGTACCAGCACCACCAGACCGATGACCAGCGACAGCCCGGCGGGCACGCCCGCCAGCAGGGCGGTAATCCGCCGTGCGGACGCCGTGGTCAGGATGTGGATGCTGTCATCCGAGAAGGGCTGGGAAGCCAGATGCATGGGGGTATCGGTCTTGCCCATTGCCTCCACCGCCGCCAGCAGCAGCGTTTCGTTGTCGTACACGCCGGACTGCATGGAAGCCTCCTTGGCGTAGTCCACGGAGGAGCAGACCAGCAGCGAGCCGGCGGAGCCGTTCTCACCTTCCTGCGTCAGCGTAATCAGATTGAAGCCTTCCTCGGTGCGTGCGACGGCTCTGCCGCCCGCCCATGCCTCGGCGCCGGGGTAGGAACGAAGCAGGGCATACGCCGTGCGATTCCCGCTCGACCACTGGTTGCCGGACAGGTTCCAGCCGTCGGTGGGCGAGATGCCGGTCGCGTTGGACAGCCGGACGGAGCCGGTGACCTGCCGCATCATCTCCCCTGCCTTGCCGGTGTCCGCCACCTTGCCGAGGATGGTATAGCCGTCCGAACTGAGCGAGTGGGCGGTATCGCGGATGCTGTAGCACTCCTCCACGCCGGAGGCGCCCTTGGAATGGTCAAAGGTCACGCCCCAGTCCGCAAGGAAGCCTTCCAGATTGCTGAAACTGCCCGCCGCGAAGGTATCCGCCGAGACGAACACCATCATCTTGCCGCCGCGCGCCAGATAGGCGTTCAGCTTGTCGATTTCCGAGAAGCCGGTCACGCTGTCCCGGTCGGCGAAATCCTGCACGGGATTGTAAGAAATCAGCAGGTCGCAGTCGTCGGGGATGTCAAAGGACAGCGAGTCCAGATAGTTGACCATATAGCCGGCGTCGGTGGCGGCGAACATGAGCGAGTAGTCGCTCATGGATTCGCCGTGATTCATGGTGAAGTAGCAGATGGGCGACTTCTCGGACAGAACCGCCTTCATGGCGACTGCCAGCCGCTTTTCGCCGTTGTAGGCGACCGGCGTTTCGGAATCGCTGACAGAGAACACGAAGAAGTCGGTCAGGGTGCAGACGCGGGAGCGGTCGCCCTGCGCCACGACCACGGAGGTGGACGCCTTGACGCCGTAAGCCCGCGCCACGGAGGGATGCTCCCAGACATTGAGGTACTCAATGCGCACCTTGCCGGGGTAGCGTTCGGCAAGCTCGGTTGCCGTGGTCAGCACGTATGCCTGCGTGCCGGAGGAGCGGATATTCTCCTCCTCGTCGCAGAAAATGACGCGCAGCGGGTCGTCCGTGCTTACGCTGTCCATGACGTACCGGTCAAGGTACTCATAGCACGCCTCGGTCACGGGGAAGGACAGCTGGGGGGTCATGCGGATGTACCAGCCGTAGCGCAGTGCCAGCTTGGTGACGATGCCGTTTGCAAGGATTGCCGCCGCCACGGTCAGCACGGTCAGCAGAACCGTGACCGTGCCGAAGCGGCGCGTTTTCCCGGAATACTTTTTTGCCATGTCCGGTGTTCCTCCCCGCGCCTCAGCTCCAGCGCCGCTTGTCGTACACCCGCACCGTCAGGAACAGGAAGATAAACGACAGCGACACATAGTAGAGGATGGCGGCGAAATCAAACAGACCGTTCGTGAAGTTGCCGAAGCGGCTGAGCACCGACACCCACGACAGGGCGGTGCGGATCCAGTAGACGTTGATGAAGCTGGTCAGCACGCCGATGCCGACCATGGCGCCGATGACGGCGATGGTGACGACGGCGGCGGCAAGCTGGTTCTCGGTCAGGGCGGAGATGAAGGTGCCGATGGCAATGAACGCCGCCCCGATGAGCAGCAGGCTGACAAGGCACCCGACCAACTCCCCGGTCACGGGACCGATGCGGGTCAGGTTGCTGGTCTGCCCCTTCTGCTCCTCGACCGCAATGGCGTACAGCGGGATGAAGTTGACGCAGGACACCAGCAGGGTAGAGGCGTACAGCGTCAGCGCCGCGAAGAACTTACCCAGCACCATGCCGGTCAGCGTCACGGGCGCGGTCAGCAGCAGCTGCTCGGTGCGCAGCTTGCGCTCTTCCGAAAACAGGCGCATGGTCAGAAGGGGAATGAGGATAATCAGCGCAAAAATCATGTAGACGAAGTAGTTTCCGACGTTGTAGGTGCCGCTGATGATGGTGGAATAACAGCACAGCAGTGCCGCGACCGTCAGGAACACGCCGACATAGACATACCCGACCGGGTTGATGAAGTAGGAGCGCAGCTCCTTTTTGTAGATGGCAAACATATGCTTCAGCTCTGCCTTTCTTGTTTTTGTAGCGTGCCGCGGTCAGGCGTCCTGCCCGTCCCCGTCGTTCTCCTGCTCCTCTTCCTGCGCCTGCTCCCGGCGCCTGTCGGCTTCCTCGACCAATTCGTCGGCGACCTTAGTCTCCAGCGCGGTGCGCGACCGCTGGCGCGGTGCGCGGCGGGCGTAGCGGGCAGGCTGCCGCGTCTCCTCCTCGGACTTGTCCACCACGTTGATGAAGATGTCCTCCAGCGACAGTCCCATTGCTTCCATGCCGACCAGCGGCCAGCCGCGCTCCGCCAGCGTGAAGAACAGCTTCTTGCGCACGTCCGCGCCGGGGGCGCTTTCAATCATGTAGGTTACGGCGTCGCCGTCCCGCTCCGCCAGTGCCTCGGCGTACACGATGCCCGGAATATTGCGCAGTACCGGCAGAACCTTGTCTGTCTGCCCGCACACCTTGACGGTGAAGCGGCGGTTGTTTTCAATGATACGCCCCAGATTGCCGGTCTTTTCGTCCGCCACGATGCGTCCCTTGTTGATGATGACAATCCGGTCGCACACCGCCTGCACCTCCTGCAGGATATGGGTGGACAGGATGACGGTATGGTCGCGTCCCAGTCCCCGGATGAGGTTGCGGATTTCGATAATCTGCTTGGGGTCAAGACCGACGGTCGGCTCGTCGAAGATGATGACCGGCGGGTTGCCCACCAGAGCGCCCGCGATGCCCACGCGCTGCCGGTAGCCCTTGGAGAGGTTGCGTATGACGCGGCGGCGGACGTCGCCGATATGCACGACCTCGCAGACCTCTGCGATGTGTGCCTCACGGGGCAGTCGGCAGCCCTTGAGGTCATAGTTGAAGCCGAGGTACTCGTCCACGGTCATGTCGAGGTACAGGGGCGGCTGTTCCGGCAGGTATCCGATCAGGCGTTTGGCGCCCAGCGGGTCCGCCAGCACGTCGATGCCCTGCACGGTGACGCGCCCGGAGGTGCTGGACAGGCAGCCTGTCAGGATATTCATGGTGGTGGATTTCCCGGCGCCGTTGGGACCCAGCAGTCCGACCACCTCGCCTGCTCCGATTTCCAGCGACACATCGTCCACTGCGCACAGTGTCCCGTAATTCTTTACCAGATGTTCAAGCTTTATCATGGGGGGATTTTTCCTTTCCTGCGGGGAGCCTCCCGCGGTTTGTGGAACCGCATAATCCGCGTTTCCCTGTTTCCTTCTCCGGCGAAGGGGTTGCGGCATCGGTCTTGCCGGCGTGAAGGTAAAATCATGCATCGTGTAGTATACCACAATAATGTAACCATTGTGTGAACGTTGCCGGAACGTCCGGAAAATCTTGCTGTGCTGGGGGAATGTTTGTGGGGGGTCTGCCCCCGGCGGTGGTCTGCTTTACCCGGCGCCGGGGGCGGCACTGCCTGCCGGGCGGCTTCAGGCACCCGGAGGGCGGCTTGCCCCAGCGTTTCCGGCTGACCTTGTGGTTGCGGTGCCTGAAAGGATGTCTGTGCCCTGCCGTCTCCGGCTCTCCCCGACTTCGCATAAGTCTATTGCCCCATCCCCCCCGACCCCCTTCCCCGATGGGGAAGGGGGAGACCTTAAGTTTATTTTTGCAAGGGGCTTCGCCCCTTGCATCCCTGCGTCCGCGCCGGAAGCAACATTGCATACCGGGCAGTTTGCGGCAACTTTATGAAATGCCGAAGACGGCGCCCCTTCCGCCACACCAAAGGTTTTCTGCTTTCTACTGGCGGCAAGGATAAGTTTCCGAGGCAATTACCTTCTGGTACCGCATACCTCCCGGAACACCGTGCTACCTCAGGCACCGCACGGGAATGCAAGGGGCGAAGCCCCTTGCAAAGAATAACAAAAATCTCCCCCCTTCCCCGGCGTGGGAAGAGCGCTCTGCGAGCGCGGGTCGGGGGGATGGGGGCAAGAAAGATTTCGAACGTTTGTCCCGGCAGTGTCGGCTATGACGATCCCCCGGGGCAGGGTAAAGCAGACAACGCCGGGGGCAAAACTTCTCCAAATGCCGCAAAACCCGCAAAAGCAAACGGCAAAATGCACGAAAGCGGCCTGCATTCATCCACATCCGGATGCAAAACGCCGATTTTGCGGAAAATAGCGAAAATCGCTTGTATAATTCATAAAAATGCGGTAAAATATAGAATTGGAGTGGGGACAGACAGCCCCCGCACAGCCATACATAGGAGATGCAGACACCGGAAAAGGCGTCGGCATTTCCGTACCCGTAACCGAAAAAATTATATATATGGAGGTATTTTCCAATGTCCGTAAGAGTTGCTATCAATGGCTTCGGTCGTATCGGCCGTCTGGCTTTCCGTCAGATGTTCGGCGCCGAGGGCTACGAGATCGTGGCAATCAATGACCTGACCAGCCCCAAGATGCTGGCAAACCTGCTGAAGTATGACACCGCTCAGGGTGGCTACTGCGGCAAGGTCGGTGAGAACCTGCATACCGTCTCCTCCAAGGAGCCTGTTCTGGCTGAGGACGGCAAGACCGTCGTCACCCCCGGTTCCATCACCGTGGACGGCAAGGAGATCACCATTTACGCTATGCCCAAGGCGCAGGAACTGCCGTGGGGCGAGCTGGACGTGGATGTCGTGCTGGAGTGCACCGGCTTCTACTGCTCCAAGGCTAAGTCGCAGGCGCACATTGACGCCGGTGCCAAGAAGGTCGTCATTTCCGCTCCCGCCGGAAACGATCTGAAGACCATCGTCTTCTCCGTCAACGAGAACACCCTGACCGCAGAGGACACCATCATCTCTGCCGCTTCCTGCACCACCAACTGCCTGGCTCCCATGGCTAAGGCGCTGAACGATTACGCGCCCATCCAGAGCGGTATCATGTCCACCATCCACGCCTACACCGGCGACCAGATGATTCTGGACGGACCCCACAGAAAGGGCGACCTGCGCCGTGCCCGTGCGGGTGCTGCCAACATCGTGCCCAACTCCACCGGTGCTGCCAAGGCTATCGGTCTGGTTATTCCCGAACTGAACGGCAAGCTGATCGGTTCCGCGCAGCGCGTGCCTGTTCCGACCGGCTCCACCACCATCCTGACCGCTGTTGTCAAGGGTGCTGACGTGACCAAGGAAGGCATCAATGCCGCTATGAAGGCTGCCGCTTCCGAGTCCTTCGGTTACAACGAGGATCAGATCGTGTCCTCCGATGTCATCGGTATGCGTTTCGGCTCCCTGTTCGATGCTACGCAGACCATGGTGTCCAAGATTGCCGACGATCTGTATCAGGTGCAGGTTGTGTCGTGGTACGACAACGAGAACTCCTACACCAGCCAGATGGTTCGCACCATCAAGTACTTCGCCAACGTGAAGTAATCCGGGTGTCTCTGCACCCTGTGCGGGTATCCGCGGAAGCCCTGCTGCCCTTGTGGCGGCGGGGCTTTTTTGATGCCGGCTTTTTTTGGTTTTTTGGGGGACACCTGCGCCCCGGCGTTCCCGGCTGACCCTGTGATTTGCGGTACCCAGCGGGAGCTTGCCCCGGCGTTCCCGGCTAACCGCCCGTCAGCCAGCAAGCCATCCGGTGCAGGCTTGGGGTTGCAAGGGGCTTCGCCCCTTGCAAAAGAAAAGCTAAAAATCTCCCCCTTCCCCGGAGTGGGAAGAGCGCTCTGCGAGCGCGGGTCGGGGGGATGGGGCAAACGATTTGCACGGAGGCAGAGTAGAGCAGATAACGCCGGGACAAGCCCCCGCCGGGTACCGAATCCCTCCCGGAACGCAAAAAGAAGGGGGGGAAAATCCCCCCTCAATCAGCAAACATCTGTTACTGCACCGTAAACATCGGCTGCACGGCGCCGCCGTACTGCTTCTCAATGTACTCCTTGACGGCAGCAGTCTTGAGAGCCTTGATGAGAGCCTGAATCTTGGCGCTGTTCTCATCACCCTTGCGGACAGCAATGATGTTGGCATAGGTCTGCGCAGCCTCACCCTCGACACTCTCGACGGCAAGCGCATCGGCAATCTTCAGACCGGCTCCCAGCGCATAGTTGCCGTTGATGACAGCAACCGTGCCAGCCGTGCTGTTCTTGAGCTGTGCCGCAACCGTATCCGCCGCGATAGGCGTGACCGTATGCCCCTTGGCATCCTCAATGTCCAGAACCGTCACACCGGTGTTGACGTTCTTGCCTTCCTTGATGGTAATCAGTCCCTCCTGCGCAAGCAGAAGCAGGGCGCGCGTCTCGTTGGAGTCGTCGGCGGGAATCAGAATGGCCGCGTCGGAAGCGATGTCCGCCACTCTGCTGACACCGTTGCCGAACAGACCGAACGGCTCATAGTGAATCAGCGCAGCCGCCACCAGATCGGTGCCGTTGTTTTTGTTGTAGCTGTTCAGGTAGGGCGTGTGCTGGAAGTAGTTGGCATCCAGCTCCTTGTCAGCCAGCGCCTTGTTGGGCAGAACGTAGTCGTCAAATTCCCGGACAACCAGCGTGTACCCCTCGGCGGCAAGCGCGTCCTTGACCTGATTCAGGATCTCGGCGTGGGGTGTCGGGCTGGCGCCGACGATGATGGTCTTGTCGTCGCTTGCAGTCTGCTTGCAGCCGACCAGCGAAACGAGAGACAGGGTGAGAATCAGGGCGAGTGTGAGGCAAAGAATCTTTTTCATGGTATGGTATCTCCTTTTCAATAAAATACAGAATTTTGGGGATGCATCTATTTTATTTCCGCACGCGGCGGTCGGTTTTGCGGGCAAGGAGCATTCCGAGCTCCTGAATGACCTGAACAATGAGGATGATGAGCAGCACGCAGATCCAGATGATGTCCTGATGCGAGCGCTGATGTCCCCAGACAATGGCGATGCCGCCGAGACCGCCGCCGCCGATGGTCGCCGCCATGGCGGAGTAGCCGAGCACGGTCACGGTCGAGATGACGGCGCCCACGATGAGGGCGGGCTTTGCTTCCGGAATCATAACCTTGCGGATGATGCCGAAATCGGAGGTGCCCATGGACTGTGCCGCCTCAATGACGCCGGGGTTGACTTCCTTGAGCGAGGACTCCACCATGCGGGCAACGTAGGGGGCAGCGGCGATGACCAGCATGACAATCATGGCTTTGTTGCCGATGCCGGTGCCGACGACAGCCTTTGCCACCGGCAGCATGGCGACCATCAGCACAACGAAGGGAATCGAACGGAAGACGTTCACGACCACGCCCAGCACGCGGTTGAGCCAGCGGATCGGTCGGATGCCGCCCTCCCCGGTCACGGCGAGGATGACGCCCAGCGGAAGCCCGATAATATAGGCAATCAGCGTGGACAGGAAGGTCATGTACACGGTTTCCAGAATGCCCCTGCCGAGCGTTCCGGTCTCCCAAAGCTGTTTCAGAACCTCTGACATACTCACACCTCCAGACTGTAAGACGGGAAATTGGCGTCCAGCCACACGGTCACGCGCTGGGCGAGCCGATCCTCACCGGGCAGTTCCAGCAGAATCTGACCGTAGGTCTTGCCGCCGATGTCGCGCGTGTCGGCGAACAGGATGCTGACCGGCACGCCGGTCTCCAGAATCAGAGCCGACACCACGGGGGAATAGGTGGATTCGCCGTTGAAGGCGAGCCGGACGTGTGCCCCGCCGCGGACGGTCGCCGCCACCTTGACGTGCGGCAGAATCAGCTCCCGCGCGATGGCGGAACGCGGCTTGGCGAATATTTCATCCACCGCGCCCATTTCCACGATGCGGCTGTTGTCAATCACCGCCACCCGGTGGCAGATGCGGTCAACCACCGACATCTCGTGCGTGATGACAACCACGGTCACGCCCAGCGTGCGGTTGATGGTCTGAAGCAGTTCCAGAATGGAATCCGTCGTGGTGGGGTCGAGCGCCGAGGTCGCTTCGTCACACAGCAGGTAGTGCGGGTTGGTGGCGAGCGCCCGGGCGATTGCCACCCGCTGTTTCTGTCCGCCGGACAGCTGTGCCGGGTAGGCGGAGGCTCTGTCGGCAAGCCCGACCAGTTCCAGCAGCTGCATGGCACGGGCGCGTGCTGTATCCCGTTTTTCGTGCACCAGCTCCAGCGGGTACAGCACGTTGCGCAGCACCGTGCGCTGCTCCAGCAGGTTATAGCTCTGGAAAATCATGCCGATGTTCCGGCGCACCTTCCGCAGTCCGGCGGGGGAAAGCTGCATCAGATCCTGCCCGTCCACCAGCACCTCCCCGTGCGTCGGGCGCTCCAGCAGGTTCATGCAGCGCACTAAGGTGGATTTTCCCGCGCCGGACAGTCCGATGATGCCGAATATTTCGCCGTCCTGCACCGTCAGGCTGATGTCATCCAGCGCGGTGAGATCCCCGTCCCGCGTGTGGAAGGTTTTATTCAGATTCCGCAGTTCAATCATGCAATATTCCTTTCTGCGTGTATAATTATACAATCAGGGCGAACAAAAAGGGGAAGCACCGGCTTCCCCCCATGCATCGCACCTGCCCACAGGACAGATGAGAGCAAACAGTATTATCGGAAAGACCCCATTGCGGAAATCTTTCAGCGACACACAGAGGTACCGGCATACGGATCACAGCTGAAGCACATCATCATGCGGCACATGCACATCATCATTCCGGCTGCAAACATGGCGGTATCTCCTTTCCTCTGGAAAATATGCTGGTATTATACATCATGTTTCGCGCTTTGTCAAGGGAAATTTTTCGCTTCCGATCAAGTTTGTTGAATTTGTATTATTGCGGTTTTTTATGCGCGGCCTGTTTTGGATATTTTGTGACGGTTCTGTGATAAAAGAGGGGTGAGGCGCCGTTCCGGCGTACCGGAATGTTACCGCAAACCGCCCGGCACGCCGGTGTTGCCGGGGAGGTTCTCTCCCTTTGGGTGCCGCAAACTTCCCGGTGCGCCGTGCTGATTCCGGTGCCGGGAAGGGGTGCCCGTGTCCTGTCGTCTCCGGCTCTCCCCGACTTCGCATAAGTCTATTGCCCCCATCCCCCCGACCCGCGCTCTGCGAGCGCGGGTCGGGGGGATGGGGGCAAAAAACATATGCCGGAGCAAGAAAGCACCGGAGCAGAACGAGCGCCGGGAGCAAACCCAACGCCGGGGATACTTCCCCCAACACAAAACCCCCCCACCTCTCGGCGGGGGGTTTTGTAAAAGAATCAGCTCAGCTTTGCCTGATTGATCTTGATACCGGGGCCCATGGTCGAAGCGATCACGCAGCTGCGGATATACTGACCCTTGCACGCAGCGGGCTTCGCCTTGATGACGGCGCCAACCAGCGTGTCAAAGTTCGCCTGCAGCTTCTCGGCGCCGAAGGACGCCTTGCCGATGGGGCAGTGGATGATGTTGGTCTTGTCGAGACGGTACTCAATCTTACCTGCCTTCGCCTCACGGACGGCGCGGGCAACATCCGGCGTGACGGTACCTGCCTTGGGAGAGGGCATCAGTCCCTTGGGACCCAGCACCTTACCCAGACGACCGATGGTACCCATCATGTCAGGGGATGCAATCACGACGTCAAAGTCGAACCAGTTTTCCTTCTGAATCTTCTCGGCATACTCCAGACCACCGACATAATCGGCGCCGGCTTCCTTTGCCTTATCCACGTTGTCGCCCTTGGCGAAAACCAGAACCCTCGCGGTCTTACCGGTTCCGTTGGGCAGAACCACGGCACCGCGGACCTGCTGGTCGGCGTGACGGGAGTCAACACCCAGGCGGATATGAATCTCGATAGTCTCGTCAAACTTTGCCTTGGACGTCTGGCAAACCAGAGCCAGAGCCTCGGCGGGATCGTACAGCTTGTTCTTTTCCAGCAGCTTTACGCTGTCTGCATACTTCTTACCGACATTAGCCATTGCAGTGTTCCTCCTTTACTCAGTCTTCCACCGTGATACCCATGCTGCGCGCGGTGCCGGCGACCATGCTCATGGCAGCCTCCAGCGACGCGGCGTTCAGGTCGGGCATCTTGGTCTCGGCGATCTTTCTGACCTGATTCTTGGTCAGGGACGCGACCTTGGTCTTGTTGGGCACGGCGGAGCCGGACTCGATCCCGGCAGCCTTCTTGATCAGAACAGCGGCGGGAGGGGTCTTGGTGATGAACGTGAAGGAACGGTCGGCGTACACGGTGATGACAACGGGGATAATAAGACCGATGTCGTTCTTGGTCTGCTCATTGAAAGCCTTGGTGAAGACGGGGATAGCCACGCCGTACTGACCCAGTGCGGGACCTACGGGAGGCTGAGGGGTCGCCTTACCGGCGGGCAGTTGGAGCTTGATATAGCCCAGAATCTTTTTTGCCATAATGATTTACCTCCAAAATGTGGTACTTGCGCGGGAGAAGCGCCATAGGCTGATTTTCTCCCTCCCACGTCGGCTCGGGCGCTGCGGCGTCATGTCTCTGCGGCGCGGCGTTGCGGGTGAGCCGGTTTTTCGGTTGCGTATCGGTGCAGATCTGCCGGGAACTTTTGCGGTGCGCTGACCGCCGGGTGTCCGGGCAAGGGAACCCGCAGGGGTTGGTTACCGGTCCGCGACCGGACAGGCAGGGTTACTGTGCCGGTCTGAGGAGGGAAGCCTCCATCTCAACCGGAACATCGCGGCGACCGCGCTTGACCAGCACCGTCACCGTGCGCATATCCTCGGAGATCGACTGGACAACGCCGGTATAGCCCTCGAACAGGCCGCTGACGATCTGCACCGTGTCGCCGACCTGGAAGGACAGGCGAACCTTGACCTCCTCGATGTTCAGCCGCTCGACCTCCTCCTCGGAAAGGGGAGTAGGGCGGGAGCCGGGTCCCACGAATCCGGTGACGCCTGTGATATTCCGCACGGCGTGCCAGCTTGCGTCGGTCATGATCATCTTGACAAAGACATAACTGGGGAAAACCTTGCTTTCGACGGTTTTCTCTTCCCCGTTTTCCCTGACCACGACGGTCTCCACCGGGATCCTGACATCAAAAATCAGGTCTCCGAGTCCGCGGTTTTCAACAATCTTTTCAAGGTTTGCTTTTACCTTGCTCTCATAGCCCGAATAGGTGTGCGCCACATACCACCGGGGGCCTACGTTCATCGCGTCGATATCGCTCATGCTCTTGTTTCCTTTCAGCCGGATGTGACCGCTTACTTACCGATACTCTTGACGGCTTTGCCCAGTTCAATGATACCGGTGGAGAAAGCGATATCCAGCAGCGCGATCAGGACGGCGATAGCCACGATGATGACCACGACGACAATCGCGTTCTTCTTCAGCTTATCCTTGGGGCACCAGACGATCTTACCGCACTCGCTCTTCACTGCCTTGAACCACACGGGGATCTTGGCGCGGAAGACGATAGCCAGAATGACGAGGGCGACCAGAATGACGCCGCCGACAATCAGGTTGATAAGGCGACGGGTTTCCGCCTTCTGCTGCTCCTCACTCTTGGTTTCCGCGGCGGTGGTTACGGCAGCGGTGGTATCCGCTTCGGCAGCGGTTCCTGTGGCGGTATCGTCCGGTTCGGTTGTGCTTGCGGTTTCGCCGGATGCGGTATCCGACGGTGCCTCCGTCTCCGTGACTTCTGCGGCGGACGTATCCTCCGCGAGGGCAGACACAACGGACAGGGACACAGCGAGGCACAGGATCAGAAGGGCAGCGAGGAGTGTACGCAGCGTTTTGCGGTTGCAAATAGCAGTCATTATTTATCCTCCCCGATTCCCGTTACTTGGACTCTTTGTGCAGAGTGTGCTTGCGGCAGAATTTGCAGTACTTCTTCAGTTCGAGTCTGTCCGGGTCGTTTTTCTTGTTCTTTTTCGTGTCGTAGTTTCTCTGCTTGCACTCCGTGCACACCAGAGTCACCTTGACTCTTGCTTCATTAGCCATGTGTATCGGCACCTCCCATTCAAAATATTTGTCCTCCCCGGCTGTCTGCCGGTTGTGAGGACCGTGTACCTCCCTCTGGGACGGCACGGTATCCGACTTGTGGCGCAAGTTCCCGGACACAACAAAAAAGCCCTTCGCAGAGGTAAATGTATTATAGCACCTTTTTCTCCGTCTGTCAATAGGTATTTGAAAATTTTGCGGGGGTGGGGGGAGTTCCCTTGGGTACCGGGGGCGGCGCCCTGTCCCGGTGTCCCCTGGGCAGAGTAAAAGCCCCCTTCCCGAAAGAGAAGGGGGCAAACACTTTCTGCGAAGGCAGGACACATCGGGGACGTCGGGACAAACAAGCCCCTCACTCCACGGAAATCACAAAATCATACAGAGGCTGCCTGCCGGAAATCATCGTGATTTCCGCATCGGGAAGAAGAGCCTGCGCATCGTGCAGAAGCGTGTCGGCGCAGGATTCGCTGACATCGGAACCGTAGAAGGCAGTCACAAACTCGGCATGCGGGAAATTCTTGAGCATTTCCAGCACAATGGCACGGCGGGACGTGCCGGTGTAGCCGATTTTCCGGTCGCACAGACCCATGTACTCACCCGCCCGGATGCTCATGCCGTCAATGGCGGCATCCTTGACGGCGCGGGTCACGGACAGCGTGTGGACGTTGGCAAAGGCGGCGGTCATGGCGTCGCGGTTTTCCTCCGCGGTCGCATCGGGATTGAAGGCAAGCATGGCGGAAAGCCCTTCCGGCACACTGCGCGTTTCCAGCACAACGGCGGACTGACGCCCTTCCTCTGCCAGAATGTGCGCCGCCTGCTGCGCCACCATGATGATATTCTTGTTGTTGGGCAGGATGAAAACGGTTTCGGCGGCGGTTTTGCGCACGGCGCGGAGCAGGTCGTCGGTGGAGGGATTCATGGTCTGCCCGCCCGTGACAATCTCCTGTACGCCCGTGTCGCGGAAGGCGGCGGCAACACCGTCCCCCATGCAGACGGCGACGAACCCGACCGGCTTGTCAATCTCCGGGCGCTCCGCGGCGGCAGCAGCGGCAGCGGCGGCGTCCGCGGCAGCCTGATCCGCCTTCTCGCCGGCGGCGGTCAGTGCGTGGTGCTGGTTGCGCATATTCTCCACTTTCACCATCTCCAGCGAACCGTAACGGACCGCCTCGGACAGCACCCGCCCGGGGTCGTTGGTGTGGATGTGCACCTTGATGAGCGTTTCATCGTCCACGAACACCATGGAATCGCCCAGCGGTGCGATAGCCAGCCGGAACGGCTCGCCGGTTCCGTCCCCGGCGTGCTCGGGCGACTTGGCAACGATGCACTCGGTGCAGTAGGCAAACTTAATGCTGGCGGGGTCGATTTCGGAGAAATCGGCGGCGCCGGCGGTTTGCGTCTGCTCCGCGTCCGGCTCGCCCTCGGCGGCGGCGACGTCCTGCCCCTTGAGCGACGCCAGCATTCCCTTGAGCATGGCGACGAAGCCGCTGCCGCCCGCGTCCACGACCTTTGCCTGCTTGAGCACGGGGAGCATTTCGGGGGTCTGCTGCAGCACGTCCTCGGCGGAGCTGACCAGCCGCTCAAAGAATGCCTCCGGGTCGCCCTGATACAGTTCGCTTTCCGCCTCCGCCGTGTCGGCGGTTCCGCGCATAACGGTCAGGATGGTGCCCTCGGTGGGCTGTCCGACCGCGCGGTACGCCTCATTGGTGCCGGAGCGGATCGCCTTGGCGATGTCCTTTGAGTCGGCTTTTTCCAGTCCCTTGAAGGATTTTGCCATACCCCGGAAGAACAGCGACAGGATAGCGCCGGAGTTTCCGCGCGCGGCGCGCAGAACCTTTTCCGCCACGCGCCCTGCCGCCTCGGACAGGGTGCCCGGCTCGACGTGAATCTCGCGCACGGGCTTCATGGTGAGGCTCATGTTGATGCCTGTATCGCCGTCCGGGACGGGGAACACGTTGAGGTTATTGATTTCCGTCTTCTGGCTGTCCAGCGAATTGGCAGCCGAGACGCACATTTTCTGAAATTTATTACCGTCTATCTGCATATACGGAATACCACCTTTCATGGCAGTCTGGGGGGCGGATGCCCGGAATCTTCAGCTGCGGCGGGATTTTTACGGTATCTGTAGCCGCACACCGGGACATCTTGTATCGGATACAATATCCATCCAGCATGATTATACCTTGTTTTTCCCCTGTTGTCAATACTTTTTTGCGCGGATTTGCCCTCTTGCGGAAATTTCGTGATATTGTCACCAAAACAACAGATTCCGCCTGCGCGGTTTGGTAGCCGGTGACTAAAGGGGTGCGCCGGGCAGCGCACGGTGGGGGCTGTGTCCCGCGCCGCCGGATATTTCTGCCGCTGTATGGCTTTTTTGGAGTATCTGCTCCCGGCGTCATCGGTTTTACCCCGCCCCGGTGGCAGG
This sequence comes from bacterium, assembly GCA_963643175.1. Classification (GTDB taxonomy): domain Bacteria; phylum Bacillota; class Clostridia; order Oscillospirales; family CAG-272; genus CAMEON01. Next base: position 24,942 of record CAVIJF010000013.1, read on the forward strand.
GTAAGGGACGCCACCCGGTGCCGGAAGGGGGACTTGTCCCCGGCGTCGCCGGTTTATTCCGGCTCTTGGCTAAACCGTTTTTCCCCATCCCCCCGGCCCCCTTCCCCTCCGGGGAAGGGGGAGTCTTTAAGTTTGTTTTGCCGGGGACTGTCGCCCCCGGCACCCCTGCGTCTGCGCCGGACGGGACACGGCGTACCGGAAGGCTTACGGAACCCGGAGGGGGATTGCCCCGGCGTTCCCGGCAAACCGCCCGTCAACCGGAAAACCTCCCGGTACAGTCACGGGGATGCAAGGGGCGAAGCCCCTGCCAAAAATTTTTCCGCCGCCGCAGATGTTCACGCTTTGTTCACTGATATATGGTATACTGGGACAAATACCAATCAGCCGGACAACCGGCGCCGGAGGTGATGTTCCCGCATGAAACTGCTGTCCCGCGTGTATATCGCGCTTGCCGACCGGCGATGGCGCCGCAAACTGCGTAAAACCTTCCGCCGTATGAAATCGGTCGGCAGAAATGTCTATATCCGACCGGGCTATATGATCTTCCCGCCCGAAAATGTCACCATTGGCGACAACGTGTGGATAGGCGATGGCTTTTACGCACGCGCAGAGGGAGGACTGACCATCGGAAGCGGCACCGTGATAGCCCGCTGTACCGAAATCCGCACGAGCGGACATAACTATAACTCCCCCGACCTGCAAAGCCTGCCGTATGACGGCAGGATATACAGCGCCCCGACCGTCATCGGCGAAAACTGCTGGATCGGCAGTCACGTCATCTTCGTTCGGGGCGTGACGGTCGGGGAGGGTGCCGTGGTCGGTATGGGCGCCGTCGTCACAAAGGACGTCCCGCCGCTGGCGGTCGTGGCGGGCAACCCCGCACGCATCGTCAAGTACCGCGACAGAGAACTGTATGAGAAATTAAAAAAAGAAGGGAGAATTTATCTCGATATGACTTACGATTACGACCGTTCCTCGCTCAAGAAGGGCGAATACCTGAGCGCCGTCCGGGAAGGAAGGAAGGAAGGAAGGAAGGAAGGAAGGAAGGAAGGAAGGAAGGTGGAAATAATTGGTAATTCCGCCTTAAGGAACCGCCGCGCCGGCGCGGAGCCCGCATACGTGCCCGCTGCATACGCAGGAGATGGCGGAATTTCAGCAAGGGCGGCAGTCCGCCTGCCCGAAAGGAGAACGGCATGAATATTCTTTCCCGCGCGTACATCGCGTTTACAGACTGGCGCTGGCGCCGTAAGCTGCACAGAACCTTCCGGCAGATGAAATCGGTGGGCCGGAATGTCTACATCCGGGAGGATTACAGCATTTTCCCACCGGAAAACGTGTCCATCGGGGATAATGTGTACATCGGTGAACATTTTCTCGCCCGCGCGGAGGGCGGTCTGACCATCGGCAGCGGCACACTGATCGGGCGCTATACCGAAATCCGCACCAGCGGACACAACTACAATTCCCCCGATCTGCGCAGTCTGCCGTATGACGACAGGATATACAGTGCCCCGACCGTCATCGGCGAGAACTGCTGGATTGCCACCCACGTGATCTTTGTCCGGGGCGTGACGGTCGGGGAAGGCGCCGTGATCGGCATGGGCGCCGTCGTCACAAAGGACGTCCCGCCGCTGGCGGTCGTGGCGGGCAACCCCGCCCGCGTCATCAAGTACCGCGACCGGGAGGTTTACGAAAAACTCAAGGCGGAGGGGAAAATTTACCTGGACATGACTTACGACTACGACCGCTCCACGCTCAAGAAGAGCGAGCTGTCCCGCCGCGGGCACAAGCCGCAGGGAGGGAACCCCGCATGAGCAGCCGTACTGACAGGACAGCCCCGACTGTCCCGCTGCGCGTCCGCACGGTCACGGTTCTGGGGGCGGGCGGCACCATGGGCACCGCCGTCGCGGGACTGTTTGCCGCCTACGGCGGGGCGCAGGTTTACCTCGTAGGGCGCAATCCGCAGCGCGCGCGGACGGCAGTCGGACGCGCCGCCCGCTCGGTGCGCGGCGACAGCATCCGCGCCCGGCTGACGCCGGTGGCGTGGGAGGAGCTGGAATGCGCCGTCGCCGCCTCCGACCTGATTTTCGAGAGCGTCGCGGAGGACTCCGCCGTCAAGGCGGAGGTGTTGGCGCGTGCCGCCGCCGCCATGCGCCCGGACGCCCTGCTGTGCACCGGCAGCTCCGGGCTGTCGGTCACGGCGCTTGCCGGGGCGCTCCCGGCGGAGCGGCGCAGCCGCTTTCTGGGAATGCACCTGTTCAACCCGCCCGGAAAAATGACGCTCTGCGAGCTGATTCCCACGCCGGACGCCGACCCCGCCCTGACCGACGCGGTGCAGGACTGGCTGGAAACACAGCTGCGGCGGTGCGTGGTGCGGACGGGCGACACCCCGGCGTTTCTTGCCAACCGCATCGGGCTGTGCTTCCTGCAGGATGCGGCACTGCTGGCGGATACCTGCCGCGACCGGGGCGGCATTGACTATGCGGACGCCCTGCTGGGCGGTTTTACCGGGCGCGCCATGCCGCCGCTTGCCACGGTGGATTTCATCGGGCTGGACGTGCACGCCGCCATCATCCGCAACCTGCGGGACAACACCGCCGACTGTATGCACGGGGTGTACCGCCTGCCGCCCTACATGGAGACACTGCTTGCACGCGGTGCGCTGGGGCGCAAGACCGGCAGCGGGCTGTTCCGGCAGAGCGTCAGCCCGGACGGGGAGCCTGTCCGGGAGGTCTACGACATCGCGGCGGACGCCTACCGCCCGGCGGTATCCTATGACATCCCGTTTGCGCGGGCGATGTGTGCCTGCCTGCACACGGGCGACTACGCCGGGGCGTTCCGCGTCCTGCTGTACGACGCCGCGGAGGAGGCGGCGCTCTGCCGCGCCATGCTGGGGCGGTACCTGCTGTACGCCGCCGTGACGGCGGAGCAGACCGGGTGCAGTCTGCATGACGCCGACGCGGCAATGGCGACCGGCTTCGGCTGGTGCCCGCCGCTGGCGCTGTCCGACGCCCTGCGCACGGCGGGCGACCCGTTCTCCCTCTGCGAACCGCTGTGCCGCGGGGAGCAGGAGGCGGCGGCACTGGCGCGTCTGCGGGCGGCTGTCCCCGCCCGCACGGCGCGGCGCGGCTGTCTGTCCGCCTTCGATTTCCGCCCCTTTTTCCGGGCAAAGGAGGTATAAGGCATGGGACTGAACGGAATGAGCCGCGTGTATGTGCTGGGCGGTGCCCAGACGGATTTCGAGCGCAACTGGTCGCGCGAGGGCAAGGGCGTGACCGCCCTGCTCCGTGAGGTGCTGGACGACGGGCTGACCGCCGCCGGCATCACGGCGGAGGACATCCGCGCGCTGAACGGTGCGGGGCGGGTCGCCTGCTTTGTCGGCAACTTTATCGCGGAGCGGTATATCGGGCAGGGGCATCTGGGCGCCCTGCTGACCGAGGCGTCCCCGGTGTTCTACGGCGTGCCCTCTGCGCGGTATGAGGCGGCGTGCGCCTCCGGGTCGGTGGCGTTGGACGCCGCCATGACCAAGATACGCGCCGGAGACGCCGACCTGTGCATCGTGGTTGGCTGGGAGCTGATGAAAACGGTCGATTCGGCTGTCTGCGGCGACATCCTCGGCTGTGCCGCCCTGTACGAGGCGGAGGGCGCGGGGGTATCCTACCCGTTCCCGAAGCTGTTCGGGCGGCTGGCGGACGAGCTTCTGCGGCGGTACCGCCTGCCGGAGGAGCGTTTTCTGGACGATCTGGCGCGTATCGCCGTCAATAACTACGCCGCCGCGCGGCGCAACCCGCTGGCGCAGACGCGCAAGTGGTTCATGGATTACGGGGAAGCGCGGGCGCGCGGTTCCGCCACCAACGGCTATGTGAGTGCGCGGCTGGCTGTGTCCGACTGCTCGCAGATTACCGACGGGGCGGCGCTGGTCGTGCTGGCGTCGGAGGACTATGTGGCGTCGCACCGCCTGCGTGCGCCGGTGTATGTCAAGGGCTACGGGCACCGGGTGGCGCCCCTGCGCTTTGACGCCAAAATGGCGGATGCGGAAGCGTCGGGTTCGCCCTGTATCCTGCCGTGGACGCAGCAGGCGGCGACGGACGCCTATCGGCGGGCGGGGCTGGAGCCATCGGACATCGATGTATTCGAGGTGCACGACTGCTTCACGTCCAGCGAGTACGCGGCACTGGCGGCGCTGGGGCTGTGTACGCCGGGGCAGGAGCATGCCCTGATTGCGGGCGGCGCGATTGCGCCGGACGGCGCGCATCCTGTCAATCCGAGCGGCGGGCTTATCGGGTGCGGACACCCGGTCGGCGCGACGGGCGTGCGGATGTTTCTGGACATCTACCGGCAGGTGGCGGGGCAGGCGGGCGGCTGTCAGGTGCCGGGCGCGCGCAACGGCATGATGCTGAATCTCGGCGGCAGTGCCACCACAAACTACACTTTCATTGTCGGGACGTGATTGTATGCGTGCTTTCCTGTATGCCGGGGGACATATATACCCGGATTTTATCACCGAGCATCCCAAGTCGGACGACCTGCGCATTGCGGCGGACTCCGGTCTGCGTGCCGCCGATGCGCTGTCCGACCGGGTGGACATCCTTGTCGGGGACTTTGATTCGCTGGGCGCTCCGCCGGAGCGTGCGGGCATGGAGGTTATCCGTGTGCCCGCCGAGAAGGATGTGACCGACACCCAGCTGGCACTTGAGCTTGCCGTCTCGCGCGGTGCGGACGAAATCATTCTGATTGCGGGGCTTTCGGGGCGTCTGGATCACACGCTCTCCACGCTGTCCGTTCTGGAGGATATGCACGCGCGCGGTCTGCACGGCTACATCACCGACGGGCAGAACCGCGTGCACTACCTGCGCTCCTCCTCCCTTCTGATTGCGCGGAGCGCCTACCGCTACCTCTCCCTGATTGCCGCCGACCCCGTTGTGCGCGGCGTCTCTGTTGAAGGCTGCAAGTACCCTCTCTCGCGTGCGACCCTCCGCCGCTCCTTCCAGTACGCCGTCTCCAACGAGATTACCGGCAACGCCGCCCTCATCTCCTGCCGCCGCGGCGGGCTGTACGTCATCGAATCCGCCGACCGGGGGTGATGTGGGGGAAAAAGCGTTGGGGGCTTCTTGAAAGAAGCCCCCAAACCCCCAAGAACTTTTCTGAAATCGGGGTTGGCGCGGGGGAGCGCACTGCCCGCCGGGCGGTTGCCGGCGCCGGAAGGGGCGCCTGTACCCGGCGTTTCCGGCTCGACCCTGCCTTCGCTTGATTTCCCCCCTTCCCCGGCGGGGAAGGGGGGAAATCAGTCCGGAGAAAGGCAAAACCGGCAAACCCCGGTGACACCGGGACCCCCACAAGCCCTTATTCAGTCAACATCCACCACCAGCCTGTCAGGTCGCACCGTCAGCAGTGACGGATGCTCCACAAAACGCCGGATCAGCTTGAAGGCAGAGGCATAATAGAACCCGTCACAGATGCGCTCGTCGGTCACAACCTTGACATCAATGTACTTGCGCTGCTCAACGGTGCCGTCCCGCCGGAGCTTCATCATGCTGCGTTTGACCCCGTAGGAGATAAAGACAGGCAGCGTGCCGAAATTATATATATGATGGTAGATAGGCTTGATGCCCAGCGACCCCATGCTGGTGATAATCATGGAACCGTGGAAGGGACTGATCCGGAGAAAAGCCTCCGGCAGTCTGCCGTGGTAATCCAGCCAGTTCAGCAGGCGGACAACCCCGCGCAGAACAAAGCGCGGAAGATTCGCCAGCCGATCGGCGGTCTTGTCGAAGTCGCTGTCCAGCGCCTGCGTCGCCTTGACCTCCTCCACCGCACGGTTGAACTTCTCGTAGATTTCCTCCACCGTGTCGTCCGGCTCAAACACCACCTTGATGCAGGTGTCCGGCGACTCGGAGGTCATTTCCTTCTTGATGGTCATGACAATCTCGATATTGTTCCGCGCGTAGATGCGCCGCCCGGCGACAAACCGGTTGATGGCGGGCTTCTGCGACAGGGTGCGGACATACGCCGCCAGCATGACGTGCAGGAAGCTGAAATTCCGCATTCCCTGCGCGATCATCTGCTTGCAGAAGGCGTCGGTTTCGGTCACATCGAACTCGTCGGCGTAGGTGTTGCACCCGTCCGACCGTTCCGGCATGATGTAGGGCATGAATTTATTCATGGCATAGATGCTGTGCAGCAGCCGTCCCTCGCGGCGGTCTCCGCGGCGCCTCTTCCGCGGGGCGGGACGGGGCAGACGGGGGAGTGCGGCGGGGTTTTTTTCCTCCGGGAGACTGTTTTCGGGGCGGATTTCTGGTTCGGTCTGGTTCATAGGTCGTTTCTCCTTCCGGGACGGGCGGCGCGTTCTCTTCCTTCCTGTGTTCAGCCCTTCCTGTATCCCTTATATTTTATGCGAAAACCGCCGGAAAATCAAGGGGGTATGCGCATTTTTTACAATTTGTGCGGGATTTGACTGCGGGGAGGACACTGTACCCACCCCACTCAAAGCTTTTTGTTCTCTGCCGGAAAGGTACCCCCCTACCCCCCCCAAAAAAACTGAAACAACGGACGGTGAAGCAACCATGAAACAAGTAAACATATACACAGACGGCGCGTGCCGGGGCAATCCGGGACCCGGCGGATGGGGCGCCGTGCTGGTCTACGGCGACAGGGAAAAGGAACTGTCCGGCGGAGAGCCGGAAACTACCAATAACCGCATGGAACTGACAGCCGTCATCACGGCACTGTCCGCCCTGCGGGAACCGTGCGAGGTGACACTGACCTCCGACTCGCAGTACGTCATAAACGGAATCCAGAAGGGATGGGCAAAATCGTGGCGCGCAAGAGGATGGCGCAAGGCGGATAAATCCCCCGCGCTCAACGCCGACCTGTGGGCACGCCTGCTTGACCTGCTGGAGAAACACACCGTAACCTTTATCTGGGTGCGCGGACACGCCGGACACCCCTATAACGAGCGCTGCGACAGGCTTGCCACCGCCTATGCGGACAGCCTGCGCCCGCAGTCCCGGTAAATATTTCCGAGAGGAGCGCCGAACATGAAACAATACACGCGCCGTACAGCCGCCGCGGCTCTGGCGGCTTTGCTTGCCGCAGGACTGGCTTCCTGCTCCATAATCCTTGACGACCCCGCCATCGGAACCGTGACAGCCCCCGCCTTCGCCGGGGACGGCACGACAGCCCCGGCAGATTCCGCCGCCACCGTCGCACAGACCGCCGCCGCGTCCGCCGAGACGGGGAACGCCCCGCAGGGACGCTTCTCCTCCGACCAATCCGTCCGCCTGCGTCTGCTGCTGGACTACTCCCGCACGGCGGGCGCGGACGGCAGGGACACCCTGACGCTGACCGTCCGGCTGTCCTCGTACAGTCTGGAAGTGGGCGAGCGGCAGAATCTCGGCAGACTGACCTGCGGGCAGGAGAGCGTGACCTTCTCCACAGACCGGATGACCATCACGGACAACACGCGGGTGACCGAGACCGTGCTGTTCTCGCACACGGTGAAGGTGCCGTCCGGCGAGGCGGTCGGGGTTTCCGCCTCGTGGCTGTTCAACGGGACGTATGCCGGGGTTGAGCTGGGCACGCTTACCGTGTCCGGCACGGTACCCGCACTGGAATAAGGAGCGAAGCAGACGCACCTTGCCGGTTCAGCCGGCAGGCGGGGACAGTCCCGCCGGATACCCAAAGAGCCGCCGGAGGCGGCACGGAAAGGAGCATCGCAACATGGACGCACTGTTGGCGGCACCCATTCTCCGCCTGCCGGGCGTGGGGGCAAAACGCGCGGAACTGCTTGCCCGGCTGGGGCTGCATACCGTAGCCGACCTGCTGTTCCACTTCCCGCGTGCCTACGAGAACCGGGGCGACGTGGTAAGCCTTGCCGGGACACAGGAGGAGGCGCGTGCCGGAACGCGGCAGGCGGTCATTCTCACCGTGTCCTGCGAACCGCGCAGGAGCCGCCTGAAAAAACGCATGACACTGCTCAAATTCCGCGCCTTCGACGACAGCGGAACCTGCGAGGTTGCTTTTTTCAATCAGGACTACCTGCACGACAGCTTCCCGGTCGGGTCGGTGTTCCGCTTTTTCGGGCGGGTGGAGCGCACGGGGCGCGGCTTCCTGCTGACCAATCCCGCCTTTGAACCGTATACCGAGGAGAGCGCACTGCCCCCGCTGTTCCCGGTTTACCCGCTGACCGAGGGGCTGAGCAACAAGGTGCTCTCCGGGCTGATCCGGCAGGCAATGCCCGCCGTTGCGCGGGTGGAGGACCCCCTGCCGGAGAACATCCGCGAGCGGGAGGGACTGTGCACGCTTGCCTTTGCCCTGCGCACCGTCCACTGCCCGCCGGATTTCCCGTCGCTGCACACCGCCAAGACCCGCCTTGCCTACGATGAATTTTTCCGCTTCGCGCTGGGGCTGGGTCTGCAGGGCGGCAGGGCACGCCCCGGCGGGGCACCGGTCTGCCGGATCGGCGAGGAGGAGTTTGCCGGATTCCGGGCGCTTCTGCCCTACGCGCTGACCGGTGCGCAGGAACGCGCCATTGCCGACATCCGGCGCGATATGGCGGACGGCACCGCCATGAACCGGATGCTGGTGGGCGACGTCGGCTGCGGCAAGACGGTCTGTGCGGCGGCGGCGGTGTACGTCGCCGTCCGGTCGGGGCGGCAGGCGGCGATTATGGCGCCGACCGGCATTCTGGCTGCCCAGCACGCCGCCGACCTGATTCCGCTGTTTTCCCGCGTCGGCATCCGGGGCGAGCTGCTGACCGGCGCGACGCCCGCCGCCCGCAAGCGGAAGATACGGGCGGCGCTGGCGGCGTCCGACCCGGCGGAACGGCTGGATTTTGTCGTCGGCACGCAGGCACTGCTGTCCGAGGGGGTGGAGTTCGCCGCCCCGGCGCTGGTCGTGACCGACGAGCAGCACCGTTTCGGGGTCAGTCAGCGGGCGGCACTTTCGGACAAGAACCGCCACGCGCACCTGCTGTGCATGAGTGCCACGCCGATTCCCCGGTCGCTGGCACTGGTGCTGTACGGCGATCTGGACGTTTCGCGCATTGACGAAATGCCGCCCGGCAGGCAGCGCGTGGACACCTACGTGGTGGACGAAAGTTACCGCGCCCGGCTGGACGCCTTCATCCGCAAAAACGCGGCGGCGGGCGGGCAGGTGTACATCGTGTGCCCCGCCGTAGAGCAGGCGGAGGACGCCGACGGGGCGGACGAGGCGGGACTTATTCCGCTTACGGCGGATTTTGCGGGAGCGGCGCCCGCGCCCGCCCTTCCGCCGCTCCGGGCGGCGGTGCAGTACGCGGCGGAGCTGACCGAACGGCTGTCCGAGCTGCGCATCGGTTTTGTGCACGGCAGGATGAAGCAGTCGGAAAAGGATGCGGTCATGCAGGCGTTCGCGGCGGGCGAGGTGCAGGTGCTTGTCTCGACCACCGTCATTGAGGTGGGGGTAAACGTACCCAACGCCTGCCTGATGATTGTGGAGAACGCCGAGCGCTTCGGACTGTCCCAGCTGCATCAGCTGCGGGGGCGTGTCGGGCGCGGCAGCCGGAAATCCTACTGCATTTTGGTGCGTGCCGGCGGCGGGGAGGCGGCGCGTGCCCGTCTGGAGGTCATGCGCACGACCTATGACGGCTTCCGCATTGCGGAGCAGGATCTGGCACAGCGCGGCCCGGGCGATTTCCTTGCGCCCTCCGCGGGGGGGAGCATCCGGCAGAGCGGCGGCTTCCGCTTAGCGGAGGGCTGGAACGATGCGGATCTGATGAACCGCGCCTTCGGTTCCGCCCGCACCCTGCTTGCCTCCGACCCCTCCCTGTCGTCTCATCCGCTTCTGCTGGATTCGGTGCGGCGGGTCTTTGCCTCCGGCGCCGGGGATATTATGAATTGAGGGATTGAGGAGATTCCTTCCGGTGCCGGAACGCTCCCGGTACGCCGATACCGCCGGGGCAAGTCCCCTCTCGGCACTGAAAATCTCCCGGCGACCAGTGCCGCCCCCGGCGCAGTGCGGGGTTGCAAGGGGCGGTAGCCCCTTGCAAAAGATAACAAAAAGTCTCCCCCTTCCCCAGCGGGGAAGGGGGTCGGGGGGATGGGGGCAGAAAGTTTAACCGAAAGCAGGTCGAGCCGGGGGACGCTGGGGAAAGCCCCCCTTCCGGTGTCGGAAACGATCCCCGAACCGGCGGCATCCCCGCAAACCAACATCACAGGGGGGACACTCCCCCCAAAAAATCCCGAAAGGACGGTACTATCCATGTCCACTGCACACACCGCGTGCCCCGATACGTATAAGGGTCGCCCCGCACTCCGGATAGAGACAGGCGCCCTGACAGCACATTTCCTGCCGGAGGACGGCGGCAAATTGGCATCGCTGACGGCGTCGGACGGCTTCGAATTCCTCTGCCAGAATCCCTCCCCCGCCTACGCCCGGCTGGCATATGACGGCAGCTATATCAACTCCGAATGCGCTTCGTGGGACGATATGTTCCCCACCATTGACCCGTACACGCCGCCGACCGGACGCTACGCGGGCTTGACCCTGCCGGATCACGGCGAGGTCTGCCGCCTGCCGATGGAAGTCGGGACGGCGGAAGGGGCGGACGGCACCCCGGACGGCATCGCGTTCCGGACGGATTCCCGCCTGTTCCCACTGACCTTCTGCAAGGAGGTGCGCACGGAGACGGACGGCGCACTGGCGCTGACCTACACGCTGACCAACCGGGGCGATGTCCCGTTCCCCTGCCTGTGGGCGGCGCACTGTATGCTCCGCGGGCAGGACGACCTGCGTATCCGCACGCCGTTTGCCCCGGACGCGCCGGTGGAGTATATGTTCGGCGCGACGCCTGCCGACGCGTTCCCCCGCGACCGCCTGACCGGCTATGCGCCCGGCACCGGTGCCGCCTATAAGTTTTACTACACCCAGCCGACGCCGGATGGCTGGCTCAGCGGCGTCTACACGGCGTCCGGGCACCGCTTCACGCTGGACTACCGCGCCGACGCCGGGGCTGTTCCCTATGTCGGAATCTGGCTCAACAACGGCACCTTCCGCGACTATTACAACATTGCGCTGGAGTGCTGTACTGCCCCCTACGATGCGCCCGACAAAGCCGAGGCGCACGGCTACCGCGCCTCCCTGCCTCCGCACGGGACGTTGCGCTTTACCCTGCGGGTGCGGGTGGAGTGAGGAACCCTCCGGCGGGAGATTGCCCTCCGTGTCTGCGTTCCTTCCGGTGCCGGAGACAGTCCGGCACGCCGATACCGCCGGGGGAAAGCCCCCCTTACGGCGCCGGAGACGCCCCGAACCAATGTTACCCCTTACCCAAACACCGCAAAGCAAAAATACACACCGCAGAGAGGAGAACCCCCCATGAGCACCACAAAGAAAGTAAAAATCATAGTCCCCGGCAGCAGCAACACAGACCTGACAGGATTCGCACCGCACCTGCCGGCGGCGGGCGAAACCGTGATGGGCAGCAGCCTGCACATCGGAATCGGAGGAAAGGGATGTAACCAGATGACGGCGGCGGCACGAGCAGGCGCGGATGCATGGTTCATCACGCGGGTCGGGCGCGACGTGTTCGGCGAAACCCTGCGCAGACACTTCGCCGCAGAGGGATTCCGCGACCGGTACATCCGCGAGGACGGGACGGCGGAAACGGGCTGCGCCCTGATTGAAATCGACGAGCGCGACGGACAGAACCGCATTCTGGTGGTTCCGGGCGCCAACCGGAACATCGGCGCGGAGGACGTCCGGGCGGCGGCAGCAGACTTCGCCGATGCGGACGCCGTGCTGACCCAACTGGAGATTGACCTGTCCGCCGTGGAGGAAGCCAAACGGCAGGCGCAGGCGGCGGGCAAGCCGTTCCTGCTCAATCCGGCACCGTGGCAGCCCCTGCCGGACGACCTGCTGTGCGGCATTGATTGGTTCACGCCCAACGAAACCGAAGCGGGCGGCTGTACCGGCATTGCCATCACCGATGATGAGAGCGCCCGCCGCGCAGCGCGTGTTTTGCTGGACAAGGGCATCCGGAACGTGGTGATTACGCTGGGGCACCGCGGCGCGTACTGGACGGACGGCGTGCGGGAAATCACGGTTCCGGGCATTCGGGTGCAGGCTGTGGAAACGACCGGCGCCGGTGACACCTTCAACGGAGCGCTTGCCGTGGCGGTTGCCGAGGGGCGCGATCCGGAGTGGGCGTTGCGTTTTGCCAATGCCGCCGCCGCGCTGTCTGTCACGCGGCTGGGAGCCGCCGTGTCGGCGCCGACCCGGGAGGAGATTCTGGCGCTGATGGCGGAATAAGGGGGTTCGGGGGGCGTATGCCCCCGGCACCCCTGCGACTGCGCCGGGAGCGGCACTGCGTGCCGGGCGGTTTGCGGCGCCGGAAGGGGGGATTGCCCCGGCGTCATTGGCTCTGACCAGTGTTGTTGGGGGAGCAAGCACCCCCCTCTTTTGTAAATTCTTCTGAAATTTTGCCCGAAAGCTTGACAAGCGGGGTTGGCGGATGCTACAATATATGCAGTATGCCATGCGGGGAAAACCCGGGAAAGGAAGACTCCATAAAATGAAAGAGAACAGAGTACGCAGAGCAGTCTGCATGGTGCTGACGGCGGCAATGCTGGCACTGTCGGTGCTCAGCGCCGCAGGATGCGCGGACAAGGGAGAGAACGGAACTGCCTCCGGAACAAAGACAGAGATCAGCATGACGGACATCGCGGCGGAAATCAACAGCCGCAAGACAGCCGACTTCGAGGAAAGCGACAGCGCCACCGAGTACGTCCGCATTACCGTGACAAACCACGGGGACATCGTGCTCCGCCTGCGTGCGGACATCGCGCCGGTAACGGTGCAGAACTTCCAGAAGCTGGTGTCCGAAAAGTTCTATGACGGGCTGACCTTCCACCGGGTTATCCCGAACTTCATGATTCAGGGCGGAGACCCGAACGGAGACGGCACCGGCAGCACCACAGCCATCAAGGGCGAGATGACAAACAACGGCTTTGCCAATAACCTGACGCATATCCGGGGCGTGCTGTCCATGGCGCGCCGGGGCGGCAACTACGATTCCGGCTCCTGCCAGTTCTTCATCTGCAACGCCGATGCATCGCACCTGAACGGGGAGTACGCGTCCTTCGGCTACGTCGTGGCAGGCATGGAAACCGTGGATTCCATCAGCGCCGTCGCCACGTCGGCTTCCAACAACAAGCCGGTCGAGAACGTGGTCATGGAAAAAGTCTGCTTCGTCAGACTCAAGTGACAGGGGAGGCAGTATGACAGCTACGACAAGCACATCCGGAAGCCGGGACATCCGCCGTATCGCCGCCGCCTTCTGCCCGGAGACAGAGCCGGTCGGCATCCGCGAGCTAACCTCCGGCAACGTCAACGCCACCTATCGGCTGGACTATGACCCCGCCGACCGGAGCCGATCGCTGGTGCTCCAGCGCATCAACACGGAGGCGTTCCGTGACCCGGCGGCACTGATGGAGAATATCCGGCTGGTGACGGGGCATATCCGCGCCGCACTGGTCGCGGCGGGACAGAACCCTGCCCGCCGGGTGCTGGAGTTCCTGCCCGCCGCGGACGGCAGTCTGCTCCACCGCGAGCCGGGCGACGGCTGCTGGCGCTGCTACCGCTATGTGGACGGCGTGACGGCTTACGACCGCATTGAGTCCCCCGCGCAGTTCCGCGAGGCGGGACGCGGTTTCGGCGCGTTCCAGAATATGCTGGCGGACTTCCCTGCCGACCGCCTGACCGAGACGATCCCGTTCTTCCACGACACGCCCCGGCGCTATGCGGCGTTCCGCGCAGCGGTCGCGGCGGATACCGCCGGACGCGCGGCGGCGCTGGCGGAGGAGATTGCCTTCTTTGACAGCCGCGCCGGGCGTATGCGCGGCATTGTGGACAGGCTGGCATCGGGCGAGCTGCCGCTGCGCGTGACGCACAACGACACCAAACTGAACAACGTGCTGATAGACAACGAAACCCGGCAGGCGCTCTGCGTCATCGATCTGGACACGGTTATGCCCGGTTCGGTGCTGTACGATTTCGGCGATGCCGTGCGCTACGGCGCCTGCACCGCCGCCGAGGACGAGCCGGACACCGCACGTATCGGCTTTGACATGGAGCTGTTCTGCGCTTTCGCGGAGGGCTTCCTGTCCGGGACGGCGGGGCGGCTGACCGACACCGAGCTGTCGCTCCTGCCTCTGGGCGTGGAGGTCATCACCTGCGAGCTTGCCATGCGGTTCCTGACCGACTATCTGGACGGCGACCGGTATTTCAAGATACACTACGCCGACCACAATCTGGTGCGTGCCCGGGCGCAGATGAAGCTGCTGACCGAAGTGGAGGCGCACCGGGACGAGATGGACGCCTGCGTGGCGGCGTTGCGGAAAAATCTCTGCCGCCTGCCTGACGGGCAGGCATAACGGAGAGGAGGATACACGCAATGCAGGATAAACCTATCCGGTTCGGCACCGGCGGCTGGCGTGCCGTCATCGGTTCCGACTTTATCGAAAGCAACATCCGCCGCACGGCGGAAGGCATCTGTGCGCTGATGCACGAGGAGGGCAGGGAGGACAAGCCTGTCATCATCGGCTACGACCACCGGTTTCTGTCCGAGACAGCGGCGCGCTGGATTGCCGAGGTTCTGGCGGCGCACGGGGTGGCGGTCATGTTCCTGCACCGTTCCGCGCCGACCCCGCTGATTATGCATACGGTTCTGCGGCAGGGGCTGCATTACGGCATCGAAATTACAGCCAGCCACAACCCGTCCTGCTACAACGGCGTCAAGCTGATTGTGGAGGAGGGGCGCGACGCGCCGGTTGAGACGACCGCGCGGCTGGAGCAGCTGATAGCCGCCGTGCGCCCAGAGGATGTCCGGGATATGCCCTTTGAGGACGCGGTGGCGGCAGGGCTGATTCTCTGGCAGAAGAACCCCTTCAACGCCTTCATCGACGACATTCTGTCGGTTCTGAACATAGCCGCCATCCGGGAGCACGGGGCGCGGGTGCTGTTTGACCCCATGTTCGGCTCCGGCACCTATCCGCTGCTGGTCATTCTCTGCACTGCCCGCTGCACGGTGGACATGATACACAACACGCGCGACGCGCACTTCGGCGGCAATCTGCCCGCGCCCACCGTCAAGGGGCTGGGCGAGCTGCGCAACCGGGTTGTCACGGGCGGCTACGAGCTGGGCATTGCCTTTGACGGCGACGGCGACCGGCTGGGCATCATCGACCGCACGGGGCGTTACCTGAGCGCCAACGAGATACTGGTCATGCTGTACTGGTACCTGCACGAGAAGAAGGGCTGGCGCGGTCCTGTCGTGCGCAATCTGGCGACCACGCATATGCTGGACGTTATGGCGGCGAGCTTCGGCGAGGTCTGCTACGAGGTGCCTGTCGGCTTCAAGTACATCTCCTCCAAGATTGACGAAGTGGACGCCGTGCTGGGCGGCGAGTCCTCCGGCGGTCTGACCGTGCGCGGGCACATTCACGGCAAGGATTCCGTCTATGCCGCCTCCCTCTTTGTGGAAATGATTTCGGTTGTGGAGAAGTCGCCCTCCGAGATTATGGACGCGCTGACCGCCGCCTACGGCACCTTCCGCATGGTGGAGGACAACATCGCCTTCACGCCGGAGCAGAAGTCCTATGTGGACCGGGTAATTTTCAGGGAGCGCCGTCTGCCCGACTTCGGGCGTCCCGTTGCGCGCGTGAGCTACGAGGACGGCTGCAAAGTCTACTTTGCCGACAACTCCTTTGTCATCTGCCGCTTCTCCGGCACAGAGCCTCTCCTCCGCATTTTTGCCGAGTCGTCGGACGAATCCTCCGCGCACGGCTTCATCTCCGCCTTCCGCGACCTTCTGGCACTGGATTGACAGCTGACAGCTGACAGCGGGGCGGGGGAGAGAGACGTTGGGGGCTTCTTGAAAGAAGCCCCCAAACCCCCAAGAACTTTTCTGAATTTGGGGAATGATTGAAAAGCCGGAACCGGGGCAGTGCTCGGTTCTTTTTTCTTTTGGGGTGTTCGTGCCCCGGCGTTGGACTGCTTCAGTCTGCTCTCCGGCATACCCAATAATTACCCGTTTTCTACCGGGAAGGGGGCAGCCAAGGAGAGTGGGGGGACCTGGGGAGATGGAACTATCCGTCGCTGACGCGACGGCGGCGCTTGAGATGGTCCTCTCCCCCCGGGGCAGGGTGAAGTTTTCTCTGCCGGGGGCTGTCGTCCCCGGCACCCCTGCATCTGCGCCGGAAAGTATGCTGGTCAGACCTGCGGTTTGCGGTGCCGGGAGAATGTACCCCAGCGCCCCCGGTTACCTCTGCGGCTTGTGATAACTTTACGGAACGCCGGGGAGCGTATCCCCCCGCCCCCTTCTGTAACTTTTTTTCGGCAAACGCGGGTTTTTTCCGCCTATCTCTTGATTCTTTTCTTCATTTGTGATATACTGTTTCTGATTGAGCGGGCAGAGGGAAGGCGGGAAACGCCGAGGGGTGCCCACACGGCGCATGACGCAGGTGCAAGCGCCCGGCAGAACAGGAAACCATCCGGGAGGAGAACCGGAACCGGAAGAACCGGGAAAACCTCCGGACATAATAACGCAGAAAAGAAAGCAGGAAAACAGACCGTGGGGAACAGCAAACGATTCAGCGCAGGAGGGAGCGGCGCATGGCAGGACGCCGGACAGACCGCAAACGGACAGAGCGCAGGGTACGCCGCCGGACGGCGCTCTCCGGCGTGCCTGTCGGCTAAGGAGGCGGAGAAGCGGGGCTATCTGACCGTGGATCTGCTCAACCGGATGCATCTGGCGCCGACCGGCGCACCCGTCGCCTTCACAAAACGGGACAACGGCGAAACAGTCTACTACTACGACGCGGGACAGGTCGCCGAGGCGGCGCCGGAACTGTGGTACCGCCCCCTCATGGAGGAGCAGGAAACACGGACACTGGACAGCGGCACGACAGTCCTGAAACTCAACGCCCGGCAGGCAGCCGCGCGCGGCTGGTATACCCCCGAACGGCTGGATCGCATGGGCTATGACGTGGGCGAGGGACAGCAGCCCACTGCGTACAGCGAGCGTCCCGGCGGCGTGACCGTGTATTTCTACGACAAGCACGCCGCCGTCCGCCGCCCGCTCCCCTGCGCCGCGTGCGGCAAGGGCACCCGCTACAAGCGCAAGCTCTGCCGCTCCTGCTATGAGGCGGATCTGGCACGCCGCCGCGTTGTGGGCGATGCGTACCGCGCACAGCCCCGCCATATGGACAGGTCGCGCGTGCTGTTCTTCGATCTGGAACTGACGGGCGTGTACGCCCACGACGAGATTATCTCGGTGTCCATCATGAACGCCATGGGCGAGGTACTGATGGACACGCTGGTCAAGCCGCTCCGCAAGAAAAAATGGAACCGCACCGAGAAGATTCACGGCATTTCCCCCGCTATGGTGCAGGACGCGCCCACACTGGATGAGCTGATTCCCCGCATCAAGCAGCTGTTCGATGCGGCGGACAACCTCATTGCCTTCGGCGTGTCCACCGACTTCGGGCATATCAAGTACATCTACGAAACCGAGGAGGAGCAGGAAGCCCTCCACCGGAAGGTTCGCTGCGCCGCGCTGGAGTTCGTGCGCTACCAGAACGAGCACTTCCCGGACAACACCCACGCCGCCCTCGTGGATGCCATGGCGACCATGGGCATCACGTGGGAGGGCATTCCCCACTCCTCCATCGCAGACACCATCGGCTGCATGAAGGTTTGGGAGGCGCTGTTCCCGAACTACTACGACACCCCCGCGCCGGAGGCTGTTTCGCGCGGCATGACCGGCGTCCCCTACGTGCTGGAAGGCAAAACCAAGCTGGAGCGTGCCGCCTGCATGGCGGCGACGGTCGGCGTCCACTACGGCGACTTCCTGACGGAGGAAGCCGAGTACGGCGAGGAGGACAGTGAAGACAGCGGGGACAGTGAGGACGGAGAGGACAGCGAAGCGGACGCGGACGGCGAACCCGATACGGACGGCGCAAACGCTGCCGCGGCAGACGATGCCGGAAAGGAGCCGCTGTATGTCTGATCCCCTGTTCGGGTTAGAGAAGGAAAGAGATCACAGAATCCGGGGCGACGGGGAAGTCGTCCTGCTGACCACGGTGCGCGACGTCGCCATGCTGGGACTGGTGCGCGGACTGCTGGAGGACGCGGACATCCCCTATCTGGTGCACGAACGCGCAACGGGCAGCGCCATGCGCATCATGACCGGGTTTTCCCTGTTCGGGACGGATATTTTCGTGCCTGCCTCCGCACTGGAGACGGCACGCGGGCTGATTGCCGGGTTTGAATCCGACCCAGCGGAAACAGCGCCGGAGACACAGGAGACGGAATCGCAATGAAGGAAATTCTGCTATGCAAGTACGGTGAAATCATCCTCAAGGGTGCCAACCGCCGCTACTTTGAGGATATGCTGGAGCGTCAGCTCAAGCGCAAGGCACGGGCGCACGGCAATTTCAATGTCTACCGCGCCCAGAGCACGCTGTATGTCGAGCCGCTGGACGAAGCGACAGACATGGACGGCATGTTCGCGGACGCCTGCCGGGTGTCCGGCATCATCTCGGTTGCCCGCGCCGCCGTGTGCGAGAAGTCCATGGAGGGCATCTGCGCGGCGGTAAAGCAGTACATCCCGCCCGCTCTGGCGGGCAAGCGCAGCTTCAAGGTGGAGGCAAAGCGGTCGGACAAGCGTTTTCCGTTCGACTCCATGCAGATTGCCGCCGAAGCCGGTGCCGCCGTGCTGGAGTCTGTGCCGGGCATCCGGGTGGATGTGCATCACCCGGACGTGACCGTGCGGGTGGAGGTGCGCGAGTACGCCGCCTACGTCCACGCCGGGTCTGCCAAGGGCGCCGGCGGTATGCCGGTCGGAACCAACGGGCGGGGGCTTCTGCTCCTGTCGGGGGGCATTGATTCCCCTGTCGCCGGGTACATGATGGCGAAGCGCGGCATGACCGTGGAGGCTGTCCACTTTGAGTCGGCGCCCTACACCTCCCGCATGGCACTGGAAAAGGTGTTGCGTCTGGGGCGCATTCTCTCCGCCTTCAACAACGACGAGCTGATTGTGCACATCGTTTCGCTCACGCACATTCAGGAGCTGCTTGTCAAGTCCTGCGAGGAGGACTATTTCACGCTTCTTCTGCGCCGCCACATGATGGCGATTGCCGACCGTGCGGCGGATATGTGCCGCTGCGGCTCCCTCATCACGGGGGAAAGCCTCGGGCAGGTGGCGTCGCAGACTGCCGAAGCGCTCAGCGTGACCGATCCGCTTGCGCA
This sequence comes from bacterium, assembly GCA_963643175.1. Lineage (GTDB taxonomy): Bacteria > Bacillota > Clostridia > Oscillospirales > CAG-272 > CAMEON01. Next base: position 44,226 of record CAVIJF010000013.1, read on the forward strand.
GCGTCCCGTTTTCCGTCCCTGCATCGGACTGGACAAGGAGGAAATCGTGGAGATTGCGCGCCGCATCGGCACGTTTGAGACCTCCATTGAGCCGTTCGAGGACTGCTGCACGGTCTTTACGCCCCGTCATCCCCGCACCCGTCCTGTTCTCTCCAAGGTTCTGGAACAGGAAAGCCGTCTGGATTTTGCCTCTCTCGTGGACGAAGCCGTCGCCGGTATGCACCGCGTTGTGCTGCATCCCGGAGAGGAGATTGATTTTTGAATCTTTCGGGGAAAGCCGTTCCCGGCGTTGGATGCTTTGCCCTGCCCCCGGCGTGAGTTTGGGACACCGGGACCCGCCCGGCACGCCGTGCACCTTCCGGCGCGGCTCGGGGTTGCAAGGGGCGAAGCCCCTTGCAAAAAATAAACTTAGGCTCTCCCCCTTCCCCGGAGTGGGAAGAGCGCTCTGCGAGCGCGGGGCGGGGGGATAGGGAAACAATCACTCTGATAAGTCAATGCAAAACCAACCGGCGCTGGGGACAGCCCCCCCACCGTCAAACAAGAAAGGAACATCACCATGGAACAGAAATACTACCACATGAACATACTGGGCTGTGAGCGTGACCTGCCGCTCTGCCCGCTCAACGAACACCTCATGATAGGCGCTTTCGTCATTTTCGGGGATCCGGAACTGACAACAGTCTGCGCAGAGGAGCTGCTCCGGCGCGTGCCGCCGTATGATTATATCATCACGGCAGAGGCAAAGGGTATCCCGCTGGCACATGAAATGGCACGCCTCGCAGGAAACCAGCGCTATATACTGGCACGGAAGGGTCCCAAACTCTATATGCGCAATATTCTGGATGTGGCAGTCCGCTCCATCACAACCGACCGCGAACAGCACCTGTACGTGGACGGAGAGGACGCCGCACGCATGAAGGGCAAACGCATCCTCATCGTGGATGACGTCGTGTCCACAGGCGAATCCCTGAAGGCGCTGGAGGCACTGGTCACGGAGGCGGGCGGCATTATATGCGGACGCGCCTGCATTTTGGCGGAGGGCGAAGCTGCAGACCGCTCCGACCTTGTGTTCATCGAGAAACTCCCCCTGTTTGACGCCGACGGAAACCCGCTGAACTGACAGTCACCTCCCCCACAAAATTCACTATTCCATACATAAGCGAAAGAAGGAAAAACACATGAACAGAACCAGAATCGGCGCGGTTACGCCGGGCGCACGCTACCGCATCTCCGGCTTTGTCGAGAACCTGCGGAACAAGAAGAAAATGGCATTCCTTGTCATCCGCGACATCTCCGGCAAGCTGCAGGTCACGGTGGAAAAGGAAAAGAACGCAGAGCTGGCGGCATTGGTGGATCAGCTGACGCTGGACTCGGTTGTCACGGTGGAGGGCGAGGTCGTCGCCAATGAGTACGTCAAGATGGGCGGCATGGAGATGCTCCCGGACACCATGCGCATCGAGTCGGTCGCCGAGGCACTGCCCATTCAGGACGACAGCGACATCGACGCGCGCATGGACTACCGCTGGATTGACCTGCGGCGCGAGCAGAATCAGCTCATGATCCGCCTGCAGACCACGCTGACCGCCGCCCTGCGCGAGTTCCTGCTGGCGCATGAATTCGTGGAAATCCACACGCCCAAGCTGATTGCCGCCGCCTCCGAGTCCGGCTCCGAGGTGTTTGAGGTCAAGTATTTTGACACCAAGGCGTATCTGGCGCAGTCGCCGCAGTTCTACAAGCAGATGGCAATGGCGTCCGGTCTGGAACGCATTTTCGAGACGGGGCCCGTGTTCCGCGCCGAAAAATCCTACACCAACAAGCACGCCACCGAGTTTTCGGGCTTCGATCTGGAGTTCTCCTACGTGTACACCTGCGAGGAGGTCATGCACATGGAGGAGGAGCTGCTGGCTTACGCCTTCGCCAAGGTCAAGGCGGCGCACGGCGAGGATATTGTGCGCCTGTTCGGTGAGGACAAGGCGGTCACGGTGCCGACTGTTCCCTTCCCCCGCATTGCGCTGGCGGATCTGTACCGCGAGCTGGAGGAGCGCTACGGCTACACGGTTCCGGACGAGGCAAAGGGCGACCTGACCACCGAGGCGGAGCATCTCTGCGCGCGCTTCTCTCTGGAGAAGTACGGCAGCGAGTTCCTGTTCGTGACGGATTATTCCGCCGCCGAGCGGGCATTCTACCATATGCGCGATGAGCGCGGCGTGCCGATGGGCTACGACCTCATCTGGCGCGGCTGCGAAATCACGACCGGCGCCGTCCGCGAGCACCGCTACGACGTACTCAAGAAGCAGGCGGACGAGAAGGGGCTGGGCGAGGATGTCGCCTTCTACCTGCAGTTCTTCCGCTACGGCTGCCCTCCGCACGGCGGCTTCGGACTGGGACTTGACCGTCTGACCATGCTCTTCCTCGGTCTGTCCATCAAGGAAGTGCAGTTCCTGTTCCGCGGACCCAACCGTCTGACGCCCTGACCGGCGTCCGGCTTGCCCGGAGGTACCGTATGCTGATTTCCACCAAGGGGCGTTACGCCCTGCGCGTTGTGCTGGATCTTGCGGCGCACGCCGGGGATGAGTATGTTTCGCTCAAGTCCGTGGCAGAGCGGCAGGAAGTCTCTGTCAAGTATCTGGAATCCATTGTGGCGCTCCTGCAGAAGGGCGGCGTGCTGGTCAGTCAGCGCGGCATTCAGGGCGGCTACCGGCTTGCCCGCCCTGCGTCCGAAATTTCTGTTTACGAAATCATCCGTCTGACGGAAGGTTCTCTGGCGCCTGTCACCTGTCTGGAGGATTTTGACCCCTCTGTCGGCTGTGTATGCAGTCGTGCGGGTGTCTGTCTCACGCTCCCTCTCTGGCAGGAGCTTGAACGCCGCGTCGTCTCCTACCTCTCCTGCGTCTCTGTTCAGAATCTGCTGGACGGCGATGCGTCCGGGGAGGGGGTGTCTTTGGGGAACGGAGAAACGTCGGGGGCTTCTTGAAAGAAGCCCCCGAACCCCCAAGAACTTTTCTGAAACGATTCTTTGCGGCGGGGTGGCATGGCGTTCCGGGCGGTTTCCGGTGTCGGCAGGGCAAGCCGGGAACGCATGGAACAGACACCCCAAAAACCTCCCACAGCGGCAGGACAATGGCGCAAATGCCGGGGACGCAGGCACCCCGCAGGGTACCGCAAACTGCCCGGCAATCCAGTGCGCTCCGGCGCAGATGTAGGGGTGCCGGGGGCGACAGCCCCCGGCGAAACAAACATAGAATC
>CAVIJF010000014.1:0-11710 GCA_963643175.1 bacterium
GGGGTCGGGGGATGGGGGGAAGAAAGATATACGGAAGGCAGGTCGAACCGTCAACGCCGGGAACAAGCCCCTTCCGGAACCGGAAACCGCCCGGGAGACCGTGCCACCCCCGAATATAGCGATACCGCCCGTCCGTGCGTCCGTGCACGGATGGGCGATATCTGTTGTCTCTGTCCGACAGCAGCAGGGTGCGTTTTCCCGGTCGGAAACAGAAAAAGAACCGGACACCGGCGCGATACGATACGTATCGGGCGGTGTCCGGCCATGGTGCCGGAAGCGGGGGTCGAACCCGCACGGTATCGCTACCACTGGATTTTGAGTCCAGCACGTCTGCCAGTTCCATCATTCCGGCGTGAACAGTCCGTATTATACCATACTATCGGCGTCAAGTCAAGAGATTTTTTCGGAACGACCGCATTTTTTCGGGTTTGCCGCAGAGGGTCGGAGCCGACAATTTCCTTCCGTCCCCACAGAATACAGGTGGGGGATTCCGGCGCCCTCTGCCGGAGGCAGTCCCCGGCAGAGGGCGCGTCCGGGTTTATCGCAGGAAGCGAATCACGCAGACAAGGTACGCGATTTCCGCCACACCGACAAAGCTGAGGAAAATCAGCGCCTTCCCGTGCGGCTTGCGCACCGAGAAGGGGGCGACGAAGCAAACCGCAACCACCAGCATCACCAGCGCATAGAAATACAGCATCACGCGATCCGGCAGGACGTGCGCCAACGTGTAGGTCAGCCCGTACACCAGCGGGAAAATCAGCGAGGCGGCGGTCACGGGCAGTCCTATATAGGAGGTGCGCCGCTCGTCGGTGTTCTTTTGCCGCTCCTCCTCGGTGACGTTGAAGTACGCAAGGCGGATCAGGGCACACAGGATGAGCAGACAGCCGAGACTGCAGATTACAACATGGCTGGCGGTCAGCGCGGGGCGGGGCATATGGATGTCCTTCCGCCGCATGAATTCATCGAAAAAGCTCTTGCCGATAACGGCAGGCAGGACGCCAAAGCATACGATATCCGAGAGGGAATCCAGCTGAATGCCGAAATTGCGCTCCATTTCGGTGCTTTTATGGCGGGTACGCGCGATTTTTCCGTCGAACATATCACACAGTCCGGACAGCATCAGGCAGAAAACAGCGACCAACGGTCTGCCACTGGCGGCCTGGTACAGTCCCACGCCGGACACGATCAGGCTGAAATATGTCAGGTATACGGTATAATTATAAAAACCAATCATAGGCTGCTCCTTTATCAGTCTCACACGGATTCATCATGGCAACTCACAGGGACGGGGGTTGTTTCGCACGCAGAAACCCCGCCGGGCAGTGTATGCGGCGTCTGTTTCCCTGCCGGAAGACCGGCACGCCGCAACAACATCCTCATTATACTACATTTTGCGCCTATATGCAAGGGTATTTGCGATAATTTTTTGCGCAAAATGTAAATGAGAGAGCGCCTGTGCCTTTTCATCGCCCGGCTTCCCTGCCCGTCCCCCCGACTTTCCGGTTTTTCCGTTGACAAAGTGCCCGGAATGCGGTATAATAAGCGCGAAATTCAATGACCCCGGGCAAGCGAAGCCCGGCAAGCCGATAGGAGGAATTTCCTTGGAACCTGTGGAGCACAGCAACAATCTGCCCGCCCAGCCCGCCGGACAGGCAGAGGAGGGCGCCGCCGTTTACCGTCCGGACGGGCAGGAAACACTGGACGTCGCCATGGAAATCGGAGTCGCCATCCTGCGCAGCGGCGGCGACGTCCACCGCGTCGAGGACTCCATGATACGCATCTGCCGCGCTTACGGAGCCGCCCGGGTCGGTGTGTTCGCTATTCCCTCTCTGATTACCGCGGAAGTCACCATGCCGGACGGCGAGACGGTGTCCCGGATGTACCGCGTTGAAAGCACATACCTGCATCTGGCGCGGTTAGAGGAAATCAACGCGCTGTCGCGGTCGGTCTGCGCCGTGCCGGAACCGCCCGACCGCGTGCGGGAGCAGCTGACCGCCATCCGGAAGCTGCGGCGCATCCCGGAATGGCTGTGCTACGTCGGCGGTATGCTGGGTGCGGGCGGATTCACTGTGTTCGCGGGCGGCACGTGGCGGGACGGGCTGTGCTCTGCCCTGATCGGCGCCATGATTGTCCTGGGACAGCGCCACCGGCTGGTGCGTGAGAACATCAACCCGATGGGCGTCACGGCGGTCGGCTCGTTCGCCTCCGGACTGCTGGCGGTGCTGTGCATCGTCTTCGGACTGGGGCAGAACCTGGACACCATCATCATAGGCACCATTATGCCCGAAATTCCCGGTCTGTCCTTCGGAGACGCCCTGCGCGACCTTCTGTGCGGCGATACCGTTTCCGGCTCTCTGCGGCTCGTACAGGCGCTCCTGCGGGCACTTATCATGGCACTGGGCTATATGGCGGCGTTGGCGCTGTACGCCCATCTGGGAGGAGGTGTCCTGCTGTGAGTGTGCGCGAAATCGTCATCCGGCTGGTGTTCTCCACGGTCAGCACCGTGGGACTGTCCATCCTGTTCTATATCCGTCCCCGGCGCCTGCCGCTGGCTACGCTGGGCGGATTCCTGACCTATGCCGTCTACCTGCTCATCCACTCGCTTGTTGCCAGTGAGTTTATCTGCAATATGCTCGCCTCCATGGTCGGCGCACTGTACGCCGAACTGCTCGCGCGCCGCACCCGCGTCCCGGTGACAGTCTATACCATCCCCTGCGTGATCCCGCTGGTGCCGGGAAGCGTCCTGTACCGCACCATGAGCAGTCTGGTGCAGAACCGCCTGCGCGACGCCGTGTCCTACGGTCTGAATACCGCTACCGTTGCGTTGGGCATCGCCAGCGGCATCGTCGCCGGATCGGTGCTGGCTATCCTGTACCGCTCCCTGCGGGAACGGCTGCCCGGGCGCCGGAACCCCCGCTGAAACCCGGTTTTAATATATTAAAACCGGCGTCAGGGGCGTCTGTCCGTACAGCCGACCGACCGGCAGAATGCGTTGTGCAGACTATACAAATCAGTTTCGGAAAGTTTGGAGAAATACACACTTTATTTTTACACTGATTTCTGCTATAATATACGGGTGAATAAAGACTTCTCGCCGCGTCCTGCCTATCGCGGCGTTCATCCCCGCCATAACTGCGAGTAATGGGAAGCTGTACCGATTCCAAAAATTTTAGGAGGATAATCTCAATGGCAAGTGTATCTCTTCGTCACATTTATAAGAAGTATCCCGGCGGCGTCACCGCCGTGTCCGACTTCAACCTGGAGATCAAGGACAAGGAGTTTCTGGTTCTGGTCGGTCCTTCCGGTTGCGGTAAGACCACGACCCTGCGTATGATCGCCGGTCTGGAGGAAATTTCCGAGGGCGAACTGTTCATCGGCGACCAGCTGGTCAACGATGTGGCACCCAAGGACCGTAAGATCGCCATGGTGTTCCAGAACTACGCTCTGTATCCGCATATGACCGTGTTTGAGAACATGGCATTCGGCCTGAAGCTGAACAAGACCCCGAAGGAAGAGATCAAGCGCCGCGTTGAGGAGGCTGCCCGCATTCTGGACATCACCCACCTGCTTGACCGTAAGCCGAAGGCTCTGTCCGGCGGTCAGAAGCAGCGTGTCGCGCTGGGTCGTGCCATCGTGCGTAACCCCAAGGTCTTCCTCCTTGACGAGCCTCTGTCCAACCTGGACGCAAAGCTGCGTGCTGCCATGAGAACCGAGCTGACCAAGCTGCACAACCGCGTCGGCACCACCTTCATCTACGTCACGCACGACCAGGTGGAGGCTATGACCATGGCTACCCGTATCGTGGTCATGAAGGACGGTCTGATTCAGCAGGTCGATACGCCTCAGAACCTGTATGACAGCCCCTGCAACCTGTTCGTCGCCGGCTTCATCGGCACGCCTCAGATGAACTTCATCAACGGCACGCTGACCAAGAAGGGCGAGGATATGTACTTCAACTTTGAGGACAAGTCCATCAAGCTGCCCGCCGAGAAGGCAAACGATCCCGCTCTGAAGGAGTATGTTGACCGTGAGGTCATCGTCGGTCTGCGTCCGGAGTGCATCCATGACCAGCCTGCACAGGTCGAGGTTCTGCCGGACAGCACCATTGATGCTTACGTGGAAGTGACCGAGCTGATGGGCGCCGAGATTTACCTGTATCTGGTTGTCGGCGAGACCAACCTGATTGCCCGCGTTTCCTCCCGTTCCACCTCCCGTGCCGGCGATACCATCAAGGTCGCGTTCGACACCAGCCGCATCCACATCTTCGACAAGGACACCGAGCGCTGCATCGCACACTGAGCAGCCACGGTCAGATAAAAGCAGGAGAGCCGCTCCCTTTGGGAGCGGCTCTCCTGCTTTTGTGGGAATCGGTCCTTCCCGATAAGGGGATTCTCTGAAACAGGACACCCCCGGCAGAATAAACCTGCCGGGGGTGTTTTGAGCGTGCGCGGCGGGGAGAATCCCCTCCGGCTTACTCCGCCTTGGCTTCGGTGGACTCCGCCTTGGCTTCCTTCTTGGACTTCTTCTTGTCGTCTGCCGCTTCGGCGGGCTTTTTGTAGTCCACCATGCAAAGCAGGACAGTCTCCGCCCCGTCGCCGCGGCGCTGACCCAGCTTGAACATCTGGGTGTAACCGCCCTTGCGGTCGGCGTAGAGGGGAGCGTACTCCGTGAAGAGCTTGACCACAACCGCCTCCTTGGTAATGTAGGAAAGAGCGGCACGGCGGCTGGCAAGGGTGTTCTCCTTGCCGAGCGTAACCATCTTTTCGGTGATGGAACGGACTTCCTTGGCTCTCGTAACGGTCGTCACGATCTGACCGTTCTCAAGCAGCAGCGTGACCATACCGCGAAGCATTGCTTTTCTCTGGTCGGTCGGTCTGCCGAGTTTTCTGGTTCCGGGCATTTTCGTTGCCTCCTTCTGCTGTATCTTTACTTCTGAAATTCAGGGTTCGGTTGGCGCGTCCGGTCGTTACGGCGCGGACGCACCTGCCGCAGGCGCTTCCGGCTCAGTCTTCCTCTTTCTTGAGGTCAAGCCCGAGCGAGTGCAGCTTCTGGATGACTTCCTCCAGCGATTTCTTGCCGAGGTTACGGACCTTAATCATGTCGTCCTCGGTCCGGTTGGTCAGATCTTCCACTGTGTCAATGCCCGCGCGCTTCAGGCAGTTGAAGCTGCGCACGGACATGTCAAGCTCCTCAATGGTCATCTCAAGAACCTTTTCCTTCTTGGTCTCTTCTCTTTCGATCATGATTTCTGCCTTCTTTGCTTCATCTGACAAATCCACAAACAAGTTGAGATGCTCGTTGAGAATCTTGGCTCCGAGGGAAATCGCTTCCTTGGCGGAAATGGTGCCGTTTGTCACCACATCCAGCGTCAGCTTGTCGTAGTCCGTGATGTTGCCCACACGGGTGTTGTCCACTGTGTAGCTGACCTTGTATACCGGTGTGTAGATGGAATCCGTGAAGATCGTGCCGAGGGGCGCCGAAACGGTCATGCCGACCGGGTCGTTGTGCAGCTGCTTGTTGCGCTCCTGAGACACATATCCGCGACCGCTGTCAAAGGTCAGCTCCATGTAGAACCGATCGTTGCCGGACAGCGTGCAGATGTGATGCTCCGGGTTCAGGATCTCGATGTCCGAATCCTGCTTGATGTCTCCGGCGGTCACGTCATGGTCGCCGGTCACGTCGATGACCACGGTTTTAGGCTCCTGACCGTGCAGCTTGGCAGTGATGCCCTTCACGTTCAGGACGATCTCGGTCACATCCTCCACGACACCGGGAACGGTGGAAAACTCATGCAGAACACCGTCGATCTTGATGCTGGTCACAGCTACGCCGGGCAGTGAGCTGAGCAGCACGCGGCGCAGGGAATTTCCCAGCGTAATGCCGTATCCCCGCTCCAGAGGCTCTACGATAAACGTACCTTCCGTACCGTCGCTGCTGAGGTTGGCAGTCGTAATATTAGGCTTCTCAATCTCAATCATTCCAAATAATACCTCCTTCTGCTATTTTGGAAAAACAAGTTTCCGAATTGCCGGCACCTGCTCCGGTTCTGACGCGCCGGTGCAGGGGTTTGCCCGAAGGCGCGCGTCTCAGGGGTCAACTGTCCGCGGCACGATTGCCGCGTCTCCGCTCCCCCTCCGGTCAGCGGCCTGTGGGAGATTCAGATTACTTGGAATAGAGCTCGACGATCAGCTGCTCATTGAACTCGAAGTCGATGTCCTCACGAGCAGGCATTGCTACGACCTTGGCGGTGAAGTTCTTCTTATCGGAATCAATCCACTTGGGAATCCGGACGCCGCCCTCAGACTCAGCCAGCGTCTTGAACTTGACGGAAGAACGGCTGGACTCCTTGACGGCAATCACATCACCGGGCTTCACAATCAGGGACGGGATATTGACCTTCTTGCCGTTCACGGTGAAGTGACCGTGCAGCACCAGCTGACGCGCGTCGCGGCGGCACTCTGCCATACCCATACGGTAGACGACGTTGTCCAGTCTGCGCTCCAGCAGAATCAGCAGGTTCTCACCGGTCATACCCTCGCGGCGGTCTGCCTCCTTGTAGTAGTTGGCAAACTGAGTCTCCAGCACGCCATAGTATCTCTTGGCGGTCTGCTTCTCTCTCAGCTGCATACCGTACTCTCTCATCTTCTTGGCATCCGCGCCATGCTGACCGGGAGCCGAGGTTCTGCGCTCCAGAGCGCACTTGCCGCTCACGCAGCGGTCACCCTTGAGGTACAGCTTCTTGCCCTCTCTGCGGCAGAGCTTGCACGCCGGACCTGTATATCTTGCCATGGTTAAATCTCCTCCTTCTACTATAATTTAGACGCGGCGACGCTTGGGGGGTCTGCATCCGTTGTGGGGAATGGGAGTCACGTCACGGATCAGGGTGATGTTCAGTCCCACGGTCTCCAGTGCGCGGATAGCCGACTCACGACCGGCGCCGGGACCCTTCACGTACACCTCAACCGTCTTCAGACCGTGGTCAACCGCAATGCGGGCAGCAGCCTCGGAGGCGGACTGAGCGGCGAACGGCGTGGACTTACGGGAACCCTTGAAGCCCAGCTCACCGGCAGATGCCCAGGAGATCGCGTTGCCGTTCACATCGGTGATGGTAACAATCGTGTTGTTGAAGGTAGCCTGAATATGCACCGTGCCCTTTTCAATGTTTTTTCTCTCGCGGCGCTTCTTCGTAACCTTGGCGGCGGCCTTATCGTTTCTTGCCATTGTTATGCCACTCCTTTACTTCTTCTTGTTTGCAATGGTCTTGGCAGGGCCTTTTCTTGTTCTTGCGTTGGTCTTGGTGCGCTGACCTCTGACCGGCAGACCCTTTCTGTGACGGATACCGGTGTAGCAATTGATCTCGACCAGATTCTTGATGTTCATGGACACCTCACGGCGCAGATCGCCTTCCACGTGGTAGTTTCTCTCGATCTCGTCACGCAGCTTTGCAATCTCATCCTCGGTCAGATCCTTGGCACGGGTATCAGGACTGATCCCGGTGGCTGCCAGGATATCGTTGGCGCTCTTGCGACCGATGCCGTAGATGTAGGTCAGAGCAATCTCAACGCGCTTGTTGTTGGGGATATCAACACCAGCTATACGAGCCATTTCTTTTTCACCTCTCTGTGTGATTTTTTATTCCCCGCCGGACGTGCGCCCGGAGAGGGGGGTGTAAATTCGGTCTTGGCTGTCGATCAACCCTGTCTCTGCTTGTGCTTGGGGTTCTCGCAGATGACCATGATCTTGCCTTTTCTCTTGATGATCTTGCACTTCTCGCAGATCTTCTTGACGGACGGCTTCACTTTCATTGGTGATTACCATACCTTTCTTGCGTTGTTGGGGGTTGTTTACTTGGATCTCCAGGTGATGCGACCCTTCCCGAGGTCGTACACCGAAACCTCGACGGTCACATGATCCCCCGGCAGGATCCGGATATAGTTCAGACGCAGCTTCCCCGAAATATGGGCGACCACCTGGTGCCCGTTGGGGAGCCTGACCTTGAAGGTTGCGTTGGGCAGAGCCTCCTCAACTACGCCTTCAAACTCAATGACATCATCCTTCGGCAGAAAAATCCCTCCCTTTCTGTGCAGCTGCACACCTGTGCAGTATTCGTTGTGATACGACCGGAATCAGAACGTGGGGTCGATACCGGTCAGGTTGATAACGCCCTCGGAGGTCAGCGCCACCGAGTTTTCATAGTGAGCGGACAGGCTGCCGTCGGCGGTCTTGACCGTCCAGCCGTCCTTCATCTCCCGGACATCCTCCCGCCCGATGTTGACCATCGGCTCAATGGCAATGGTCATGCCTGCGCACAGGCGCGGACCCCTGCCGGGGGTGCCGTAGTTCGGCACATCGGGGGACTCATGCAGCTCATGCCCTACGCCGTGTCCGACATAGCGCTTGACCGTGGTGTAGCCGTTCTGCACGACCAGCCCGTCGATTGCGGCGCCGATATCGCCCAGCCGGTTGCCCGCACGGAGCTGTTCCAGCCCGGCGAAGAAGCTGTCCCGCGTGACGCGGATAAGCCGGAGTGCCTCCTCGCTGACGCGCCCGACGGGAACCGTGCGGGCAGAGTCACCGTGAAAGCCCTTGTAGAAGGCGCCGACATCAATCTTTACGATGTCACCCTCCTGCAGGATGCGGGTGTGTGACGGGATACCGTGGATGACCTCATCATTGATGCTGATGCACGCCGATCCGGGGAATCCGGCATAGCCGAGGAAGGAGGGCTTGGCGCCCGCCCGTTCGATGCTCTCCCGCACGATGCGGTCCAGCTCCCACGTGCTGATGCCGGGACGTACCGCATCGCGGGCGCGGAGCAAAGCCTCGCCCGTGATGCGTCCCGCCGCCATCATAGCCTTGATCTGTTCACTGTTTTTGAGTTGAATCATACGTTTTCATCCACCTCAGAAACCGGAGGTGGCGGCTCACTGCACGCCGGCAAGAGCGGCAAAGACATCGGCGGTCGTATCCTCCACGTCCTCTCTGCCCTGCACGGTAATCAGGATGCCCTTCGCGGCGTAAAACGCCTTGAGCGGCTCCGTCTGCGCGTGGTAGGTCTCCAGTCTCTTGCGGACGGTCTCCTCGGCATCGTCATCACGGATGTAAAGGGTATCGCCGCACTTATCACAAAGATTTTCCTGCTTGGGAGGCAGGTAAACAACATGGTAGGACGCACCGCAACGGCAAACCCGACGCCCGCTCATGCGCTGGATGATTGTCTCATCCGGCACCTCCAGCGAGAGAACCGCATCCATCGTCACGCCCATGGCGTCCAGAGCCTCTGCCTGGGGGATGGAGCGGGGGAAGCCGTCCAGAATGAATCCGTTCCGGCAGGCATCGCTGTTGAGCTTATCCCGGATAATGCCGATGACCACCTCGTCCGGAACCAGCTTGCCGGCGTCGATATAGCTCTTCGCGGACTTGCCAAGTTCGGTTCCCTCTTTGATCGCCGCGCGGAGAATATCACCGGTGGCGATGGCGGGAATGCCGTACTTTTCGGAAATACGGGCGGACTGAGTGCCCTTACCGGCGCCGGGGGCGCCTAACAGAATCAGCTTCATGTTGTTTCCTCCTCTTGTTTTTCTGTATGGAATGGGATGTGTCTTTCCTGTCGTGAGTATGCAGATACAGAGCCATCGCTCTCATACCTTCCCAGATACTGCGCGTGCGGATCAGTCAAGGAAGCCCTTGTAGTTCCGCAGCGTCATCTGAGCCTCCAACTCACGGAAGGTCTCCAGCGCAACGCCCACCACGATCAGCAGGGACGAGCCGCTGAACGCCAGCTCCGACAGTCCGTAGCCGTCGATGGAATACCAGACGGCATTGACAATCATGGGCACACCGGACAGCACGATCAGGAACAGGGCGCCCAGCAGGGTAATCCGGTTCAGGATCTTGGTGATATACGCCACGGTAGGTCTGCCGGGACGGATACCGGGAACGGCGCCACCGTTCTGCTGCAGGTTGTTCGCCACCTCAACGGGGTTGAAGGAAATCATGATGTAGAAGTATGCGAACGCCACGATGAGAATCAGATAGATGGCGATGTAGGGGAAGCTGGTATAGCCGAGGAAGTCATTAATCCACGTTGCCCATGCCCTCGTGCCGCCGAAACCGGCGATGGTCGAGGGGATGCTCACGATGGAGCTGGCGAAGATAATCGGCATAACGCCGGACATATCCAGCTTGATGGGCAGGGTGGAGGACTGACCGCCGTACATCTTGCGTCCGACCACGCGCTTCGCGTACTGGATGGGAATCCGGCGCTCGGAATTGGAGAACCAGACCACCAGCACGGTGAAGAACAGCAGGATGGCAATGAAGAGCAGGAACAGCAGCGAACCGACGATATACAGCGGCGCACCGCTCAGCTTGGCGCCGAGACCGACCGACTTGTAGGCACTGTTGGCATACACGGTGTCGGAGGTGAAGCAGCGCTTCCACAGGCTCTCTGCCATGGCAGGCAGACGGGAAATGATGTTGGCGAACAGGATGATGGAAATACCGTTGCCGATGCCGAACTCGTTGATACGCTCAGCCAGCCACATAATGAGGGCTGCACCGGCGCAGTAGCAGGCGACCAGCACGATCTTGATAACGACGTTCTCCCATGTGTTGGTGTAGGTCTGCACCATTCCCGAGTTGGAAATGTACAGCGTGTAGCCGACAGCCGTAACCAGCGCCAGCACAACGGTCAGCCAGCGGGTAACGAGGGAAAGCTTCTTCTGACCGCTCTCGCCTTCCTTGCTCCAGTCCGTGAACTTCGGAATGGCGATGGTCAGCAACTGCACCACGATGGAAGCCGTGATGTAGGGCGAAACAGACAGCGCAAACAGCGTTGCACGGGACAGCGCACCGCCGGAGAGCACGTTCAGCCAGCCCAGTGCGTTGCCGCCCTGACTGCTGAACCAGCTCTGCAGTGTGTCACTGTTGACCCACGGAAGCGGGATAGCGGAACCGAGACGGTACAGAACGATGATCAGCAGGGTAAACAGGAGCTTATTTTTAAGCTCGGGAATTTTCCATGCGTTTTTTAAGGTCTGAAACATCGTTTATACCTCCTCTGCCTGTCCACCTGCCGCCGTAATCTTCTCCTTCGCCGCTGCCGTGAACTTGGCAGCCTTTACCGTCAGTTTCTTGGTCAGTTCTCCGTCCGCGAGAACCTTCAGACCATCGTAAGGCTTACGGATGATCTTCTTCTCCAGCAGGGTCTCCAGGGTGACGGTATCACCGTCGGCAAACCGCTGCTCCAGCGTGCTCAGGTTCACCACCGCGTACACGGTTGCGAACTTGTTGTGGAAGCCGCGCTTCGGGAGCTTTCTGTACAGGGGAAGCTGACCTCCCTCAAAGCCGGGACGGACACCGCCGCCGGAGCGGGCGTTCTGACCCTTGTGGCCCTTACCGGCGGTCTTGCCGTTGCCGGAACCGGTGCCTCTGCCCTTTCTCCAGGCAGCCTTGCTGGACCCATCTGCGGGTCTGAGCTCATTCAGTTTCATTCTCTTATCCCTCCTTCATCAGTCGTTGACGGTCTCGACCGTGACAAGGTGAGCGAGAACCCGGATCTTGCCCGCCAGAACGGCGTTGTCCTCATGGACGATGCAGTCTCCGATCTTCCGCAGTCCGAGGGACTCAGCGGTCTTGATCTGATTGGGCTTTGCGGCGATAAGGCTCTTCTTGAGTGTGACCTTTTTCATGTCTCTCTGCCCTCCTT
>CAVIJF010000014.1:11720-43985 GCA_963643175.1 bacterium
CCTAACGCCTTGACCTGATCCACGGGAATGTCGCGGATACGCGCGACCTCCTCAACGGAGCGCAGCTCCTGCAGACCTGCCATGACAGCCTTCACCACGTTGGTGGGGTTATCGGAACGCAGGCACTTTGCGCGGATGTTGGAAATACCGGCGCACTCCAGAACCGCGCGCACCTTGCCGCCGGCGATGATACCGGTACCGAGGGCAGCGGGCTTGAGCATGACCTTGCCTGCGCCGTAGATACCCGTAACCTCGTGGGGGATGGTGGTTCCCTTGAGCGAAACGGTAATCATATTCTTCTTGGCATCCTCGATGCCCTTGCGGATAGCCTCCGGAACCTCGGCGGCCTTACCCAGACCGACGCCAACGTGTCCGTGTCCATCGCCCACGACCATCAGTGCCGCGAAGCGGGCGACACGACCGCCCTTGACCGTCTTGGATACACGGTTCAGGCAGACGAGCGTTTCCTTCAGCTCGTTCTCGCCCGGATTGAACTTGTTAGCCATTTCTGTTTTCTCCTTCTGAATTGATGTTCAAACTGGTGTTTGAACAGTGTACAAACCGGACTGACTGCGCGGAATACGCAATCAGAACTTCAGGCCGCCCTCACGCGCGCCCTCAGCCAACTCCGATACACGTCCGTGATAGAGATAGCCGCCTCTGTCGAAAACGACTTCGGTAATACCCTGCGCAACCGCCTTCTCGGCAATCTGCTTGCCGACCTCGCGGGCTGCCGCCTTGTTGCCGCCGTTGGCGGTAAAGCCGGCGCCGTAGGTGGAAGCGGCGACCAGGGTCACGCCCTTCTCATCGTCGATGATCTGGGCGCTGATGTTCGCATTGGAACGGTACACTGCCAGGCGGGGGCGCTCAGCCGTTCCGGAAATCTTGCTCCGGATGCGGATGTGGCGCTTCAGACGCGCCTGGTTAGAATCCTTTTTCGTCACCATACTGTTGCACTCCCCTCATTACTTACCGGTCTTACCGACCTTGCGGCGGACCGACTCGGTGATATAGCGCACGCCCTTGCCATGGTACGGCTCGGGGGGTCTCTTGCCGCGGATGACCGCAGCCGTCTGACCAACCTCCTGCTTGTCAATGCCCTTGACAACGATGATAAGGCTGGAGCTGACCTTCTCGGTGGTCATCTTGTCGATGCCCTGCTTCTTGATTTCGTCCTCGGTGGGAACCTCCAGCTTGACGGTGGCGGTATCCTCCATAATGAACTTCTCCTGCGGCAGACCGGTCACGGGCATGAGCGAGTGACCCAGATACAGCATGAGCTTGTTGCCCTGCTTGACTGCCTTGTAGCCGACGCCGACAATCATCAGCACCTTCTTGTAGCCCTCGGACACGCCGACGACCATATCGTGCAGCAGTGCGCGGGTCAGACCGTGCAGTGCGCGCGTCTGTGCCTCATCGTTGGGGCGGGTGACGTGAACGTGACCCTCCTCGACCTTGATGTCCATCATGGGGCTGAAGCTCTTTGTCAGGGTTCCCAGAGCGCCCTTGACCGTGACAACATTGCCTTCCGCGACCGTAACCGTAACGCCGGCAGGGATCGCAATCGGCATTCTACCAATTCTTGACATTTCTTTGCACCTCCGTTCCTTACCAGACAAACGCGAGGACTTCGCCGCCCACGTTGAGGGTGCGAGCCTTCTTGTCCGTCATGATGCCCTTGGAGGTGGAGACGATGGCAATGCCGAGACCGTTCATCACCTTGGGCAGATCCTCGCAGCTTGCGTAGATACGCAGACCGGGCTTGGACACGCGCTTGATCCCGCGGATAACCTTCTGCTTACCCGCAAGATACTTCAGGGTCACGCGGATGGTGCCCTGCTTGCCGTCATCCACAACGGCAAAGCTCTTGATGTAGCCTTCGTCAACGAGAATCTGCGCGATGGCCTTCTTCATGTTGGATGCCGGGATGTCAACGGTAGCGTGCTTCGCGGTATTCGCGTTCCGGATCCGGGTGAGCATATCGGCAATTACATCTGACATTTGCATAACTGTTTCCTCCTGATGCAAGTTATCATAATCTTGCTGCCACTGAAGGCGCCGGGCGGCGTCCGTGGCGGCATACCGGGGGTTAAACACCGGCGGACAGTCCATGTCCGCGGTGTTTCCTACCGATAGGTGGGGGCTCCCGCCATGCGGCGCCTGCCGCGGCGGGATGGTACCGTCCGTGCCGGGGTCGGCTCGGGCGGCAGGATACGGTTTCCTGTCTGCTGAATCAGCTTACAGCTTACCAGGAAGCCTTCTTCACGCCGGGAATCTCGCCCTTGTAGGCAAGGTTCCGGAAGCAGATACGGCAGATGCCGTACTTGCGGAGGTAAGCGTGAGGACGGCCGCAGATCTTGCAGCGGTTGTAGCGGCGGGTAGAGAACTTAGGCTCTGCCTGCTGCTTCAGAATCATCGACTTCTTAGCCATTTCCGTTTACCTCCATCAGTTTTTCGCGAAGGGAGCGCCCATGCGGCGGAGAAGCTCACGGGCCTCCTCGTCGTTCTGCGCGGTGGTAACAAAGCAGATGTCCATACCGCGGATCTTCTCTACCTTGTCGTACTCGATCTCAGGGAACAGGAGCTGCTCCTTCAGACCCAGGGAGTAGTTGCCTCTGCCGTCAAAGGCATTGGGGTTGATTCCCTTGAAGTCGCGCACGCGGGGCAGTGCGAGGTTGAACAGACGGTCAACGAACTCGTACATCCGCTCGCCGCGCAGCGTGACCTTGACGCCGATCTTCATGCCCTGACGGACCTTGAAGTTTGCGACGGACTTGCGCGCATAGGTGGGAACCGGCTTCTGACCGGTGATGGCGGCGATGTCCTTGATAACCGCGTCGATTGCCTTGGAGTTCTCCTTGGCATCGCCGACGCCGACATTGATGACCACCTTGTCCAGCTTCGGAATCTGCATCACGCTCTTGTAGCCGAACTGCTGCATGAGGGCGGGAGCGATCTCACTGGTGTACATATCTCTGATTCTTGCCATGATCTCTCTCCTCCTCAGTCAAATTTGTGGCCGCAGGGAGCGCCGTCGCGCTTGCCGGAGCAAACGCGGACCTTCTTACCTTCCACGACCTCGGTGTGGGTGCGCACGCCCTTCTTGCAATCGGGGCAGTACAGGGCAACCTTGCTGGCGTACACGGCGCCCTCGGCGTCCACGATACCGCCTGCCTCACCCTGACGGCGGGGCTTGACGTGCTTGTGAATGATGTTTGCGCCCTTGACGAGAACCTTGCCCTCCTCAGGAGACACAGCGATGACCTCGCCCTGAACGCCCTTGTCGTCGCCGCTCAGAACGATGACGGTATCGCCCTTCTTGATATGAAGATTAGCCATTTGTGCGATACCTCCTTACAGAACTTCCGGAGCCAGCGACAGGATCTTGAGGTAATCCTTCTCGCGGAGCTCTCTGGCGACAGGCCCAAAAATACGGGTGCCGCGGGGGGTCTTGTCGTCCTTGATGATGACGGCGGCGTTCTCATCAAACTTGATGTACGAGCCGTCCGCACGGTGGACGCCGTGGGTGCTTCTGACGATGACAGCCTTGACAACCTCGCCCTTCTTGGCGGTGCCGCCGGGAGCTGCCTTCTTCACGCTGCACACCACAACATCGCCGATGTTCGCGTAGCGGCGACCGGTGCCGCCCAGCACGCGGATGCACATCAGCTCTTTGGCGCCGGTATTATCGGCGACCTTCATAAGTGACTGCTGCTGAATCATGTTTTCCTCCTACTGTTTCAATACGCCACAACGTATCTACTATTCGAATTCAGGAACCGCCCTTTTATCCTGCCGGGTTCCCGTGGCAGGTAGCGCCGCTTGTGTGCAGTATGATTACTTTGCCTTCTCGATGATCCGGACCAGTCTCCATCTCTTGGTCTTGGACAGGGGTCTGGTCTCCATGACCTCGACGCGGTCACCGACGCCGCACTCGTTGTTCTCGTCATGCGCATGAACCTTCAGGGTGTGCTTGACGATCTTGCCGTACACGGCGTGCTTCACGTTGTCCTCAATGGCGACGACGACAGTCTTGTCCATCTTGTCGCTGACGACAACGCCGACGCGCGTCTTTCTCAGTGCTCTTTCCTGTGTCATGACAGTTCCTCCTCGTTACGCGTTCTTCTCATTGAGAACGGTCATTACTCGTGCGATGTCATGCTTGACCTCGGCGATCTGATGAGGATTGTCAAGCTGGTTGATCGCGTGCTGGAAGCGGAGGTTGAAAAGCTCTTTCTTCAGCTCACCGAGCTTGGTCTCAAGCTCAGGAGCCGTCAGTTTTCTCAGTTCTTCTGCCTTCATGACTTACGCCTCCTCTGCTGCTTTGGTGACGAACTTGGTCTTGATGGGGAGCTTGTTGCCGGCAAGGCGCATAGCCTCCTTGGCAGTTGCTTCATCAATACCGTCCATCTCGAACATAATGCGGCCGGGCTTCACAACAGCGACCCAGTACTCGACGGAGCCCTTACCGGAACCCATTCGGGTCTCGGCAGGCTTCTCGGTGATAGGCTTGTCGGGGAAAATCTTGATCCAGACCTGTCCGCCACGCTTGATGTACCGCGTCATAGCGATACGGGCTGCCTCGATCTGCACGCTGGAAATCCATGCGGGCTCAGTCGCCATCAGACCGTAGCTACCGTAGGCAAGGGTAGTGCCGCGGCTTGCCTTACCCTTCATTCTTCCGCGCTGTACACGGCGGAACTTTGTTCTCTTGGGCATCAACATAATCAGTTCTCGCCTCCTTCTTTCGGGGCAGTGGCAGGAGCTGCCGCCGGAGCGGCAACGGTTCTCGGGGTTCTCTCGGCAGGACGCGCATTGACGGGCTTGCCGTTGCGGTCGCCGAAGCGGCGGTCTCCGCCGGGACGGCGGTCACCGGAAGGACGATGGTCGCCTGCGGGGCGGCGATCTCCACTGGGACGACGGTCGCCTGCCGGGCGGCGGTCTCCGCCGGGACGGCGGTCACGGCGCTCACCGGGCTTGCGATCCGGGCGGGCAGCACCGTCAGCAGCAGCCGCGGAGCGGTTGACCTCGCTGAGGATTTCGCCCTTGTAGATCCAGACCTTCACGCCGATCTTACCGTAGGTGGTGTTGGCTTCCCAGAAGCCGTAGTCGATGTCCGCACGCAGGGTCTGCAGCGGAATGGTGCCCTCGTGGTAGTGCTCGGCACGGGCAATCTCGGCTCCGCCCAGACGGCCGGAGCAGGCGATCTTGATACCCTTTGCGCCGTTCCGCATGGTGTTGCGGATTGCCATCTTCATAGCGCGGCGGAAGGACGTGCGGCGCTCCAGCTGAGAGCAGACGTTCTCTGCCACAAGCTGTGCGTTCAGGTCGGGCTGGCGGATCTCAACGACCTTGAGGGAGACGGGCATTCCCGTCATCTTCTCCAGCTCCTTCTTGTAGTTGTCGATCTCACTGCCGCCCTTGCCGATGACCATACCCGGCTTTGCGCAGTGGATGAACACGCGCACGCGGCGCGCGTCGCGCTCGATCTCAATCTTGGGGATACCGGCATCCTGCAGCGCCTTCTTCAGATACTTGCGGATCTTGTAGTCGGACACGAGGGTGTCGCCGAAGTATTCCTTACTTGCGTACCATCTGGAGTCCCAGTTCTTGATGACGCCCACGCGCATGCCGTGGGGATTGACTTTCTGTCCCATTGATTCTGGCCTCCCTTTCTCAGTCTTTTTCCTTGACCACGATGGTCACATGGCTGGTTCTCTTAAGGATGCGGTCGGCGCTTCCCTTGGCACGAGGCAGCATGCGTTTCATGGTAGGTCCGGGGGTAACGAAGCACTCGGAGACATACAGCTTCGAGGCGTCCATCTGGAAATTGTTCTCGGCGTTTGCCACTGCGCTCTTGAGCAGCTTAATCAGGTACTCAGAGGCGCCGCGGCGGGTGTTCTTCAGGATTGCCATAGCCGTATCGGTATCCTTGCCGCGGATGAGGTCCAGAACGATCTGCACCTTGCGGGGGGAAATTCTGGCATGCTTCAGATATGCAACTGCTTCCATGTTTCAGTCTCCTCCCTTACGAGTTCGCGGTCTTGGTTCCGGAGTGGCCCTTGAACGTGCGGGTGGGAGCGAACTCGCCCAGCTTGTGTCCGACCATCTCCTCGGTGATATACACCGGAACATGCTTCTTACCGTCGTGAATTGCGATCGTGTGTCCGACAAATTCCGGGAATATCGTGGATGCTCTCGACCAGGTCTTGAGCACCTTCTTCTCATGCTTCTCGTTCATGGCGCAAATCCGTGCGTACAGCTTTGCTTCCACATACGGAGCCTTCTTCAAGCTTCTGCTCATGATATATTCCCTCCTTACTTAGCGTTTCTGCGCTTGACGATCAACTTGTCGGTACGCGCCTTCTTGTTTCTCGTCTTATAACCCAGCGCGGGCTTACCCCAGGGGGTAACAGGCGACGGATGACCGATCGGGGACTTACCCTCACCACCACCGTGCGGGTGATCGCAGGGGTTCATGACCGAACCGCGGACGGTCGGGCGGATGCCCTTATGGCGGGTCTTACCTGCCTTACCGACCTTTACGGTGTCATGCTCAAAGTTGCCGACCTGACCGACGGTAGCCTTGCAATCCAGCCGGATGATGCGCACCTCGCCGGAGGGCAGACGAACCTGGGCAACGCCGCCTTCCTTGGAAATCAGCTGCGCCATAACGCCGGCGGAACGGGCAAGCTGCGCGCCCTTGCCGGGGTACAGCTCGATGTTGTGGATGAAGGTACCGGTGGGGATGTTCGCCACAGGCAGCGTGTTACCGACCTTGATATCGGCATCGGCGCCGGAGTAGATCACATCGCCGACCTTCAGACCGTCCGGCGCGATGATGTAGCTCTTGGTGCCGGCTTCATTCTGCAGCAGGGCGATGTAGGCGGTACGGTTGGGGTCGTACTCAATGGCGATGACAGTGTTGGGGGTGTTATCCGCGCGCTTGAAGTCAATGATACGGTACTTGACCTTGTTGCCGCCGCCTCTGTGACGGACGGTGATGCGGCCGTAGCTGTTGCGTCCGGCGTGCTTCTTCTTGATAACGACAAGGCTCTTCTCAGGCGTATCCTTGGTGATGATCTGACCGTAGGCGGGAACCGTCATATTCCGTCTGGCGGGTGTTGTGGGTTTGTACTTAATCGTGGCCATTTCTTCAACCTCCTCCGCTTAGTTCAGACCCTCGAAGAACTCGATGGGCTTGGAATCAGCCTTCAGGGTGACAATGGCCTTCTTCCACTCGGAGGTGTATCCGAAATGGACGCCCATGCGCTTCGGCTTCTTCTTCATGTTGATGACGTTGACGCTCGCCACCTTGGCGCCGGCGAACATATACTCGACGGCGGCTGCGATCTCGGGCTTGGTTGCCGCGGAGTGAACGCGGAAGACATACTTCTTTGCCTTCCCGTCCTCCTGGGACAGCATATCCATGGAGGCCTCGGAGATCACCGGCTTAATGATGACATCTTCGATTCTTTTCATTTGTTGTATACCTCCTCGAGCTTCTTGACAGCCGCGGCGGTGATGACCATCTTGTCTGCCTTCATGACCTCATAGACATTCAGGTTGGTGGCAAGCGACGTCTCGACGCGGGGCAGGTTCGCGCAGCTCTTCACAGCGAAGGGATTGACCTCCGGCATGACGATCAGGGCACGGCTGTTCACGCCCAGCGCGTTCAGCATGGTTGCCATCGGGCGGGTCTTGTACTCAGTGCAGGTCAGATCGTCCAGCACGATGAGCTTACCCTCCGCGACCTTAGCCGACAGAGCGCCGAACAGAGCGGCTCTGCGGGTCTTCTTGTTCATACCGGTGCGGTAGCTGCGGGGCTTGGGACCCAGCGCAATGCCGCCGTGTGTCCACTGGGGAGAACGGGTGGAACCCTGACGGGCGCGACCGGTTCCCTTCTGTCTCCAGGGCTTTCTGCCGCCGCCGGAAACCTCGGTGCGGGTCAGCGTGGACTGTGTGCCCTGTCTCTGGTTGAGCAGGTACGCTCTCACTGCGGCATGAAGGACGGCTCCGTTGATATCCGCGCCGAAGATGGCGTCGGACAGCTCCATGGTTCCGACCTCCTGGCCGGCCATGTTAAATACTTTTACATTTGCCATGATTCAGTTTCCTCCTTCCGCTTACGCTTTGACCGAGTTGCGGACGAACACGATGCCGTCCTTGGCGCCGGGAACGGCGCCCTTGATGGCGATCAGGTTCTTTTCGGTGTCGATGCGGACAACCTTCAGGTTCTGAACCGTGACCTGCACGTTACCGTACTGACCTGCCATTCTCTTGTTCTTGTAAATACGGGACGGGGTGGAGTTTGCACCCATGGAACCGGGCTGGCGGTGCACAGGACCCACGCCGTGCGTCATTCTGAGCTTGTGGCAGCCCCATCTCTTGACCACGCCGGAGAAACCGTGACCCTTTGTCATACCCGTAACATCGACCTTGTCGCCTGCGGCGAAGGTATCGACCGTAATGACATCGCCCACGTTGTAGCCGGAGCAGTCGTCGAAGCGGAACTCCTTGAGGTGCTTCTTGACGCCGAGACCGTTCTTTTCGAAGTGACCTTTCTCAGCCTTGGTTGTCTGCTTCGCCTTCGCATCCATGAAGCCAAGCTGAACGGCGTCATAGCCGTCGTTTTCGGTGGTCTTCTTCTGAGCGACCACGCAGGGACCAGCTTCCACGACGGTAACGGGAATCACGTTTCCGTTCTCGTCAAAGATCTGTGTCATACCGATTTTCTTACCGATAATGCCCTTTTTCATTTGCTGTTTTCCTCCTGTAAATTATTGGTTGGCTGCCGTCATCGGCGGCGGTCAACATGACTTACAAAGTTGCCGAACCGGAGAATTCTCCCTCGGCTGTTGTCTTTGCTGCGCCTGCGGCAGGCGCGGGTGGAAGTTTTGCCGGTCTTGCTCCGGCACCGGCTGCGGCGATGCATCCGGGTTTTGGGTCGGGGTCAGACGGCTTGATTACAGTCTGACTTCCAGCTCAACGCCGGCGGGCAGCTCCGTGTTCATCAGAGCGTCCACCGTCTTCTGGGACGGCTTCAGAATGTCGATGAGTCTCTTGTGGGTCCGGTACTCGAACTGCTCGCGGCTGTCCTTGTTGACATGGACGGACCGCAGGATGGTAACGATCTCGCGGTCAGTGGGGAGCGGGATGGGACCCGAAACCTCGCAGCCGTTTGCCTTCGCCACCGCGACAATCTTCTCTGCTGCCGTGTCGATGAGGGTGTGATCGTAGCTCTTGAGCCGGACTCTGATCTTCTCTTTCAGTGCCATTGTTTTTCTGCCTCCTTTTCAGATTTCGTACCGTGGATTTCCTTGACCGATATAGAAAATTGACTCCCCGGCACGATGTGTGAAGTGAGGGCTGACCGATTCAGCACGCTCCCGGGCGTTTCCTGAACCCCCTGTAAAAACGGCGGTCAACCGCCATTTTCCAAAGGCAAGCAGGGTGCGCACGGACGGCAGGCTGAACTGCTTCGCCCGATTTTCGGACATACTCCGTGAAAATTCCCCTGTCCGGTCTCGGTAAACCGGCAGGCAACCTCTCACATCTACGCACATCAAGCTTCGCAATTATACCATAATTCGCCGGTGATTGCAAGAGAAATCCGAGATTTTGCGCCCGGCTTGCATGAAAATTTTCCGCCATTTTCGTGCCCTCGTTTGTGCATTTTCAATAGTGCTCCGAACAGGGCTCGTCCGGAAAGCAAAAATCGTAAAAAAAGTTTTCCAATCGCGCTTTCCGATACAGTTTGTTCACATATGCGCGGTATAATATGTGGATGAACGCAGAGAGCAGGCAGGGTGCCGCGGTGCTGTCACTCTGAGCCACTATGTAAAGGAAGGTATCTGTCATGAACAAGGCGCGTGTGCTCCCCCGCATTGCTTTCTGGTCGGTTGCAGCGCTGACGCTGGCGGCAGCCTGCCTGCGCACCGTGGCTTTCTGCACGGGCTATGACGGGGACATCGGGTATTTTCGCAGCGGCACCGTGACGGTCGTGTACCGGATACTGGCGTTCTGCGCCGTGCTGATTCCGACAGTCTGCGGAATGCTGATTCCGGAGGGAATTCTTCCCGCGCCGCACCGCGACGCCGGGCGCGATTCGCTCGCCGTCCTTCCGCTGATTGCCTGCGCGATGACAACGCCGTTCTTCCTTCTGATCAGCTCCGTCAAGGGTACGGTATCCGTCCTGTGCACGGTGCTTGCGCTGTGCTCCGCCGCACATTTCCTGCTTGCCGTGCTCGGCGCGGGCAGTCGGAGCGCGCGTGGCGTGCTCGGCTTTGCCGTGATTCTGCTCTGTATGCTCATCATCGGACTGACCTACAATGACCCCTACGTCACCATGAACAGTCCGGTCAAGCTGACGGTGCAGTTTGCCTGCGCCGGTGCCATGCTGGGCATGACAGCCGATCTGCGTATGCTGCTGGAGAAGCCGGCGCCGCGTCTGGCGCTGAGCGTTCTGTCCGCCGCCGCATTTTTCGGTGTGGCGGGCGCGGCACCCTGCGTAATTGCCCGGATTGCCGGGTTCATCCCCGCCGGACGTCCCGAGGGCGGTCAGCTGTACTTCGTCTTCCTGTGCTTTTCCGTCTTGATGGGCGTGTATATGCTGCTGCGGCTGGCGCAGTGCGTATTTGTTTCCGCCGGGGCTGAGGACGCCGGATCTTCGGATACCGCAACCCCGGAAGTGCCGGGCGGCGCAGAGCCGACCGACGCCGACAGCCGGGACGGGGGCAGTGACAGTGACAGCAACCGGAACAGCGGCAGTGTGGCGGGCGACCTGCCGCCGCAGGCGTGAGTCTGCGCGACGCGGTGAACGTCATGAGCGCCATGAAAGCGTCCCCCTACATCCGCATCCAGTGGTTCCACGAGGAGCTTACGCGGAAAACCTACCCCAACGCGGTGCAGCTGTCCGAGCGGTTTCATATATCCGTGCGGCAGGCGCAGCGCGACATCACATACCTGCGCAAGCAACTGGGCGCCCCCCTGCGCTACGACATCGGGCGGCAGGGCTATGCGTACACGGCGCCGTTCTCCCTGCCGGTGATGCTGGTGTCCGAGAACGACGAGTCCCGGTCGCATACCCGGGAGCAGCGGTTTGACGACACGGCGGGCGACGCCGCGCAGCCGGAGGCGGACAACGTAATCATCCAGAGCCAGATTCCCTATACTGCCGTTCTGAAGATTGAGGACAGGCTGACGGTTCTGGAAATGCGGAGTTACATTCTGTCCCGCGAGCGGAAGGGTACCTATCTGTGCGAGTTTCACAACATCGACCGGTTCCTGTGCGCTATCCTGACTGCACGCTCCGGCATCCGCATTCTGGAGCCGGACTGGCTCCGTGCGCGGCTCCTGCGCATGGCAGAACGTGCCGTCGCAAGCAACGCCGACGCATGATCCATTTGTTTCCATTCATTATGTTTATATAAACCATCCGACGAAAGGATATGCATACCCATGAAAGAATTTCACGTAAACACAGAAGTCTACTTCGGCGAACGGGCACTGGACAGGCTGTCCCAGCTGCACTACGATCGGGTCTTCATCGTATCCGACCCCTTCGTTGTCTCCTCCGGCATGATTAAGCTGGTCACGGATCCGCTGACCCGCGCAGGCATCGAGTTTGACATCTTCACCGATGTTGTGCCCGACCCGCCCATCGAGAAGGTCATCAACGGCATCGCCGCCATCTCGGAGAAGAAGGCGCCCTGCATCGTCGCGGTCGGCGGCGGCTCCGCTATTGATACCGCCAAGGCAATCCGCATTTTCGCGGGCAGAATGAACAAGGATTACGCCCCCCGCCTCATTGCCGTACCCACCACCAGCGGCACCGGCAGTGAAGTGACCTCCTTTGCCGTCATCGCCGATCCCGCCGCCGGGCGCAAGTACCCGCTGGTTGACGAGAGCCTGACGCCCGACGAGGCGATTCTGGACGAGGAGCTGGTCAAGAGCGTGCCCGCATCGGTCACGGCAGACACCGGCATGGACGTGCTGACCCACGCACTGGAGGCGTATGTCAGCGTCAACAACAACGAGTTCTCCGGCGCTCTGGCGGAGAAGGCTGTGGAGATCATCGGACAGTTCCTGTACCGTTCCTACTGCAGCAATCAGGACACGCACGCGCGGCGCAAGATGCACATCGCCTCCTGTCTGGCAGGATTGGCGTTCAACTCGGCATCGCTGGGTCTGAACCACGGCATGGCGCACCAGCTCGGCGCACGCTTCCATATTCCGCACGGACGCGCCAACGCCATCCTGCTCCCCCATATTGTGGAGTACAATACCGGTATTGGTCCCGTGTCGCGTTCGCAGGGCGAGTATCCCGCCTGCGTGCGCAAGTACTGCAACATGGCGCGCATTCTGGGCGTGAACAACCTCAACGAGGTCACGACCGTCCGCTCGCTCATCAGCTACATCCACTTCCTCAACGAGGAAATGAATATTCCGAAGTCCGTCTCCGCCGCCACGGCAGGCAAGATTACGAAGGAGCAGTACGAGGCGGCAATCGAATCCATGGCGGAAGCCGCGCTTGCCGACGGCTGCACCGCCACCAACCCCCGCCGCCCCCTCAAGGAGGAGGTCATGGAGATCTACCGTCGTATCTGGTAATACGACTTCCGGGCAGAAAGCGCGGAGCGTGGGGCAAGCCGCCGGGGCGGCTCGCCCCACGCTCCCGCCGCCCGTGCGTATCGCGCCCCGCCGCGGACGCGGCACCGGAAAGGAAATGCCGCCGACGGTATATTTTTTCCGAAAACCCCTTGACAAATTCACAGCGATGTGATATAATGTCACCGTTCCGCTGATGTGCTGTCAGATCGAACGGTCAATGCTGGTGTGGCTCAATGGCAGAGCAGCTGATTTGTAATCAGCAGGTTGATGGTTCGACTCCGTTCACCAGCTCCATATGGGGGATTTCCCGAGTGGCCAAAGGGGGCAGACTGTAAATCTGTTGTCTCTGACTTCGGTGGTCCGAATCCACCATCCCCCACCAAAATCCCGCACACAAGTGCGGGATTTTGCATATCTGACGCTATTTCTGCCGGTTGCCGCAGGCGGCAGCCTCCGCCTCTCGCAGCCGGCAGCTAATCCGAAAGGAGACTTTCCCATGCCCGTCACACCCATCACGGTACGCGCCGTTACATCCGCCGACATTCCCGCCTGCGTCGCCATTTACAACCGCTATGTGCGCACGACCACCTTCACCTTGGAAGAGGAGGCGCTGTCCGTGCCCCAGTACGAGGCGCGGGTGCAGTCGGTACTGTCCGGCGGCTACCCGTTTCTGGTCGCGTGCGGGGAGGCGGGGCAGGTGCTCGGCTTCGCCTACCTCAGCGCCTTCAATCCCCGGAGCGGATACCGCCACACCGCCGATCTGTCGGTGTATGTGGACGCGGACGCGCGGGGCGCCGGAATCGGTGCCCGGATGCTGGAAGCCGTTGAGCAGGCAGGGCGCGCGTGCGGCATCACGGTGCTGATTTCCATCATCACGGGCGAGAATGCTGCGTCCTGCGCCTTCCACGAGCGGCACGGGTTTGTCCGCGTCGGTACGCTGTCCGGCGTTGCCGTCAAGTTCGGGCGCGTCCTGGACGTTTTCTACTACCAGAAGGCACTGTGATTGTCAAAGGGAAACCCGCCGGTGCGCAGAGCGCACCGGCGGGTTTCCTTTTTTTCGGGGCACGCGGCACTTATTTCCCGACGCAGAAGCGGGAGAATATCTCGGACACGACGTCCTCGCGCACGTTGCGTCCGCAGACGTCGCCCAGCGCGTCCAGCGCCTCCCGCATGTCCTCCGCACAGATGTCGGCGGTCAGTCCGGCGGCAAGACTTCCGGCGGCACGGCGGAGTGCATCAGCACAGCCCGAAAGCGCCGCCGCCTGCCGGGCGCTGAACACCACCGCATCCTCGTCCGTGCGCAGGGCACCGTCAATGAACAGCCGCTCCACCTCCTCACGCAGGGCATCCATCCCTTCCCCGGTTTCGGTCGAGATATACAGCCAGCCGTCCCCGGTCGGCAGAGGGTGCGGCAGGAGGTCGGCGCGGGTATATATCCGGATAACAGCCTTATCAGGCACCTCGTCGAAGGCTGCCGCCTCCGCCGCGCCGGTATCCGCCGGGTCGGTCGGGTCGGCAATCCACAGCACCAGTTCCGCCGCTTCCAGCGCGGCGCGGGCGCGGCTTATCCCGATGCGCTCCACCTCGTCCCGGCTCTCGCGCAGTCCTGCCGTGTCCGACAGGCGCAGGGTCACGCGCCCCAGCGTCACCGTCTCGGACAGCACATCGCGCGTTGTACCCGCAATCGCCGTCACAATGGCGGCATCCCGCCCCACCAGCCGGTTGTACAGTGAGCTTTTTCCGGCGTTGGGTGCGCCGCAGATGGCGGTCGGGATTCCCTCCGCGATGGCGTGCCCGGTGCGGTAGGTCGCCAGCAGGCGGCTGACACGCCCTTCCGCCTCCGCGACAGCCGCCGCCAGCTCCGCCGGGGTCAGCTCGGTCAGATCCTCCTCCGGGAAGTCCATGCCCGCCTCCAGATTCGCCAGCACCGGGCACAGGGCGGCATATATCGCCTCGGTTTCCCGCGACAGGTGCCCATTCATGCCGGAGCGGGACAGTCGCAGCTGCTCGTCGCTGTCCGCCTCCAGCAGGTTTCCCAGCGCCTCAGCCTCATCCAGCGACAGCCGCCCGTTCAGGAACGCCCGGCGCGTGAACTCACCCGGCAGCGCCTGCCGGGCACCTGCCCGTAGGCAGGCGTCCAGCACGCTGCGCGTGACCAGCACGCCGCCGTGGCAGGATATTTCCGCCACATCCTCCCCCGTGAAGGAATGCGGCGCCGGGAACAGGGTGCACAGCCCGTCGTCCAGCACCCGCCCCGGCTCGTCCGGGGACAGGATGTCCCCCCAGACCGCCTGCCGGGCGGGATAGTCGGTCAGCACTCTTCCGGAGCGCGGGCGGAACAGCCGGGCGGCGATTGCCGCCGTCTTCGCGCCGGACAGCCGGATAACCGCCACGCCACCCTTCCCGAAGGGCGTGGAGACGGCGGCAACGGTGTCAAAAAAAGCGTACGTACTCATACTTCCTCCCAAAAGGAGGGCAGACTTCCCGGCGGGAAGTCTGCCCTCCTTGCGTTTGACGCTTACCTTTTGCCGTTTATTCGGCGTCCGTGTCGCGCACGTCGGCGGCGTCGGACGTGACCTCAGCCTCCAGTGCATCCCCGTCCGCGTCCTCCTCGGGCGGCAGAGCGGCAGACAGGTCGATGTCAAACGGGTCGTGCTCGTCGTCCTCGCCGAACAGCGACGGCTGCGGATCCCGGCGGGTCGCCGGTGCCAGCGGGTCTACCGTCCGCTCGGACTTCGGCTTGCGGCGCCGGCGGCTGCGTCCCGTCTTCTCCCCGGCGGGCTTATCCCCCTTGCTCTCGGCAGGGCGGATGCCGGCGGTGGGCATTCCCTCCGCCTCCAGGAAAATCACCACGCGCCGGTTGTTCTCGGCGCCGATGGAATTGGTGGAAATCCCCTCCATCGTCTGGATTTCGGAGTGGATAATGCGGCGCTCGTAGGGGTTCATGGGCTCCATCATGATGCTCTTCTTGTACTTGAGCACCTGTGCGCCCTTGCGGCGTGCCAACGCACGGAGTGCCTCCTCGCGCTTGGCGCGGTAGTCCTCCACGTCCACGGTGATGCGGGCGTACTCGCGCTTCTCGCCCTCCTCCTTGCGGTTGGCGGCAAGATTGGCAAGGTACTGCAGGGCGTCCAGCGTGTCGCCGTGGTGCCCGATCAGCACGCCCGCCTCCTTGCCGTCCACCGTGACAACCATGTCGTCATTGGTTCCGGGATGCATGGCGACCGTCACGCCGGACAGCCCCATATCCTCCACCAGCTTGCAGATAAAGCGGTATGCCATCTGCTCGCTCGCGGTTGCGGTCGCGGGATCAATCGGCTCCGGACGCGGACGGGCGGGTGCCTCCGGCACCTCCTCCGTATCCGTCTCCGGGTGCGGCGCCCGTGCGGGGCGTCCCCGGCGGTCGCCGCGCGAGCGGCGGGGTCTGTCGGAGCGTGCTCCGCCCTCCGCGCGCGGCGCGGATGCGGCATATGCGGCGTCAGGTTCGCTGTCCTCCCCGGCGGGAGCCGCCGCAACGGCAGGCTCGTCCGGAACCTGATAGACCGCATGAATCACGGCATCCACGGCGCCGAAGCCCAAAAATCCCTTGCGTGCCTCACGCACCACCGTGATGACCAGCGACGACTCGCCCGGTGCGCCCAGCTCGGCGACCGCCTGGGCGATGGCTTCTTCCTTTGTCTTAGCGCTGACTTCAATTTCCTTCTTCATGTCCGTTTACCTCATCCTGCTTGTCTGTTTCGGCGGCTGCATCTCCGCCCTTCTTCTTTTTCCGGTTCGCACGCCGCTCCTCGGCGGAAACATCCTGCTTCAGCACTGCGCCCTCGCCCATCATGGTTCCGGCGGCTGTCTCATCAGGCTTTCCGGTGTCGGTCGCCGGTGCCGCCGGCTTACTATTCGATGCCGTCTTGGCGGGCGTTTCGTAATCCTCGTCGTCAATGTGGTGCAGGGAGCGCACGTTGGGGTTGCGGGTGCCGTTCTTCTTGACCGGCTTGTTCTTGTTCTTTCCGGAAAGCTCGCGCTCCGCCGCCTTGTAATCCGCCTCCGTAAAGGTGGGAAGCGGCATGACCTTGCTCATAATCCACTGCTTGCCCAGTCCCACGATGCTCTTGATTGCCCAGTACAGACCGACCGCGCCGGGTACCCAGAGCGTGAACACGGCAGACATCAGCGGCATGGAAATATCCATGACAGTGTTGGAGCAGCCCATTCCGGGGTCATTGGCGGTGGTGGGCTGGTAGGACAGCTTGCGCGTCAGCTTGGAGGTGCCGAAGTAGACACCAAAGGTCAGCACGGGAAGGAGCAACAGCAGGCTCGGATGCGCGATATCCGGGGTCAGGCCGAAGTTGAGCGAACCGATGCTGAAGTCCGGGATGCTGTGACTGGTGAGCACCTCGCTGATTTTGGCATAGCAGTCTGCGCCGTTGGTGAAGAAGCGGAAGCTCTGGAGCGGCTCCAGACTGGATACGCCCATCTCCCGGATGTGGGACAGAATCTCAATGGTACCGCGGTTGGACTGAAGCGTCAGACCCAGACCGCCTGCGGCGCGGGGCGTGGTGGCGAAGGTCGTCAGGGCGCTTGCCAGCTCGGTGGGACAGCCCATCATGTACTTCAGCGGGTCAATGACCACATAGTACAGGGCAAACACGATCGGCAGGGAGACGAGCAGCGGCAGACAGCCGGAGCTCATAGGGTTGTAGCCTTCCTTCTGGTACATCTCCTGAATCTCGCGCTGCATCTCCTGCATGGTCGCCTGGTCGTTGCGCCCGGCGTACTTCTTGCGGATTGCCATTTCCTTGGGGCGGAAGCGTGCCTGCTTGCGGGCGTTGTTCTGCTGGATGATGGCAATGGGCAGCATGACAATCTCCACCGCAATGGCGAAGAACACGGTACCCAGCAGAAAGTTGCCGAAGCCCAGCACGCGGATCATCCACTCAAAGGCGACGGCAATCCACATCAGGATGCGCGTCAGGAAGCTGATGTTCTCCTCCAGCGTGACGGTCGTGCGGAAGCTGTTGACCAGCATTTCCAGATCCGCCTGCGTCATGCTGTCGGCGGACTCGTACACCTCGACCTTGTACTTTTCGGACTTGAGCACATGGAGCGCGAACTCCACGCTTTTGTCCGGCTGTGCCTCCGGCAGATTGGCATCGTCAAAGCCGTCTGCGGTCATGTCGTACCCGTTCAGGGCAGCGACCAGCTGCTGCCGGATGGTCACGGCGGCGGAGTTCTTCTGGATGTTCTCCGCCAGCGTGCTCAGCTGCTCCTTGTTCATGGCGTTGCCGTTTTCCTCACTCGGCGTGATGGCTTCCTTATTGAGGGTCAGCGACTGCGTGACGGTTCCGCCGGCGCAGCTGACCAGCACCCCGCCCAGAATCGCCAGGGTCAGGAGAATAAGTCCTGCCCGGAACAAAATGGCGCGGGTAAGGGTGCGTGTATTCGACTGTTTCATCATTATCGTGGGTTCCTTTCCTGTTTCCTCCGATGCAACGCGCAAAGCGGGGCGCGGATCGGGCGCGGTTCCTCTGATTCTGACCGCTGTATCTCCGTTATGAATGCCGGGACTGTCACACGTCGGCCTCCCGGTCGCTGTCGGTGTCCTGCGGGGTCGGGGAAACATCCTCTGCGGGGCTGTCCGCGTCGCCGTCGGGCGGCTCGTCCGCCGGGGGCTTGGGGTCGTACTTGCTCCAGCGCAGGGGCATGGTGCGGAAACCGGTGCGGGGTACGGGGTCGTAGCCGCCCGGCGAAAGGGGACTGCAGCGCAAAAGGCGCCACAGCGTCAGGACAAATCCGGCGAAGAAGCCCCGCGTTTCAAACGCCTCGTAGGCGTAAGCGGAGCAGGTAGGGGTAAAGCGGCAGGTGGGATAAGGCTTGCGTGCGGAAAGTGCGCGCTGATAAAAACGGATCAGCGCCATGCAGACGCGCTTCATACCGTGCCGCTGTCTGTGCCATCCGGCGGCGTATCCGGCTCCGGGCGGAACATATCCAACCTGCGGAACAGGTAGCGCAGCTCTGCGGCAACCTCGGTGCTTTTCCGTTTCTCGATGCCGGGTCGGGCGGCGATGACGATGAGATAGCCTGTTCTGAGCGGACGCTCGCGCGAAACCTGCCGCAGCCCCTCCCGGATGATGCGCTTGACACGGTTACGCCCGATGGCGCCGCTTTCCCGTTTGGGAACGGACAGCCCGATGCGGTTGACAGTCTGCCCGCGCGGGTTTGCCCGGCGCAGGCGGTTGGCGGACAGATCCCGGAGGACGCAGACCGAAACCAGTCTCCCCCCGGCACGTCTGCCCCGTCGGAATACCTTCTGGTACAGATGATTTTCCCGAATTGCGATTTCTTTCATAGCAGTACGGGTCTTTCTGCACCCGCGGGCAGTCGTCCGTCAAAAAACACCGAGGCGAGACAGCCAGACGGCGCTTGCGCTCTCTTGGTCTATCCGATCTCGGTGGTTTATGCGGTGAAGCTCATCCGGACGCCTCGCGCCCGCAGACAACCAGTGTCCTCTCCCGAACCGGCGCACGCCGGCATGCGGAAGGAATCAATAGGTCAGTCTTTTTCTACCTTTCGCGCGTCTTCTCTTGAGAACGTGTCTGCCGTCGGCAGTCTTCATTCTCTTGCGGAAGCCGTGCTCCTTCTTTCTCTGGCGCTTCTTGGGCTGGTAAGTTCTGAGCATGGTGGCACCTCCTTGTAAGATTTACCGTCCTGTGTTCCGGAAGCCGTCCATGCGGCGGGCATAGATACACACATCGGCAATGACCATTGTATTATACCCGAAAAGGGGACTGTTTGTCAAGGGGTTTTTGCAAAAAATCGAATATTCTTGAGGGTACAGGCAGGACCGCGGGGCGTCGGGCGTTCCGGGAAGGTACACAAATGCCGCGCCGGTACCGTCCGGTACCGTGCGCGGCATTCCGTCAGCGCTTCTTAAGAAGGTGCTGAACAATCAGCGCCTTTTAACCTCTCCGGTTCTTGAAGCACTCGCTGCAGAACACGGGCTGGTCGTTGCGAGGCTCGAAGGGAACCTTGCAGGGCTTGCCGCACTCGGCGCAGACAGCGTCGAACATGGGGCGACCGTTGCCCTGACCGCGGTTTGCCTTGCGGGCAGCCCGGCAGTCCCGGCATCTCTGCGGCTCGTTCTCAAAGCCCTTTTCTGCATAAAACTCCTGCTCGCTGGCAGAAAAAACGAATTCCCGTCCGCAATCCTTGCAGACCAAAGTCTTGTCAGTGTACATGTAATACCTCAATTCTTTTTGTGCAGCTGCTGTTGCAGACATCCTGCACGATTACGCCCATTATACAGCCTTCCGGCAATTTTGTCAAGGGCAATTTGAAAGATTTCTGAATTTTTTTGACCGTGGGCTTTGCTTTGTGTGACGGATGACTATACGGGAAGTTGGATTTTTGCCCACTGTCAACGGTGCGGTTGAATTTCAAACTGTTCGTTGACGCGGAGGTGAAACATCTTTTTCTTTTTACTTGTTTTTACGCTTTCGCAATATTTCATACGCTACCCCGAGAACTCCAACAACAACATCGTCAATTGGCCCGGGAACGCAATCAAGCGGGGATATGATGTAGACAAGAACAACGAGGAGAACGAGTATTCTCATGGTGTATCCTCCATGCAAAGAATCAATATTCAGGGAAGCGCTGACTGGTCAGGCATTCGTGTTGCTGTCTGCGGAATTCGCCGCGTCCGGCGCAGGCTGGGGCGCGTTTTCCTGTGCAGTTCCGTTCGCGTTGGGATAACTATTCTGATTTACGGTCTGATTCGGGTACTGGTTCTGATTTTGATTTACAGGCTGACTCGGGTTCTGGTATTGGTTTTGATATACCGGCTGGTTCGGGTTCTGGTTCTGATTTACGGGCTGCCCCGGATTCTGGTATGGATTCTGGTACACCTGCTGATTCGGATTCTGGTACGGGTTCTGATAGGGATTCTGCTGTCCGGCAGGAGCGCCCGGATAATACCCGTTGTACGGCTGTGCCGGGGGAACATTCTGGCTGTATGTCGGCGCATAAGTGGGAGCGAAATCCTTATCCGAGGTGCAAAGGATGAAGATACCTCCAAGCAGGCTGCCGAAAATAAGGACGCATACACCCAGCCACACAGGAACATCCGCCTTGCAGACCGCTTTATTCAGTTTATTCAAGCCAATAATATCGAAGATAACACCGGGAACAATCCAAGCAAAAAACACACCGTAAGCTACGCCCACGGCAATTCCTTCTGCTGCACCGAGCCCTGCGGCAGAGCCGAGCGCGGTTCCGCAGCTGCCTCCGATTATGCAGAACAACGCATACGGTATACGCCACACAAGATTGAGAATCAAAAATACATTAGCTGCTGTTTTCATACGTTTTCTCCTTCAAATCTGTTCTGTTTTTTTATTTTGAACAAAGGATCGCGTTTTTCTCTCCTTTTTTCTATTATAACCTGTTTCAGGTTATATGTCAATACCCTGAAACAGATTAAATTATGATATTGTAAAAAAGTCAAAGGAGACGACCGATGTATCCAAGAGTCCGTGACCTGCGGGAGGACCGCGACCTGACGCAGACGCAGGTGGCAAAGATGCTGTCCATGTCGCAGACAGGCTACTCCAAGTATGAAACCGGGGAGAATGACATTCCAACCGCCATTCTGATAAAGCTGGCGCGTTTCTACGGCACCAGCGTAGACTACCTGCTCGGCGAAACAGAGGAGCCGCGACGCTATCCCAAACAGCGGCGCGGGGAGGAGTGAACGCTCCGTCCGCCCGCCACCCCCGGCACAACGCCCCACCCGCGGCTGATTTTCCCTGCCCCTCCGGTGCTTTTTCAGGCGAGCAAGCCACACCCCGGGAATACCGGGACGGCACAGGCATACCGCGCGGTTCCGGCATCCAAAAAAGTAAGCGCTGCTGCCACATCTTCCGTCATTTTGACGCTTGCGCGGAAATTTTTTTTGTAGTATAATGGGAACCGGGGGGGAATCTCCCCGCAGAAAGCGAGAATAAAACAGTATGTTTACGGATCTGACCGGAAAGAGACGGTATAAAATCAATCTGCACTGCCACACGACCCGCTCGGACGGACGCCTTCCGTACGAAGAAGTGCTCGCCGCTTACGCACGCGCGGGGTATGATATGCTCGCCGTGACCGACCACTGGGTGTGGGGCGAGGCGGGCGAATATACGGGAAGCCTGCCGGACGGCACCCCGCATACACTGCGCATTCTGTCCGGCTGTGAATTCAACGTCGGCGGGGGAAACAGCGCGGAGGGCGTTTTCCACATTCTCGGGCTGGACTGCACCCGGCAGCCGGTGCTGACCAAGGCGCTGTACAACGATGTGCGTCTGTCTCCGCTGGAGAAAGCGCGTATTGTCATCAAGGAAATACATCGCGCGGGCGGTATCGCCGTGCTGGCGCATCCCGCGTGGAGCCTGAACACACCGGAGCAGTTCTATCAGCTCGGCAGCTTTGAGGCGACCGAAATTTACAATTCAGTCTCGGCGTGGGGAATGTCCGACCGGCCCTATTCCGGCGTTCTGATTGACGAAGTGGCGACCCGCGGGCTGTGCCCGCCCCTGATTGCCACAGACGACACCCACTTCTATGACGGCGACCAATTCCGGGGCATGATCATGGCGGATGCGGATTCCGTGGATTCCGTGGGGCTTCTGCGGACAATCCGCGAGAACCGATTCTATGCGACCATGGGACCGGAGGTTCATCTGGAGCGGGCGGACAGGGACACCGTGCGGGTGCGCTGTACGCCTGCCGCCAAAATCGTTTTTCTGTCCAATCTGGTCTGGACGGACGGGCGCGTCCTGCGCGGCAGGGATCTGACCGAGGCAACCTACACTTTCAAGGAAGGGGAAACCTTTGTCCGTGCGGAAGTGACGGACGAAACCGGGCTGACCGCATGGAGCCACATTGAGGTTGTATAAGGAGCTTTCTTGCTGATTTGCCGCGCCGATGTGCAAAAGTGAACAGATAAAAGACCTCCGGGCGAAAGCCGGGGGTCTTTTGTTCTGCAGGGTGCTGCCCCTGGCGTTCCGGAAAGGTGCCACGAACTGCAGGAGGAGCCGGGGCAATCCCCCGTCCCCCGTTCCTCCACCCCGAACTGTAACAAAAAATCCCCCGCCCCAACCCACCCATTGTCTGACTTGCACAGAAACAAATCCGCGCCTTGTGCACCATGTACAAACGGCAGCACAAAAAGCAAAAAAAATCCGAAAACTTTTCGGAAAACCCGTTGACAAACGGGGGGGAGAATGCTATAATGAAAAGGCATCGAAGCACCGACGCTGGTGCTGCCCCCCCGGAGGGCGGCGGTCGGTCTTCATTCAGTTTGCCGGCAAACGGGGAGGCCGCCCGGGTGCCGGACAAATCACCCCAAAAAACAACTGAGATACGGAGGAAAAAACAATGAGAAGAACACTTGCAATCGTCCTGAGCGTCGTCATGATGCTGGCGACCTGCACGATTCTTGCGGGCGCCACTACATGGGGCACCACGCAGGATGACTTCGCTGAGGTCGGCGACCTTGAAATCGGATGGGATCCTGCTGTAAAGAGCAAGATTACCTTCGACGGCAAGATGGATGACTGGGTAGCTGCAGGCTATACCCCCTACAAGGTCGAGCCCCGCAACATGGCTGCGTGGGTCGGCGACAGCACCACCATGCCCGAGAACTGGTCCCTGACCGCGTACTTCGTGGCTGACAGCGAGAGACTGTATGTCGGCTTCTACATCACCGACCCGCACGCCGTCGTTGGCAACAACCCCGGTGCTTACAACGGCGACGCGTTCCAGATCTGCGTGGACTGGGGACGCAACCTGGGCGACTACATGGATGCTTACGGCAGTGACGCCCTGGCTAACCCGAAGAACATTTTCTACTCCTTCTCCATGCTCGGCTCTGCGGACGACATCCAGCCTCTGCAGTTCATGCGTCAGGAGTCCGACCGCGACGGTCTGATCTATGACGGTATCGAGGATCCCGGCGACGAGAACGAGTATGCCGGTGCTACCGGTGCTGCCGGTCTGACCGAAACCGGTTGGTGCGCAGAGTTCTCCATCACCTGGAACCGTCTGGCTTCCGACTGTGAATACAAGCTGTATGACCCCGCATTCTACCGCAAGGCTTCCATCGGTCCTTCCCAGGATCTGAAGATCGGTTGCGCGCTGTACTACCTGAACCGCGATGACCAGGAAAATCTGGGCAGCATCAGCTGGGCTGCCGGTACCACCAAGGGCGCTGCCAATGATGACGGTACGCCTTCCGTGACCTGGACTGCAAAGGATAACGGTGTCAACCTGGTTCTGAAGTGGCACGAGGGTATGACCTTCGCCGAGGATTCGGGCATTCAGGTTCTGAAGAGCGATGAAACCGAGGGCACCCGTGCTCCCGAGACTGTGACCGAGCCCCCTGTGACCACGGCTGCTCCTGCGACCTCCGCTGAGCCTGCGACCACTGCCGAGCCTGCGGCCACCTCTGCTCCGGACACCGCGACCAAGGCTGAGGCTACCACCGCTGCTGCGAAGAGCGGCTGCTCTTCCGCCATCGGTGCCGGTGCCGTTGCCGTTCTGCTGAGCGCTGCGGCTGCTGCCGTTGCTCTGAAGAAGAAGCACTGAATTTAAGGGAAGGCTGATTCTGTCAGCGCCTCCCCGTGGTGACGCCCTCACGGGCGGCGCAACCCCCCCGTCCGCTTTGCGGGCGGGGGGGTTGCATTTTTTGGGGGCTTTGCCCCCGGGGGCGTCCGTCCCCAGCGTTGTCTGCTTTGCCCAGCACCCGGTTAATCCTTTTCGCCCCATCCCCCCGCCCCCCCGTCCCCCTTCCCCCACGGGGAAGGGGGCAAAAGATTTATGCGAGGTCGGGGAGAGCCGGAGACGCGGGACAAGTCCCCGCTGGGTACCGGAAGCCTCCCGATACGCCGTGTCCCGATCGGCACGGATGTAGGGGATGCCGGGAGCGAAGCCCCTTGCATAAAAAAACTGAAAATCTCCCCCTTCCCCGGAGTGGGAAGAGCGCTCTGCGAGCGCGGGTCGGGGGGGGATGGGGGCAGAAAAGTTCAGTCGAGGGCAGAAAAAATGCCGATAACGTCAGGCACCGCCATGCAGTCAGAACACCCGCTCCTCCGTGTCCCGGTCAAACACCAGCACCTTGTGCGGCTTGAGCGAGAAACGCACCTCGCCCCCGGTCAGAACCGGGCAGGTGTCGGCATTGATAATGGCGCGGACGGTCGGATTCTGCGCGGCGGGATGCGTGACAATGAGACTGGTATCCCGTCCCATAACCTCGGTTCCGGACAGGGCGCAGTGCAGTCCGCCCTCCGCATCCGGCAGGAAGCCCTCCGGACGCACACCGACCCAAACGGCGCGATCCGGCTGTCCCGGCACATCCAGCACCCGGTCACTGCCGATGTACAGGGCGCCGTCTTCCACGCGACCCGTAAACACATTGATGGGCGGCGTCCCGAGAAAGCGAGCGACAAACAGGTTGACCGGCGCGTCGTACACGGTCTGCGGCTTGCCGATCTGCTGCACGACACCCGCCTTCATGACCACAATGCGGTCGGAGATGGACATTGCCTCCTCCTGGTCGTGCGTGACGAACACGGTCGTAATGCCGGTCTCGCGCTGAATGCGCTTGATTTCCTCGCGCGTCCGCAGGCGCAGCCGTGCATCCAGATTGGACAGCGGCTCATCCAGCAGCAGGACGCGCGGTCGCTTGACCAATGCCCGCGCAATGGCAACCCGCTGCTGCTGTCCGCCCGACAGCTCGGCGGGTTTGCGATCCAGCAGGGACTCGATCTGCACCAAGCGCGCCGCGTCCTCTGTCCGGCGGTTCATCTCCTCCTTGGACAGTCTGTCCGCGCCCTTGAAATTCTGAAGCGGGAACAGGATATTCTGCCGCACTGTCAGGTGCGGGTACAGGGCGTAGTTCTGGAACACCAGACCCACGCCGCGCTCCTCCGGCGGCAGGTCGGTCACGTCGTCCTCTCCGAACAGGATCTGTCCCTCCGACGGTTCCAGCAGTCCGCAAATCATATACAGCGTGGTGCTCTTGCCGCATCCGGAGGGTCCCAGCAATCCGATCAGTTCTCCGTCCGGGATGGTGAAATTGAAGTGATCCACCGCCACGACCGGTTCGCCGGACTTTTTGTCTCTGGCGGGAAACACCTTTGTCAGATTTCGCAGTTCCACCTTCATGGTTGTCTGTCCTTTCTTCCGGGGCGCCGCGTCCCGGCACCGACATTTTTCCCGTTCATTATAGCACATTCCGGCGGGGAAAGCAAGGGGGATTTGGCTTTTTTGCGGCGCGGGGGTGTTGGGTGGCGCAGGGGCTTGATTTCTGCGTTATCTGCCCGACCCGTTGTATCCAGACGTTTTTTGGGGGTGCCTGCCCCTGCTGTCTCCGACCCTCCCCGACCTCGCATAAATCTTTTGCCCCCCTTCCCCGAAGGGAAAGGATAGACCCCCGACCTCCTTTCCCGCTGGGTAAGGGGGAGATCCTTAGCTTTTTTATGCAAGGGGCTTCGCCCCTTGCATCCCCGTGCCTGAACCGGGAGCAGCATTGGTTTTCCGGGAGCACCCCCGGCGCCCCTGCGGTTTGCGGCACTTTCCGGAATGTCGGAGACGCGCGGAACAGGCGCCACCAAAAGCCCCTCATCCCCCTTGAAAATCAGGCGAAAATGTGGTATAATGAGCGCATCCGCGGAGGTCAACTGCCGCAGAAGGAAAGGATGGGTTCCATACATGAACATAACGGTATACCTCGGCGCGCTGGAAGGCAAAGACCCGGCACTGAAAGAGGCTGTCCGGGAGCTGGGCACGTGGATAGGCGAAAGCGGAAACGCGCTGGTTTACGGCGGCTCCCGCAGCGGTCTGATGGGGGAAATCGCGGAGAGCGTCCTGCAGGCGGGCGGGGAGGTGACCGGCGTGGAACCGCAGTTTTTCATCGAGGCGGAATTGCAGCATGACGGACTGACCTCCCTGATTGTCACAAACGATATGAGTGAAAGAAAAGCCAAAATGATTGAGCTGGGCGACGCTTTCATTGCGTTTCCGGGCGGGACGGGAACACTGGAGGAAATCACGGAAGTGATGTCCAAGGTGTCCCTGGGGCAATTGGACGCCCCCTGCATTCTGTACAACCTGCACGGCTACTACGACAGCCTGAAAGCCCTCCTGCACCACATGATTGACATGGGGCTGTCCAGCGAACAGCGGCAGGCGGGAATCTATTTCGCCGACAGTCTTGCCGACGTGCAGGAAATACTCCGGCGGACAGTCTGAGGCGCAGGCGGCGGTTCTGCGGGGCGCAGCCGCCTGCCCATGCCCGGCACCGGTAATATTCGTGCAGAATACACGATTTCCTGTTGACAGGCTCCCGGTTCTGTGGTACAATATATGTGTACAATGTACACGCACATTGTACCTGTTACCGGCACACCGTACACAGGCAGCCGTCACATTCCGCTGCCGGTCATATCACAGGAGGAAAATCCGATGAAACGATTCCGATTCCGCGTCTCATGCATCTCCCTGCTGCTGGCTGTTTCCATGCTGGCGGCGTCGCTCTGCGCCTGTGCCAACAACGGAGAAAATACCGAATCCCCGTCCGCTACGGAAAATGCCGTCACATCCGCCGACGTCTCCGAAAACAGCTCCGAAACAACGCCGGAGTGTTCCCTGCCCGACCTGGACTACGGCGGCGAGGAAATCGTCATTCTCAGCCGCTACCGCGAGGGCTGGACTTCCGGGGAAATCGCGGTCGAGGGTATCCTGCACGAGCCTGTCAATGACGCGGTATACGAGCGCAACAAGATCGTGGAGGATCGTCTGAAAATCAAAATCAGCAGTGTTGAAATAAACTGCGAGGGCGCAGCGGATGTAATCAGCAAACTGACCACCTCGGTCAGCGGCGGAACCCACGAGTATGACATCGTAGCCGCCGCCTGCTATGTCGCGCTGAACAGCAGTCTGGAGGGAACCTTCCGCGACCTGCGCAAGTCCGAGTACCTCGACTTTGAAAAGCCGTGGTGGACGCAGGGCTTCAACGAGGCAATCGAATACAAGGGTATGCAGTTCGCCGTGACCGGTGCTGCCCTGCTCTCCATGTACCGCTTTGCTTTTGCCACACTGTTCAACAAGCGCCTCTTCTCCGAGGCAAAGGTAGATTACCTGTATGACAACGTCCGCAACGGGACATGGACGCTGGATTACCAGAACAGCATTGTGGAAACCTTCTACCGCGACGACGGAAACGGCAAGCAGGACGAAACCGGCGACATCTACGGCTTTGTCTCCAACGACTACATCGGCGTGGATCCCTACTGGAGTGCCTGCAACGTGCGCATTCTGGAGCGCGACGAGAACGGGGATTACACGATTAGTAACTTTGACACCCAGAAGCTGCAGGATGTCGCGGAAAAGGTTCTGCAACTCTTCTACGAGCACGGGAATGCTTCCTACGACTACAAACACTACGGCAACGACGCCGAGCAGGACGATATCCGGAATATGTTTGCGAATGGAAACGCCGCCATGGCTACCCTGCGCATCATGGCGCTGGAGTCGGCTGTCATGCGCGATATGAAGGACGAGTACGGCGTGGTGCCGATGCCCAAGTACGACGAGGCGCAGGAGGACTACGGAACGCTCCTGCATGACCAGTTCACTGTGCTGAGCATCCCCAAGACCGCACTGGACGACCGGCGCGACCGGATCAGTGCCGTCATGGAGGCGCTGGGCTACACCAGCTACAACACCGTCCGCCCCGCCTACTACAACGTGGCGCTGCGCTCCAAGCTGGTTTCCGATCCCGACTCCGCCGAGATGCTGGACATACTGTTTGACAAGGTATACATTGACGCCGGCGTCATTTACACCGCCGCCCTGTCCAACTTCCATGACCAGTTCCGTCAGCTCATGGGACAGAAGAGCAACCGCGTCATGTCCACGTACAAGTCCAAACTGCGGGCTACCAAGTCGGCACTCAGCCGGAACATCGTCAAGAATCTCCAGAAGCTGTACGACTCCGGCGTCGCCTGAGCCGGCAGGACGGAAATAGTTCATCCGCATTCTACATTTGCAAAGGATCCGAAAGCACATATGAAACTCATGGAAGACCGCATTTCCAAGGACGCCATCATTGAGGACGGAGAAATCCTGAAGGTCGGGAGCTTTCTCAATCAGCAGATTGACGTCCCCTTCATCAGCCGCTGTGCGGATGAATTTTACCGCCTGTTCGGGGGAGAGGGCATCACCCGGATACTGACCATCGAGGCATCCGGCATCGGGCTTGCCTGCCTGTGCGCCGTCCCCTTCGGGGTGCCGGTGGTGTTCGCCAAGAAGTCCCGCTCCAGCAACATCGCCGGGGAGGTGTACACATCCCGCGTCTTTTCCTTCACGCACGGCACCGAGCACCGGATTATGATTCCCCGCCGGTTCCTCACACCCGCAGACCGCGTTCTGCTCATTGACGACTTCCTCGCCAGCGGGGAAGCCCTGCGCGGACTGGACGACCTGTGCCGTCAGGCGGGCGCCTGCGTTGTGGGAGCGGGTGTGTTTATCGAGAAGGTGTATCAGGGCGGCG
This sequence comes from bacterium, assembly GCA_963643175.1. GTDB lineage: Bacteria > Bacillota > Clostridia > Oscillospirales > CAG-272 > CAMEON01. Next base: position 40,921 of record CAVIJF010000014.1, read on the forward strand.
GAAACAGTCTCCGGGAAGCGGGTATGCGCATTGAATCGCTCGCCCGCATCACCGCCATGAGTCCCGAAACCGGCGTGACCTTCGGGTGAGCCGGAACAGTACCGCACCGGACGGGCAAAGCAGAACCCTCGCCTGAATAAATCCCTTTTCCCCTGTCCATGATGAATCTGTATTCATCCGACAGGGGGATTTTTCTATGCCGAAACGGTTTTACACAGTGCTTGCCATCCTGCTGGCGGCAGTGATGGCGCTCAGTTTTCTGCCCATCCACGGGGAGGCGAAGATATACAGCACCGTGGTGCGCCTGCACGTGCCTGCCAACTCGGATTCCGAGGAGGATCAGGCGCTCAAATTGCAGGTGCGCGACGCCGTGCCGGGAATCACGACGCCGCTGCTGTCAGACTGCCCTGACCGCGCCACGGCAGCGGCACTGCCGGAGGACAGCCGGGAAAGCAATCCGCACCGCCGGCCGGGGCAGTCCTTGCCGCCGCCGGGCAGGCTCCGCTGAGGACGCTTTCGTGTCGGTCGAGCTGACCAAAGAGCAGTACGGCATCATCACCGAAACCGTGAAAGCAAAATACAGGATGCGTTTCCGCATCCTGTAGCTATGGGAAAAATAGTTCGGGGGCTGATTCCTTCACGGAATGTTCCGCAGTACGCCGTAACCCAACGCAAGCGCCAGCAGTGCAAGGTGCACCGCGAGCGGGCGCAGCGAGAGTGCGACTGTACCCGTGCGGATGTAACGCCGCAGCGTTGAGGCAGTCAGCCAGACGCCGTGGGCACCGTACACCGGGAACAGGGCATTGCAGGCAAACGCACCCCGGAAATCCAGCTGCAGCAGGGCGACCGCCGCGTGCGTCATGCCGCACCCGGGGCACAGCCAGCCGGTCAGCGTGCGGAACAGGCAGGGCAAGCCCCAGCCCCGGCGCACCGCGACTGCGGCGTACCCGGCGGCGGCAGCCGCCAATGTGACGAGCACAATCGCCGCTGCGACTGCCCTGCCCTTTGCGCCGGGCACAGCCTTCCGTCCCATACATTCCCTCCCCACCGTCCATACGGCAACGCGGGTCGGCACACCTGCGAAGGGGGTGCCGACCCGCGCGCGTTACCGTCCGCCGCGACGGAACCGGTATCAGTCTGTATTCATCTTATCCAGATCCTGGTTAATCTTTGCCAATCTCTTCGGTATGCTCCGGCTCCAGCTCCGCATCTGCGACGAAACCGTATTGCGGGTGCCGCTCATAATCGGACGCATCATGTCGCGCAGGCAGCTTCCGGTCAGGATATTGGAGCAGCTCTGCGAGAAGTCAAAGGACAGCGACTTGAAGATGAGATCCAGAATCTGCTCGGACTGCGGGTCCTGCATATACCGGGTGGACAGCGTGTTGGTGTAGTACGCCGGACGCACGACGTTATAGCTGTGGTACGCCATGGCTTCCAGCACGGCAGCCAATTCCTCCGCGCGGTCTTCATTGCCGACGCCGGCAGAGATACCGAAGGAGCTGACCTGATCCTGCACGTAGGAGCGGTACTCCTGCGCCTTGCTGAACTTCGGAATCGGCGCGATACCGTAAGTCAGAGCCGACAGCTGGTCGATATTGTGCTCCATGTTCCAGAACATGAGCGTTGCCATCATGGACTTGCCCTTGCCAAACGACTCCACGATATAGTCCTTGCCCACGTCGTCCTTGTCCGAAGTCTGGAACAGGTATGTGCCCTCATCGTGCAGCAGCTTCTGCACGACGTCCACAACCTCGGTAAGCTCCTTCTGCACATCGGCGTTGAAGGTCAGCTCCTGCGTCTCGGGATCCTTGGTAATCAGCGCGATTCCGGTAGACACCATGTACGGGTCCACGCTGATGATATTACCGGTAATGAATCCGTAGGTATCGTCATCGGTGCGCTTGCTGTCGCCGGAGGAATCCACGTACATACCGCTGATCAGGCTGTACTGATAGTCCAACGTCCAGTCGCCCCGCATCACGACGTCATACAGGTCCTCCTTCTTGTTGTTCTCCATGACCGTCCGGTTATAGATGGTGAGGAACATGAGGCGGAACATGGAAATGGCAACGGGACCGGACGCAAGGAACTGGCGGTTGGAAGTAGTGAAGGTCGCCAGATTGTTATAGCCCTGTGTCCAGTAGTTCTTGCTCGTATCGATATTGTCCAGTGCGGTCAGGTTCTTGTACTTGCCCTCGATGGCGGGGGTAATCGCCACATAGGTGCCGCTGACCACGATGTCATACTCCGGATTGCCGCTGGATGCCTTGATGTCGGTATCCACCTTGGTAGCGACCGTGGAGTCGGACTCGGCGACCAGACTGATCTTGACTTTCAGCTGGGATTCGACCAGCTGGTTCCGCTCGTACACGGCGTCCGACACGGTACCGTTGCCCAGTCCCTCGCTGAGCAGCTCGTCCTCCCGTCCGGATGCCTTGGCGTAGATAATTGTAACCTCATCGCCGCCGTAGTTCAGATTGTCCGGCAAATCGCAGACCAGCGAATTGTCGGTTACGGTATCACTGTCGGTTTCCGCAGTCTTGGTTTCGGTTGCCTTGCCCGTATCAACGCCGCTGTCGCCTGTTCCGCAGGCAACGGTGCTGAGCAGCATCATGGATGCCAACAGGGCACACAGAATCTTTTTCATATTTTTTTCCTTTCTGATAATCATGTCGGAGCTATCCGCTCCCCAACATACCTATTGTATACGAAAGCGGCAGTTTTGTCAAGAGGATTCGCGAATTTTGCGTGGGAAGCGTGTGTATTTCCTGTGTGTGGTGGGGGTAGCGGTGCCGGTGCCCGGCGGCGTGATGTTTCCCTGCGTCACCGGCTGACCCTGCCTTCACAGGAATCTTCTGCCCCCATCCCCCCCGACCCGCGCTCGCAGAGCGCTCTTCCCACGCTGGGGAAGGGGGCGAGTTTTAGCTTTCTTATGCAAGGGGCTTCGCCCCTTGCAACCCCGCGACTGCGCCCGCACGGCTCTGACTCAAGGGGCGCCCCTTTCAAACCCGCGTTCGTGCCGGGAGGTTTGCTGGCTGACGGGCGGTTTGCCGGGAACGCCG
>CAVIJF010000015.1:0-42981 GCA_963643175.1 bacterium
GGGCGGGGTAAACCGGAGACGGCACCTCGCCCCCGGGGCGGGGGACATACACCCCAGAGACGCCGAAGATGTTAACAAACTGTAAAATTCAGCCCTCCCCTTTACAAAAAAGCCCACCTATGCTATAATAACCTTGCATGACATCCGCACGGTTCCCGGGTCAACCCGCAGAGCGGGACTTCACCTGCCGGCTGCTGTGTCGATGCCGGATTTTATACAGAGAAAGGTGAATTTTACCATGACCGCAGCAGAAAAGCAGGCTATCATCGCGCAGTACGCCATCCATGAGGGTGATACGGGCTCGCCTGAAGTCCAGATTGCCATCCTGACCTACCGCATCAACGCCCTGACCGAGCACCTGAGATCCAATATGAAGGATCATCACAGCCGCCGGGGACTTCTGAAGATGGTAGGACATCGGCGCAACCTCCTCGGCTACCTCCAGAAGGTGGATATCGAGCGGTACCGCGCCATCATCGCCAAGCTGAACCTGAGAAAGTGATTGCAGAAGGGAGTGCGGAGCGGTTCCTGCCGCCCCGCACTCCCCTGCGTTTTCACGGGTGTATTTGCCTGCGTTCCGACGCACGTGTCCGCGTGCGCGCAATCCCGTTTCCCCGTTCCGCGCCGGATTAGTCCTTACCGGCGGGTCGGAGGCTCGCCTGTGTCCCCTGACACCTGCTTCCGACCCGCCGGTAAGTGCTAAACCTCCGCGGAACACCGTATATACACAAAGAAGCAAAAAAGTGGAGGAAAAAGCAGATGTACAACATCACAAGCTCCGAGATGGAGTTCAAGAACTACCGCAAGTATACGTATATGCTCGCGGGACGCCCGCTGGTCATCGAGACCGGCAAGATGGCGGGACTTGCCAACGGCTCCTGCCTGTGCCGCTACGGCGAAACCGCCGTGCTGTGCTGCGCAACCGCGTCCGAAAAGCCCCGCGACGGCATTGATTTCCTGCCCCTGTCGGTGGACTTTGACGAGCGGATGTACGCCGCAGGCAAGATTCCCGGCGGCTACCTCAAGCGTGAGGGCAGACCTTCCGAGAAGGCGATCCTGACCAGCCGCGTCATCGACCGCCCCATCCGTCCCCTGTTCCCCAAGGATCTGCGCAACGACATCGCGCTTTCGCTGATTGTTATGTCGGTCGATCTGGACTGCTCGCCCGAAATCACCGCCATGATTGGCGCGTCGGTTGCCCTGTCCATTTCGGATATCCCGTGGAACGGCCCCATCGCGGGCGTGTTCATGGGTCTGGTGGACGGCGAATTGGTGGTCAACCCCACTGAGGCGCAGCGCAAGGTTTCGGATCTGGAGCTGACGGTCGCCGCGTCCATGAACAAGGTGGTCATGATTGAGGCGGGCGCCCGCGAGGTGGACGACGATACCATGTATCAGGCTATCATGGTGGCGCACGAGGAAATCAAGGGACTGCTGGGCTTCATCAACGGCATTGTCGCCGAAATCGGCAAGCCCAAGTTCTCCTACCCCTCCGGCGAGCTGGATCACGATATGTTCGACAAGGTGTTCGCCTTCTGCGAGAAGGATGTCATGGCGGCGCTGGATACCGACGACAAGAACGTCCGCGATGCGCGTATGGTTCCGGTCAAGGACGCGATTCTGGAGAAGTTCTCCGGCGAGTACCCCGATCTGCCCGGTCAGATGGAGGAACTGATTTACAAGATTCAGAAGAAGATTGTCCGCCGCTGGCTGCTGGTTGACAAGAAGCGCGTGGACGGACGCGCCATGAACCAGATCCGCCCGCTGTCCGCCGAGGTCGGCGTCCTGCCCCGCGTGCACGGTTCGGGACTCTTTACCCGCGGTCAGACGCAGGTGCTGACGGCTGCCACGCTGGGCACCCTGTCCGAGGCGCAGATTCTGGACGGTATCGACAACGAGACTTCCAAGCGCTATATGCACCACTACAATATGCCCGGCTTCTCCACCGGCGAGGCAAAGGCTGCCCGGTCGCCCGGACGTCGCGAAATCGGTCACGGTGCGCTGGCTGAGCGTTCGCTCGTGCCGGTTCTGCCCTCCGAGGAGGAGTTCCCCTACGCCATCCGGCTGGTGTCCGACGTCGTGTCCTCCAACGGATCCACGTCGCAGGGCTCGGTCTGCGGCTCCACGCTGGCGCTGATGGATGCCGGCGTGCCAATCAAGGCGCCGGTCGCGGGTATTTCCTGCGGACTGATTACCGCCGAGGACGGCTCGTGGGATACCATGATTGACATTCAGGGTCTGGAGGACTTCTACGGCGACATGGACTTTAAGGTCGCTGGTACGCACAAGGGCATCACGTCGATTCAGATGGATCTGAAGATTGACGGTCTGACCCCCGAAATCATCCGGCAGGCGCTGGCACAGACCCACGCCGGACGCGACTATATCATCGACAACGTAATCCTGAAGGCGATTGCCCAGCCCCGTCCGGAGGTGTCCCGCTACGCGCCCAAGATGACCACCATGAAGATTGACCCCGACAAGATCCGCGAGGTCATCGGCAAGGGCGGCGCCACCATCCAGAAGATTGTGGCGGACACCGGTGCCAAGATCGACATCGACGACGACGGCACCATCCACATCGCCGCCGTCAACGGAGAGCAGGCAGAGGCTGCCCGCGCGGCAATCTCCGCTATCGTGTTCGAGCCGGAGGTCGGCGAGATTTACACCGGTAAGGTGACGGGCATCAAGGAATTCGGCTGCTTCGTCGAGTACGCGCCCGGCAAGGAGGGCATGGTGCACATCTCCAAGATTGCCAACCGCCGTCTGGAGCGCGTGGAGGATGCCGGCATTGAAATCGGACAGACCGTCCGCGTCAAGTACATGGGTCTGGACAAGAAGGGACGCATGGACTTCTCCATCAAGGACGCCCAGTAAACAGTAAACAGTAAACAGTAAGTAAAGGACAAAACTGGGACGCCGGTGCCCGCTTGAGCACCGGCGTTCCCCGGAAAAAATTAGCAGGAGGTACCAGTCATGGCTGCAAACCGGGATCCGTATGACCGCCGCGATACCCGCGGAGACTATCCGTCGGACGGGGCAAGATCCGGCGCACGTGCGTCGGGAGGACTTTCACACAAAGACAAGAGGAAGATCGCAGACACCGTGGCGAAGGGGCTGATTGCCCTGCTCCTTCTGCTGTTTCTGATACTCCTCATCGGCGTACTGGCGTACAGCTGCGCACACTCCGGCACGCGGGATAACGGCACCACGACCGCCAAGGACAAGGTGACGTTCAGCAGTCTGTCCGTGACGGTTGCCGACGCGCAGAAGGGCACATTGGCGCTGTCCAACAAGCTCAACAGCTTTACGTCGGATGACAGCGACTCGTCACTCATAGATATGTACGACTACCGCAGCAAGATGCATTCGGGCACCAAGCCCTACAAGCTCAGCGGCATGACCGCCCTGATGAACAAGGAAGCGTTCGCCGCCATGGACAATATGCTGACCGCCTGCGCCAGCGCCACGGGCTGTGACGATGTGACTGTGCGGCTTGCGTATGTGACCGCCACCGAGGCGAAGGACTCCGATGTGTCGCGCTCCCTGCGTACCAACGCGGAGGATTACAAAACAGGCATGGGCTGTGACTTGCTGATTTACTCCGACGACGACATGAGTCAGAAGCTGTCCTCCAATGCGGCGGTTCTGTCGTGGCTGAACGAGAACGCCGCCCGGTACGGTTTCATCGTCCGCTATCCTACCGACAAGGCGGAGAAAACGGGCGTTGCCGAGTACACCGAGTACTACCGCTATGTCGGCGTGCCGCACGCCACCTACATGAAGGCAAACAACCTGTGTCTGGAGGAGTATCTGGTGCAGCTGCGCACCTATACCAGCAAGGACAGACTGTCGATTCAGGCGCTGGACGGCAAGACCTACGAGGTATACTACTGCGCCGTCACCGGCGACGGAAGCATCAGCTGCCCCACCAACTATAACTACACCGTCTCCGGCACCAACGAGGGCGGCGTGGTCGTGACGATTGACCGTTCCGTCGTGGCAAATCAGCCCGTGCAGACCGACAACACGCAGGCTGTCGCTGTCGTCACCGAACCGGCGACCGTGCCCTCGACCGCGGCGGAAAGCCAGACCACCCCGTAAGGGCTGCCCCGGAAACAACAGTGCGTGCTGGAACCGTCGCCCGTGCGGCGGCGGGAACAGTGGAAACAGGAGAGGAAAGAGAATATGAAGAGATGGATTCTTGCTGTATCAGCGACGGCTTTGGTGCTGGCGCTGGCATTGAGCGGCTGTGAGCAGACCCCGGCTGAAAAGACGGACAGCACAACCGCCGCGGACGGAACCGGCTCCTCCGTAACGGACACGGCGACGGGCGCAGGCACGTCCGACGCGGAAACTGCAACCGAGACGGAGAGCGGCACCACGCCCGCCGCGCAGACCGTCCGGCTGACCTTCAGCGGGCAGACGCTGAGCGGTGCGCCGGAGGGCAGTGTCGTCACCGAGGACGGCGCGTTTGTCATTGTGAAGTCCGGCACCTATGAGCTGACCGGCGACCTGAGCAACGGGCAGCTGCGTGTCCGGGTGGCAAAGACCGAGCGTGTCACGCTGATTTTCAGCAATTTCACGGCTTCCTCTTCCACCAGTGCGCCGATTTATATTGTGAGCGCGGACAAATGCGTGATTGAACTGGCGGAAGGCTCCGTCAACCGGCTGACCGACGCCAAGACCTATGTGTACGCCGACCCGACCGAGACCAAGCCCAACTCCTGCCTGTACGCCGGCTGTGACCTCAAGATTAAGGGCAAGGGCACGCTGATTGTGGAAGGCAACTACAACAACGGTATCGGCTGCAAGAACGATCTGGAAATTTCCAACGGGCAGATTACCGTCACCGCCCCCAACAATATTGTCAAGGGCAACAACAGCGTGACAATCTCCGGCGGCAAGCTTACGCTGTCCGGCGGAGAGGACGCCATCAAGTCGGATGAGGAAGTCAAGGAAGGCAAGGGATATATCCTGATTTCCGAGGACGCCGTGCTGGACATCACCTGTTCGGACGATGCACTGCAGGCACCCAAGAGCGTGACGGTCGAGGCGACCGCCCGCCTGACCGTCTCCTGCGGCGGTGACCCTGTCAACTGCCCCGGCGTCATCAGCGTCGCTGACGGCACCGTGACCACCAAGTAAACGACCGCCTGTCGCCTGTATACGCAAGAACCCCCCGCCATTTGGCGGGGGGTTCTTGCGTAGGGGGGCGTTCCTACCCCTTCCGCAGTCCCTTGGGGTAGTGGTTTTTCAGGATGCCGCGACCCGCCTTGCTCCAGCCGAGCGGGAAGCCGTCCAGGGTGACGGTGTACCAGCCGGACAGTGCCGGCGGGCAGGGGAGCGTCTCGCCGCGCAGGTAGGCGGCGGGCTGGTTGCCCGCCGCATCCAGCGGGTAGCGGTGCGCACCGGGTGGGAGGGGCAAAGCCGCCATCGCCAGCGCGTGCGCGGGCGTGAAGCGGCCGCCCGCCACACTTCCCAGCTCCAGTCCCGCACGCAGGACGCGCAGACCGTCCAGACTTTCCGCCGTCAGACCGCATCCGGCGGGCAGCAGCGACAGCGTATCTCCGAACAGGCAGGGAACGCCCTCCGGAACACAGCCCAACACATCGGCGGCGAACTGCCCGAACAGACGCACGGCGTCCGGGAGCGCGGAACTCCGCCCCGGGCGGGCGTTCCGCCGCGCGGTCCGCTCCGGGCGGCGCGATGCAGCGGGAACAGGCACCGCATCGGTCCCGCTCCGGCGGCGGAGCAGGACGGCGAAGTGCCCTTCCCCGTCGGCGTGATGCGGGAAAAGCCGCACGGCACGGCGCAGGCTCCCGGCGTATGCCTCCCCGCCGGGCACCCAGTCCGGTCTGCCGGTATCCAGCAGTCCGTCCGCAAGACAGGCAAGGACGGCGGGAGATTCCGGCATAACGGTGTCAAAATCCGGATGCTCCCGCAGGAAGGTCACAACGCTGCCCTCATCCTCCTCCGGCGCGAACGTGCAGGTGGAATAGGTAATCGTGCCGCCGGGCGCCAGCATACGGGCGGCGGCACGGAGAATATCCGCCTGCCGCGCGGCGCACAGCGCGATATTGTCCGGTGACCACATCTGCGCCGCCTGCGGCTCCTTGCGGAACATTCCCTCGCCGGAGCAGGGCGCATCCACCACGATGCGGTCAAAAAAGCCGGGAAAACGCTCCGCCAACGCCTGCGGCTCCATGTTCAGCACCAGCGCATTCGGAATGCCCATGCGCTCGATGTTGCCGGACAGCACGGCGGCACGCCCCGGATGGATTTCGTTGGCAACCAGCAGTCCCTGCCCGCGCAGAGCCGCCGCAAGCTGGGTCGCCTTGCCGCCCGGTGCGGCGCACAGATCCAGCACCCGCTCGCCGGGGCGCGGCGGGCACAGCGCCGCCGGAATCATGGCGCTTGCCTCCTGAATGTAGTACAGCCCCGCCTCGTGATACGGGTGCCTGCCGGGGCGCAGGGCGGGGTCGTCGGGGTAGTACCAGCCGTCCGCCGCAAAGGGTACGCGCTCCGCAAGGAATGGCAGCAGTGCCCGCACCCTGTCCGAATCTCCGTCCGGGGCACTGCCCGGAATACTGTCCGCATTGCCGCCCGGAACACGGTTTGCGCCGTCCAGCCGGAGCGGATTGACGCGCAGGGCGGGGCGGCGCGGCTTTCCGTAGGACGCAAGGAAGGCGGGGTATTCCTCCCCCAGCAGGCGGCGCATCCGGTCGGCAAAGCCCGCCGGGAGCATACCGGCATCCGGTACGCAGGTTTCCGGGCTGTTCATTCGTGCGCGTCCTCCTTCAGCATGACCTGATACACCTCGTTTTTGGGCACGCCGCGATCCCGCGCCGCCGCCTTTACCGCGTCCTTGCGGGACAGTCCCTGCCCCTCGTAGTGTGCCACGTGGGCGGGAATGCTCATATCCGTCCAGAAGGCAGGCGCATCAGCGGGATCGGCGCCCGCAACCACCAGCACATACTCCCCGCGCGGATCCTGCGCATCGTAAAAGGCGACCGCCTCCCCGACCGTCAGGCGGAGCACCTCCTCGTTGCGCTTGGTCAGCTCCCGGCAGAGCGAAATGCGCCGTTCCGGACCGAACACCGCGGCAAAATCCGCCAGCGTTTCACGCAGTCGGTGCGGCGCCTCATGGAACAGCATGGTGCGCGTCTCGTGCGCCAACGCATCCAGCCGGTCAGCACGCTGGCGGTTGTCGGTCGGCAGAAAGCCCTCAAAGGTGAAGCGCCCGGTAGGCAGTCCCGACAGCGTCAGCGCGGTCACGCCGGCACAGCAGCCGGGCACCGATGTTACGGGAATTCCGCGCGCGGCGCACAGGCGCACAAGATCCTCGCCAGGGTCGGAAATGGCAGGCGTTCCGGCGTCCGTGACAAGGGCGCCGGACTCCCCCGCCGCCAGTCTGTCGCAGATCTGCTCGCCGCGCTCGCGCTTGTTGTGCTCAAAGTAGGATATCATCGGCTTGCGGATACCCAGCCCGGCAAGCAGTCTGCCGGAATTGCGCGTGTCCTCGGCGGCGATAAAGTCCACGCCCGCCAGAACCGCCTCCGCCCGGTGGGACAGGTCGGCAAGGTTCCCGATGGGTGTCGCCACAAGGTAAAGCATACCGGGGACGATGCGGTTCTTCTCCCCGGCGGGAGATACGGATTGTTCGGTGGGCATACAGAGGCACCTCTTTCTTCTTTCAACAGGATAGCAGACGGAAAACGGTCTGCGCAGAACGCGCCGTTCCCCCATATACTGGCAGTGAATACGGGGAACCACCGAGCCGGATGAATCAGCGGGTCCGTTACGCAAAGCAACCGGAGGAGGGCAGAATCCCATGGCTGTCAGAATCTACATCGACCAGGGGCACAACCCGGTCAATCCCAACGCAGGCTCCGAGGGCAACGGACTGCGTGAGCAGGACAAGGTATGCCGCATCGGGCAGCTGCCGGCGGAGCGTCTGCTTGCAGACGGTCTGTACAGCTGCATCGTGTCCTGTACGGTCTGATTCCCATTATAACACGCCGGCGGGCGGCTGTCAACAGTCGCCCGCCGATTCTTTGAGGTGGCGCGGGGGATGGGGGAAAAATTCCGGTGAAGGCAGGGCAGAGCTGATAACGCTGGGCGCAGCCCCCCTCCAGCGTTGCAAGCCACCCGGTATGCGGTGCTCCGTCCGGTGCAGTCGCAGGGGCGCCGGGGGCGACAGCCCCCGGCAAACTCAACTAAAAATCTCCCCCTTCCCCGCTGGGGAAGGGGGGCGGGGGATGGGGAAAAATATTCAGCGAAGGCAGGGCAGAGCCGATGACACAGGGGCAAATGCCCCATCCGGCACCGGAAACGCACTCATGAACCGGCGGCGCAGGGGACAGACACCCCCGCAAAGCCCCCCACGTCGAAGGCAATCAATCCGTTCCCCCCAACAGCTTTTCAACCGCCGCCAGCCGCAGGCAGACGGTAAACCCGTCCATCGCGAGGGCGAGCTCCTCAATGGAAGGATAGGTGGGCGCAATGCGGATGTTGCTGTCGGCAGGGTCGTACCCGTAAGGGTAGGTCGCGCCGACCGTGGTCAGCGTTACCCCCGCATCCTTGGCAAGCGCGTAGGCACGGCGGGCAGTGCCCGGCATGGTGTACAGACTGATGAAGTAACCGCCCAGCGGGTGCGTCCAGTAGGCAAAGCCGGGGGCGGTCAGGTCGCGCTCCAGTGTCGCCTGCACAAGCTCGAACTTGGGACGGATGAGATCCGCCAGCTTCGTCATGTGCGCACGGATGCCGTCGGCGGAACCGAAATACTTGACGTGCCGCATCTGGTTCAGCTTGTCGTAGCTGATGGTCTGCGCCCCGATAATCGGAAGAACCTGCGCCATGTTCCGGTCGGACGCGGCAAAAATGGCGACGCCGGAGCCGGGGAAGGAGATTTTGGAGGTGGAAGCGAAGTAGAACACCCGATCCTCCGTCCCCGCCTCGGCGCACAGCGCGAAAATGTCCGCCAGCTCGTCACGGCGATCCGGATACAGGTCATGCACCGCGTAGGCGTTGTCCCAGAAAATGCGGAAATCCGGCGCCGCCGTGCGCATACGTGCCAGCCGGCGCACCGTCTCGTCCGAGTAGGTGTAGCCGTCCGGGTTGGAGTATTTCGGGCAACACCAGATGCCCTTGATGGACGGATCGGCGCCTGCCAGCCGCTCCACGGTGTCCATGTCGGGGCCGTCCGAGGTCATGGCGACATTAATCATGGTGATGCCCAGCGACTCGCAGATGCGGAAGTGCCGGTCATAGCCCGGCACCGGGCAGAGGAACTTGACCCCGCCGGGGTAGCGCACCCACGGATCGCCGTCGCAGGTTCCGTACAGCAGGGCGCGGGCAACTGCGTCATACATCAGGTTCAGCGAAGAGTTTCCGCCGATGAACAGGTTCTTTTCGGGGATGTTCAGCAGGTCGGAGAACAGCCGCTTTGCCTCCGGCGTTCCGTTCAGCACGCCGTAGTTGCGGCAGTCGAATCCGCCGACGCTTTTACAGTCCGCCGCCGTATGCAGGCAGTCCAGCATTCCCGTCATCATATCCAACTGCTTGTTGCTGGGCTTTCCACGGGACAGATCCAGCTTGAGTCCCCGCGCCCGGAATGTCTCGTATTCCTCCCGCAGGCGCGTGCATTCGGCTTGCAGCTCCTCCCGATTCATCCGCTCATAGGTTTTCTCCGCCATGGCAGCATCCTCCCCGCACAAATTCGGAGTCCGCCGCGGACGGCGAACTCTCACTCTGCGTATTATAGCATACCTTTTCAAAAAAAGCAAGAGGAATTTTCAGTATTTGCAGTTTTTTTCATTTTCTGCCCGTTTCCGGCGGGTTTGCCACGCGATTTTGCAGGATTCGTGAAATTCATATGCATTTCAGGGAAGGCGCGGGGCTTCGCTCCTTGCAACCCCGTGCCAGCACCCGTGCGGCGCGGGTTCGCCGGGCGGTTTCCACTCCCTTCCGAGAATACGGGGAGCGCCCCGCGCTCCTGCAAAATCAATCCGGTCAAACGCACAATTCTTCTTGACATACTCCGGCAATTGTGCTACAATTTCCCTGTGTCCCGTACACTGTACTCCGTACACTGTACCCCGTACGATACCGCAAAAGAAAGGAACCTCTACCAAATGATACAAAGACACGAGCTGACAGCCGCCGAGACCGCCGACCGCCTTGCCCGGAATCAGGAAAGACTGATGAAACCCTACTACCAGATGCCGGAGGTGTTCCAGAGCCCGGACGCGGACTGGCCGGGCGACAAGGAGGGTCGCGCCCTGCTGGCGTTCGTCAGCCACTATAAGGCAACCGGACACAGAAACCCCTGCATGGAGCAGATGCTGGAGGCTATGCCCGCGCATACCAACGCACAGCTGTACTTCGGACCGGACGCGGGCGAGGTAATCTTCGAGCAGCAGCTGTCCGGACATTCGTGGCTGCTGCGCGGTCTGTGCGAGCATTACGAACAGTTCGGGGATGCCTTCTCGCGCCGGGCGCTGGAGTCCGTGACCGAGGGACTGTACCTGCCGACGGCGGGACGCTACGCCGGATACCCCGTGGAGCGCGACCCGCACGAGCTGGAAACCGGCGGCGTCAGCGGGCATACCACAACCGGCAGCTACGCGGGTTGGCGGCTGTCCACGGACGTCGGCTGTGCCTTCATGAGCATTGACGGACTGTCGCACGTGTATAAAATCACCCGCGATGCACGCGTCCGGGCACTGCTGGACGAAATGATTGCGGTGTACTGCGCCATCGATAAGGTGCGCCTGCGCGCCCAGACCCACTGCACGCTGACCGCCGCACGCGGCATGGTGCGGATGTTCGACGTCACGGGGGATGCGGCATACCTGACCGGTGCACAGGATATTTTCAACCTGTACGTGTTCGGCGGCGGCATGGACGCTGTGTTCCAGAACCTCAACTGGTGGGGACGCCCCGATACATGGACGGAGCCGTGCGCAATCGTGGACTCGCTGATGCTCTCCGGCGAGCTGTACCGCGTGACAGGGAAGGAGAAGTACCGCCGGTGCGCAGCCCGCATTTTCCGCAACGGGCTTGCCTCCTCCCAGCGGGAGGACGGCGGCGCGGGTACCGACGCGGTGGTGTTCCGGGATCAGCCGGGCTTCGCGGACTGCGACACGCTCCGGCTTCTGGGCTGGGAGGCGCCCTTCTGCTGCACCATGCGTCTGGCGGAGGGACTGTGGTACGCGCAGTCGCACCGGGAGATGCTGTACTGCGAGACGGAACTGACAGAGGACGGCGCACCGGTCGTCCGGCAGGATAAGTTCGGGCGCTATATGTGCGGCGATCTGGTACTGGCGGAAGCGTCGCTCCCGGACGGAGCCGCAGGAGACTGGACACTCCCCGCGCCGCTTACCGTCACGGACGGGCACCGCCTCGCCCCGCTGGTCAGGTTCTACAAAATACCCGCCGATGTCGCCAGAGTTCTGCGCCAGAGGGTGCTGTTCTGAAAAATCCGAAAGGGGAAATACCGCTATGGCAAACGAAATTATCCGCGGCATGGGCATTACGCATACGGCGGTTGCCGCAGCCGATTATGAGAAGTCGCTGAAATTCTACGCCGCCCTCGGCATAAAGCTCTTTACCCAGTGGGGCGCGGAGGGAAGCCGCATCGCCCTGCTGGACGTGGGCGACGGCACGCGTATTGAGCTGTTCGAGAAGCCGGGACTGACGCCGGGCGAATCCGCCCTGCCGCATCTGGCATTTTCGGTGCAGAACGTGGAGGAGGCGTACAACATCGCTCTGCGTGCCGGAGCCGTCAGCGTGCGCGCTCCGGAGGAGCTGCCGCTGGATGCCAAGCCCTTCCGCCTCACCCTGCGCGTCGCCTTTGTCCGGGGACCCTCCGGGGAGGAGCTGGAATTCTGCAAGCAGATTGTCAGCGGGCTGGGGAGCCGCTGATAAATCCGGCGGCATATCCCTGCCCGCCTGTCCCCGCCGAACCTGATTCCAAAACTACGAATACGAAATACGAAAGGAAATTGCCATGAAACACCGTATCTCTACCCTGATGCTTGCTGCTCTGCTGTGCCTGCTGCCCTGTCTGGGTGCCTGCTCGCCCGCCGGAAGTACCCCGACCGCCGCGCCGACGGATACCGCCGCCGACCCGGCATCCGCCACCGGAACCGACACGCCTCCGGCAACCGACACCGACACGGAAATGAAAACAGATACTGAAACAGATACCGAAACCGCGACCGAAACCGCGACCGAAACCGGCATCCCGACTGCGGGAACCGACAGCGGCATCGTGCGGGACGGCACGCCCCACAAGTACTTCACGCTCAGCTTTGACGACGGCATCACGCAGGATCTGCGCCTCATCGAAATCCTGAAAAAGTACGGGTTCTACAAGTGCACCTTCTTCATCAACACCGGGCTGACCGGCGCCAACTGGGAGTGGGTCGGGCAGTACTTCAACCGCCCCGACGTGACGCACCAGCGCTTTACAGAGGAGGAGCTGAAGAGCGGCATCTACACCGGGTTTGATGTCGAGTGCCACACCTACACGCATCTCTCGCTCAAGAATCTGAGCACGCGGAAGGTGGTGCAGGAGGTCACGAAGGACTTCGGGAAGGTGCAGGAGATTACCGGCATCCGCCCGGTGGGCATGGCATGGCCCGGCGGCGACACCGAGTTCAACGAGCAGAATGTCCGCACGGTCCGGGACAAAACCGAAATCCGCTTTGCCCGCTGCACGACGCCTACCTATGGCTTCAATCTGCCGGAAAACTTCCTGCTTTGGTACCCGACCTGCTCGATTATCGATTCAAACGTGCTGGAGCTGGCGGATCAGTTCCTGAGCGCGGACTGCACGGAGGATATGCTGTTCTACGTGTGGGGACACGGCTACGAGCTGGATATTTACGACATCTGGGACCGCATTGAGACGCTGGTCAGCAAAATGGCGGCAGCTGCGGAGAACGGAGAGGTTATCCTTGTCACCAACGCGGAATTTTACCAGCTCTTCAAGGACGAGATTCCGTCCTTTGCGGAGTAACACCGACTGAGACAGCGCCGTTTCAGAAGGAACTTCCTATGTCGGTTACATTCTACACACCCTGCGCAACGCCGCGCCCCGTGCGCCTGTCCGAGGCGACGCGGCGCTTCGCCGATGAATCCCTGCACGGCAGGTACGGCGACGACGCCCTGCGCACGCCGGCGGTTGCGCTGGATGACCCCGCGCACCCCGACTGCCTGTCGCAGGCGCAGTTTGACGCGCTGTCGGAATACGGACGGCAGGACGCCGCCATCGCCGCGCTGGCAAAGTACGCGCCCGTGCGGCTCTGCGGGGACGAGCGCATCTGTGGTGCCGCCACCTGCGGGCTTGCTATCTCGTCGTTCCTGCCTGTGACCTTCGGAGGACAGCCTTTCCTGTACGGTGTCAATCACCTGACGGTGGACTTTTTCGGCGTGGTACGGGAGGGAGTGGGCGCACTGGAACAGCGGGTCGCCGCCCGTCTGGCGGAGGCGGAGAAGGAGAATCTGCGCCCTCGCCAGCTGGAATTCCTGTGCTCCGCCTCCGCCGCCCTGCGGGCGTTCCGGGTCTGGCACGGGCGCTATCTTGCCGCCACCGAGGCGGCGCGCCCCGACCTGCACGCCCTGCTCCGGCAGGTGCCCTTCTCCCCCGCACGCACCTTCCACGAGGCGGTGCAGTCGCTGTGGTTCTGCTTTGCCTTCACACGGCTGTGCGGCAACTGGCCGGGGCTGGGGCGCATTGACCAGCTGCTGGAGCCGTATCTGGAGGCGGATCTTGCCGCCGGACGGCTGACAGAGGACGAAGCGCGGGAAATATTGGCTTCCTTCTTCATCAAGGGCTGCGAGTGGATTCAGAGCCACACGCCCACCGGCTCCGGCGATGCCCAGCACTATCAGAATCTGGTCATCGGCGGCATCGACCGGGACGGCAGGCAGGTGACGGGGCGCGTGACCTACCTCATACTGGACACCGTGGAGGAACTTTCCATATCGGACTATCCCATCTCGGTGCGGCTGTCGCCGGATGCACCGGAGGAACTGTTCCGCCGTGTGGCGGAGGTACAGCGGCACGGCGGCGGTACCGTGGCGGTATACAACGAGCCGCTGGTGCTGAAGGCACTGGAGCGGCATGGCTACGCGCCGGATGAGGCGCGGGCCTTTGCCAACGATGGCTGCTGGGAAACGCAGATACCCGGCTGTACGCGCTTCTCGTACAGCCCGTTTGACGCCCTGCAGATTCTCCAGCGGCAGACCCTGCGGCTGGACACCGACACCCCGGCGCATTTTGACGACTTTGAATCGCTCTATGCCGCCTACCTTGCCGACCTGCGCGCCGTTGTGGACGGCATTGCCGAGGGGGTGCTGAATGCGTGGGTGCCCGGCTGGCGCGAGGGCAGCCGCGTCTGGAACCCTCAGCTGCCCTGCACGGTGGTGTCGCTGTTTGAGCACGGCTGTATCGAATCCGCCTGCTCCTATCTGGAGGGCGGCGTGCCGTACAATGTGCAGTCGCCCCACATCGGCGGAGCGCCGGACGCGGGCAACAGCCTCTGCGCCATTGACCGGTTGGTGTTCCGCGACCGGGTTGTCGGCTTTGACCGCCTGATGGAGATTCTGAAAACCGACTGGGCGGGTGAGGACGCCCTGCGCCGGACGGTGCGGCGGCGTCTTGTCTGCTACGGCAACGACGACGACGCGGCGGACGCCTACACCGTGCGCCTTCTGAACGATTTCGCAGACCTTTGCGTGCCGTGGTCGCGCAACCTGCCTGTGGTATTTCCGCCCGGCGTGTCCACCTTCGGGCGGCAGATTGAGTGGTCACCCGGACGGCTGGCGGTTCCGTTCGGCTTCCGGCACGGGGATATTCTGTCCGGCAACGCCTCCCCGACCCCCGGCACAGACACCGAGGGCGCGACGGCGACCGTGCGCTCCTACTGCAAGGCGGATCTCTGCCGGCAGACCACCGGCGCGGCACTGGATATCCGGCTGTTCCCCGGCACGGTGGACGGTCAGAACGGCGTCGGGGCACTGGAGGGGCTGCTGCGCGGGTTCCTTGCGCTGGGCGGCTACTTCATGCAGGTTGACGTCATCGACGCGGACGTCCTGCGCCGTGCGCAGGAGGATCCCGACCGCTACAAGACGCTCTCGGTGCGCGTGTCGGGCTGGAACGCCCGCTTTGTTACGCTGAGCCGCGAGTGGCAGGAAATGATCATTGAGCGGACGGAGCAGAAAATAAACTGATGGATACAGAAAAACTGCCTGTCGTGCGCATTCAGCGCTTCTCTACCGGCGACGGTCCCGGCGTGCGCACGACCGTGTTCCTGCAGGGCTGTCCGCTGTCCTGCGTCTGGTGTCACAATCCGGAGACGCAGCCGGCGAAGCCCGTCCTGTTGACCGACCCGGCATCCTGCATCGGCTGTGGGGCGTGCGTCGCCGTCTGCCCTGCCGGGGCGCGGCGGGTCGGGGCGGACGGGGAACTGTGCTTTGACCGTTCCGCCTGCCGCGCCTGCGGCGCCTGTGACGGTGTATGTCCGACGGGTGCCTGCGAGCTGTCCGCACGTGCGATGCCGGTGGAGGAAATCGTCCGCCTTGTCCTGCGCGACGCGCCCTTCTTCGGGACGCACGGCGGTGTCACGCTGTCCGGCGGGGAACCTCTGTTCCGCGCCGGCAGTCTGTCCTTGCTGACCGCCCTGCGCGGGGCGGGTCTGCACGTTGCGGTGGAGACTTCCGGCGCGGTTTCGCCCGACCGTATGGTTGCAGCCGCGCCGCTTGCCGACTTATGGCTGTACGACATCAAGGACACCGACCCTGCCCGTCTGCGTGCCATGACGGGCGGTGATTTCTCCCTCATTTCGGACAATCTTTTCGCCTGCGATGCGCACACGTCCGGTCGCATCCGCCTGCGCTGTATCCTCGTCCGCGGCGTCAATCACACCCCCGCGCACTGGCAGGCTGTCGCGGCTCTTGCGCGCCGTCTCCGGCACTGCGACGGCGTGGAACTGCTCCCCTACCACGCCTTCGCCGGTTCCAAGTCCCTCCGTCTCGGTCGCCCCGACTCCTCCAACCCCGACTGGCTCCCCTCCCCCGACGACCTCGCCTGTGCCCGGCACCTTCTCCGCTCCGCCGGCGCCGTTGTGCTGGAGTGAAGTGGGGGGGGCAGGGAAGCGGGGAAGCGGAGAAGCGGGGAAGCGGAGAAGCGGGGAAGCGGAGAAGCGGGGAAACGGGGAAACGTTGGGGGCTTCTTGAAAGAAGCCCCCAAACCCCCAAGAACTTTTCTGAATTGAGTATTGGTTTCCGTTACTCTCCGGAACGCCGGAAACGGTGCTGCTTCTGCCACCCCGAAAGATTCCTGCTTCCTTCCGGGAAGGGGGGTAACCAAGCAGTGCCGCCTCCGGCGCAGTCGCAGGGATGCAAGGGGCGGCAGCCCCTTGCATAAGAAAACTGAAAATCTCCACCTTCCCCTCCGGGGATGAGCGCTCTGTGAGCGCGGGTCGGGGGGATGGGGCTAAAATTCACCGAAGGCAGAGTGAAACCGGCAACGCAGGGGGGCATCCCCCCAAAAAAACTCCGACCATCCACCAAAATCCAAACAAGCAAATGGAAGGATTCCCTATGGACAACGCAACGCAACGAACCGCAGAGCAGATAAAAATCCTTCGCCTGCTGGCAAAGGAGTACCCGAGCATCCCGGCGGCAAGCGCAACACTGGTCAGCCTCAATGCGCTCTGTAACCTCCCCAAGGGAACCGAACACTTCATGAGCGACCTGCACGGCGAGGCAGAGGCATTCGAGCATATCCTGAATAACTGCTCCGGCGTCATCCGGGAAAAGGTGGACAATATCTTCTACCGCACCATGTCGGACAGCCAGCGTCGCAGCTTCTGTACGCTCATATACTACCCGGCGGAAAAACTGGAGGAGGTGCGGCAGAAGGGCGAGGCAACCGACGAGTGGTACCGGGTGACACTGTACAGACTGGTCGATCTGGCACGCTCGGTGGCATCCAAGTACTCCCGCGCCAAGGTGCGGGACGCCCTGCCGGCGGATTTCCAGTACATCATAGACGAACTGCTCCATACCTCCGGCGAGGAGCACGACAAGCAGGCATACTACCAGAACATCATCGGCACGGTGATTGAGGTCGGCATGGCGGGCGACTTCATCGGGGCGCTGTGCCGCCTGATCAAGCGCATGGCGGTGGACAGACTGCACGTGGTCGGCGACATCTACGACCGCGGCGCACGCCCGGATCGCATCCTTGACCTGCTCATGGAGCACCACCGGGTGGACGTCCAGTGGGGCAATCATGACATCGTGTGGATGGGCGCCGCGGCGGGCAGTGCGGTCTGCGTGGCGACGGTGCTCAACTCGGCGCTGCAGTACAACACGCTTTCCATCGTGGAAAACACCTACGGCATCAGCCTGCGCGATCTCATCGGGTTTGCGCAGGAGACTTACAAGGGCTGTACGTGGTTCATGCCCCGGTCGGAGGACGATGCCTACTATGTCAAGAACCGCATGGATACGCTCTCCAAGGCACACAAGGCAATCGCCATCATTATGTTCAAGCTGGAGGGTCAGCTCATCCGCCGCCATCCGGAGTACGGCATGGACGACCGGCTCCTGCTGGAGCACATCGACTACGCCGCGCACACCGTCACCATAGACGGGCAGGTATACCCGCTCAACGATGCGCATTTTCCCACAGTGGATCCTGCCGACCCTTACCGCCTGAGCGACGGCGAGGAAAGCCTCATGGCATCGCTGGTCGGCGCCTTCCGGCGCTCCCCCGCCCTGCGGCGGCATATCGAGTTCCTGTATGCTTGTGGCAGTCTTTACAAGGTGTGCAACGGGAATCTCCTGTTCCACGGCTGCATTCCGCTGTGTGCGGACGGCAGCTTCGACACCGTGCGCACCTTCGACGGGCAGAGCCTCTCCGGGCGCGCCTACATGGATTTCTGCGACCGCACCGCCCGCGCCGCCTTCTACGACGGCGGGCAGAACGAGCTGGATTTCATGTACTACCTCTGGTGCGGGCGGCAGTCGCCGCTGTTCGGGCGCTCCCGCATGACCACCTTTGAGCGCTACTTTGTCTCGGATCGTGCCACGTGGGCGGAGGTCAAGAATCCTTATTACGATCTGGTGGTGGAGTACCCCGCCGCCGCCGCCATTCTGCGCGGGTTCGGGCTGGATGAGCACACCGCCCACATCATCAACGGGCACGTGCCCGTCCGCGCCGCCAAGGGGGAGCATCCCGTCCGCGCAGACGGCAGGTACATACGCATCGACGGCGGGTTCTGCCGCGCCTACCACGACCGGACAGGCATTGCGGGCTACACGCTTATATACTCCTCGCGCGGACTGCGGCTGGTGTCGCACTCCCCCTTCGGGGGCAAGGACGCCGCCATCCGCGAGAACCGCGACATTCTCGCCTCCTCGGACGTGGTGTTCGAGATGATGCCGCACCGGATGCTGGTGCGCGACACCGACGAGGGCACCGCCCTGCTGGACCGTATGTCCGACCTGCGCGCCCTGCTGGACGCATACCGCGAGGGCGTGGTGTCGCCCGAATGACGGGCGGGGGCGTGGGCGCTGTACGCCGAAAAAGGCACAATTTGACTGGGGAAGGAAAGCACAATCATGAAACGCACCCTATGCACCGTTACGCTGTTCTGCGCCCTCCTGCTGGCAGGGCTTCTGCTGTACTCCTGCGGCGGCGGGGGGAGCGCGACCGGGAGCACGGCGGCAGCGCCGTCGGAGTCCCTGACCGGTGCCGGCGGTGAGCCGGACAGCCGGACCACAACCGGCACCGGCAGTCAGCCGGAGCCGACCCCTGTCCCGGACACCGGGACGGAGACAGACACGGAAACGGAATCGGAAACAAAATCGGAGGTAACAGATATTATGATCGGAGAAACCATTGACGCACCCTATGCAGACAGCTTTACGGTATCCAACGTATTCTCGTCCGACATGGTTGTCCAGCGGGGCGAGCACATCCGGGTGTGGGGCTATGCCGACGCATCCGAGAACGGACACAAGGTATCCGGCGAATTCATGGGTATGTTCGCCGAGGCACTGATTGAGAACGGGGAGTGGACGCTGACCTTCGGCGCACGGCTGAACGCCTGCGCGGACGAGGGCAACAGTATGCGCATCTACACCGACAAAACGTCCTGCGTGTTCGAGAACGTGCTGGTCGGCGATGTGTTCATGGTAATCGGGCAGTCCAACGTGGCGTACTCCATGATGGCGCACCGCACCTACGTGAACGATCCGGCGCGCGGCGGGATCGGCTACGATGACATATCGCTGCCCATCCGCCTGCACTACAACTCGCTGTCTCAGAACACGGGCGTCACGCGCGGCACCGGGGAGGTCTGCGCCAAGCTGCATAACGGGGAGACGTGGACGCGGACGGACGCCGACCCAGTGGCGCGGTTCTCTGCACTGGGGTATATGTTTGCCGTGGAGTACACGCGGGCGATCGGCGTGCCGGTCGGCATCATCGAAATCGACGGCAACGGACAGCCCATCGGCTCCTTCATGCCCAACAGCGCGGCGGAGGCGACCGGCAGCGACCAGTGGTCGGACGCAAAGGGCTACTATGTCACGCCCGGCTGCAACGGCGACGCGGCGCGGTATATGTACAACCACTATATGTACCCGTTCGAAAAGTACGCGCTGGCGGGGCTGGTCTGGTATCAGGGCGAGAGCGACTGCGAAGCCGGTCTTGCCGAGGTTTTTCCGGACAAGCTGGCGGCGCTCCTGACCTATATGCGCACCACGCACAATCTCGTCAACCCGGATTTCCCTGTCTACCTCATCGAGTTCCCGCCCATCTTCCGGCAGGCGCCGGATGCGGTCATTCCGGCGGGGCAGGGATGGGCGTTCATGGATCTGGGACTGGTGCGTGGCACGCTCGGTTCGGTCACGCACCGCATTCCCGCCTGCTACACCGTGTCCTCTGCGGATCTGTGGACGGACCGTACCTTCTGGAACAGCCTGCACCCCAACTGCAAGTTTGAGCAGGCACAGCGTGCCGCCGGCATCGCCGCGGCTGTCTCGGCGAACGGAACGCCCGGCGCGATGTCCGGTCCCGTTCTGGCATCGGCGGAGCTGTCCGGAGACGGAAAGCAGGTTATCCTGACCTACACCAACGTCGGCACGGGGCTGACCACCGCCGACGGCTCCTCCGCCGTTACCGGCTTCTCCGGTCTGCGCCAGCGCCGGAACGGCACATTGAACCTCACAAAAGTGCTCTCCGCCGAAATCACGGCGCCCGACCGCATCACCGTGACCTTCAGCTCACGCGTGGACGGCGTGGGCTACCACCTTGTCGCCACGCAGGTGTACGGGGAGGACATCAACCTGACCTCCTCCTCCGATGTTCCCGCCTGCGCGGACATCTGGATGTTCGACTGATATGCTGTACACGGTCACGCTGAATCCGGCGCTGGACTATGTGCTGTCCGTGCCGCAGGCGGGCGCCGAGCCTGCCTGCCGGGCGGACAGCGCGGCACTGCTGCCCGGCGGCAAGGGCGTCAACGTCTCGCTCATGCTCCGGCGGCTGGAGGTGCCGTCCGTCCCGACCGGACTGTGCGCCGGAGTCACGGGACGCTGCCTGCTGGATAAACTGACGGCGGCGGGACTGGAGCCGGATTTTGTCCTGCTCCGTCCGGACGCCGCGCCGGACGCCGGAACGCGCATCAATGTCAAACTGCGCGAGGCGCGCCCCGGCGGCGACCCCGCCCTGCGCGAAATCAACACGGCGGGGGCGCCGGTTCCGGTCGGAGCGCTGGAAACGCTTGCCGACCGGCTTGCCCGGCGCCTGCGCCCGGACGACCTGCTGGTATTGGCGGGGAGCATCCCGCCGGGGCTGGGAAGCGGCGCCTATGCGCAGCTTCTGTCGCGCCTGTACGCGGGGACGGCGGGGCGCGTGCGCGTCGTGGCGGACACGGCGGGCGCCGCCATGACGGCGCTCCTGCCCCTGCGCCCGTGGCTGATAAAGCCGAACCGCGCCGAGCTGTCCGAACTGTCCGGCATACCGGCTGACAGCGACGGGGCTGTCGTGCGGGCGGCACGGAACCTGCAGGCGGCGGGCGCCGGACACGTGCTGGTCACGCTGGGGGCGGACGGAATGCTGCTGGTGCCCGCCCGGCGGGCAGGCGCGGACGGTCTGGGCGACACCTGTCTCCGGACAGGCGCCGTGTCTGGCAGGGCACTGTCCTCGGCGGGGGCGGGCGACGCCTCGCTGGCAGGATTTCTGGCGGTACTGCGGCGGGGCTGGACGCCGGAAAACGCCCTGCGTTTTGCCGCCGCCTGCGGTGCCGCCGCCGCATTTTCACCCGGCGGAATGGGAAGCCGCGCCGAGGCGGAACGCCTGTACGCGCTGTCGTCGCTGGCAGGTCCGGCGGTGCGGCGGCTGCCGGAGCCGTAACGGCACAACCACCACAGTACACGTACAACAGAACAGAGAGAAGCGGAGGAACGGAAGTATGCTGTCCAAGGTATACAGCGCGGGGCTTTACGGCATTGACGGTTTTATGGTGACGGTAGAGGTGGACGGACAGCCGCGCCTCCCGGAATTTGAGCTGGTGGGACTGCCGGACGCCGCCGTCAAGGAAGCGAAAAACCGGGTGCGCACCGCCTGTGAGAACAGCGGCTACCGGTTCCCGGAGGCGGCGCTGCTGGTCAATCTGGCACCCGCCGACCGCCGCAAGGAAGGCTCCGGCTTTGACGCCGCCATTTTAGTTGGCATCCTGTCCGTGTCCGGCATCATCCGCCGCGACTGCGACCTGTCCCGGCGCTGCTTTGTCGGGGAGCTGTCGCTCTCCGGGGAATTCCGCTTCGTGCGCGGCATCCTTCCCATGTGCGTGGCGGCGCGGGACGCAGGCATGACCGAGTTCTACGCCCCCGCCGAAAACGCCGCCGAGGCGGCAGCCGTGGAGGGCATCACGGTCTACGGCGTGCAGACCATGCACCAGCTGACCGAGCACCTGTGCGGGCGTCAGCCGCTTGTCCCGGTCAGCCGCCCCGACCTGTCCATGACGGGATCCGACGTTTACGATGTGGATTTTTCCGACGTGCGCGGACAGCGCATGGCAAAGAGGGCGCTGGAAATCGCGGCGGCGGGCGGGCACAATGTCCTGCTCATCGGACCGCCGGGAACGGGAAAATCCATGCTTGCCAAGCGTCTGCCCACCATTCTGCCGCCGCTTTCCTTCACCGAGGCGATTGAAACCACCAAGATTCATTCCGTCGCCGGGGCACTGCCGGAGGGCGTTTCGCTCCTGCGGCGACGCCCGTTCCGTTCGCCGCACCATACCATGTCCGCCGTGTCGCTGATCGGCGGCGGCATCAACCCGACGCCCGGCGAGGTGTCCTTGGCGCACAATGGCGTGCTGTTTCTGGACGAGCTGCCGGAGTTCCCCAAGCAGGTCACGGACGCCCTGCGCCAGCCGCTGGAGGACAGGCGCGTCACCATCACGCGTGCCAACGGGCGCGTGACCTTCCCCTGCACCTTCATGCTGGTCGCCGCCATGAACCCCTGCCGCTGTGGCTATTACGGCGACACGCGCCACCGCTGTACCTGCAAGCCCGCCGACGTTCAGAAGTATGTATCCCGCATCAGCGGTCCCATGCTGGATCGCATCGACATCCAGATAGAACTGCCCTCGCTCTCCTACGAGGAGCTTGCCGCGCGGGATCCGGACACCAACGAAACCTCCGCCGACGTGCGGGAGCGGGTCTGCCGCGCCCGTGCCTACGCCGCCGCCCGCATGAGCGGGGAGGACGGCGCACGCATATTCTGTAATGCCCAGCTGGACGCCGCCGCCATCCGGCGCTACTGCGCCGCCACCCCCGCCGCCATGGAGCTGCTGCGCACGGCGTACACCTCCCTCGGACTGTCCGCACGCGGCTATGACCGCATCATGCGCGTGGCGCGCACGGTCGCCGATCTGGCGGCGTCGGAGCGGATTGAGGAGCAGCACATCGCCGAGGCAATCCAGCTCCGGAGCCTGGACAAAAAATACTGGGGCGGGCGGTGACGCCTGCGCCCCGTACGGAAGGAATCCTTATCCATGACAACGCTTCTCTGCCGCCTGTTCCTGCGCGGACGCAACCCCTCCACCCCCGCCGGACGGCGGGCATACGGCACCATGGCGGGTGTCGTCGGCATTGCTCTGAATCTGCTGCTGGCGGCAGGAAAATTCGCCGTCGGCGTTCTGAGCGGTGCTCTGTCCGTGCAGGCGGACGCCGTGAACAATCTGTCGGACGCCGGATCGCAGATTATTTCGCTGGTGTCCTTCCGCATCGCCGCCCGCCCTGCCGACCGGGAGCACCCCTTCGGGCACGCGCGCATTGAGTACATCGCGTCCATGATTGTGTCCTTCGCCATCCTGCTGGTTGGCTGGGAACTGCTGACCGGCTCGGTGCGCAAAATCCTGCATCCCGAACCGACCGCTTTCCGCTGGCTGTCCGTTATCGTGCTGGGCGTTTCGGCACTGGTCAAGCTGTGGATGTTCTGCTTCAACCGGCGCATTGCGCGGCGCATCGGCTCGTCCGTCATGCGGGCGACTGCCGCCGACAGCCTGTCCGACGCGGGCGCGACCTGCGCCGTGCTGGTGTGTATGCTGCTCCTGCACTTCACCGGCGTGGACGCGGACGCCTACGCGGGCGTTGCCGTCGCACTGCTTATTCTCTGGGGCGGAATCGGCATTCTGCGGGACACGAAGAACTCCATCCTCGGCGGGCGCCCGTCCGACGAAACCGTGCGGGACATCCAGACGGTCGTCCGGCAGTACCCCGGCGCGTTGGGAATGCATGACC
Organism: bacterium; assembly: GCA_963643175.1. GTDB lineage: Bacteria > Bacillota > Clostridia > Oscillospirales > CAG-272 > CAMEON01. The sequence goes on from CAVIJF010000015.1 coordinate 23,836, forward strand.
TGCTGGTGCATAATTACGGCTCCGGTCACGTGGTCGCCTCAATGCACATTGAGGTGGACGGGCGGGCGGACGTGTACACCTCGCACGACATGATAGATCGCATCGAGCGCCGCCTCCGGCTGGAGTACGGCATTGAGGCGACCGTCCACATGGATCCCGTTGCGGTGGACGACCCCACCGCCGACCGCCTGCACGCACTGGTTCTGGACGCCGCGCAGGAGCTGGACGGGCGGCTGAAGATACATGATTTCCGCATTGTGCCCGGCGACACGCATACCAATCTTATCTTTGACCTTGAGGTGCCGTTTGAGGTGCGCATGAGCGACACCGACCTGCGGGAGAATCTGTTCCGGCTGGTCAGACTGCGCGACCCGTCCCTGTACACCGTTGTGACCATTGACCGGGAGTAGGCGTGTACTGCGAGCCGGCACGCTTTCCCGATTCTTTCCGGCTGACCCGCAGTTCCGCCCCGTAGCTGCCCGCCTCCAGCCGCAGCGGCACCGGGCGCTCCGACGTCTCCGTGAAGCCGCAGACAATCCGCACGCCTGCCGCCGCGACCATGACGGTTCGCAGTCCCCCGGCGCCGCGTCCGATTCCGGAAGCTATGCTGGCTAAAACTGCGGCTTGCGGTATCTTTCCGGAGTGCCGGAGAGCTTCTCTTTGCTGTCAAAAACTTTCTGCTTTCTATCGGGAAGGGGGCAGGGCAAGAATATGCTGCCGGGGCAAGTGTTCGCAAAACTTTCATGCCCCCATCTCCCCGACCCCCTTCCCCGGAGGGGAAGGGGGAGTTTTAGTTTACTTTGCCGGTGGCTTCGCCCCCGGCACCCCCGCGCCTGCGCCGGACGGGACACGGCGTACCGGGCGGTTTGTGGTGCCGGAAGGGGGCACCCCTTGCTCTCCGCACAACAAGTAAATGCCCCCGCCGTGAAATTTATGCCGCCGGATGTTGCAAAAAAGCGCAGGATGTGGTATACTGAATGCGGTTGACCCCGCACAGATTGCGGGGAGGAGGAAACACGACAAATGAAGGACATACGCACACACCGCCTGCATGAGATGCTTACACCCGGACTGATACCGCCGCACGCCCGCCGCGTGTACGCCGAAATAAACCCTGCGGCACTGACCTATAATTACCGCCTGCTGGCGGACAGAGCGGCGAACGCCGCCGGACAGAAACTGACCCCCGTCGCCGTGGTCAAGGCGGATGCTTACGGGCACGGTATCCGCACCTGTGCAGAGGCACTGGTCGGGGCAGGGTGCCGCGCCTTCGCCGTCGCCTGCATAGAGGAGGCAATCGCCCTGCGGCAGGTGCTGGACGAAAACGGCGCGGAGGCAACCGTCCTGATTCTCGGCTATACAGACCCCGCCTGCGCCGCCCTGCTGGCACAGCACCGCCTGACCGCCGCCCTGCTCTCCGCGGAGCACGCCCGCCGGATGTCGGATGCCGCCTGCGCCGCCGGTGTGCGCGTCCCGGCACATATCGCGCTGGATACCGGCATGAACCGCATCGGACTGGCGGCGCACAGCCCGGAGGAAACCGAAAACGCCGTGCGTGAGGCGGCGGAAATTCTGGCACTGCCCGGGCTGTGCGTTAGCGGGATGTTCTCGCACTTCGCCGAGGCGGATGCCGACTGCGACACCGAAATGGCGGACGGAAGCCGCACCATGACTCAGTACGCCCGCTTCGCGCAGGTGCGGGACGCATTGGCGGCGCGCGGACTCCGCCCCGGACTGTGCCACATCTGTAACAGCGCCGCCGCCGTCCGATTCCCGACGGCACACCCGGACGCCCTGCCCGATGCCATCCGGCTGGGCATCAGCCTGTACGGCTACGGCGTGCCTCTCCCGGACGGTCAGGCGCTCCGCCCCGTCATGCGGCTGTGCACCTCGGTCGTGCATCTGCACACCCTGCTGCCCGGCGAGCGCGTCGGGTACGGCGGCACCTTCTCCGCCGACACGCCCCGCCTGCTGGCTACCCTGCCGGTTGGGTACGCCGACGGCTGGATCCGCGCCCTTGCCGGCGCCTCCGTCACGGTGCATACGGCGGAGGGCGACCGCACCGCCCCCCTTGTGGGGCGCATCTGCATGGATCAGTGCATGGCGGACGTCACCGGACTGCCCGTGCGCGTCGGCGACCGGGTGACGCTGTTCGGGCAGTCGCCGGAACAGCTGGAAGCCCTCGCGGCACGCGCCGGAACCATCCCCTACGAGTTGCTCTGCCTTGTCACGGCGCGAGTCCCCCGCACAGAGGTGTGAGGACAGCCGCGCCGCACCGCCCCGTTTCCCGTTTACAGCTCTCAGCTTACAGCTTACAATTTACCGTTTCCCCGCAGTTTTTTCCACGAAAGGAGTACGCCATGATTGCCACCAACCGGAAAGCCCTACGCGCCCTGTGTCTCTGCCTGTGCCTGCTCTGCTGGTTGCCCCTGCTTGCCGGGTGCGCCGCCTGCGCCGACAGTGCCGAGCCGGTCACCCGGAATGCCGTCACAGCGGTCACGGTCGGGCGCGGCACGCAGGCGGACGGCACCGACGCCACCTTAACGGTGACAGCCGCCCTGACAGACGCACTTCTGAAATCGTACAGCGGCACGGTATACCTCTTTGAACTGCCTGCCCGTTGCGGGCGCAGTACCGATCTGCGCGGTCTGACGCCGGTGGCGGACGCCGAAGCCGCTTCCTCCCTGCGCTTTTCGCTCAGCCTGTATGACGGACTGCGCTCCCGGCTGTTCTCCTCCTTCCTGTTGGCGTCCTACGACAAGACCGCCCGGCAGTACACCGTACTGACAGCTGCCACCGCCGTCTCCAATCCGGAGGCGTTGGCGGACGGTGCCGCGTCCTCGGATGCCGCGTCCTCGGATGCCGCCTCTGCGGATGCCGCGTCCTCGGATGCCGCCTCTGCGGATGCCGCCTCTGCGGATGCCGCCGTCTCGGTGAAGGGGCTGTCCTCGGCACATCCCGCCGATGCGGCACGGCTGGGCGCCGCCTCCACGGTCGTGGATGTGTCCATGGGCAGTATCATCCGGGACGGCTGGTCGGCGGATGCGATCGCCTTCCTGCACAACGGTGTGACGTGCTACTATGACGGCGACGCCGTGCGCGCGCTGGACGAAACTGTGTCGGCGTACACCGTCTCCGGTATCCGGGTGTACCTGCGCTTCCTGCTGGAGGCACCGGGCGACGCAACGCCCGCCTGCCTGTACCTGCCCGGCGCCGGGGATGCCGCCGGGTACAGCCCCAACATAACCGACCCGGATGCGGCGCGCCTGCTGGAAGCCTTCTTCTGCTTCGTGGCGGAGCGCTATGCCGCCGGGAGCGACGCGCCGGGGCGCGGTCTGTGCGTCTCCTTTCTCATCGGGCGCGGCGTCAACAACGTGACCCGCAACGCGGCAGACGGCAGTACCGACGTCTCGTCCGATCTGCACGTCAGCCGCTATGAGCAGCTGGTCCGGTTGGCGCACACTGCCCTGCGTGCCTCGACGCCCGCCGGACGGGTGTTCATCAGTCTGGACAGCCACTGGAGCGGGCGCGACCTGTCGGGCGGCTTCGGGGCGCAGAGCTATCTGGCGGCATTCCGTTCCGAGGCGGCACTGCGCGGGGATTTCGACTGGCAGGTCGCCTGCGAACTGGCGGCGTCCTCGCCGCGCGTCTGGATGCCCTCCGCCGCCGACGGCGACAGTCTGACCGTCGCCTCCCTGTCCTCCCTGACCGACCTGCTCTCCGCCGAGACGTACCGCACGGCGGGCGGCAGTCTGCGGCAGGTTATTGTGACGGACTACGCAATCCCCGCGGCGTTTTCCGGCGAGGTGTCCGACTCCGACGCCGCGCAGGCGGACACCTATCAGGCGTCCTCCTACGCCTACGCCTACACGGTCGCCGCCGCCAATCCGCGTGTGGAGGCGCTGGTATACAGCGGCGAGGCTGCCGGTGCCGGTCTGTACGCGACCGCCGACAGCGTGCAGGTACGGCGTCCCATCGGGAACACCTTTGCCGTCATCGACACGGACGGCGCCGAATCCGTGCTGTCCGTTGCGCGTTCGGTTGTGGGCGTGGCGTTCCAGCGTGCGGAAAGCGGGCAGGCGGGGCTGACCCGTCCGACCCGCACGCTCACGGGCAGTGCCGCCGTACTACCCACGGCGCAGGTATCCGTCCGGAACAGCGTTCTTCTCTTCGGTTTTGACCGGCAGAGTTCCGACCCGCTGGGCGGCTTTGCCGCCGTTGAGGGGCTGCTGTATCTGGATCGCGTCGCCGTTTCCGGGCGTCCCGTCCTGCACGCGGCCCTGAACGCTCCGGCTGCGGGGATGCCGGTCGGCATGACCGCAGCCCTGCCCGTTTCGGCGCTGACCGACCGGCAGGAGCTTCTGCTGGATATGCAGGCGTCGGTGCGCGGCGATGTCCCGGCGGACAGTCTGACCGCGACGGTTCTGCTGACGCGCGTATCCAAGGGTACGGTGGAGAGCGGCGACGGCACCCTTCGCTACCGTGTGTCGGTCGCCCTGCCTGCCGGGGACTGGCAGACCCTGCGCTGCAACATTGCGGAGTTCGTGCGTCTGCTTGATCCGGATGACACGGTTCTGCTGACGGTTCTGCTGGAAGGTTCGGTGCCTGTTTCCTGCGATCTGTACTTGCGGGAGGTGCGGCTGACCGGCACCGTTTCCAGTCTCTTTCCCACTGTGTTGGTGGTTGTGATTGCGTGTCTGGCGACGCTGGCGGTGATAGGGGTTGTGGTGTTTCTGTTCCTGCGGCACCGTAAGAGGCGTTGAGAGGGAAGGGGACCCCCGCGACTGTGCCGGAGGCGGTACGGCGTACCGGGCGGGTTCCGGTGCCCGGAGGGAGGCTTGTCTGCCGTCTCCGGCTTGCCCCGATCGCGCATAAATCTTTCGCCCCATCCCCCCGACCCCCTTCCCCTCCGGGGAAGGGGGCGTTTTTTAGTTTTCTTATGCAAGGGGCTTCGCCCCTTGCAACCCCGCGTCCGAACCTGCACGGCACTGGTTGCCGGGCAGCGTGCGGTGCCCCGAAACAGCCCGTTCAGACAAAAAAAGAACCGGGCAACGCCCCGGTTCCGGTTTTCACTCACAACCCACATTCGGAAAAGTTCTTGGGGGGTTGGGGGCGTCTTTTAAGAAGCCCCCAGCGCTCTTTCATTCCTTCGCCTTCCCCCACAGCTCACAGCATATCGGCGATTTCGTAAATCAGACGCTCGGTTTTTTCCCAGCCGAGGCACGGGTCGGTGATGGACTGCCCGAAGACGTCGCCGTCGGTTTTCTGACAGCCGTCCACAAGGTAGCTTTCAATCATCAGACCCTTGCAGAGACGGCGGATGTCGGCGTTCTGACGCATGGAGCCGAGCACATCATGGGATATGCGGATCTGCTCCTCATAGTGCTTGCCGGAGTTGGCGTGGTTGGTGTCGATGATGACGGCGGGATTCTCAAGCCCGGACTTGGCATAGCGCTCGTACAGCGCGGCGAGATCCTCATAGTGGTAGTTGGAGACTGTCTTGCCGTCCGTGGTCTGGTAGCCGCGCAGGATGGCGTGCGCCAGCGGATTGCCGGTGCTCTCCACTTCCCAGCCGCGGTAAATGAAGGTGTGCGGATGGTGCGCCGCCGTGATGGCGTTCATCATGACCGACATATCCCCGCCGGTCGGATTCTTCAGACCGACCGGGATATCCAGCCCGCTTGCCGTCAGGCGGTGCTGCTGGTTCTCCACGCTCCGCGCACCGACAGCAACATAGGACAGCAGATCCGACAGGTAGCGGTGATTGTCCGGGTACAGCATTTCGTCCGCACTGGACAGCCCGTAGTCACGCAGGGCACTCATGTGCAGCTGCCGGATGGCGACGATTCCGCGCATCATGTCCGGATGCCCCTGCGGGTCGGGCTGATGGAGCATCCCCTTGTAGCCGTCGCCGGTCGTGCGCGGCTTGTTGGTGTAAATGCGCGGCACGATGAGAATCCTGTCCCGCACCGCGTCCGCCACGCGGCGCAGACGCCCGATATACTCCAGCACAGGCTCGCTCTTGTCCGCGGAGCAGGGTCCGATGACAAGCAGGAACCGGTTGCTCTGCCCTGTGAAAATGTCCCGTATCTCCCGGTCCCGCTGCTTCTTGACCGCCTCCATCTCCGGCGTGACCGGGTACATTGCCTTGGTCTCCTGCGGGATGGGCAGCTTTCTGTAAAACTTCATATTCATACGTTTCTATCTCCCTTACTTTACCGTACCGTCTGCCGCCGTCTGCTCCGCAGCGGTGCCCGACGCAGTTTCTTCCGGGCTGATCCGCGTCCGGACAGTCGGTTTGTCGAATTTTTCCCGGCGCTCGCCGGACAGGCGCATCATGCCGCGCATGGTGTCCCTGTCCCTGTCCGCCAGCGTCCGGCGCAGTCTGTCAAATGCCGCGCTGAAGCGATCCATTTCCTCCAGCAGTGCGTCCCGGTTGCACAGGAACAGTTCGCTCCACATTTCGTCGTTGATACGCGCAATGCGCGTCAGGTCGCGGAAGGAGTCCCCGGTGAACGCCTCCAGCCCCGGCTGGTCGTTGGCGCACATCAGTGCCACGGCGATGCAGTGGGTCAGCTGGGACAGAAAGGCTATCATCCGGTCATGCTCCTCGACCGTCAGGCGGCTGATGCGGTGAAAGCCCAGCAGCTCGCCCAGCCGGGCGCAGAGCGCCGTCGCCTCCGGCGTGTTCCTGTCCGTCGGCACCACGATGTAGTTGGCGCCGCGGAACACGCTGTCGTCGCTGTTGACCACGCCGCACTTCTCCCTGCCTGCCATCGGGTGCGCCGCGATAAACTCCACGCCCGCCGGCATCAGCGCCTGCATCCTGTCCACAACGCCGCCCTTGACGCCGGTGACATCCGTGACCAGCGTTCCCGGCGTCAGGAGATGCGCGTGCTCCTCCGTCCACGTCAGCAGCGTGTGCGGGTACAGCGCAAGCACCACAAGATCCGCCCACGCGAACAGTTCCGGCTCCGCTTCGGTACTGCCCCCGGCAAGGAAGCCCTCCCGGACGGCATACGCAATGTCCGCCTGCTCCTTTGTCACGGCGCGGACGGAAAAACCGCGCTTTGTCAGTGCCTTGGCGTAGCTGCCGCCGATAAGCCCCAGACCCACGATGAGTACGTGGGCACTGCTGTCAAGCTGTTTCAGTCTGAGTCCCGATTCCATTTCCTATGCTTCTCCCTCCGTGCGCACCGCTATCCCCAGCGACCGCAGCGTATCAAAAAATTCCGGCATACTCTTGGCGACGCACTCCGCGCCGTCGATACTGCCCCCCGTGCGGCACAGCAGTACCGCCAGCGACATGGCAACCCGGTGGTCGTTGTGGGCGCACAGTGCCCCGTCCGGCGCGTGCACGCCGCCCGGTTCCACCGTAATCTGGTTTTCCCCGACCGTGATGCGCACGCCGCACCGGCGCAGTTCGGCAGCCATCGCCTCGCCGCGGTCGCTCTCCTTGAGACGCAGACGCGCCGTATCGCACAGTGTGCCGCCGTGGTGCAGTGCCGCCACCACAAGCAGAATCGGGGCAAGGTCGGGGCAGTCCGCCACCGACAGCCGGCACCGCGACCGGCACAGCCGCTCCATGTACGCGCCGTACACGCGGTCGCCCTGCGCTCCGTCGTCGCGGAAATCAAGCAGGTTCACCTCCCCGCCCAGCGTCCGCATGGCGCCGAAGAAGGCGGCGGCGGACTGGTCGGTCGGCACGCGGAGCGGCTGCTCCGGCGCCCGCCCCGTCTGCCCGCCGGGTATGCGGTACGCCTGCACGCCGTCGGTTCCGACGGTGTAGCCGAACAGCCGCAGGGCGTCCAGCGTCAGCCCGATGTAGGACGCGCTCTCCACCCGCCCGGTCAGGCGCAGGGTGCTGTCCCCGCGCAGGTGCGGCAGGGCAAGCAAAAGTCCCGAAACAAACTGACTGCTGATATTACCGGGGAAGCAGAACCCGTCCGGGTGCAGACCGCCACCCACCGTGACGCCTGTGTCGGCTTTTTCAAAGCATATCCCCTGTGCCCGGCAGATGTCCGCATACACCGAGAGCGGACGTTCCAGCAGGCGCGGCGCTCCCGTGAAAGTCGTCCGCGCATCCGCACCCCGCAGCAGGGCGAACGGCAGCAGCAGGCGCAGGGTCGTGCCGCTCTCGCCGCAGTCGGCGGTACCCGACGGGAAATCACCCGGCGTGCGTCCGCAGACCGTCGCCTCCGTGCCGTCCTGCCGTATCCCGACGCCCATGGCACGCAGACAGCGAAGGGTTGCCCGGATGTCCGCGTTGTCCGGCAGATCGCGCAGGTGCGTCTCGCCGGGGGTGAACGCCGCCGCTATCAGGTACCGGTGCGCCACACTCTTGGAGGTCGGCACCCGCACGCTGCCCTGCGGTATCCCCGGTGTGATCGTTACCCGCATGGTGTCCCCTCCCCCTGCGGCGGCATACGTTCCAGCAGGAGATCGACTGCCTCACAGTAGCCCGCAAAGCCGTGCCCCTTGATGCAGGCGATGCAGGCGGCGCGCACGTAGCTGACGCGGCGGAATGCCTCCCGCGTGTCCACGTCGGATATATGCACCTCCACGGTCGGGATGCCGACCGCTTTGAGCGCGTCCAGAAGGGCAACCGAGGTGTGCGTGTAGGCGGCGGGATTCAGCACGATGCCGTCATACACGCCGAGGGCGTCCTGTACGGCGTCTACCAGCGCCCCCTCATGATTGGACTGGAAGAATGCAATCTCAATCCCCCGCCGCTCCGCGTGTACCCGGAGCATATCGCAAAGCGACTGATAGGTCTGCGTCCCGTATATCTGCGGCTCCCGGACGCCCAGCAGGTTCAGGTTGGGTCCGTTGATGACCAGAATCCGGCGCACCGCCGTCCGGTCTGTTGCTGTCCCGGTGCTCACAGCCAATCCCTCCTTCCTTCCTGCGGCGCCGCCAATGCCGCCGCCAGCCTGTCGGCGCAGTCCTCAGGACTGCCCGCCACGGCAAAGTGCAGATCCGCCGCCTCCCGGTACAGCGCCTCACGCGCCCGGAAAATCCGCTCCAGCGCCGCGCGGTCGCGCGTCAGCGGGCGGTCGTCGGAGGGTCTGATGTCGTCCAGCGGGCGATCCAGAAACACCAGCCTGCCGTTGCGGCGCAGTGCCTGTATATTCTCGCGCCGCGTGACCGCCCCACCGCCCGTGGAGATGATACAGCCGGTCTTGGCGGCAAGCTCCCGCAGAACGGCGGTTTCCTCCCGCCGGAACGCCTCCTCCCCGTGGGAGGTCATGTACTCCGCCGTCGTCATGCCGACCCGCGCGGCGAGCAGCGTGTCGCTGTCGGCAAAGGGCTTGCCCGTCCGCGCCGCCAGCAGTCTGCCCAGCGTGCTCTTGCCGCTGCCCGGCATTCCGATGAGCACGGTGTTCTCCTTGCGCGCCCGGATGGCGGCAAATACGCTGTCCGTCCTGTCCGGCATATCCGGGCGGTCAAGGAACAGCGCCGCCGCGCACGCCGCCTGCGCGACCAGCATATACAGCCCCCCGGCGGCGGCAATGCCGCGTTCCCGCGCCCGGCAGACAAACGCGGTCTGCAACGGGTGGTACACCGCGTCCGCCACGCCGCACAGGTGCGGGAAATCCGCCGGGTCGGCGGGCATATCCCCGTCGTGCGGGAACATCCCGACCGGGGTCGTGTTGAGCAGAATCTCAATCTCATCCCGCCGCCTGTACAGCTCGTCATACCCGATGACGTCTGCCCCGGCAGGCTTGCGCGAAACGCGGACGACCGACGCCGCCCCCTCCGCCCGCAGGACGGCGCAGGCGGTCGCGGACGTTCCCCCGGTTCCCAGCACCGCCGCACACCGTCCACGCACGTCAATGCCGGCGCGGCGGAGCAGCATCCGCATTCCGTAAAAGTCCGTATTGTAGCCGGTGAGTTTTCCCTCCCGGCAGAGCACCGTATTGACCGCCCCGATGGCACGCGCCGCGTCGTCGATGGCGTCCAGATACGGAATGACCGTCCGCTTGTAGGGAATGGTCACGTTGATGCCCCGGAAGGCGCGGGCGCGCATAAAATCCCCGACCTCCTCCGGCTTCAGCTCGCAGAGCCTGTAATCGTAGTGTTCCAGCATGGCGTGTATCTCTGTCGAAAAGCTGTGTCCGAGGTGCTCCCCGATACAGCCGTACTCCGTTATGTTCCGATTCATGCGTTTCTCCTCTCCCCTCATACCCGCAGGGCGTCGCTGCCGAAGCGCATGAGCAGAAGGTCTGCCACCGTCAGCGCCGTTATCGCGTCGATGACGGGGCAGGCACGCGGCGCCACGCAGGGGTCATGCCGACCGTGCACGCACAGCGTCACGTTCTCGCCCCGGACAAAATTCACGCTGTCCTGCGGCAGGGCAATGGACGGGGTAGGCTTGACCGCACAGCGGAACACCAGCGGCATTCCGTTGGTGATGCCGCCGCCGATGCCGCCGCCCCGGTTGCCGAGCGTTACGACCGCGCCGTCCGCCGCTATCCGGTAGGGGTCGTTCGACCGGCTCCCGCGCATTCCGGCAAGCGCGAAGCCGTCACCGAACTCCACGCCCTTGACAGCCGGAACCGAAAACAGCCCGTGCGCCAGCATTCCCTCCACCGTATCAAACCACGGCTCGCCCAGCCCGGCGCAAAGCCCAGTCACGGCTGTCTCGGTCACGCCGCCCACGCTGTCCCCGTCCGCCCGGGCGGCAAGGATGGCTTCCTGCATCCGCTCGCCAGCCGCCCGGTCCAGCACCGGGAAGCCCGGCTCGTGCAGGGTTTCCGTCTCCCCGGCGGGAATCAGCCCGTTCTTCTGCGAAAAGGGCCTGTCCTGCACGCCGGCGCAGACAGCCAGATGCGTCCCGATCCGGATGCCCCGGTTCCGCAGGGCGCCGCCCGCGATGGCTCCCGCCGCTACCAGCGCCGCCGTGATGCGCCCGCTGAAATGTCCCCCGCCCCGGTAGTCGGCAAAGCCGTGATACTTGCGGAACGCGGGGTAGTCGCTGTGCCCGGGGCGGGCGCAGTCCCGCAGTTCGGCGTAGTCGCCGCTGTGCTGGGCGACGTTGGGAATCCGGATGCAGAGCGGTGTTCCGGTGGTGAAGCCATTGAACACGCCGCTTTCGATGGCGAAGGGATCCTGCTCCACACGTGCCGTTGCGGTCTGTCCCTGCGGGCGGCGGCGTGTCAGTTCCCGCGCGATGTGCGCCTCGTCCACCGGTATGCCGGGCGACAGCCCGTCCAGCACGGCGCCGATGGCGGGACCGTGGCTTTCGCCGAACAGCGTCAGGGTCAGCGCGTTTCCGTATACGTTTTTCATTGGAACGAAATCACCTCCCCGCACGAGCCGATGATGGCATCCGTGCTTTCCTTCTGCATGGTAAACCGACCGATTTCCGGCACGCGCACCGTTGTGATGCCGTCCGCACCCGCCTTCTTGTCGTGAACCAGTGCCGCACGCAGTTCTTCCCGCCCGCACCGGAAGGCGGTCGGCAGGTCATAGCGGTGCAGCAGGTGCAGCAGGCGCCGCCGCACTTCCCCCTCCGTCATGGCAAGCATTCCGATGCTGACGCACTCGCCGTGCAGGAGCGGGAACGGCTGTCCCGCGCCGATGCTCTCGACGGCGTGCCCGACGGTATGTCCGAAGTTCAGCACGCGGCGCAGTCCGCCCTCCCGCTCGTCCGCCTCGACGACAGCCATCTTGATGCGCAGTGCCGCGCAGATCAGCTCCTCCGGCGGAATCACGGTGCCCTTATCCTCCAGCCGCGCGAACATGGCGGCATCCGAGGTGGCAAACATTTTGATTATCTCCGCCATGCCGCAGGCATACTGGCGCGCGTCCAGCGTCCGCAGCACGTCCGGGTCAGCCAGCACCGCCCGGGGCTGGTAGAAGCTGCCGAGGATGTTCTTGTACCCGCCGAAATCCACGGCAACCTTGCCCCCGACCGAGGAATCCACCATGGCAAGCAGGGTGGTCGGCAGGTTGTAGAAGTCGATTCCACGCATATAGGTTGCGGCGGCAAACCCGCCGAGATCGCCGATGACGCCGCCGCCGACCGCCACCAACGCGTCGCCGCGATCAAAGCCCGCGTCCAGCATGGTGTGCAGGACGGACAGCCACGTCTCCGGGCACTTGTTGCCCTCGCCCGGCTCCAGCGTGACCAGGTGCGGTTCGGCGCACGCATCCGCGACCGCCTGCGCATAGGCAGCCGGCACGCCGCTGTCCGTCAGGATCAGGACACGGCGATCAAGCCGGAAGAGGCTCCCGACCCGCGCCAGCGCCCCCGGCTCCACCGTAATGGGGTAGCTCTGTGCCCCTAACTGCATGGTAAGCAGACTCATACCGTTTCCTCCGTTCTGTTCAGTATCCGTTCCCCGGCGAAGCTCCCCAGCACGCGCACGCTGTTGCAGACCCGCTCCAGTTCGCGGCGCATGGTCTGTCCCGCCTCGGTGCCGAGATTGCCTTCACCCTCGGCGTAGAAGTAGTATGCCCAGTTCTTCACGCCGGTCGGGTGGCTCTTCAGGCACTTGAGGTTGTAGTCGTGCCGGCTGATGACGGAGATGGCGTCGCCCAGTGCGCCGGGCTGGTTCTTGCAGCTGAAGAGCAGGACAAAGTGATTGTCGGACGGCTTGATTTCGCACGCCGCCGGGGAAAAGACCGCAAAGCGCGTGGTGTTGGATTTCTGCTCGTTGATGTCGTTTTCCAGCACCTGCAGACCGTACAGATCCGCCGTTTCCCGCGCGGCGATGACAGCCACCTCGCGCCGCTCCCCGGTAGCGACCGCCCGGGCGGCGACCGCCGTATTCACGGCTGTCGTCTGAATCCAGCCCCGCCGCCGCAGGTAGGGCTGGCACTGGGCGAGCGCCTGCGGATGGCTGACCACCTCGCGCACCTCCGCCAGCGTTACGCCGGGCTTTGCCAGCAGGCACTGGGACAGCGGCAGGTCATAGATGCCGCTGATGTTCAGGGATCCGCGCCACGCGAGATCCATGACCTGCCCGACATCGCCCGCATAGCTGTTCTCAATCGGCAGGACGGCGCAGTGGCAGGCGCCGCTCTCCACGCTCCGGTAGGCGGTTGCGAAATCGGGGCAGGCGATCTTCTCGCCGGAGTCTCCGAAAATCCGCACGGTTGCCACGTGGGCGAAGGCTCCCTCCACGCCGCTGTACGCCACGCGCAGTCCGCCGATGAGCAGCTGCTGGTAGCGCTTGGATTCGGTGATTGCCGCCGTCAGGAAGTTCCGGTAGTAGGGGCGGTATGCCGGGGGCAGGTGTTCCGCGTTACGGGCGATCATCTCGGTTTCCCGTTCCTTGTCCTCCACTGGCAGTCCGTGTTCCTCCTTGTAGGCGGCGACCACAGCCGCCGCCTGCATCCGCTCGGCGAACAGTGCCGCCATTTCCCGGTCTATGCGGTCAATCTGCCGCCGTGCCACGGTGATGTCGGACTGGCCGTCCGGTGTTTCTGTCAGGCTCCGGTCATTCCCGTTTTTCTCTGTCATTCCTTCCATGCTCTCTGCATCCTCTCTTGATTTTATCCGTTCTGCAAAACAAAAAGGGAAAGCCCGCGCGGATTCCTTTCGGGATTTCCATGCGGGCTTTCCAATATGTCGGGATTCATCCGGGCGTTCCAGCCGATTCTACCATCAGAGGGAAACGCCGTTGATCACGAGCAACGGACAGAAAGACCGCCTTGATGGTAATAATAAAATCGGGAAATCATCTTCATCATGGCGCCCGTACCTGTCCTTTCCTTCGCTTTTTTCATCAGTGCCCTCTATTATAGCGCTTTTGCGGCGGTTTGTCAAGTACCTGTGGCACTTTTTTTCGGCGTTGGCGGCTTTATCCTGCCGTCCGGGTGTCTTTTCAGGGGTGCCCGCACCCTGCCATTTCCGGTTTGCCCTGCGTTCGTATAAATCTTTTTCCCCCTATCCCCCCGACCCGCGCTCGCAGAGCGCTCTTCCCACGATGGGGAAGGGGGAGACCTTAAGTTTATTTTTTCAAGGGGCTTCGCCCCTTGCATCCCTGCGTCCGCGCCGGAAGCAGCATTGCATACCGGGCAGTTTGAGCAACTTTATGAAATGCCGAAGACGGCGCCCCTTCCGCCACACCAAAGGTTTTCTGCTTTCTACTGGCGGCAAGGATAAGTTTCCGAGGCAATTACCTTCTGGTACCGCATACCTTCCGGAACACCGTGCTACCTCAGGCACCGCACGGGAATGCAAGGGGCAAAGCCCCTTGCAAAGAATAACAAAAATCTCCCCCTTCTCCGCTGGGGAAGGGGGGCAGAAGGTTTATGCGAGGGCAGGGCAAACCGGAGACGGCAGGGCACAGGCACCCCTTCCGGCACCGCAAACCGCAGGGTCAGCCGGAAACGCCGGGGGGCACCGCAATCCCGGATTCCCACCTGCAATCAGCGCCTCGCCAGCCTCTTGGCATCCAGAAACAGTCGGTTTTCCGCCGCCTCGCGTTCGGCACCGTCCGGAACGCTGTTCGGCACGTGCGTTTCCAGCGACAGCGAACCTTCAAAACCGATTTCTTCCAGCGCATCGGAGAAATCGTCCCAGTCGATGACACCGGTGTAGGGCAGCCAGTGACGGTCGCCGAGACCGTCGTTGTCGTGCACGTGCAGGACGCGCAGAAGTTCCTTCCCGGTCATGCGTACCGCATCGCCCACGGACAGACCGAACACGGCACAGTGTCCCGTGTCCAGACAGATCTTGAAATTGGGATGATTCAGCGTGCGGACAAATTTCAGGATTGCTTCCGGTGTGGAGTTGGACAGCGCCAGCATGGGCATATTTTCGTGGCATATGATAATGCCGTACTCCCGTCCTGCGTCCGCCAGACGCCCCATGAATTCGTAGTTCATGTCCCAGAGCCGTTCCGGGTCGGGATCCTTGTCGTCCCCAAAGGGCATGATGGAATGGATAACCATGTAGGGACAGCCAAGGACAGCGGTTCCCCGGATGGCTTTGACCATTTTTTCGAACCGTTCCGCGCGCTGTTCCTCGGTGTAGTCCTGCGGCGGCCAGCGCCACGGACCGTGCGTCTGACTGATTTCAATTCCGGCGGCGGCACATTCGTTGCGTACTTCAATCAGTTTTTTTGTAAATTCCGCTTCGGAGCAGGTGAAAAGTGGCGTTTCGGTATCAGCCAGCAGTTGATAGTCGAGTGTCTCGTAGCCCTGTGCCTTCATGCGGCGCAAGCCTTCCCTGAGTCCGTAATGCTGGATATATCCGGCACTTTCAATTCCGATTTTCATCATTGTAACGGTATCCTCCTTGGTTGATGTTGGCTTTTCTATTATAAACGCACAACGGGGTGCTTGTCAAGGGGATGGGGAAAATTTTGTGGACGCCTGTTCCGGTAGAAAGCGGAAAGCTTTTGGGGAGGCGGAGGGGGCAAGCCCCCGACGGGCACCCCACTTATGCCTTTTTCCGCCGGCGGACAAAGTGCACGGTAAGCCCGATGGCAAAGCCGAGCAGAGCAGGACAGACCCACCCAAGCCCCAGTTCGGCAAACGGCAGGAATCCGGTCACAAACGCCTTCACCGCATCGCCGTGGAGCGCATTGTAAATGCCGGTCGGCAGGCTGACAAACAGGTCATAGAGCGCGGCGACAAGCGTAAAACCTGTTGTCCACGCGAAAACCGCACGGTCATACTGAAAGAAACGCCCGAAAAGCGAGAGCAGTATCAGCGTGATGGCAAGCGGATACAGGAACATCAGCACCGGGATGGAGTAGCCGATGATGCTGTTCAGCCCGAAGTTGGCAAAGAACAGGGAAATCAGACTGAAAATGACAGCCCACAGGCGGTAGCCCGGTCCCTTGGGGAACAGCCCGGCAAAGGTTTCCGCACAGCTCGTGATAAGCCCGACCGAGGTTTTGAGGCAGGCAAGCGTCACCGTTACGGCGAGAATGACAAGCCCCGCCGTGCCGAGGTAATGCCGCGCAATCTGCGCAAGGGCAATGCCGCCGTTGGCTGCCGTGTCGAACAGACCGCGGCTCTGCACGCCGACAATCGTCACCAGCACGTAAATGACAGCCATCAGCAGGCAGCTGAAAATGCCCGCACGGACTGTGCTGCCCGCCACGGCGTCCGGCTCCTGCACGCCCAGCCCACGGATGACCTGCACGACCACAATGCCGAACGCAAGGCTCGCCAGCGCGTCCATCGTGTTGTAGCCTTCCAGAAAGCCGGCGAAAAACGGCTGGGTGGCGTAGGCACCCTCCGGCGCGACCTCACTGACGGAGGCGCCGGGGTTGAACAGGGCGACCACGACCAGCACACCGAGGAACAGGAGAAAGGCAGGGTTGAGCAGTTTGCCGACCCATACCAGAATCCTGCCCGGTCTGAGCGAAAAGAACAGAGCCGCCCCGAAGAACAGGAACGAGAAAGCCAGCAGGTATATCTGGGCACGCCCGTCCTGCGGAAGAATCTGCTCCAGCCCCACGGTGAATGCCGTTGTCGCGCAACGGGGAATGGCGAAGAACGGACCGATGGTCAGGTAGAGCAGGCAGGTGAAAAACAGGGAGTAGGGACGCCCCACGCGGCTTCCCAGTTCAAAAAGTCCGTTCGCCCGGCTGATGCCGAGCGCGGCGACGCCGAGCAGCGGAAGTCCCACGCCCGTCACGCACAGACCGATCAGCGCAAGCCAGACATTGCTGCCCGCCAGCTGCCCCATGCGGACAGGAAATATCAGGTTGCCCGCGCCGAAAAACAGCCCGAAAAGCATACTGGCGATATAGATGTACTCGCGGCGGTTCAGTTTCTGTTTCATGGTTTCTCCTCCGTGGTTTTGTATTTCGGGTACGGTGCCGGCACCGCTTACGCTGCATCGTGCCGGGCTTTACAGCGGAACGCCAGCACGGCGGCTGCCACGCATACGGCGGCATACCCGCAGACGACTGCCTCGTCCTGCCAGAAGCCGCCGGTCAGGACATTGCCCGCCAACGCCGCGCGTCCGGCGCGGACGGCGGGGTAGAACGGTAGCCACGCACAGACCGTGCGGAAGCCTGCCGACAGCGACTCGACCGGCATCCACGCGCCGCTGAGAAATCCGGCGCAGGATATGACGACCGAGGACAGCCCCGGCGCCGCCTTGTCCGAGAGCAGCGAGCCGAACAGGATGCCGATGAACACAAAGCATACCACCATCGGCAGCGCCGACGGCACGGCGGACAGGATGCCCACCTCCATCCATGCCGTGTCCCCGGCAACAAGTGCCGTCACGGCTGCCGTCGCCCAGCATATGATCAGCTGTCCCGCGCCGATGAGAATGCCCGGCAGAGCGTATCCCAGCACAAAGTCCCCATCGGTCAGTGGCGACGTGTACAGCCGGACAAGGAAGCACGTACAGCGGTCGCGCGAAACCAGCAACGCCATGTACAGCATGGTGAACGCACCGGAAAACACGGCGATGCCGGGCGTCAGTACGTCCAACGTGAACCACGGCGCGGTGGGCGAGAACAGGGCGTACATCGCTACCAGCAGAGCCAGCGGCACGCCGAGGCATATCGCAAAACTCAGCGGGTCGCGCAGAATTTCGCGCAGGGTGCGCACGGCAAACAGGCGGATGCGGTGTGCGTGTCCGCCCACGTGGGAAGTGCGTCCGCTCATATCACGCGCCCTCCTTCCCGCCCGTGGCAAGTGCCACAAAGGCGTCCTCAAATGTCTCCCTGCCCGCCTGCGCGCACAGCTCGGCGGCGGTGCCCAGCGCCCGCAGGCGCCCGTCCGCCATAATGCCGATGCGGTCGGACAGCGCCGCGGCTTCCTCCAGGTAGTGCGTCGTCAGAATCAGCGTCACCTGCCCGCGCAGGGACGAGATGACGGACCACAGCTCCCGCCGCGCCAGCACATCCAGCCCCAGTGTCGGCTCGTCCAGAAACAGCACGCGCGGGTTTGTAATCAGCGCCATGGCGATGCTCAGCCGCCGCTGCCATCCGCCGGACAGCGTCCGGGCGTATGCGCGCCGGCGGTCGGTCAGTCCCATGCGCTGCATGATGTCCTCCGCCGCACGGCGTGCCCCGGCGGTATCCGCGCCCCACAGCCCTGCCATGAAGGCAAGATTTTCCTGCACGGTCAGATTGGGCGCGACCGCCGTACTCTGCGGCGAGACGTTGGACATCTGCCGCACCGCTTCCGGCTCGCGGCGGATGTCACAGCCGCCCACTGTTGCCGTGCCTGCTGTCGGGGGCGTCAGGCAGGACAGCATTCTGACGGTGGTGGTTTTCCCCGCTCCGTTGACGCCCAGCAGGGAGAAAAACTCTCCGGCACCGACAGACAGATTCAGTCCGTCCACTGCCCGGACGGTTCCGCCGGCGGCGCTGCGCGAGCGGTACTCCTTGGTCAGTCCGACCGCTTCGACAGTCGCTCCGGTTTTCATGTGTCGGTTCCTTTCTCCGTGCCGTCCGCCGGTTTCTGTTCGGCTTGGGTTTCCTCCGCAAACACTTCTCCGCTGATTTTTTCAATCAGGTCATATTCATCCACCCGGATCAGTGCCATTCCTCTTTTACTGTTTCCCAGCAGCAGCAGCTGGTCGCCGGGCTTCAGCCCGAACACCTCCCGCGCCTCCTTCGGGATGACAATCTGTCCCTTGTCACTCAGCCGAACCAGTCCGAACAGGTATTTTCCTCTCGCTTTTTTCATGTACTTGTCCTTCTGAAATGTGAGAAAAGTTGGAATTGTTGAATCAGTATAGCATAAAAGTATACCGCTGTCAAGGGGAGATTGGAATTTTTTGCCGTGCCGGTGGGTTGTGGGTGTTTGGCTTTCGGCGTTGGCGGTTTTATCCTGCCGTTCCAGCACTTTTCAGAGGGGCTTGTTCCTGCCGTCTACGGCTTTCCCCGACCTTGCATGAACCGTTTGCCCCCATCCCCCCGACCCCCTTCCCCAGCGGGGAAGGGGGAGAGCTTAAGTTTATTTTTGCAAGGGGCTTCGCCCCTTGCAACCCCAAGCCTGCACCGGAAGGTTTGCTGGCTGACGGGCGGTTTGCGGAACCGGAACCCGCCCGGTACGCAGTACCGCTCCCGGCGCGAGTTTGGGGACATGGCAACCGCCCGGAAAGTCAAAGCCGCGCGGGTTCAAACGCAGGGATGCAAGGGGCGAAGCCCCTTGCAAAAGATAACATAGAATCTCCCCCTTCCCCGGAGGGGAAGGGGGTCGGGGGGATGG
>CAVIJF010000016.1:0-40644 GCA_963643175.1 bacterium
CGCTGTTCCCAAGCGTCCGTAAATCCTGCAAATCGGACTTCCGGATAGGCACTTCCGTCTTTCGGAAACATCTTTTCAAGCATGGAAGCCTTAATATTCACTAATTTTGCATACTCACGCTGATGAAGGGTGATAAGGTTGTCGAACTGGCGGAAAACGCTGACAATTCGGTCTTGCTCTGTTCTTGAAGGATAAGCTATCGTCACCTCTTGAATATCAGAGTTATGGATATGAACGACAGACTTTCCTTGAGCCTTTTTAGCGAGTTCCTTTTGCGGTTCTCCATTGGAAATAGCAAGAGCCAAAAACAATGGGTTCATAAAATCAAATGGTCTGAGGATATTAAGGTCGCCGCCAAGCAAAACTCCTGATTTTTCAACGGCTGATGCCCGTGCAATGTCCTCTGCGGTTTCTCCTGATGCCGGGACTATGACTTCGTTTCCTTGACTGTAAACTGCACCATTTCGGGGAACTGCAAAAGTGTCCACTTCACCGATTGCAAACTGGTACTTGGTGTAAAGTCTGCCATACAGAATAATTGGGGTTCCGGCGTCAGTCAAATCGCCTTTTGAGTAGCCATTTCCCTTCGAGTAGTCGGCTATGTCAATAGCCTTACGCTGTTCCCAAGCATCTGTGAAACCGGCAAATCTGATAGCCGGTTTATTCATTCCGTCAGCCATTTTATTCATCTCCGAGCAGTTTCTTCAGTTCGAGAAGTCCCTGCATATCGAAGTCGCTGCCGGTTAACTGGTCAATCATTGCGGTCAAAGAAGCCTCGGTATCGGCAATTTCTTTCTCAACATCTTCAAATGTGGTCTGATACTTTTTCGCCAACGCTTCCAACTTAGCTGTCAGTGTGTCGACAATCCGCAGAGGAAGGGCTGAAATCTCAGTTACCATTGGTTCAATCCATTTCTTAGAGAGTAACGCTAATGCATCCTCTTCACGCAAAGATTCAATTGTTTTCCTGGTTGTGATCTGAAGACTTTCAGTCTTGTCTTTGATATCCTTTTTCAAAGACTTTTCTTCGTTTACCAAGGCATCAACCTTTTTGAGTATAGCAAGAACTTCCGGTTCTTCGTCTTTGGCTTTGAGAGCTTTCTTAACAGCAGCCGGAACAAATGCAGTGCTGTCGTCATTGACAAAGTCTTTGGATTTTTCGTCTTCGGGCAGTTCCTCGAGAAGGGAGTCAAAGTCGGAAGTAATAGCAGCCAAACGATCTTCAGCCGACTTTAGCGCGGTAACATCGCCAGACAGAAGCTCTTTCTGAACCAGTTCAAATGGCAGAATATGACCGATCCAACCTTCCTGTACCTCAGTTTCTTTGTTGTCCTTTTTCTTGACCACCATATTGGGGTCAACAACCGTGATGGACTTGGCACCTTCGGTTTGGATAATTTCAAGGTCTACGGCGATTTTTGCCCAGTTCTGATCAAGAATCTGATATGCCTCATAAGGATCAACCAATGGAACATCTGAAAGCCGCTTGAAAAGTTCCGTAGCAATCGTGTTTTCCTCTTTGGAAACCGGTATGTGTTCCATATCCGCAATCAGCTCTTGACGCAGATACTCCGCGAAATTGCCAAACTCGGTCTTAAATTTGCTTTCAAATGCTTCTGTGTCGGTATGAGAAAGAATAAATGCTTTGATATCATCAGGAGCAAACAGCAAATATCCTGCGTTCTTTTTGGAAAACAAGGAGTCTTTCAGCGTCGGGAAAGCTGTCCAGTACTCTGCGAGATCTTCAACCTCACTGACTGGAACACCTCCATACATGGAAGCATAGATATCCCAACTTTCCGCTTTTTCAGACGAGTCCACATAGCGAGGAATATTCAGATTGTAATCATTTTTCCGGACTTCATCGCGGGAAACAACGCGGGAATATTTAGCGATAGTTTTGCGCCCGGTTACGGTATCAACGATACGTTTGATATCGGAAGCACGGAGCTTATTGTTCTTTCCAACCTTCTCAAATCCCTTGGAAGCATCTATAATCAGGATGTCTGTATTCTCCCGCTTTTGCTTCAGCACCATAATAATTGTGGGAATACCGGTGCCAAAGAAAATGTTGGCGGGCAAGCCGATGATCGCATCAATTTTGTTGTTTTCAATCAGGTGCTTGCGTATTTCGCCTTCCTCACCGCCACGGAACAAAACGCCGTGGGGAAGAACGATTGTCATAATGCCATCCGGCTTGATATGGTAAAGATCGTGGAGAAGGAAAGCATAGTCGGCTTTTCCTTTCGGAGCGAGTCCGTACTCCTTGTAACGGGGTTCATTTTCTTTGTCCTGCGGGTTCCAGTTCTGCGAATAAGGCGGGTTGGAAACGACCGCGTCCACATAAAGCGGATCATAGGTGCCGACCGGATCGCTCTCGTCAAAGTACGGCCAGTCATCTTCCAATGTATCGCCGTTTCTTGTTACGATATTTGAGGGAAGGATACCACGCATTACAAGGTTCATTCGGGTAAGGTTGTATGTATTCTCCTTCAATTCCTGTGCGTAATACTTGATTTGGTCACCGTTGCCCATGTGTTTTGCAACGCTCTTACCGATATTGATCAGCAAGGAACCGGAGCCGCTGGTCGGGTCATAAATCTTGATTTCTGTACGGTCTTTCAAATGATCGGCAACGATTTCGGACATTAGGAGCGATACTTCGTGCGGGGTATAGAATTCTCCTGCCTTCTTTCCTGCGTTTGCGGCAAAGTTGGAGATCAGATACTCATAGATGAAGCCGAGAACATCGTAGTCCTGCTTTCCGTCCATGGGGATGTCTTTGATGAGATGTATCAAATCGCTGATTGCCTTTGTCTGACTTCCGGCACCGTCTCCAAGTTTGGAAAGACCGGTTTGCAGTGTATCGAAAATCTTTTCAAAAACCTTTTTGTGCGTAGGGTTGATCAAACGGCTGAAAGCAGAAAGAGCATCACGGACATTGCCAACATTGAAATCCGAACCCTTGGAAAGCCATGTGGAGAACCAATTCTCATAAGCTATGAAGTAACCGATTTGATTCTGTACATCCGTAACGATTTCTGTTTGATCTTCTGTTACTGCCGGGAGATCAGCATCGGTAAAGCCAAGCTCTTTCAGATATTTGACCTCTTTATCGGAAAGAAATTTATAGAAAATGAAACCGAGAATATAATCCTTATATTCGTTTGCCTCAATTTTGGAACGCATTTTATTTGCGGATTCCCATATTTTTGCCGCCAATTGTTGTTTGTTCATGCGTGGCTACCTTCCTTTTTGATTATTTTTTGTTTTTCGGCAAGTCTGAATCAATCAGCGCCTTTTGCAAATTATCAATTGGTATATTGTTCTCATCGCAGAAAGTCTTGATCTTTCTCAAAGCCGCCATTTTCGGAGTCGTCTTTCCTGTTTCCCACCGATTAACGGTCGCAAAGGTTACAGAAAGCCTTTCCGCAAAGTCTCTTTGAGACAGAAGTGCTTTTTGGCGTATTATTTTTATTTCGTTCGCAACACTCATTATTCTGCTCCTCACGATTGTATGTCAATAGTATAACACAAGTATATCAAAATTACAATAGCAAAACGGCAATTTTGGCTTTTTCTTGGGAACAGCGGAAGTTGGAAGATTTACTCCAAACACTTCCGTAATAGTAATGGGATTAGCGGCAAGGATGATGTTCTCAAGATTGCTGGTGCAATCCACGATGATGTAATCCGACCGCACATCTGCCTTGCTTTGCTTCCCTCCGTTATATTACTTTTTGATTATTTTTGCAAGGCTGACATTAATCAGTGCTTCCTTAGGTTATCGAACACGTCTACTGTTTTCTACTGGGAAGGGGGGCAGCCAAGGAGTGAGGGGAGACCGGGGAGGGAGATGGAACTATCCGTCGCTATGCGACGCGCTGCGCGGCGGCGTTTGAGATGGCCCTCTCCTCCGGGGCTGGGTAGAGCAGACAGCGCCGGGGGCAGACATTCCCCGGCACCGGAACGCCGCCACTGAACCGACAACGCTGGGCACCATCCACGCCTGAAAATAAACCTACACTCTGAATTTCAACCGTCTATTGACTTTTCCGTCAGAAAATAGTATAATGGTACCCACAAGGAACCGGACGGGTTCCGGAAGGGTACGGTGAGAAGCAACAAGTATGGAAAAAATCCGGATCGGTGAGCAGATACGCCTGCTCCGCCGCAAGAATGACGTAACGCAGGATCAGCTGGCAGGGTATCTGGGCGTAACGCCGCAGGCAGTGTCGCGCTGGGAATCCGGCGTGTGCTACCCGGATATGGGATGCCTGCCCGCCATTGCGGATTTCTTCAGTGTCGGCATGGATGAACTGCTCTGCTATGCCGACCGGCGCACCGAAAAGCGCGTGCAGGACTGCATTGAGCGGGTGGACGCCCTGCTGGAACGGGAGCGGGTGCAGGAAGCGCTGGAACTGCTGCGCAGAACCATGGCGGAGGTGCCGTCCAGCTGCGCTTTGCGGCTGGAGGCGGCGGAAGTGCTGTCCCTGTATGCCGAAACGGTGGCGGAAAAGACGGCAGGAAACGAGTCCGCACGGGGGGCGGCACGCGCCGCCATCGGCGCAGCACTGGGCGAGGCGGTGTCGCTCTGCCGCCACATTCTGGAGGATTGCAGCGATGACGCCCTGCGCGACCGCACCAAGCGGATGCTGTGCGACATCTACGCGCACCAGCTGCATGACGGCGTACAGGCGCTGGAAATTGCCGAGCAGTTCCACGATATGGTGTACTGCCGGGAGATTATCAAGGCGACCGTGCTGACCGGAGAGGTCGCCTTCCGGCAGGCGCAGGAAAATCTGATCCTGTTTGCCGACAACATCTGGTGGCATCTGTACAATCTCGCCTGCGTGCCGGATATTTCCGGCGGGCGCTACACGGTGGACGAGCAGCTGACGCTGCTGTCTACCGGCGTGGAGATATTCCGACTGATTTTCGGCGAAACGCCGCTGTTCTATGCGGATCGGCTTGCCAACTCCTGCCGGCAGATGGCGTTGCTGTACATGGAGAAGGGCGACACCGATGCCGCGCTGGAGCAGATTGAGCAGATGGCGGACTACGCCGTTGCTTACGATGAGCGCCCCGCCGAGGCGATGTACGCCTCGGTGCTCCTGAACCGTGTCACGTACACCCGCGCGGTGGACGAGCAGGAGCGCCACATCAGCCCTGACGCCGGCAAGTGTGCCCGCCTGCTTACGCATCTGACGGGCAGCCGCGTGCTTGCCCCG
This sequence comes from bacterium, assembly GCA_963643175.1. Classification (GTDB taxonomy): domain Bacteria; phylum Bacillota; class Clostridia; order Oscillospirales; family CAG-272; genus CAMEON01. The sequence continues at coordinate 5,232 of CAVIJF010000016.1, forward strand.
TTGCAGGACAATCCCCGGTTCCGTGCGGCTGTCGGACGTATGGCGGACTGTGCCGCACGGGTTCGCGCGGCGGGTGCGGATGCCGCCGACTGACGCCACGGCGCGGCGGCAGACAATAAATCGGGTAGCAGCAAGGGAATTGCTGATTTATTCGGCAGCGATTCCCCGGCAATAATTTATGGGAGGAAAGCTGATATGAAGAAAGTTATGCACGTAGAAGGAATGATGTGTGCGCACTGCGAGGCGCGTGTGCGCAAGGCGCTGGAGTCTCTGCCCTTTGTGGAGAAGGCGGAGCCGGATCACAATGCCGATCTGGTGACTGTCACGCTGTCCGCCCCCGGTTCCGACGGGGAGCTGACGCGGGTTGTGACCGGGGCGGGCTACACCGTGCGGGGCATTGAGTAACTGCGCAAGGGAATTGCTGACCCCCCTCCCGGCATCGGACTATCCGGTGCCGGGAGGGGGGCTTTTGTGCCCGGCGCCGGTCGGTTTGTCGGGTAAGTTCCGGCAGTCGGAAGGGGGATTGTTCTCTGTGTTGCCGGGCTGCCCTGCCTTTGCATGAACCTTTGCCCCATCCCCCACCTGACCAACGCCGGGCACCACCACGGACAACGCCGGTACGGCAGGGCAAACCGGAAACGCCGGGGGCGACGCCCCGGCGCCCGCTTCCTGTTTGTCAAAAGCAAACAAACGGTTTATTTATAAATTAAGTGTTTGGTTCAGGCACCGTTTCCTTGCCGATGCACAAGCTCATGCAGGGAGTAGTCCTCACTGAACAGCATCAGCGCGTCCGTTCCGTAACCGGCATCCAGAAGGTAGACCTGCCCGTCCGCCCGAAAGTACAGCGCATCATCCTCCCACAGCTCGGTGACGGAAACCGTCCGCCCGTCCACCGTGAAGGCAAAGCTGTCGGCGGAAACGACCAGCCTGAACCTGCCGTCCGTGCTCATCCAGCTACCGCAGTATTTTTCCGGCACCGCTATGCTGATGGCGCGGTGAAGGGCAACGTCCGCCTCGTCCACACAGAACAGGTTCAGCGTGCCGTCCTCGCGCAGACTCAGCGACCACTTGGAGGTGCCGGACTCCAGAATCAACTGATTCTCCCGCTGACTGGCGACGGAGGGGGTCAGGCGCGTTCCGTCGTCCCGGAGCAGCGTGACGGTTCCGTCGGAGCCGACTGTGACCGTCCAGCCGTGCGAACTGTCCGCCCCCTTCCATACGCCGAGAAAGGCGCCCGGCACGGCAACAGGCTCAACGGGGAGCAGATTGAACAGCGTGCCCGCGTCGTCATACAGGGCAATCAGCGCGTTGCCGTACTCGTTGACATAGTAGAGCAGGAAGGTGGTGTAGGCGGAGCCTTCCAACTCCAGCGCATAGCCGTACTCCGCGTCAAGACGGAAGGGAACTGTCTTTCCGTTGACCGTGACGGAGGTGTCCGTGATGACCACGGTGTACTCTCTGCCGGTGGACTGCCACGTGCCGATGTACTTTTCGTTCAGCGAAGCGGTGCGCTCCAGTGTGGCGTTGCTGCCCGGCAGACCGATCAGCAGGCGATCCTTGTTTACGGTGCCCGCCACACCGTAAAACTGCACGGCGTAGCCGCTCTGTCCGTCCCATGTGCCGATGAAGCCGCCGTCGGCGGTGTAGCCGTCGGGGAGGAAGGGCTTGCCGTCAACGGTGATGCCGGCGTAGGTGATGACGACCTTGCGACTGCCGTCCGCGCTCAGGTAGATGCCCACGAACTCGGCGGGAATCTCAACGCCGGGGTCATCGGAGGTTTTCTTCACGGTGAACGGCTCCATGGTAAGATCCTCCGACACGATGGTCACAAGCAGGATTCCGTCCCCGCTCAGATGGAAATTGAAGGTCTTGCCCTTGTTCGCGCTGCCTTCCGTCAGTGCCTCGGCGGTGGCGCCCTCGGACTCGGTGAAGGAAATCAGCGTCAGCACTTCTCCGTTGTAGAAGATAACGTGCGACTGGATGCGGAACACGTCGTCGTACTCGCTGTCGTGATACTCCCACGTGCCCCGGTACGCGGCGGGAACCGTCACATCGGCATCCGCGATGGAGGTCAGCGTCCAGGCGATGCGCATGTCCTCCGTGTAGACCATGAGCTGGAGCGAGCTGAGCTTCTGGATACAGACGGTGTTTCCGTCCCACGAGCCGATGAAAATGCCGTTTTCACTGTCATAGCTCTGCACGCTGACCTCGATGCCGTTCAGGAGGAACCCGGACCCGCCCACATGGCAGAAGTGCCCCGCATCGTCACGGTACTGTCCGATGAAGGCGTCCAGCACGCTCTGCTTTGTGGCGCTGTCAAAGTCCAGCGCCAGGTGGATCGGCGTGCCGAAATCGTATGTCAGCGTTACGGTTTCCTCGATTCCGTATGTCTTGTAGGTGAACACCGCCTGCCAGAGTTTCCCGTCGCGGAGCCGGATGGAGAAATTGGTGGCGTAGGCATAGGACGCCTGCTCGTTTCCGACGGCGAACAGCCGGGCAACCGTGCCGGCGGCACTGCTGTCACGCAGGGTGAACACCCCGTCTCCGTCATCGCGGAACAGCTCGACGGTGAAGCCGGTCAGGCACGGTGCCAGCGCGGAAATATCCGCCACGTTGACCGGGTCACGCAGCACAACGCGCCCCGCCTGATCCACATCGAAGGGGTACACGTAGCCGTTCAGCAGCTTGAAGCCGTGCTCCTCCCCGGCATACGAATCGTACAGCAGGTCGGGCGTGACGTACACGAGATAGTCGGTGTCGCCGTAGCCGGGGCGGGTCTCGCCGCCGTCCGGCTCCACATAGCCGACCTCATGCCCCTGATGGCGGATGATGTAGGAGCCGCTCGCCTGCGCGGCACGCAGTGCGGTCTCCAGTATGTCGTGGGCGGCGGTGCGCCCGTAGGGCGCGATGCGCTCCGGGTCTACGGCGGCGGTGCCCTGCTCACTGACGGTATACTCGTAGGTGGAGATGTAGGACAGCGTATCCGACGGGTGAATCAGCGCGGTTCTGACCGTGATGCGCACGGCACGCCCATCCTCGACGTACACGCAGAAGCTGTCAACCGACTCGTTCCAGCCGGACAGCGCGCGGGCGGCTGATGCGGCTTTTTCCTTGTCCGTCAGGCTGTATACGCCCTCGGCAACCTGCACGAAGTCTGCCGCCGACAGGCGGTCGAATGGGTTGTAGTAGTTCTCGAACAGGTCGTCCGACACAAGCTCGGACATGGTGTTGTCCGCGTTGTGCTGAATGACGGTCAGCCGGCGCCCGTCCCTGCCGTAGGCGTTGTCATAGAAGACCTCACCGCTGGCGGGGTCATACTCGCGCTGCCAGATATACCGGTCGGCGAAGATTGTGTCGATGTACAGCCGGGCATCGTACTCATCGTTCTCCTGCACGTCGTAGGTGTATGCGCCCGCGAACCGGGCGATGCCGCGCAGACCGGACAGCACTTCCTCCGGCATGGTCAGTGTCGGGGCGTCCGTTTCGGTTTCGGTTGCCGGATCCGGTTCGGTCGCGGTATCGGCGGCGGATTCCGTTCCGGAACCGGTCGCGGTGTCCGGTTCGGTCTGCCGGTCGATTTCGGTCGATGCGGTGGCGGTATCGGTCGGCTCTTCCGTGACCTGACTTGCGGCGGTACCGGCCGCCTCGGACGTGCCGCCGGTGCAGGCGGAGAGCAGGCAGACCGCCAGCAGCAGGGCGGCGGCGGACAGCAGGCGGAGCGGCTGGGAAATGCGTCTCAAGGGAATATTCTCCTTCCGGAATGAGCCGTCACGGTATCCGTTGCCCGCGGGCATGGATATGTGACGGCTTTGTGATGTGTGTGAAAAGGGCGTGCGAACATATATTGCAGAGGTGCGTACAGAAGTCATTTTAGCATATAAAAATCATAACAGAGGTTATTTTAGCATATAAAAGCCATACTGTAAAGTGCTTTTTCAACCCCAAGAAAAGTTTGTAGAAATACAACAATTAAATCGAAGCGCCCCCTCTGTTTTTCGGCTTGCACTGCTCTTGAACTTTTTGTATGATTCTGCTATAATAATGCGGTGCGATTTAAGAGATAAACGGGCAGGGAACGCCTGCCCGGTCTGCTGTTCTGGAGGTTTGGAATCGGATGAAATCAATGAAATGCCGCCTGTCTGCGGTTTTGCTGACGGCACTGTTGTTACTGCAGAGCCTGCCCTTGTCGGCGGTCGCCCGCAGCGTCCTGCCCGACACGGGGGATGTGTCCCTGTCCGGTGACTGGAAGGGTTCGCTGTCCCGCGTGGACGGGTTGGATACCGAGTCGCTGCGCCGGCAGTATTTTGCCAATCTGGCAGAGGCGAACCGCGCCAACTTCTCGGGCGAGCAGTGGGTCGTTGTGGAGCTGGGGGGCGATACGCTATACACGCTCTACGAGAACTCCGCGGCGGACAGCTTCGCGGCATACTGCGCCTCGGCTGAGGGTCAGGCGGCGCGGGCAGAGCTGGAGGCGGCGCAGCAGACCTTCCTTGCGCGGCTGGATGCCGCCGGGGTCGGATACGAGAAGAAGTACTCCTATACGGCAGTCAACAACGGACTTGCCCTGCGGGTTGATTCCGACGGGTACAAGGTGCTGAAGAACATGGACGGCGTGAGCGGCGTGTATTTCTCCGAGTCCTACGCCGTGCCGACCGTTGCGGTCAGCAATAACGCCAACGTCTACACGACGGGCATTTACAATACCGCCGGCATCGACTACAAGGGCGAGGGCATGGTGGTCGCCATTCTGGATACGGGTCTGGACTACACGCACGAGGCATTCGCCACCATGCCGCAGAATCCCGCATGGAGCAAGCAGGATGTGGCGGACCGGATGGCGGCGAGCTCCGTGTTCAACGCGAAGGCGTCGGTGGATGAGGTGTACTACAACGCCAAAGTCCCCTTTGCGTATGACTACGCCGACGACGACGCGGACGTGTTCCCGCAGTACAGCTCCCACGGCACGCACGTTGCGGGCATCGTGGCGGGCAAGAGCGATTATGTAGTGAACAAGGAAACCGGGGAGACCTTCCTCGGCGTGGCACCGGAGGCACAGCTGGTCATCTGCAAGGTGTTCACGGACAATCTGGAGAGCGACGGACTGGGCGGAGCGGATACCATCGACATCCTCGCCGCGCTGAGCGACTGCGTGGAGCTGGGTGTGGACGTCATCAACATGAGCCTCGGTTCCTCCTCCGGCTTTGCCGACGAGAAGAGCAACACCTTCCTCAACGGTATTTACGACCGCATCCGCAATGCGGGCATCAGCCTTGTGGTTGCCGCGAGCAACGATTACAGCTCCGGTTACGGCGGCGGCAACGGTACCAACCTTGCCTCCAACCCCGACAGTTCGACGGTCGGTTCCCCCTCTACCTATGCGGCGGCTCTGTCGGTTGCTTCCATCAACGGACAGAAGGCAAGCTACGTCATCGCCAACGACGATGAGGATCAGGTCGCCTTCATCACGGAGTCCTCGGACGGCAACGGCAACTCCTTCGATTTCGTGGAGCAGCTGTACGAGAAGGCAGGCAAGGACAAGAGCGAGACGCTCCGCTATAAGTACGTGGTCGTGGGCGGTGTCGGACGTCCGACCAACTACACGGCGCAGGTCAAGAAGCAGCTGCAGGACTCCGAGGGTTACGACGGCGTGATTGCGCTGGTCAAGCGCGGCGACATCACCTTCGCCGAAAAGGTGCAGAACGCCATGGACAACGGCGCGGATGCCGTCATCATTTATAACAACCTGTCCGGTACCATCCGGATGTCGCTGGGCGATGTGGACGACCCGGTCCCGACCTGCTTGATTTCCATGGACGCCGGCAAGGTGTTCGTGGACAACGCCAAGAAGAGCGTCGGCACATTGTCCGTCAATGCGGATTACAAGGCGGGTCCCTTCATGTCGGACTTCTCCAGCTGGGGGCCGCTGCCTGACCTGCAGCTCAAGCCGGAGATTACGGCGCACGGCGGCGAGATTACCTCTGCCGTTGCGGGCGGCTACGATATTTACAGCGGCACCAGTATGGCGTCGCCCAACATGGCGGGCGCCGTGGCACTGCTGCGCCAGTACCTGAAGGCGACGACCGACCTGTCCGGCACCGCGCTGAGCGCACGCGTCAACCAGATGCTGATGAGCACCGCGACCATAGCCCTGAACGAGGAGGGCAACCCCTATTCGCCCCGCAAGCAGGGCGCGGGTCTGGCAGGCATCGCGGATGCCATCGCCGCCGAGAGCTACATCACGGTGCAGGACAAGGACGGCAACATCCGGGACAAGACCAAGATTGAGCTGTACGACGACAAGCAGAAGACCGGCGTTTACACGCTTTCCTTCCTTGTCAATAACCTTTCCGGCAGAACTGAGACCTACGACCCGCAGGTGTGGGTCATGACCGAGACGCTGGCATCGGATAAGAAGACGGTTGCCGAGAAGGCGTACATCCTGTCCGACAGCACGATTACGGTGGAGGCGGACGGCAAGTCCGTCAGCGGCAACATTACGGTTCCCGCCGGGAAAACGGTTGCCGTGACCGTGACAATCCGGCTGGGCGACGCGGGACGGAAGTATCTGGACGAGAGCTTTGTGAACGGTATGTACGTGGAGGGCTTCGTGTCCCTGCAGGCGACCGGTGACACCAAGGTGACGGTCGGTTTGCCCTACCTTGCCTTCTACGGAGACTGGAACGACGCGCCGCTGTTCGATTACAGCGAGTACGAGCTGGCTGAAAGCCAGAAGGATACCGGCGTGCCCGCCGAGGACAAGCTGGTTGCCTCTGCCGCCAGCACCAAGGTCGTCGGTATGTACTACGATGACAAGTATATCCTGTCCATGGGCTCCTATGTGTACAGCATGGACGAGTCGGACGTTGCCATCTACCCCGACCCGGACAAGATCGCCCTGTCCATGTTCGATACGACGGGACAGCGCACCATCTACGAACTGTACATGGTCTATGCCGGACTGCTGCGCGGCGCGGCGTACATGGACATCGAGATAACCGACGACGCGACCGGCGATGTGGTGTACAAAGAAGTCAAGGAGAACGTCAGCAAGTCCTATGCGGCGGGCGGTTCCAACCGCGGCTCCGCCATCATGATGGAGATAAGGCCGCAGGAATGGGGACTTGTCAACAACAGCAAGTACCGCGTCCACCTCAAGGGGCAGCTGGATTATCCCGGCGGGGAGAATCCAGACCGCGACACCTTTGATTTCACCTTTACCATCGACTACGAGGCGCCGCAGGTGCTGGATTACCGCATCCGCTACGACTCCTACACCGAGAACAAGCAGACCAAGTACCGCATCTACATGGATGTGGATGTGTACGATAACCAGTACGTGCAGGATCTGATGCCCTGCTACGTCCGCGAGACAAAGGACGGCAACATTCTGACGCTTGTGACGCAGTACCCCATCCCGGTGTACGGCGAGAAGGGCACGACCTCCACGATCAGCTTCGAGATTACCGATATATATGAAGACTACGTGAAGGCGGGCAAGCTGTATCTGGCGGTTGAGGACTACGCTATGAACCAGACCAGCTACATTGTGCAGGCAGACGCCGGGCTGGACAAGCTGACCAACGTGACCCTGCAGGAGGACGAGTTCCTGTCCCGCACGGATGAGGAGACGACCGCCCCCGAGACTTCCGCGGAGGAGACCTCAACAGCGGAGGAGCAGACGGTCACGGAACACTACGAGCTGTTCTTAGCCCCCAACCAGCTGTACAAGGCGACCGTCGCCACACCCACCGACAACACTCGCGTGCAGAATCTGGCGTTCCGGGTTGCGTCGGGCAGTGAGTTCGTCGCGGTCAACGGAACCGAGATATACGCGCTGTCCGCCGGTCGGGCGACGCTGGAACTGTGCTACGGCGACGGGGACGGGCGCACGGTGTACGCCGAGGTTGCACTGACGGTGGAAGGAACGCCCCGCGAGGCTGCCAAGCCGGACAAGCTCACGCTGTCCCCCATAACCAACGGCAGTCACTATGTGGTGAATCTGGAGACTGACGCGGCGGTGACGCTGCATCCCAACACGACGCAGGCACTGCAGGTCAGCGTTTCGCCGTGGTACGTGCGGGACGTGGAGTTCGAGTGGAGCTCCTCCAACGACGAGGTTGCGTCGGTGGACGCCGTCGGCAATGTGACTACGCACAAGAAGGGAACTGCCTACATCACGGTCACGGCAAAGGGCTATGACCGCCTTACCAAGTCTATCCGGGTGACGGTGGACGACGATTACCGCGTTGTCAACTATACGCTGTACGATTACTACGGCGGCGCCGAGTGCGTTATCCCGGAGGACCTCAACATCATGTATCTGGACGAGGAATGCTTCCGCAACAACACAACCGTGCGGCGCATCGTACTGCCCTCTACGCTGACAGAGATTCCCGAGCGCGCCTTCGAGGGCTGTTACAACCTGGAAGAGATCTATATCCCCGGTCAATGCATCGTGATCGGCAAGCAGGCGTTCTCCGGATGCCAGAAGCTGCAGAAGGTCACATTCGGTATGTTTGTGGACAAGGAAAAGAACGAGTCGGATGTCTACACAGGTACCATCACCATCGGAGCCGAGGCATTCAAAAACTGCCGTGCGCTGTCCGTCATTGAGAACATGAAGCGCATGACCTCCATTGGGGACAGTGCCTTTTCGGGCTGTGTCAGCCTGACGGAACTTGACCTGACCGAGCTGCGTGTCGCGGGAAGCAACATATTCTCCGACTGCACCGGTCTGACGAACGTGACCTTCAGCGCGAGCACCGCCATCGGCAAGCAGATGTTCTCCGGCTGTACGCGCCTGACGTCCGTGACCTTCCCCGGCAATACGCTGGCGGAGGGAACCTTCAACGGCTGTTCGGCACTGAGTTCCATCACCTTTACTTCAAAGGACTTTATCGGGTTCGGCGCGTTCGCACTTGCCAACACCGCGCTGGAGAGAGTGACCCTGCCTGCCGGCACCTATTCGCTTGGCGGGGGCGCCTTCTCCTTCTGCACGCGGCTCCGTACCGTTTCGCTGAGCGAGGGAACGCACCTGCTGCCCGTGAGCGGCAACCAGTCCGCCTTCTCCGGCTGTGACCTGTTCGGGGCGTATACCGTCCCTGCCGCCAACCCGTGGCACACCGCCGTGGACGGCATCCTTTACAGCAAGGACGTCACCGAACTGGTTTCGGTGCCGTGTGCCAAGAAGAACCTGACGCTGCCCGACAGCGTGACCGCCATTGCGGGCGGCGCGTTTGCCGAGGTCGCGGCGCTCGGTGAGATTGACCTCAGCGGGATTGCGTCGGTCGGCGCGTATGCGTTCGCCGGTTCCGGCGTGACGCATGTGGCGCTGCCCGCTGGGATGGATACCCTGCCGGACGGCCTGTTCTACGGCTGCCGTTCCCTGACTGAGGTGACGGGGCTGGATCACATCAGCACGGTCGGTCGGGAGACTTTCCGCGGCTGTACCGCACTGCGGACGGTGGATATGCCGGCTGCCGTGCGCTTCGGCGAGGGCGCCTTCCGCTCCTCCGGACTCACAACCCTGAACGCGCCTGCTCTGACTGCGATCGGAACGCGGGCACTGGAGGGAACAGCCGTCACGGAGCTGACGCTGCCCGCTCTGACCGACATCGGCTACCGCGCTTTCGCAAACATGAAGAACCTGACGTCTGCCGTGCTGGGTCCTGTGACCCGCATGGATGCGTATGTGTTCTCCTCCGATGCGGCGCTTACGTCCGTGCACTTCGGGGACGGCGCGACCGTGGTCGGCGACTATGCCTTCTTCAACAAAGCACCGGTGTGGGTTCTGACAACAGTCAGACTGCCCGCCAGCATGACCTACATCGGCGCGTATGCCTTTGCCAACCAGCAGGGGCTGACGGATCTGAACCTCTCCGGTGTGCAGACAGTGGAGCAGAACGCCTTTACGGACTGCGCGGCACTGACTTCCGTTGACCTCTCCCACGTGGAGACGGTCGGCAAGAGTGCTTTCTCCGGCACTGCCCTGACGGCGGCGGATCTGACCAATGCCGTCCGGATTGACGAGAAGGCGTTCTCCGGAACGCCGCTGACCTCTGTGACCTTCGGCAAGCTGGAGGTGCTGGGCGCCTTCGCGTTCTCCGACACCAAGCTGACGACGGTGACGCTGCCCGCGTCCTTCTCCTCCCTGTACTACACCTACGTGTGGGATGTACTGGACGACAAGGGACGTGTCACGGAAACCCGGCAGCGCGAGGTGCTGTCCTACGGGGACGGCGCGTTTGCCAATATCCCCACGCTGACTGCCATTCTGGTGGCGGACGGCAGCGGGGAATTCACGTCGCGGGACGGTGTGCTGTACGGCAGCGCGGTCAACGGTTCGGTTCTGCTCCAGTACCCCGCCGGACGCGACGGCAAGACCTATGAAGCGGCAGCCGGAACCGTCCGCATTGGGAACAGTGCCTTTGAGGGCGTCGGTGTGCTGGAGGAGATTACCTTCCCCTACACGGTGTCCGTCATCGGCTCCTATGCTTTCTACAACGCGACCGTCACGCACTACACCTTCAACAGCGTGGAAGCGCCGGTGCTGCTCTCCTCCTATGTCGATCCGGCTACGGTCAAGGACAACGACGTGCTGACCGCTGTGTTTGACCGCAGCAGCGGGCTGGGAAGCTCCATCTATTACGCAAACTTCTATGATTTCGTCGCCAAGCAGGTCTATGCGAACGCGTTCAATCCGGAGTTCTATAAGCCGACCGACTTCAGTCTGCACCTGACCATCCCCAAGAACGGAACCGGCTATGACACCAAGATATGGACGGGCTTCTTCGGCGACATCGGCAAGACCGACGATATTCTGCCCGACAACAGAACCCATGCCGCGATGGATGCGCTGGATGCCATGAAGGCGCTGACCTCCGTGGCGGACATTGCGGCGGCGGACAGTCTGGATAAGCTGACCGCTATCTCCGCGGCTACGCTGGCGGCACGCCGCGCATACGCGCAGGTGACGGGCGCCGACCAGATTGCCCTGTGCGCCGACCGGTACGAAACGCTCCTGACCTACGAGCAGGCACTGCGTGACGCCAAGGCGCGGCTGGGAAGTCCCGTGGCGCTGGAGCGGCTGGAGCTTGCCTCCCGTCCGGATAAGATCCGGTACAACGCGGGCGAGACGTTCGACCCGACCGGCATGGTCATCAAGGCTGTGTACGCCGACGAGTCCGAAGTCATCATTACCGGGTATACACTGGACAAGACGACGCTCTCTGCCGGAGACGAGTCCGTGACCGTGACGGTCACAGCGGACGGCAAGACCTACACCCTGCAGGTTCTGCTCAATGTGCAGGGCGGGCAGGAGACGGAAACCACGGCACCGGACACCGAAACCGCGACCGAGCCGGTCACGGAGACTGTGACCGAACCGGAAACCGGCTCCACCGAAACCGCGACCGAGGCACCTGCCGGAACGACCGGATGGGTTCTGCCCACCGTGCTGGCGGCGGTCGTGCTGGTCTGCGGGGCTGTGGCAGCCGTGCTGGTTCTGCGCCGCCGTAAGGAGAACTGACACGCTCCCGTCGCCCGCCCCGGAGGGGCGGACGACGGGAGCACCGGCGGGTACCGCCCGGCGATAAACGCCCGGCGGCAGACGCCGGCGTTTACCCGCATAGCGTCGATTGTTTATTGAAAGGAATGTGAACCGTGAGCGCGAATATGAATACGGTCGGAGCCGGCGGTCACGCCCGCCGCATCCTCCGGTGCCTGCTGCTTGCCGCACTTCTCCTGCTGCTGTGCGCGGTGGGAACGGCGTGCCGGGGCGTCGGAGAGAGCGGAGAGGCTCCCTATGACCATCTCGTCACCTTCGACTACAACTACGGCAAACTGGACGCCAACTGCCAGACGCAGTACCTCGGCGTCATGGACGGCGGACTTATTTCCGTTCAGCCCGGATACAGCGAGGCATTCACGCTGTACGCCATCAAGGGACATTACATGGAGGGCTGGTATACCGCCAAAACCGACGCGGACGGCAAGCCGCTTACGGACAGCGAAACCGGCATGGTTCTGCTGGACAGCAAGTGGGATTTTGAAACCGGCACCGTCAGCGCGGACATGACGCTGTACGCCCACTGGGTGTCCGAGTCGGTGCTGTCCTTTGTGGACAGGGAAACCGGCGATGTGCTGTATACCCTGCGCGGTACGCCCGGCACCAGCCGCAAGCTCCCCGTGCAGGCGGAGAATGCCATCCTTGAGAAGAAGCCGGGGAACACCGTGTACGGCTACTTCGCGGACGAGGCGTGCACCCAGCCGTTTGCCTTCCCCTATACCTTCGGGGAGGAGGACACAACCGTGTATGTTTCCCTGCTGGAAGGCACGTGGCTGATTGTCCGGACGCCTGCCGAGTTCCAGAAGGGCGTGAACGCCAACGCGAACCTGTACGTGGACGCCGACCTTGATTTCTCGCAGGTGGCGGCGGGCTGGCAGGTGCGCGATTTCAGCGGCACCATCAGAGGCAACGGACACACAATCCGCGGCATTTCCCTTGCGCTGGAAGGCTCCAAGAACAAGAGCAGCAACTTCGCCCTGTTCGGAACCTTGCGGGAGAAGGCGTACATCCATGACGTGACCTTTGCCGACGTGCGCATTTCCTTCGACGCCAAGACCAATGGCACCTATGCCGTCGCCGGCTTTGCGTGGGCGGCAGAATCCGGTGCCCGGCTGGAGAATATCACCCTGACCGGTTCACTGACCTATAATTTCGCCAGTGCGCCCACCTCCACCGTGACCGCGTGGATTGCGGAAAACGGCATGAAGCCCGCGGACGCTTCCGGCTGTGATTACAGCGGATTTGCCCTGCTGGATTCCGCCGCCGGCTGAGGCGCGGCGGTTCCTCTGTACCCTGCGGGGACAGCCGGCGGCGCGCCGGACATCCCCGTCATCCATACGCATACCCGAATCTGAAAGGAGTACCTGCATGAAAAATTCCAACATGAGACGCCTCCCCCGTGTCCTGCTCTGCCTGCTTCTGGCAGCGGCGACGCTCCTGTCCTTTGCCGCCTGCAGCGGCAGCGGCAACGGGACGGCTACCTCCACCGCCACCAACGGCGGCACCGGCGGAACGGATAACCCCGATGACCCGTCCGGGCAGCAGAACAACCCCGAGACAAGACCCTTTTCCATGAGCATCCAGACGCCGGACGGCGTTTTCAATCCCTACTTCTCCACCTCGGCGTATGACTCCACCGTCGTGGGGCAGACTCAGATCGGTATGCTGAATACCGACTCCAAGGGCAATATCGTCTGCGGCGAGAACGAGCCGACGGTTGCCAAGGACTACTCCGTGACCGAGACCGACGAGAACGGCAAGACTTACACGGTGTATGAGTTCCTCATCAAGAACGGCATCCGGTTTTCGGACGGCGAGCCGCTGACCATCAAGGATGTGCTGTTCAACCTGTACGTTTACCTTGACCCCGCCTATACCGGTTCGGCTACCATCTATTCGACCGACATCGTGGGGCTTTCCAACTATCGCCTGCAGAAGGTCGGCGACATCAACGACGATTCCGCCGCCGCCTTTGAGGAGAGCTTTGTTTCCGAGGCGAATATCCGCATCCAGAACCTCATCGACTATGTGAAGCTGGTCGGTAAGGGTGTCAAGCAGGAGGATAAGCCCTCCGACACATGGACCGACGCCGAGAAGGCAGCCATGCAGAAGGACTACGCGACGGCTGCCGCGGCATTCCTTGACGAGCTGACCAAGGACTACAACGCCATTGACAAGGAGTCCTACAAGGACTGGAATTTCACCGAGACATGGCAGATTTTCCTGTACAACGACGGCGGACGCAGTGAGCTGCTCAAGGAGGATCCGGAGCGCCCGGGCTACCCGATCAAGGACGCGGACGGCAACTATCAGCTGGACGAGACCGAGGCGCAGCGCATCTTTGACGAGGAGATTCAGGAGTACCTCGACGAGCACAAGGACATGAGCCGCGACGACGCCATCAAGTCCTTCTGCATCCAGTCCGTGTACGGCTCCTACTTCCCCGGCACGGAGATTACCGAGACCAACGCTTCCAACTTTGAGACGGTCGTGAAGTACTGGCAGACGGCATCCACCATTCTGGATCAGTTCACCGCCGAGGCAAAGAGCAACTATTTCGCCAACACGACCAAGCTGGTTCCCAGCATCAGCGGCATCACGACCCGCAAGACAACCTCCTTCAACGGCAAGGATCTGGGCACCGAGTACGATGTGCTGACCATCAAAATCAACGACGTTGACCCCAAGGCTATCTACAACTTCGCCTTTACCGTGGCCCCCATGCACTACTACTCCACCACCGACTGGAACGGCAAGAACTACATTGAGGCGTTCAATGGCACCGATGAGTTCGGCCTGGAGTACGGAAGCATCCAGTTCATGAATGAGGTCATCAACGCGCCCTCCAAGGTTGGTCTGCCCGTGGGTGCAGGTCCCTACATGGCGTCCAACGCCAAGGGCTCCGGCGAGGTGACGGGCGACACCTTCTTCAACAACAACTTCATCTACTACGAGCGCAACCCCTACTTTGAGACAGTCGGCGAGGGCATCCAGAATGCCAAGATCAAGTACATCCGCTACAAGGTTGTCGCGTCCGACCAGATTATCAACGCACTGTCCAACGGCGATATCGACTACGGCGACCCCAGCGCAACGCAGGAGAACATCGCCACCGCCGAGGGCGCCGATCTGGGGCACGTGGAGATTCTGACCTCCGGCTACGGCTACGTCGGCATCAACCCCCGCTTCGTGCCCAACATCACGGTGCGCCGCGCCATCATGAAGGCGATGGACACCGCGCTCATCACGCAGAACTACTACAAGGGCGGTCTTGCCGAGATTATCTACCGCCCCATGTCCACGACCTCGTGGGCGTACCCGAAGGACGCCTCGATTTATAAAAACGCAGCGCTGGGACTGGACTACTCCTTTGACTCCACCGGCAGCGAAATCGAGGATATGCTGAAGGCGGCAGGCTACGAGAAGGTCAACGGCGTCTACCAGAAGCAGATTGAAGGCTTCGGTCTGGACAGACTGACCGGCTCCAACTACCGCTTCACCATCGCGGGCGGCTCCACCGATCACCCTGCCTACGCCATGTTCCTGAAGGCGGCGGAGATTCTCAACCGCGTCGGTTTCGACGTCAAGGTCGTGACCTCGCAGACCGCACTGTCCGACCTGTCCTCCGGTAAGCTGGCAATCTGGGCGGCGGCATGGTCGTCCTCGGTTGACCCGGATATGTACCAGATTTACCACATCGACTCGCAGGCAAGTTCCACCTCTAACTGGGGCTACAAGCAGATCAAGGCGGGCAAGGCGACCGAGGCGTACTCCGAGGAGTACAGCATCATCGTCGAGCTGTCCGATCTTATCGACCAGGGACGCTCCACCACGGACCAGAACGAGCGCAAGGAAATCTACGCGCAGGCGCTGGACAAGATTATGGAGCTGGCGGTCGAAATGCCTACCTATCAGCGTAAGGATATGTCCTGCTACAACAAGAACGTGCTGGATGAGAGCACCATGACGCCCGTCAGCGAGCGGTCGCCTTACAACGGTCTGCTGTCCCGCATCTGGGAGCTGAACTACCGGTAAGCCGGCGGTCGGCTTTACGGCAGGTATACACATGACCCGGGGAAGGGTTTGCCGGACGCCGCAGGGCACCGCGCCCTTCCCTCAAAGAGCGTTTTCCCCCATTCTGCACCAGAAAAGGACGACACGAAATGGATATGATTAAATACATCGTCAAGCGGCTGCTTCTGTCGGTGCTCATCCTGTTCGGCGTCTCCGTCATTATCTACTCGCTTGCCCGCATGATGCCTACGGACTACGTGGATAACCAGTATTCATCCGCCGTCTCGCAGGGAACCATGCGGCAGGAGGATGTGGATCGCATCAAGGAGCTGTACGGACTCTCCATGCCGGATGCCTACCTGCGCATGAAGGTCGGTACGGGCAGCTCCTTTGCCGGAGACACCTTTTCCAAGAACACCAAGCAGGCAACCTACGACGAGGATGTTTCCCTGGGACTCATGACATGGGAGGCATGGTACGAAGGCTCCTACGACGGACCGCACAGCACCCGCCTGATTATCAATGCCGACGGAACCTTCTCCATCGGCAAGGTTGAGTCCCGCGGTCTGCACGTGGAGGAGGACGCCTCCGCCGCGGATACAGCCGCCGGGGATTCCTCCGCCGCGGAGTCGGAATCCGCCGCTTCCGACTCCATGATTACGTTGGACGAGAAGTTTACCCCCGTGGAGAGCGGCACATACCGGCTGGTCGGCGGGGAGAACGGAGACGCCTCCGACATCCGGCAGGTGGTCTGCACGCTGTCCGACGGAACCGAGCTGACCATTGCGGTTGAGTACCGGCTGGCTGGCTTCTGGGATAAGGCGGGTGCCGTCCTCAGCGGATACTTCGGCTGGCTGTTCAACGTCGTCCGGGGCGACCTCGGTATGTCCTTCAAATACAAGAAGCCGGTCAAGGACGTTATCTTCCAGAACATGGGGGTATCCTTCGCCATTGCGTTTGTGGCGACTGTCCTGCAGTTCCTGATTTCCATCCCGCTCGGTATCAAGGCGGCGACGCATCAGTACGGCTTCGTGGATTACAGCGTGACGGTGTTCTCCATGACCGGCATCAGCCTGCCGACCTTCTTCTTGGCGGCGCTGGTCATCCGCATCTTTGCGGTGGATCTCGGGTGGTTCGAGGTCGGCGGCATTGCCTCCTCCTCCCTGCCTATGGACGCAACGTGGCTCCAGCGGCTGGGGGATACGCTCTGGCACATGGTGCTGCCCATGTTCGTGCTGGTGGTGCTGTCCATCGGTTCGCTGATGCGGTATACCCGCACCAACACGCTGGAGGCACTCAACGCCGACTATGTGCGCACGGCACGCGCCAAGGGTCTGACCGAGCATACCGTTATCTATAAGCACGCATTCCGCAACACCATGATACCGCTTGTCACCATGATGGCAGGCATCCTGCCCAGTCTGTTCGGCGGCGCCATGATTACCGAGACGGTGTTCAGCATCCCCGGTATCGGCAAGCTGGCATACGATGCGCTCATCGTGGCGGACATTCCGTTCATTATGGGTTACAATATCTTCATCGCCATTCTGACCGTCATCGGCACCCTGCTGAGCGACCTGATGTACGCGGTGGTCGATCCCCGCGTCAAGCTCGGGAAGTAAGGGAGGCACCGAATGAATCTGAATGACAAGCAGAACCGGACGGAAAGTCCGGATATGACCGCCGGGACGGCGGCAGAGGTCGCCGCCGTGGATGTGGTGACGTCGGTTCGCACGGATGCCGCAGAGGAATCCGTCGAGGAAATCGGCGCCCGGACGCTCAGCCCCGGACGGCTGGTTCTGAAGCGGTTCTTCCGCTCCCGCCTGTCCATGACGGGACTCATCGTCCTGCTCGTGCTGTTCGTGTTTTCCTTTGCGGGACCGCTCATGAAGTTTCTCCCCTTTGTCTGGGGCGAGAAGCAGGCGGACGAGAGCCAGACGGTTGAGCAGGCGTACTACACCGAGGTGGAAAGCCCGGCAGGCGACGGCAGCAAGGTCTGGATTGTGAACTACTCCTACCCGACCAACTATCTGGCGCCCTCCGGCACGCACCTGCTGGGAACCGACGACAAGGGGTTTGACGTGTTCTCCCGCCTGATGTACGGCGGACGCGTATCGCTGACCGTCGGCTTCGTGGTCATCATTCTGGAGACCGTGCTGGGCGTGTTTCTGGGCGGACTTGCCGGGTATTTCGGCAAGTGGGTGGATCAGGTCATCATGCGCATCGTGGACATCTTCAACTGCGTCCCGACCATGCCCATGATGATGATTGTCGGTGTCGCGCTGGACAAGAAGGACATCGGCGGCCCCGCCAAGCTGTATATCATGATGGCAATGCTGACGCTGTTCGGCTGGGCGGGTACGGCGCGCCTTGTGCGCGGACAGATTCTGTCCCTGCGCGAGCAGGACTTCATGCTCAGCGCCGAGGCAAGCGGTCTGACCGTCGGGCGCAAGATATTCCGGCACCTGATACCCAATGTCATGCCGCAGCTCATCGTGTCCATGACACTGGGACTGGGCGGCATCATCCTGACCGAGGCGACGCTGGGCTATCTGGGTATCGGTCTGCCCGCCGAGTACGCCACATGGGGCAATATGATCAACGCCGCCGCCAACAATACGGCATTGGTGTACTACCCGAACCTGTGGATAGCGCCGGGTATCTGCATCGTGCTGGCGGTGCTGGCATTCAACTTTGTGGGAGACGGCCTGCGGGACGCCTTTGACCCCAAAGCAAGGAGGTGACGCGGGATGGCTGAGAAGCAGAATACGCACTATATTTCGGCGAAGGAATCCCGCGAAATCGCGCGCTCCAACCGCCGCGAAATCCGGCGGCTCCAGAAGCTGCGCAAGACCTACCGCCGCGCCGACTGCATCACGCAGATGAAGGATCCCCGCAACGTGGTGGAATTTGACGACCTGCATACCTATTTCTTCACCGATAACGGCACCGTCAAGGCGGTCAACGGCGTGTCCTTTGACATTCCGCAGGGCGCGACGGTCGGCGTCGTGGGCGAGTCCGGCTGCGGAAAATCCGTGACCAGCCTGTCGCTCATGCAGCTGGTGCAGGCGCCCATGGGGCAGGTGGTGAGCGGAAGCATCCGGTTCCGCTCCACCGTCCGGGAGCCGGCGGGCGTGGAGCCTGCCCTGCGCCCCCGTCTGGACAGGGACGGCAAGCCCGTCCTGAACGCGGAGGGACAGCCCGTCCTGGAGCCGGAACTGGACAGAAACGGGCACCCGGTCATGAAGCGGGCGTTCCGGACGCACGAGGAAGTGCTTGACCTTGCCAAGCTGCCCGTGGCGGATATGGCGTCTATCCGCGGACGCGAGATAGCCATGATATTCCAGGAGCCGATGACATCGCTCAATCCGGTGTTCACCATCGGCAACCAGCTGGACGAGGTGACGCTGCGCCACGTGGACGGCGCAACGCGGGAGACCGCGCGAAACAAAAGTCTGGAGATGCTCTCGCTGGTCGGCATTGCCATGCCGGATCATGTGTACGCCTCCTACCCGCATCAGCTGTCCGGCGGTATGCGCCAGCGTGTTATGATTGCCATGGCGCTGTGCTGCAACCCCAAGCTGATTATCGCGGACGAGCCGACTACCGCGCTGGATGTTACCATTCAGGCGCAGATACTTGACCTGCTCCGCGACGTCAAAGACAAAATCAGCGGCAGTATCATGCTCATCACGCACGACCTCGGCGTCATTGCCGAAATGGTGGACTACGTGGTGGTCATGTATGCCGGGCGCGTGGTGGAGAAGGGAACCGTGCAGGAGATATTCAAGGATCCCCGGCATCCCTATACCATCGGACTGCAGAAGAGCAAGCCGGTGGTGGGGCGCGAGGTGGACAGGCTGTACAGCATTCCCGGCAACGTTCCCAACCCCATCAATATGCAGCCGCATTGCTACTTCCGCGACCGTTGCTCCATGCGGTGCGACGCCTGCCGCGGGGAGTACCCGCCCATGGTACAGGTATCGCCCACGCATTTCGTGGCGTGCTACCGCTGCACCGACGCCGCAAAGGAGGAGAACAGGTAAGCTATGGCAGACAGAAAGAATCTCTCTCCGAACGGAAACGCGGAGCACCTGCTGGTGGTCAACCACCTCAAGAAATACTTTCCTATCAAAAAAGCCCTGCATGAGAAGGATTCCGTCTACCTCAAGGCGGTGGACGACGTGTCCCTGACGCTGGACGCCGGCAAGACGGTCGGCATTGTGGGCGAGTCCGGATGCGGCAAGAGTACGCTGGGACGCACCATCCTGCGTCTGTACGAGCCGACTGCCGGGGAAATCATCTTTGACGGCGAGCACATCGAGAACCTGAAGGGCGAGGCACTGCGCCGCAAGCGCCCGGAGTTTCAGATGATATTCCAGGACCCGTACTCCTCCCTGTCCCCCCGCATGACGGTGGGCGAGATTGTGAGCGAGGCGGTGCGCCAGCACAAAATCGTGCCCAAGGCGGACGTGAAACGCTACGTTCTGGACATGATGGAGAAGTGCGGACTGCAGGCGCATCACTACGACCGCTACCCGCACGAGTTCTCCGGCGGTCAGCGTCAGCGTATCTGCATTGTCAAGGCGCTGGCACTCAAGCCCAAGCTGGTCATCTGCGACGAGCCGGTGTCGGCACTGGACGTGTCAATTCAGGCGCAGGTCATCAACCTGCTCAAGGATCTGCAGGAGCAGCACGGGCAGGCGTATATTTTCATTTCGCATGACCTGTCGGTTGTGGAGCACATCTCGGACGAGGTGGGTGTCATGTATTTGGGCAGCATGGTGGAGTACGGCACCAAGGCGGATCTGTTCGCCCAGCCGCTGCACCCCTACACGCGCGCCCTGTTCTCGGCGGTTCCCATTCCGGATCCGGACGTCAAGATCAACCGCATCCATCTGGGTGGTGACATTCCGTCGCCCGCCAATCCGCCTGCCGGATGCAAATTCCATACCCGTTGCCCCGAATGCCGGGAAATCTGCCGGCAGACTGCGCCCGCCATGCGGGATCTGGGCGGCGGACACTGCGTCGCGTGCCATCTGTATGACGGCGTGACGCATATTGACCCGCCCGCTCCCGGAACCGTATTTGCGGGCGGCGGCGCTCCCTCTGCGGACAGCCGTCCGGCAACGGACGGGGAAGGCAGCTCCCAATAACCGTAACCCGCACCGTGGATGGCTTCGGATACCCGAACTGCGCCCCGGTGCGGGCTTTTCCGTAAGGAAGCGCCGCGCAGAACACAGCAGCGCATAGCAGAACAAAAGAAATCAGGTGTACACATGAAACAGATCAGAACCTTAGCGCTTGCCGCCGTATGCGTCCTGCTGGCGGCGGGCTGCGTCCTGCTCGGCTCCTGCCGGGGGGACGGAACTCCGGATGCCACGTCTGCCGGCACCGCCGCCGCGTCCGACCCGACGGGAACCGCCGCGCCGGACGCATCCGGCACCGATGCCGGTGACGGAACGGCGACCGAACCGGGCACGGCGACCGGCGGAATTGAAAGTGCTACCGATGCGCCGGCGCCCCGCACCGTGACCGTGACCTACCGCCCCGGCAACGGGGAGGCGGATACGGTTGCCACGGTGCTGACCGGTGCGTGCGCCGTCCAGCCCAACGACCCCGCCCGGGACGGCTACCGCTTCGTCTGCTGGGCGCGGGAGGGCGGGGAGACCGCCTATGATTTCTCCGCGCCCGTCAACGCAGACCTTGTGCTGACGGCGGTCTGGGAGCAGGGCGGCGAGACTGTCCGCCTCCGCTGGAACGCGGATGAGGTGGTGTCCTTCCTGTTCGACGGCACCACGCCCCGGCAGGCAAGGACGGGTGAGATCATCCGCTTCCGCCTGTGGGTGTCGCCCTACTACACCGGGGAGCCGGTGGTGACGGCGGGCGACCGGACCGTGACGTGCGGTGAGGACGGCTACTACTCCTTTGCGGTGGAGAGCGCCGTCACGGTCAGCGTGTCGGGTCTGCGGCGCGACACGACGCCCATCCGCGGGCTGGGAACCGAGAAAAGTCCCTACCTCATCACCACCGCGTCCCAGCTGCGGACGCTGGCGGAGTCGGTCAGCGCCGGGGAGGAGAAGTACGTCTCCGCCTGTATCCGGCTGGACGCCGACATTGATATGCGCGGCGAGACGATGACCCCCATCGGAACGGCGTCCAACTGCTTCCAGGGGGTGTTTGACGGCAACGGGCACACCGTGTCGGACTACCGGCTGGACAGCTCCTCCGGAGTTGCCGGCTTCTTCGGTTATCTGGCGGAGGGCACCGTGAAGAACCTGCACCTGTCCGCCGCGCTGAGCGTGGAGGCGTCCGTCACGTCGTACAACTACATTGTCGGCGGCGTGGTGGCGTACTGCATCAGCGGAGACATCGTGAACTGCAGCTTTGACGGCTCCGTCCGCGTTCTGAGCAGTCTGACCGACAGGAACGTCTGCTATCTGGGCGGCATTGTCGGCTTCCTGCAGGGCTACCAGACCGATTACACCGGTACCGTGTCCTACTGCACCGTGCGCGCCGACCTGTCTTCGGACGGGGATCAGACGCTGACCGCCATCGGCGGCATCGCGGGCGCGCTGGTCGGCACGGCGGATTCCGCCCCGGCGTATATCCACAATTCCGTCTTTATCGGCAACATCTCCGGGCGAACCGCCGTGAGCGGCGGCATTGCCGGATACCTGCGCGACCGCTCATCGATCGCCGCCTGCTATACGGCGGGCAGTATTGCCGCCCGCAATGAGAAAAACATTGCCGCCGCCGGTGCCATCGTCGGCGTGGCGGACAACGAGTCCGCCGTGACCGGCTGCTTCTCGACCGCCGGAACCGCCGCCGTGGGCGCCGATGCGTCAAAGTACGAGACGGGCGACCTGTTCGGCGTCCGCTACGCCGATGCGGAAAACTCCATCGACTCCCGCAAGGCTCTGTTCCTCAACAGCTACTACGCGCCGGAGGGGACGGTCACGGTCAGCGGCAGAACCTACGACACCGCCCGCCTCTCCGACCTTACCGACCTGCTCGGCTGGTCAGCGGAGGATTGGCGCGTGGCGGACGGCGTGCTGCTGCCCGATGCCGCAGGCGCGGACAAGGTGAGTTTCCCCGTTCACTTTGAGTTTGGGCGGGACATCACGCTGCCCGGCAAGGACGGACAGCCGCTGACGCAGAGCCGCGAGACGGTCACGGCGACCGGCTACGGTCCGCTCTACTGGGTGTATGACGGCAGCGGCATGAACAACTTCAAGGCGGATGACGGCTTCATTTCCTACGGCTACTTTCTGGATGAGGCGTGCACCGTGCGCCTGCCGGCGGCTCTGCTCATGATGGGCGAGATGACCGTGTACGTTGGGTTTGCCGATTACAGTGGCATCGCCGGGGAGTACTACGCCGTGCTGGGCGATCAGGACGTGCGCCTGACCTTCGACGACAACGGCAAGATGACCATGTACTGTGACGGAATGCTTGCCGCCTACGTGTACGTATACGACGGCAGGCACATCCTGATCCGGAACAGCTATTTTGCGCACCTTGCCTATCCGCAGATGGAGAACAAGGGCTACGACCTCGACACCGACTGCTACGCCGACCGGGACGGACAGCAGCTGATTATCTACGATAACCTGTTCTTTGCCAAGTCCGAAAACATGGAGGTGCGCGCCAAGCGGGAGAATGCCGCCATGGGCGTCTGGTACACCGGGGGCGGCGACACCTATACTTTCCTCTCGGACGGAACCGGCACCGTTTCGGACGGCAGTGCCTTCACGTACTCCTGCACCAACCGCACCGTGACGCTGAAAATCGGCACGTCGCAGGTGATGGCGTCCATCTCGGAGGACGGACTGTCCATGGTGTCCTCCGACCGCCGGCTGGAGCTGTCCCGCACCGATGCCTTCACCGGAACGTGGGAATCGGCGTTCTCCACCCGCCGCACGCTGACGGCGGACGGCAAGGGCACCCTGACCGTGGACGGGCAGACCTTCCCGTACACCGTCTCGGACGGCGTTGCGGTCTTTGCCGGCGGCAGCCTCTCCTTCAATGAGGACGGACTGCTGGTGCTGACGGCAGAGGACGGAAGCGTCACGGTTTACGGC
Organism: bacterium; assembly: GCA_963643175.1. Taxonomy (GTDB): domain Bacteria; phylum Bacillota; class Clostridia; order Oscillospirales; family CAG-272; genus CAMEON01. The sequence goes on from CAVIJF010000016.1 coordinate 28,896, forward strand.
AGGGAGGGCAGCTTCATCGGCACGTGGTACGAGACAATGCTGAACTACCGCATGGAGCTGTACGGCATCGGGAAGAGCGGCTACGGCTACGGCAGCGACAGCAACGGCGTGACCTTCACCTACACGGCGGACAAGGACGAGAACGGCATCCTGACCGTGAATATGTACTACCGCACGCTGCTGTACGGCATCTTCAATCTGGCGACCTCCGATACGGACGGCAGTGAGCTTCTGTTCCTTGCCGCCTACACGCCCGCATCGGGTATGCTGGTGGACGACTACCAGATGTGCTACCTCGACCCGTTCTGCGGGACGTGGCACGCGCCGGACGGCATGAGCCTGACCTTCAACGGGCTGGGTACCTATAACATCGACTTCCATCAGGGTGAGACAGACTGGGTTGCCATCGGGTACGTCACGGTTACAGTGAACGGAACCGAAACCGAGGTGCGCTATACCTACGACAAGCAGACCGGAACCGCCGCCTTTACCTACGCCGGGCGGACCTATACGGTCGCACGGAGCGACAGCGGCGTGACCGTCAACGGGCAGACCGCCCGCGAGCCGGACGGACTGCAGGAGAGCGGCTGGCGCGCGGCGGACGGAAGCGTGACGTTGGCGTTCAACGGCAGGAGCCACGTGGGGCTGGGCGAGGTTGTGCTGAACCGCGCCGGTTTGGCTGAAACTCTGCGCTACACGCTGACCGACGGGGCAGACGGACAGGTCGCCACGCTGTACGGCGCGGACGGCACGGTTCTGTTCACCGTGACCTTCGGCGGGAAGTACGCTGTCCTGCGCACGACTGCCGGGGAGACGGCGGCTGAACTGGGACGCGCCCACCGGTTGTTGGGCGAGACTTACCTGCTGGGCAGCGGCTATGAACTGTTCATCGGCACCGATATGGACGCGGACGGCGTATGCACCGGGCGCTTCGGTACGGTGGACGTGTCGTTCCTGTACGTGGACGGGACGTATTTGGCTATGTATGCCGAGGGAACGCTGCTGTACTATGTCGGCTGGTACGGCGAGGATACCGCCGTCCTGCTGGACGAGAGCTTCCAGGCTGTGAGCGTTATCTGCCACAGCGACGGACTGCGCGGCACCTATACCGCCGCCGACGGCTCCGTGCTGGAGCTGGACGGACGGAGCGCCGCCGCCGCATATATGTACCCTGCCGCCGACCTGACGCATGAAGCGGACGGCGAGATGACGCGCGAGGCGCTGACCTATCGCTGTGAGGACGGCGTGTACATCATCTCCGAAATCGACCGCTCCGGGGAGCAGGACGTGCTGGTGGATCGCTGGCGCATAACGACCGAGCTGTGCGAGGGAGCGGTCGCCTTCACCGCCGAGGACGGGCGGGTGCTGTACCTTGTCCCGGTTGAGGACTGACAGGAAAGAGGAAACCTATATGAAACAACTGAAAGCAAACCGCATCCTTCCGGTGGTGCTGCTTTGCCTTCTTGCCGCGGTGGCACTCTGTCTGGGCGCCTGCGGCGGCGGGAACGGCGGCGCGGAAACGACTGCACTGGAAACATCCGGTTCGGAAACATCCGGCACCGTCCCCGCAACGGAGACCGCCGGGGATACCGGAACCGAATCCGCTCCGGCGGATGAAACCGCAACCGACCCGGCGTCCTCCACGGAGAGCCAGCCGGATACGCAGCCTGCCCCCGACACCGTGACGGTGCACTTTACCGGGGAAGGTGTGAACATCGCGAATCAGACCGTCCTGCGCGGAGGTACCGCCCTGCGCCCGCGCGACCCGGAGCGGGAAGGCTACGCCTTTACCGGCTGGGCATCCGGGGACGGCACGCTGTTTGATTTCTCCGCGCCGCTGACCGCCGACCTGACGCTGACGGCGGTGTGGGAGGACGTCCGGCAGGACGGCTCCGCCGAGCACCCCTACCGTATCGCTACGGCGGAGGATCTGATGAGCTTCTCCGAGCGGCTCAACAATCCGGACGCGGAGGACTTTGAGGCGTACTGCCGGGCGCACTTTCTGCTGACCGCCGACATTGACATGAGCGGGCTGTCCTACGTATCCGCCGGACAGACGGTCGTGCTCAACGAGGGCGAGGAGAACGAGGTCACGCTCCGGGGCTTCATGGGCAGCTTTGACGGCGGTGGGCATACCGTCCGCAACCTGACTATCCGCAAGAGCCTGCGTTCCACCGTGTACTATGTGGGTCTGTTCGGCGTGACCTACCGGGCGCACATCCACGACCTGACGCTGGAGAATATCAGCTATGTGGTCGAGAGCGGCGCCAATACGTCCGAAATCGGCGTGTCGGTCGGCGGTATCGCCGGCTCCGCCAGCCTGACCACGCTGTTCAATGTCCGCGTGACCGGCACGGTCGAGACGCGGCTGTGCGCCACCAACTCCGCCTATATCGGCGGTTTGTGCGGCAGGTATTCCGTTTCCGCGGACGGCGGCACGGCGTATGTCGCCTATGTGGAGAACTGCTCCACCGATGTGGAGACTGTCATCGGCAGTTTTGACGACGGCGAGAAGGGCGTGCTGGAGAGCGCCGCCAACGGCGGACTGATCGGGCACATCACCACAAGCGGCAGTGCGGCGGTCCTGCTTAACTGCACGGTTGAGGGCAAGGTGTACGGCGGGCAGTTTGTCGGCGGCATAGTCGGCTATACCAGCGGCTCCTACATCTCCATCGTCAACTGCGCCAACTACGCGCCCGTGACCGCGACCGGCACCGACGTGACCTATACTGGCGGCATTCTCGGCTTCTCGACCGGGGACAATACCGTGATGGACTGCGTGTCGCTGGGACGTGTCAAGGGCGTCAAGGCACCCAAGGGGAGCACCTACAAATCCTATGCGGGCGGCATTCTGGGCTACGCCGTCACGGACGACTACGATATGTACTACGATGCCGGTATCGCCGTGGTGAACTGCCACTACCGGGACAACGTGACGACTTACGACGTGCGCAACAATGCCGGAACCAAGCTGGGAGACGGGAGCGACTTCACCGCCGCCTTCGCCCGGGACACCCTTCGCTGGGACACCGACGTCATGGTGTTCGGCGGGGACGGGTACGCCCGTCCCGCCGCGACCCGGAGCGCCCGGACATCGTGGACGCTGACGCTCGTGTGCGACGGCGAGGTAATCGGTACGCAGGAAAAGGCGTATGCCGACGGGATGTATGCCATGGCAGGCACGCAGGACGCCGCCGGGAACCGGGGCAGTTTCCTGTTCTTTGACTGGGAGCTTGCGGACGGCGTGCGCCAGCGCTTCTATGTGCCCGTCGTCAAGGACATGACGCTGACTGCCCGGTACGCGGACGTGTCCGGCATTGCCGGAATCTACACCGGCAAATGGACTCTGCATGAGTCCGGCGACGCCGGTACGCTGGTGCTGTTGGCGAACGGCTCGCTGCAATGGATCAACGACACGGTTGTCCGGGGCAGCTACCTCTGGGACGGCGAGCACATCGTGCTGGAGTTTTACAGCAGCATCGGCGAGGTGAGCGGCACGGTAACGGGGGACAGGCTGACCTATGTTGTGGACGCCGGTATGTCCGGCTCGGTGACGTATACCTTCAACAAGAGCGACCTGCGCTTTGTCGGGGAGTACTACTCCGCCGACGGCGACTGCCTGACTTTCTCGGGTGAGAACGGCGTCGCCTTCCGCGTCGAGACCGTGCGGGACGGCAGACCCCTGTCCGGAACCTTCACCGACCGGGGTGGCACGCTGGAGCTGTCCGGCTTCGGTGACTATTACAGCTCCCTGTCCGTGACCGTCAACGCCGACGGTTCGCTGACCGTGACGGCGGTATCCAACGGCTCCAAGGGAAAGAATCTGGATGCCGTCCGCTTTGCCCCGCCGGAGGCACCGCTCTACGAGGGCATGCCCTTTGTCGGCAGTTACCACAGCCCGAATATCAATATCACTTCCTATGACAAGGTGCCCTATCAGGAGGCATACACGCTGACGCTGAACGCGGACGGAACCGCCGTCTATCAGGGCAGTTTCAGTCCCCGGACGGGTTACTACTACGTGTTCCGCGACGGCACCTACATCGTGCTGACGCTGGAGGGCTACACCAGCATTCTGCGGTATGACCCGGAGCACAACGTCATCTGGGGTACGCTGGAGCGCGGCACCTATGTCCGCAAGAGCGTGATTCTGCTGCCTGTTTCGGAGGGTGATGTCCGGGTGTTTGTGCTGAACGGGGACGAAACCAGCATTCTGGTGAGCAACGGCACCCGCACCTACCTGATGCTGAAGCATCAGATCCGGTTTGACGTGGCGGTACAGGCAGACTCCCTGGAGGACGGCGCGCGCGTGCTGATCGGCGGGCAGGCGTACCGGGTGTTGTACTACACGGCCGGAACCCGCGTGGGCTACGGACTCCTGCCCATCGGCAGTGAGGAGGGAACCTATACCTACGGCGGCGCATCGCTTACGCTGGACGGCATCGGCAACATCACCGGCGACCGCACCGGCAGCTACTGGCTCTACGAGGACGGCACGGCAGTCATGCTGTTTGACAACGACGAGCTGGTCGCCTTCAGCGTCACCGCCGCGCAGGCGGACGGCGGCGCCGTGACCGCCATAGCGGGCGACGGCTACCGCGGCATCTGGTACAAGGATGTGACAAGGAAGGACGACGACGGCAACGAGTACGTCATCAAAAAGGGATACAAGCTGCTGCTGGACGGCGTCGGGCACGCGACCTTTATGTACTGGAGCGAGGACTACGGAGCCTACCGCTACAACTGGGGCGTGGCATGGACGCCCTACACCCTGAACGACACCGGCGTGCACTGCCAGTTCAACCAGTATCAGCCGGCTGACATCGTGTTCTACTACGGGATGCAGATGGTCTACTCCAAGTCCTTCGGCTACATGGGGGAGACGGTTCTGCTTGCCGGCGGTTACGACGGTCCCACCGACCCGCCCGCCCTGCCTGCCGATCTGGCGGGCAGCTACAACGGCGAGACAGCGGACGGCGTGGCGATCGTGTTCAATCTCCGGCAGGACATGACCGGAAGCTGGCGCGGCACGCCCTTCTCGGGCATTTATGACGGGGCGCACAGCCTGCGCTTTATGGCGGGCGGCGTTTCCTACGTGTTCGATACCGACGCCCTGACGCTGACGGGCGGCGGCGAAAGCATCCGCCTGACGCGCGCCGGCGCTGTCACGGAGGTGATTCCTGCCGCCCTGTGCGGCACCTTCTCCGGCGGGTGGACGGGCTGGGGTATCTCCGGCGGCGAGCAGCGCACGGTCACGGTCGCGGCGAACGGCACCGTGACCTACCGGGACGCGGTATTCACCGCCGCCTACAACGCGGACGGAACCGTCACCGGCACGTCCGGGAACTATACCGTCCGCCTGAGCTGGAATGCCGACAGCGGCAGCTACTCCGCACGCGTCACCCTGTACGACGAGGAGGAGAGCACGACCCGCGAGTGGACCTGCGCCCTGCTGACGGCGGTTCTGCCTGCATAAAATTATTATAATTATACATTGTATGCAAAGATGCGCGGCATTCCCGGAAATTTTATAGAAAACTATGGCTTGACAACGGGGGAGAATTGGAATATAATAAGACAACTTACATCAAAGGGGGCATATGCATGAAAAGAAGAATATCTGTCGTGCTGCTTCTGTCCGTTCTGATGCTGGCGCTGGCGCTGTCTGCCGTTGCCTGCAAGAATTCCGGAACGGGTGACGGCACGGCTACTGCTACCGGATCCGGCTCCGCAGCCGCGACCGATGCGGCAACCGAGCCCGGCAAGGGGACCGGAACCGAAACCGATACGGAGATTGAAACGGCTACCGAAACTTCCACCGAGATGGAGACCGAAACCGACCTGGTGGCATATACGGTGCAGTTTGAAGTCAATGGGGAGACGGTCGCGTCCGAGTCCGTTCTGGACGGAAACGCGCTGACGGCGGAGCAGTTTCCTGCCGACCCGGCGGCGGAGGGCTACACCTTTGCCGGATGGTTTGCCGGTGAGACAAAGGTTGAGGCGGGCTACACCGTCACGGGCGACGTGACCGTCACCGCCAGGTTCGAAAAGATTTCGCTGACCGTGACCTTCGTCAGCGGCGACAGCAGCACCGAGGTGGCTGTCCTGTGGGGCGAGGTGCTGACGGCGGAGCAGATTCCTGCCGACCCGGTCGTGGAGGGGTACACCTTCGGCGGCTGGTTTGCCGGTGGGACAAAGGTTGAGGCGGGCTGTACCGTCAGGGAGAACCTGACCGTTACCGCCAAGCTGGAGAAGGTTACGCTGACCGTGACCTTCGTCAACGGCGACAACCGCACCGAGGTGGCTGTCCTGTGGGGCGACCTGGTGGATACCGATAAGCTGCCCTCCGACCCGGAGAAAGTGGCATACAGCTTTGACGGCTGGTTTGACGGCGGGACTGCCTTTGACGAGGAGACTCCCGTCAAGGCGTCCGCAACCTACACCGCGAAATTCACCAAGACGCAGTACATCGTGACCTTCTTCGGCGGCAAGACGCCCGTCACCGTGTACGTGGACATCGAGGGCGGCGCCGCGCTGACCGCCGCGCAGATTCCCGCCGTGCCGGAGGGCGAGGGTGCCTTCATGGGCTGGTTTGACGGCGAAACCAAGGCGGCGGACGGACTGGTTATCACGGCGGATACGGTGTTCACTGCCTCCTTCCTGAAGGCGGATGTGTACGCGGGCACGTGGTACAGCGTGGAGAAGCTTATGATGGTCACGGTCAACGCGGCGGACGGAACCGTTGCGGGTACCGGTATGGCGACTTCCTACGAGCAGGATTCCGTGACCGGCGCACTGATTGTCAAAGCCAAGGGAAGCGACCGGGAGACCTTCACCTTCACGCTGTCCGACGACAGAAAGTCGGTGCAGGTGGATCACTTCTACGATGAGTACGGAGACGGATACATTGAGGACTACATCCACGAGTTCTTTACGCTGACCAAGCTGGAGACGACCGGACTTGGCGGCGAGTACCGGCAGGACAAGACCACGTCGCTGTCCGTGGCGGACAACGGCGTCATCACCAAGGCGGGTTCCTCCGCACCCTACTTCGGCATCGTGATTCCCGACGCTGAGAGCAGCGGTCTGACCGTGTACTACAAGTCCAGCTCCTACGCGAAGATGACCGAATTCCACGCCGTGCGCGACGAAAAGGGCAATCTGGTTCTGGACGGCGAGCAGGGCATCTACATCGCCGGTTCGGACGACTTCACCGCGTACTACTGCTCCGCCACCTCCGAGAACCTGTATGTGTTCACGGTCGGAGGCGCCAAGGTCTACGTGTACCGCGAGGCTGTCACGGGCGGACACCGCTACGAGTATGCGACCGTGACCGGTGAGGCGACCGACGGCGCCGTCGTGACCTTCACGGCGGGCGAAAAGACGGCTACCGTCAAGCTGGAGGGCGGCTACATGAAGTATGCCTCCGTGGAGGCAGGCAGCTATGCTATGGACGGGCAGACCGCCGTGCTGGACGGCTTCGGCAGAATGACCGTCGGTGGGACGGTGTACAGCTACACGGTCGTCGGCGACAAGATCAAGGCTGAGGGGCTGGGCGTGTTCACGCTGAGTACGGCGGACATGACGCTGACTGCCGCCGCCGCGATCGGCTATGCAGGCAGTTACAGCTACCGGGTGGATTACGCGCTGGAGAGCCGGTACACGCTGACGCTGGACGGCTACGGCACCGCGACCTTCACGGTGAGCGGCAAGGAGTATGTCGGCACCTACGCCGTGTCCGACGGCGTGCTGACGGTTTCCGACTGCTACTATTCCGTCAACGGCGCGTGGACGCTGACGCATGACGGCAAAGCCATGGAGCTGACCAAGTACGGGTCGCTGTACCAGCTGGTGCTGGACGGCTACTATCCGACCGTGGACGAGTCCGTGTTCTACGGGTATTTCAAAAACGGCGAGACGGTTCTGCACGTTTACAGCGAGTTCGGCTATCTGTGGCTGGACGGCTTTACTTCCGTTTCCCTGCGTCCCACGCTGTCGTGGGACGGCAAGGCGCTGGTTTTCGAGGCGACCGATGAATGTGCCGTTACGTCCAGCAAGCCCAAGACAACCTTCCTTGTCGCGCTGCAGGACGGCAATCTGCTGGTGACGCACCAGTGCGCCGACGGCTATGACGATGACGGGTATCTGGAGTACAACGCAAAGACCGTCACCTATGCGCCGACCGAGGCACCCGTTCCGGCCTTCGCTTTCGGCGAGGATGTCGTGGGCACGTGGTACAAGCCGGACGGCACCGAGGTTGTCATCACGGCGGACGGTATCACGGTCGGCGGCGTTGCCGGTACCGACTATTCCATGGATACCTCTTGGGGAACGAACTACTACTTCTCCCTGAACGGCACGCAGTATATACTGTACAAGGGCTACTATGGCGATGCGACCTGTATTTACATGGGGCTTGCCAGCAGCTACGATGCAGAGGAACTGCTGGCGCAGAAGCCCGCCGCCGAGGACGACGCCTTCGCGGGCAAGTGGGTGAGCGGCTCGCTGGTCTGGGAGTTTGACGGCAAGGGAACCGTGACCAACGAGAACGGCGCAACCTATACCTACAAGGTCGCGGACGGCAAGGCAAGCTTTTCGAATGGCTACTATGACATCACCGCCACGCTGTCCGGGGACGGCAAGCTGAACGTCCACTATGACGACGGCTACGGTGAGGATGTGTTCGGCAAGACCTTCACCAAGGAGACGGCGCCGGTTGAGGAGAAGGACGCCTTCGCGGGCAAGTGGGTGAGCGGTTCGCTGGTCTGGGAGTTTGACGGCAAGGGGACCGTGACCAACGAGAACGGCGCAACCTACACCTACAAGGTCGCGGACGGCAAGGCAAGTTTTTCGAACGGCTACTATGACATCACCGCCACGCTGTCCGGGGACGGCAAGCTGAACGTTCACTACGACGACGGCTACGGTGAGGACGTGTTCGACAAAATCTTCACCAAAGCGTAAGGAAACTGCATAAAAAAAGGCTGCTGCCGTGAGGCAGCAGCCTTTCTTGCACGCGGGGAACGGTCACAGAGTGGCGAATATCTGTGTGCCGCGCCGCTTCAGCCAGCGGAGCAGCAGCAGGGACAGCAGCGCTGTCAGGGCGTTGCCTGCCAGCAGTGTGACCCATGCGGGCACCGCTGTCTTCATCAGAACAAGGCTTCCGACGCAGAGCAGAACGGTATAGCCCAGACCGCCGAGTGAAGCGATTGCAACGCTCATACTCTGCTTGATGGGGGTTATCTCGCTGATCCACGCCAGATTGGGGCGCAGAAGGTTGAGAAACAGCCCGAAGCAGGCGGACAGCAGTACAAAGAGAAACGGCAGCAGGACGGTCAGCACGGCGACAGGGAAGGGAAGCCGCAGCACTGTCGCGGCGGCGATGCCGCACAGTGCCGCCGGGATACCGCCCACCAACAGGTGAATCTCCAGTTTGGCACGCAGAACCTGCCACGGCGTGACCGGCAGGGACTGCGCCAGCCAGATTGTCCTGCCTTCCAGCGATACCGAGGGTGCGGTGATGATTGTCATGGACAGAAGAGCGGCAGCGGCAGAGGCGGCAACCGGCGCGAAGGAGGTAATGTCCGTTTCGTATGCCTGCGCAAGCGCCGTCAGAATTTCGTGCGCCCAGACGTTGCGGGCAAGGAGGAACCCGGCGCAGGCAACCCCGAACACCGTGCCCAGCCCGCAGTTGAGCATATAGGTGGGACTGCCGAGGAAGCGGGCAAATTCCCGCCGCCGGAGCGCCCCGGCGGGGGAGGCGACGCGCGCCTTCTTCTCCCGGTAGGTCACGTGGGCGACCGTCCCGGTGGAGGTTGCCAGCCGGATGAAGCCGCGCGCCATGATGTACAGCGTCAGGAACAGCACAGCCGCCGTTCCGGCAACCCACACCAGCATGGCAACCGGGTCGCCGACGCCCATCTGCCCCAGCAGGTACAGCGGGTAAGCCGTGCCGCGTATTCTGGCACCGTAGTCGGCGGCGTTGGCTATCAGCTCCTGCATCAGGTTCTGCGCATTGGTGCAGAAGTAGTAGTACGCGCCGAGGAAAACCAGCGAAATCAGCACCGTAATCAGGCTTTTGTTCTTGAGCTTCCGGCTGATTTTGGCGACCACCCAGCCCAGCGCACAGGACAGGAACATCACGATGCCGGAGACGGTCAGAATCAGCAGGATGCCGCCCAGCACGGAGCGCAGGGAAAAGGACACCATGCACCAGTAGACGACGACAGCGGGGATAATCAGCACGCCGGAGTACAGCAGTCCGAGCAGGTACACGCCCAGCAGACGCGCGGTGAGAATGTACCGGACGGGAATCGGCATGGACAGGAGCAGGTCGTTGTCCTTGGCGAGGTACAGTCCCGCAAAGGTGTTGAACACACTGCCGAATGTGCCGAGCATGACGGCGAGCAGAGCCAGAACCGTGAAGTACATCCACGGCGCGCCCACCTCCGCCAGGGGTGCGCACAGGGCGATGGACAGCATCGTGAACATCGTGCCCAGCAAGCCGACCATCAGAACCCCGAACAGCACGAAGGAGAGGATGGTGGATGACTTTGAGCGCGGGCGGTTCTTGCGGGTGTCGTAGAAATAGGTGCGGAAATTTTCCGCCAGCTGTTTCCGGAGCAGTGCTTTCAGCATGACGCATCCTCCAGTTCAAGGAACACGCTCTCCAGCGACTCGTCCCCGCGCACCTCATCCATACTGCCGGCGCGTATCAGCTGCCCGCCCCTGATGATGGCAACCTTGTCGCACAGCTTTTCCGCCACCTCCAGCACGTGCGTGGAGAAGAAAATGGCGCCGCCCGCATTGCAGACCTCCCGCATCATGCCCTTGAGCAGATGGGACGCCTTGGGGTCAAGCCCGACGAACGGTTCGTCCATGATGATGAGCCGCGGCTCGTGCAGCCACGCGGCGATAATCGCCAGCTTCTGCTTCATACCGTGCGAGTAGGCGGCGATGGACTGCGCAAGGTCTTTGGTCAGTTCAAACGTGTCCCCCAGCCGCCGGATACGTTCCGCCCGGACGTCGGCGGGAATTCCGAAAATATCCGCGATGAAATTCAGGTACTTGATGCCGGTCATGAAATCGTACAGGTCGGGGTTATCGGGGATGTAGGCGATCTGCCGCTTGCAGGTCAGTGGATCTTCCCGGATGGAGGTTCCGCAGACGGTTATCTCCCCCTTGTCAAACGGCAGGATACCCACCACTGCCTTCAGGGTAGTGGTTTTGCCTGCTCCGTTGTGCCCGATAAAGCCGTAAATCTCGCCGGGCGCGATGTGCAGGGACAGGTATCCACTGCCTTCTTGTCTCCGTAGGTCTTGGTCAGATGAGAAATTGTCAGCATTGTGTTCACTTCCTTTTGTGTTGGGTTTTCGATATCCCCGGAGCGTTTCCGGAGATGCCTGCATCTGTATACGGCTCCTGCCTGTCGGCGGAAGCCGGTATCAGCCTGAAGGAATGCCGGGGGCGGCAGCTTATCCTTGCCCTGCCCGGGGGGGAGAGAACCATCTCAGGCGCCGAAGTGTCCCTCACCCGGTTCCCCTCACTCCTTGGCTGCTCCCTTCCCGGTAGAGGGCAGAAAACTATTGGGGTGGTGGCGGGGGCACGCTCCCCGCATTCCGGAAGGTAACGGAAGCCATCCGGCAACCCGTGCCGCTCCCGGTGAAGACGCGGGGGTGCCGGGGGCGAAGCCCCCGGCGAAATAAACTCAGGGGCTCCCCCTTCCCCGGAGGGGAAGGGGGTCGGGGGG
>CAVIJF010000017.1:0-37435 GCA_963643175.1 bacterium
ATATAAGGAGGGTCTGAATCATGACCGTTACCAAGAAATCCGTCATCGGCGACGTGCTGGACGCCGCGCCGGATACTGCCGCCTTCTTCTTTGAAATCGGAATGCACTGCCTCGGTTGCCCGTCCGCACGCGGGGAGTCCATTGAGGAAGCCTGCGAGGTTCACGGAACCGATGCCGATGAGCTGGTCGCCAAGATCAACGCTTATCTGGCGGATAAGAAGTAAGGACAGGAAAAAAGAGGGCGGGGAAGCGCGGTGCAGCCGGATTCCCCGCTCCCTCTGTAAGGGAACCGCCGACAGGCTGCCGGCGAATCAATCCGCGCCTGCGCAAGGAGAACATGACATGACGGCTTCCTCCCTCAAGCTTACCCCCCGCCTGATGTCGGCGGTGCCCTATGTCCGCCCCGGTCGCCTGCTCTGCGACGTCGGGACGGACCACGCATACCTGCCCATCTGGCTGTGCCGGACGGGTGTCCTGACGCCCGTCCCCCTGCCGGAGGGCGTGCCGCCCCACGGCGGGACACTCTGCGCCATCGCATCCGACGTCCGGGAAGGTCCCGTGGAGCGGGCACGCCTGCACGTCGTCGCCGCCGGACTGACTGACCGCATCCTGACCGTCCGCACCGACGGGCTGTCGGGGCTGGAGGTCTACCGACCGGAGGACATCACGGTGTTCGGAATGGGCGGGGAACTGATTGTCTCCATTCTGGAGCGGGCGGCGTTTGTCCGCTCACCGGAAATCCGGCTGATTCTTCAACCCATGACGCATCCGGAAATCTTGCGGAAATGGCTGTCGGACAACGGATTTTCCGTCATCGGCGAGAGCCTGTCGGCAGAGGAACAGCGCATATACCAGACGGTCTGCGCCGCCTATGCCCCGGGGACACGCTCCGCACCATGCGATGCCGCCGAGCTGCTGACCGGGCGCGACTATCCGCCGGAGCAGGCGGAACTTCACATAGCGTTGATTGCCAGAACCCGGCGCACCGTAGCCGCCCGGCGGGATGCCCGCGCGGAGTCCGGGCACACAACCGACTGCGAGGACGCCCTGCTTGCCGCCTTGGCGGCGCAGGAGGCGCGTGTGGCGTGCGCGGTGCGCACCGCGGCGCGGCAGTCCGGCAGTCCCTGATACCGAATGCACAGATAAAGCACAGATAAAGCACAGAAAGGCGGTTCCCTATGACGGTACAACAGCTGTATGACGCCCTGGAGGCGCGTATTCCCGGGTCGCTGTCCTGCGGATGGGACAACGACGGGCTTTCCTGCTGTCCCGACCCGGCGGCGCCGGTGCGTGGCGTTTTAGTGGCGCTGGATGCGACCGAGGATGCCGTTGCCGAGGCGGAGCGGCGGGGGTATACCCTGCTGCTGACGCACCATCCCCTGCTGTTCCGGGGACTGCGCGCCGTGGACGGTGCCGATACGTCCTCCCGGAAGATACTCCGCATGGCGCGTGCGGGCATATCCGCCGCCGCGTTCCACACCCGGCTGGACGCCCTGCCGGGCGGCGTCAACGACACGTTGGCGGCGGCGTTGGGACTGCGCGACATCCAGCCCTTCGGCAGCGGTACGGGCGAGGACGGCAACCCGGCGGGAATGCCGATGGGGCGCATCGGGTCACTGCCTGCGCCGGAGTCCTTCGACGCCTTCTGCGAACGGGTCAAGGCGGCACTGCATCTGCCTGCCCTGCTGGGCGCTGGATGCGGGTGGGATATCCGCCGGGTCGCTGTGCTGGGCGGCGCGGGGGACGACGACGTGGACGCCGCACGGGCGGCAGGCGCCGATGCCTTCGTGACCGGCGAGCTGCGCTACCATCAGCTCTGCGATGCGCCCTACGGCGGCATGGCGCTGCTTGCCGCCGGGCACTACCACACGGAATTTCCGGTGGTGCCGGTGCTGGCGGACATGGCGCGTGACGTGCTGCGCTCCGCGGGGGCTGCGGATGTTCCGGTGTCGCTGTACGGCGGCACGCGGGTGGAAATACGCTGAGGGAGGTACCAGTATGAAAATCCGGCTCAATGAGAACGAGGAAATCGTCCGGACGGTCCGGGAAGGGCTTGCCGCCCGCGGCGGCTACTGCCCCTGCCGCACGGTGAAGAACGAGGATACCAAGTGTATGTGCCGGGAATTCCGTGAGCAGATAAAGGATCCGGAGTTCGAGGGGTACTGCCACTGTATGCTGTACTACAAGGAAAAGTAAGGTGTGCGGCAACGCAAAAAACAGGAGAGCCTTCCGGCTCTCCTATTTTTGCGTATGGCTGAGAAAGCTTTGCAGCAGGGGGCTTTTCGGATTCCCGAACACCTCGTCCGGCGTGCCTGCCTCCTCAATGATTCCGTTTGCCATGAAAATGACCTGATCCGCTACGCTCCGGGCAAACTCCATCTCGTGCGTCACCACGACCATGGTGCTGTCGCGGGATTTCAGCCCCCGGATGACCGAGAGCACCTCCCCGGTCAGCTCCGGGTCGAGCGCCGAGGTCGGCTCGTCAAAGCACAGGATGTCCGGGGACAGCGCCAGCGCCCGCGCGATGGCGACCCGCTGCTGCTGTCCGCCCGACAGCTGCCCCGGGTAGCTGTCGATTTTGTCCGTCAGTCCCACGCGGTCAATCAGCGCCCGTGCGCGGGCGTCAATTTCCTCCGGCGTTCCTGCCCGGTTCAGCGTGGGCGCCAGCGTGACATTGCGCAGGACGCTGTACTGCGGGAACAGGTTGAACTGCTGGAACACCAGCCCGAAATGCCGCCGCGCCGCACGGACCTCCGCCTCCCGGCGGCGCCGCTGCGCTGGTTCCGAGGCATCAAAAATGCATTCTCCGGCAACATATATCTGCCCGGCGTCGGCTGTTTCGAGGAAATTCAGGCACCGGAGCAGGGTTGTCTTGCCGCCGCCGGAGGAGCCGATCAGCGCCAGTACGGCACCGCGCTCCAGTGTGAAGCTGATGCCGCGCAGAACCTCCGTTTTTCCGAAGGATTTGCCGAGGTTCCGCACCTCCAGCACGGGGGGATTCGTGTTGTTCATATATCCGTATCCTTTTACTGTGTACCGAAATCTGCTGTGTATCTCACAGGGAGAAGCGCGCCATGCGTTTTTCCAGTCTGCCGAACAGGAGCGTCAGCACGCCATTGAAAGCAAGGTAATAAACCGCCGTAAAGAACAGCGGCCACATGACGCCGGAAATGCCGCCGGAGCCTTTGAGGAAGGCTTCGCCAGCCCAGATGACTTCCTGCAACGCGATGATGCGCGCCAGCGACGTATCCTTGACCAGCGTGATGATTTCGTTGGACAGGGGGGGCACGATGCGCTTGACCATCTGAAGCAGGGTTATGCGGAAGAATATCTGCACCCGCGTCAGCCCCAGCACCTCGCCCGCTTCGGTCTGTCCGTGCGGGACGCCCTGAATGCCGGCGCGGAATATCTCGGAAAAATAGCAGGCGTAATTGAAAACGAAGGCTACCGCCGCCGCCGTAAAGCGTCCCGCCTCGCCCGTTCCCCAGATGTTGTTTCCGAACACCATGCCGGGAAAGTAGAAAATAATGATAAGCTGAATCATCAGCGGCGACCCGCGCACAATCCAGATGATGCCCCGCAGCAGCCACGAAAGCGGCTTGAAGCGGGACATGGTTCCGGCGCAGATGAGAAGCCCCAGCGGGATGGCGCCGAGCAGGGTTACGGCAAACAGCCGGAGCGTTTGCAGAAAGCCCTGATTCAGCGCCTGAAATACCGTGGGAAACTGTTCAAGAAAACGTCCCGGCATGACTGTTCCCGCCTGCGTCAGTTCTTAATCAGGTAATCCTGAATGCCGTACTTCTCCGCAATCTTTGCCAGCGTGCCGTCGGCGGTCTTTTCGGCAAAGAATTCGTTGAGCTTCTCGGTCAGGTTGGAACCCTTGCGGAAGCCGACGCCGTACTCCTCGTCCGCCAACCGGACGGTGTACGCCAGATCGCTGTAATCGGTTCCTTCCCCGATCATGCTGACAGCCATGAGGAAGTCGATGATGGCGGCATCGCTGGTGCCTGCCTTGACCTCGGTCAGCGCGGTTGCCTGATCCTTGACGGCGGTGACGGTAAATCCGTTGGCGGTGGCAGCTGCCTCACCGGCGGAGCCTTTTTCCACGGCGAAGGACAGACTCTTGCAGTCCTCGGCGGTCTTGATATCCGCTGCGCGGTCTGCGCGGACGACCACCACCTGCGCGTTGTTGAAGTAGGGCTTGGAGGTGGACATGGCAGCCTTCACGTCATCGGTCAGCGTCATGCCGTTCCACACGCAGTCGATAGTGCCTGCCTCCAGCTCAAAGGTCTTGCGGTCCCAGTCAATCAGGGAAAACTCGACCTCCACGCCGAGGTATGCGGCGAAGGCGGCGGCGGTGTCGGCGTCAAAGCCGATCCAGTTGTTGTCGGTGTCGCGGTAGTCCATCGGTTCAAACTCGGTGATGCCGACGACCAACTTGCCGTTCTTCTTGACGGTTTCCAGATCGTCTGCCTTCTTTCCGCAGGCGGTGAAGCTCAGTGCGCAGGCGGCGACCATGGCAAGCGCCAGCAGGGTGCATACAGTTTTTACAATCTTTTTCATGAGTGTTTCCTCAACTTTCCTTGTTCTGCTTTATCGCTTTATCACGGTAAAGCGGTGAATGGCTGTATTATACACGTTCCGTGTGCGTTTGTCAAGGGGTTTTTGAAAATTTTTGGGATTTTTTTCGGGCGGCACCGGGTGGCGGTGGCATTCGGTACCCGCCGGGTACAGCCACCCGCCCGCGAACACCCCCGTAAACCGGAAATACTTTCTTTATTTATACCGTAAAAAGCGAAGCTGCTGAAGAACCCCGTAAAGGGAGAATATCTCCCCTCCGGGGCTGCCGCATTCTGAGGCAGCCTCCCCTTTTGCGGGAAAAGAATCGCGGATACGCGCCGCGAAACGCCCGCTATTGGTTATATTGCTCAAAAAATTGGCGTAAATTTAGTGCAAAGCGTCGCTTTACAAATCCGCCGCGCTATGGTATAATAAACGTGAAATCGGTGTGCGGACGAATGCATGCCGTGTAACAACAAAACATTTGCTTTTTTGAAAGGAGCGAATCCCCATGAAAAAACTGCTTGCTCTGGTGCTCTGCGCTGTTATGGTTCTTGCCATGATCCCTGCAGTGACCCTGACAGCTTCCGCCGCCGGCGAAGGCGACTGGACTACCCGCCGTGGTCCCGACGACTATGACGATCCCGATGACTACTGCCCTGCCGGAGGTTTCTACTACGATTCCGAAGGCTTCCACACCACGTCCCCCAGCTTCGCGAACATGACCCCCTCTTATGCGGTCGTGTCCAAGGAGACCTTCAACATGAAGGAAGGCTTCTCCATGAAGATCCGCATTGACGACTTCTCCTACAAGGGCGAGGACGGTCAGGCTGACGAGTGGATTTCCTTCACCATCGGCGACAACTCCAACCTGACTCCCGGTGCATCCACCATGGGCTGGGGTTCCGGCTGGGTGTCCCTGAACCGCGGTTCCGGTGACGGCAACCCCTCCTGCGAGAGCTTCTGGAGCCATGAGAAGGATGCGGACGGCAACGGCGCTGCGTTCACTCACCAGGGCAACAGCAACGGCGCCTGTGAGCTGGACGCGCAGGGTCGTGAGATCTACACACTGGATGTGACCTGGGACGGTTCTGCCTATGACATCAAGGTCAACGGCGCAACCATTGCCGGCTGCTCCACTATCAGCGCCAACCTCAACAGCCTGGTTGAGAGCGGAGACTTCTATGTCGGTATCGTGTTCCACACCGGCGTTACGAACGGCACGGCTGCCCTCACCATTCTGGAGGTCAACGGGTCTGTTCCTACCGGCACCGAGTCCAAGGACGCTGAGCCGAACGTGAAGGTGTTTGCCGAGATCGCCGACCCCTCCACTGTTCCCGCTAACCAGCCCGCTATTCTGTTTGATGCTACCAAGTCCTCCTTCAACAAGGATCCCGATATGCAGAACTGCAAGGTTGAGGCGAAGGGCGACAACTCCTACGCGATTACTCCCTCTGCTACCGTTACCTTCATGAGCTGGGGCATCAAGAACACGATTTCTTACAGTGCTGACGACTTCCCTGTGTTCGTTATGCTGCTGCACAACGCCGATGCTCTGAACGGCGGTCTGTACTACCTTGCCGGCGAACAGTCTTCTGCCGGTCCCGCTGTGTTGACCAACTGGTCCGCTTACGACGAGTTCTGTGAAGAGGATGAGATCAACGGCGAATACTACAACCTGGTTGTGGTCGATCTGGGCGCGAAGGACGACAACGGCGAGCCCCTGTATGACTTTACCGGTCGTATCAACGGCTTCCGTATCGACTTTGGCGGTCTGGCTGTTGATGAGACCTTCGACATCTGCTACATGGGTGTGTTCCGCTCCGTTGATGAGGCGGTTGCTTACAAGAACACTTACCTGAAGATTGACCCCAGCAAGCAGACCGAGACTGAGACCGATAAGAAGACCGAGACCGAGTCTGAGAAGCCCGTCGAGAGCACGGCTGCTCCCGAGACCGCTTCCGACGAGAACAAGGGAACCGACACCAAGGCTGAGGCTTCCGCTACCGAGAAGGCTTCCGGCTCCGGCTGCTCTTCCGTCATCGGCGGTGCATCCGCTGTTGTGATGGCTGCTGTTGCGGCTGCTGTTGCTCTGAAGAAGAAGCACTGAAGCACACTGTGATTTAATATCCCCTCCGGGGCTGCCGCATTCTGCGGCAGCCCCTTTTGTACTGTCGGGAAAAGGGCTTCCCCGCCGGGGGCTGTGTCCGGCGGTGTCTGCTCTGTCCTGCCCCTGCAAAAATTTATTTTCCCCCTCCCCTTCGGGGAAGGGGGGGAAAATCCTTTTGCGAGGTCGGAGCAAACCGTCAATGCCGGGGCGGCATCCCCCCAAGCCCAGCCGCCACCGGCAACATATTCCCCGCCACACTTGACAAAAACGGGCAGAAGTGCTATAATGAAACGGATTTAAGGAAGCAATTCTTTAAGAAAACACGGATTAAAACTACCCGGTACACAGGAGGAACACCGATGGATGTCCTGCAGGAAATCGCCCGTCTGCGAACAGGTGAGAAGATTCAGGCAGTTTTTTTCATGGCTGCATTCGTGTTCATGGTATTCTCCGGCATCGGATGGGTGCTGGAACTGTTCTTTCGGCGCTTCGTGTCGGCAAAAAAATGGGTGAACCCCGGTTTCCTCAAAGGTCCCTGCCTGCCGATTTACGGCACAGGCGTCGTGGTCATGACAGCCTACGTCCTGCTCATGTCCGCACTGAAGGACGCTTTCCCCACCCGCTGGCTGTTTGATGTAACCGTCATTGTGGGCAGCGGTCTGCTCATGACCCTGATTGAACTGATCGGCGGACTGATTTTCATCGAGGGAATGCACGTCCGGCTCTGGGATTACAGCGACTCGCCGGGCAATTTCCGCGGCATCATCTGCCCCACCTTCTCGCTCATCTGGACGGCGGCGGGGGCGGCGTTCTACTACCTGCTCTTTGATCCCATCGTCCTCATGGCAACACGTTTCATTACGCTGGACTGGTTTTCGCTGGCAGTGTTTCTCATGGGAATGTACTACGGCGTGTTCGTCATCGACTTCTGTGTTTCCGTCCAGCTGCTCCGCAAAATCAAAGCCGCCGCAGAGGAAAGCCAGCTTATCCTCAAGTGGGAAAACCTCAAGCTGCACGTGCAGGAGGAACTGCGCCGCAAACAGATCAAGCCGCGCTTCCTCGCGCCGTTCCAGTCCGGCACACCCCTGCGGGAGAGCATCCGTGTCTATGTCCGGGAACAGGGCGAAAAGCTGGAGAAGCTCAGGAAGAAGTAACCGGAAAGGAAGTCTGACAGATATACTATGGTAGCTTTTCTCAAACGGCAGCCGCCCGCGCGCATTATTGCCATGGGCTTTGCCACGGTCATTCTGCTCGGATCGGGACTGCTCATGCTGCCGTGCAGCATCCGGGACGGCGTGACACTGCGCTATATTGACGCCCTGTATACCTCAACCAGCGCGGTGTGCGTCACGGGACTGATTGCCGCCGATGCGGGCGATACCTTCACGCTGTTCGGACAGATCGTTCTGATGCTGCTGATTCAGGTCGGCGGACTGGGCGTGACCGCCGTCGGAGCCGGCGTCATCCTGCTCATGGGACGCAAAATGAACCTGCGCGGGCGCAACCTCATACAGGAGGCAAGCAATCTGGAATCCGGACGCGGCGCGGTGCGCTTTGTCCGCAGCGTGTTCCTGACAACGCTGATTATTGAACTGTGCGGCGCCGTGCTGAGTTTCATTACCTTCGTGCAGCGCTATTCCGTGCCGCACGCCATCTGGCTGAGCGTGTTCCATTCGGTGGCGGCGTTCAACAACTCCGGCTTTGACGTGCTCGGCGGCGGGCAGAACCTCATCCCCTATCAGGACGATGTGCTGCTCAACCTGACGACCTGCGCCCTGATTTTCTTCGGCGGCATCGGCTTTCTGGTCATCCGCGAGATGGTCGCCAACCGGTGGCACTGGAAACGCTACTCCATGCACGCACGGGTGGTTCTGTCGGTCAGCGCCGTCCTGACCGTGGCGGGCACCCTGCTCGTCAAGCTGACCGAGCGCGGAAACATCACGTGGCTGGGCGCATTTTTCGCCAGCGTGACTGCCCGCACAGCCGGATTCTCCACCTTCCCCTTCGCCGGGTTCTCCAACGCCGGACTGCTGGTCATGATTGTGCTGATGTACATCGGTGCCTCTCCCGGATCCACCGGCGGCGGCATCAAGACCAGCACCTTCTTCGTGCTGCTGCAGGGCATACATGGGGCGGCATCCGGTCGGAGCGAGAAGGCTTTCCACTACGCCATCTCCAAGGAAACCTTCCGCAAGGCGGCTGTCATCGCCCTGCTGGCGTTGGCGGCGATTACGGTGTCCAGTACGGCTGTGGCAATGCTGGACCCGGCAGTGCCGCTCCGGGACATCCTGTTTGAAATGGTCTCCGCCTTCGGCACGGTAGGACTTTCCACCGGCATCACCGCCGGGCTGTCGGTCGGCTCCAAGCTGGTCTCCATCCTGATGATGTTCACCGGGCGGCTGGGACCGCTGACCATTGCATCGCTCTGGCACTTCAACCGCATTGAGCGCATCAGCTACCCAGAGGGCAACATTTCCGTCGGGTAAGGAACCGGGAATTCCGGAAGGAAGCCCGCAATACAGATTTTGGAAGAGGGAATACATATGGCACGTAAACAGAAAGCCGGAAAAACCATCTACGGCATTATCGGCATGGGGCGCTTCGGATTGGCGCTGGCGCAGGAACTGCACGCCTCCGGCGCCGATCTCATCGTTGTGGACAAGGACGAGGAAAAAATCAACACGGCGCGTGAGCTGACCGAAAACGCCTTCATCGTGCGCAATCTGGAAAAGAAAACCCTGCTGGATGCAGGGATGGGCAACTGCGACGTGGCGGTGGTCGGTATCGGTGAGCATATCGACACCTCCATTCTGACCACGCTGACGCTGGTTTCCATGGGCATTCCCAAGGTGATTGCCAAAGCGACCAGCACCGAGCACGGGCTGATTCTGGAGAAGCTGGGCGCCGAGGTTGTCTATCCGGAGCGCGACATGGCAATCCGGCTTGCGCACCGGCTGGAGACTTCGCAGGCGCTGGATTTTGTCCAGCTCAGCGAAAAAATCAACATTTCCAAGTTTGCCCTGCCCGCACAGGCAGTCGGGCAGACGGTTGTGGAGGTCAATCTGCGCAACCGCTTCGGGCTGAACATCATTGCCATTGAGAACGGCGGTGTAGTTGAGGAGGCTGTACGTCCCGACTACACCTTCCGCCCCGGGGATATTCTCTATCTGTCCGGCAGCAAGGAAGGGTTCGGCAAGTTGGCGGCGTGGGTCAACGGATAACGGGATTGCACGGGGGTGCAGGGGGTTCTTCCCCCTGCATCCCCGCTTTTGCGCGCCGGGCACTCCCCGCCGGTACCGGCAACCTCCCGGCAACGTCACCATTTCCAATATCGTCATCGGCGAACTGGTCGCCGTGCTGTCCGCAACCAAAACCGCCCTGTCCGAGAGCTACGCCGCAGATGACATCCTGACCTACGTCATCAGCCTCGTCAGCAGCGGTCCGGCACCCTATATCGGGCTGACCCTGACCGACGACCTCGGCGCATACACCTACGGCACCGGCACACTGACCCCGCTGACCTACGTGGACGGTTCCCAGCGGTACTTCGTGAACGGCGTGCTGCAGGCAACGCCCGCGCCGCCGCCCCACGGCGTTTTTTCTCCCATAACCTTGACAAGGCACGCCGGCCTGTGCTATACTGTACCCACAAACAGTGCCCGTCCGGCACGGAGACAGATACGGACACAGACACGGATACAGATGGAGCCGCCGCATATGCCGGCGGTGCCCGGAAAAGCGGGGGAGGAAAAGACCATGACAGAGAAGGACACAGGCGCGCTGACCGTGTGCTTTACGGGACACAGACATATGGAACGGAATCAGGCACTGCGCCTGCCTGCCCTGCTGGATACCGTAATCCGGGAACTGTACCGCCGCGGAGCGCGCGTATTCCGCGCGGGCGGCGCACAGGGCTTCGATACCGTGGCGGCACTCAAGGTGCTGGAACTGCGCGAACAGCTGCCGGGACTGCGGCTGGAGTTGGTTCTCCCCTGCCGCGACCAGACCGCCGGATGGGACGACGCCGGCATCCGCACATACCGGTACATTTACCGCAACGCGGATGCGAGCCGGTTCCTCTTCGACCGCTACATAGACGGCTGTATGCTGGAACGCGACCGGCGCCTCGTCGAGGGGAGCGACATATGCGTTGCCTTCTGCACACGCAGCCGGGGCGGGACAGCCTATACCTGCGCCTGCGCCCTGCGCGCCGGACTGGAGCTTATCAACCTGTACGAACGGATGAAGGAAACGATATAAACGGAGGGAAAATATCCATGACGGATTTCATGAAAGCCATGACGGATGAGGTCGCCGCACAGGGCGGCGAGGGCTGCTACTACACGGTGGTGACGCTGGAGCCGCCGCAGGAGGGCGATACGCTGTACCATATGGAACGGACGGACTTCCGCCCCGGCAACCCGGCGCACGACTGCTATTCGGTCGCCAAGAGCGTGGCGGTCACGGCGGCGGGACTGCTGTATGACCGGGGATTGCTCCGCATGGAGGATACGCTGGATCGCTTCCTGTCCGGCTTCCTGACCGAGGGCACCGACCCGCGCTGGGGCAGACTGACGGTGGATCAGCTGTTGCGCCACCGGACAGGCGCCGCCTCCGGCACCGACTTTGACCTGACCAACGCGCACCTGTGGAAGGATCCGGAATGGCTGCACACGCTGTTCGCCGCTCCCATCACGCAGACGCCGGGTAAGGAGTTCGTGTACTCCGACGGGAACTACTATATTCTGGGGCGCATCGTGGAGGAGCTGCTCGGCATGGATCTGGAACTGCTGCTCCAGCGCGAGGTGTTCGTGCCGCTGGGATTCCATGTCAATGCGTGGAGCCGCGACGTGAACGGGCACACTGTCGGCGGGACGGGACTGTACCTGCGCACCGAGGATATGGCGAAAATCGGCTGGCTGTACCTCAACCGGGGTATGTGGGGCGACCGCCGCATCTTCTCGGAGGAGTGGGCGGATATTTTCCTGCACGCGCCGGTGGATGAAATCCGGTACGGCTACGCAACGACAGAGGCGACCGCCGACCTGTACCTGACCGGCGGAATGTACAATCAGGGCATGGACTTCGATCTGCGCACGCGGCGGGTCGTGGCATGGCACGCCTTCGATGAGCAGGGCAGGTTCCCGGGGCTGTCGCAGGCATTCATGCGCTACTGCCGCTGAGGCGGGCACCCATGAACTACCCGTTTCCCGCTGAGGCGGTTCCGCTGCTGCTGGACTGGTACCGGGCAAACGCCCGTCCCCTGCCGTGGCGGGAGAACCGCAACGCCTACCGCGTGCTGGTGTCGGAGGTCATGCTCCAGCAGACGCGTGCCGAGGCGGTCAAGCCGTACTTTGCCCGCTTCCTTGCCGCCCTGCCGACGGTCGCGGCACTGGCGGCGGCAGAGGAGGACACTCTGCTCAAACTCTGGGAGGGTCTGGGGTATTACAGCCGGGTGCGCAACCTGCAGCGGACGGCGCAGCGCGTTGTGGCGGATTTCGGCGGAGTCATCCCGGCGGATGTGTCTGCCCTGCGCAGTCTGCCCGGCGTCGGGCGGTATACGGCGGGGGCGGTGGCGTCCATCGCCTATGACATCCCCGCCCCGGCGGTGGACGGCAATGTCCTGCGCGTGCTTGCCCGCCTGACCGACGACGCCACCGATATCATGCTTCCGGCGGCAAAGACCGCCGCCGAGGCGGCGCTGGCGCCCTGCATTCCCTCGCCGGGCGCGGGCGATTTCACGCAGAGCCTGATTGAATTGGGTGCGCTGGTCTGCCTGCCGGGCGAGCCGCGGTGCGGGGACTGCCCGGTGGCACTGCTTTGCCGCGCCCGCGCGGCGGGGCATACGCACGACCTGCCTGTCCGCGGTGCGGCAAAGTCCCGCCGGGTCGAGCGGCGCGCCGTGCTGATTCTCCGGCTGGGCGGGCAGGATGCGGCACCGGTGGTCATCCGCCGCCGCCCGGCGGGACTGCTGGGCGGGCTGTATGAATTTCCCAACCTGCTCCGCGACAGTCTCCCCGGCGCGGAGGAGGACGGCATCGCCGCACGGACCGCCGCATTTCTCCGGGGGTTGGGGGCGGATCCGCTTGCCGTCCGGTCGGTCGGAACGGCGCGGCACCTGTTCACGCACGTCGAGTGGCAGATGGAGGGCATGTGCGTCACGCTCCCGGCGGAGGCTGTCCTGCCGGCAGAATGGCTGGCGGTCAGCCCGGCGGATTTGCAGGATTTCTTCGCGCTTCCGTCAGCCTTTGCCGCGTTCCGCCCGGCGGCGGGACTTCCGGATGCCGGGTATAAAAAAACGAAAGGCAGAGGGAAAATGCAAAAATAGGTGCTCGCATGAGCTTCTTTATTCACAGAATCCCGCGTTCATACAAGATGAACGCGGGGTTGTTCTGATTCGTGCTGAATTTTGTGAATCCCGCCTATTGCAAAATGCAAGGAAACGTATTATAATAATGCAAATACAGGACGTCCTGAGCAGGCGCCGGTATAACGTCAAAAAGGAGATGATTTGTTATGAAGAAACTTTGTTCGCTCGTGCTTGTTTTCGTGATGGTGATGGGTTGTCTGTCTATTCTGTCCGGCTGCGGATCTTCCAATGACTGGAAGACGGATGAGAACGGCCTGGTCGAACTGGTAATAGGCGGCATCGGTCCTCTGACCGGAGATTACGCCAACTACGGTACCTCGGTTCGTAACGGTGCACAGATCGCCGTCGATGAAATCAACGCCGCCAACGCCAAGGGCGTCAACGGCTTCAAGCTGGTTCTGAAGTTTGAGGATTCCGCCGGCTCCGCCGATACCGCTACCACGGCATACGGCAAGCTGGTAGACGACGGTATGAAGATATCGCTGGGTGCTGTGCTGTCCGGCGAGACCAAGGCTGTCACCGCCGCCGCCAAGGCAGACGGTATGCTGGTGCTGACGCCCTCCGGCTCCGCCGTGGACGCCATTGCCGACAACAGCTCCGCCTTCCGCATCTGCTTCTCCGACCCCTACCAGGGCAAGGCGTCCGCTGACTACATTGCGCAGTACAAGCTGGCAACCAAGGTCGCTATCTTCTACGGAAGCGACAACAACTACTGCGTCGGTCTGAAGGATACCTTCGTGGCAGAGTGCCAGGCGAAGGGACTTGAGGTCGTGGCAACCGAAGCCTTCACCACCAGCAGCAACACCGACTTCTCGGCACAGATTGCCAAGATTGCCTCCTCCGGCGCCGATCTGGTGTTCCTGCCCATTTACGCATCCGAGGCAGCTACCTTCCTGACGCAGGCAAAGGGCAAACTGGACGGCATGAAGATGTTCGGCTGTGACGGTCTGGACGGACTGCTGACCAAGATCAACGACACCAGCGCCGCCAACGGCGTGCTGATGCTGACCCCCTTCGCGGCTGACAACCAGGATGCAGCCGTGCAGAGCTTCGTCAAGCAGTACCAGGAGAAGTACAACGCGACGCCCGACCAGTTTGCCGCCGACGGGTACGATGCGGTTTACACTGCGGTTGCCGCGCTCAAGCAGGCGAACCTGACCTCCGAGGACAAGGACAACTTCAACAGCCGGATTGTAGCCGCCATGACCAAGATTGAGGTGAGCGGCATCACCGGCAAGACCACCTGGACTGCCGATGGTGAGCCTTCCAAGGCGGCTCTGGCTATGGAGTACCGGGACGGCAAGGCTGTCCTGTTCACACCCACGGCAGAGTAATTCCCTGTTGGGAACCCCCCTCGATACGCTCCGCACGCCGCATCGGCACACGCGGAGCGGCGGGGGCGACCCGTTATAGGAGAGCAGATTTTGCATACGGCCGGATATCCCCGCCGCCCGGTCGGTGAGGGTCCGGCCTTTGCTTATTTTCCGGGGGATTCCGTCCCCCCACCCCGAGCAGGCGAACCGTTGTCCGGCGCCCGCATAAACCCGAAAGGAGTCAGCCTGTCATGATCCAATTTATCGGAGCCCTTATCAGCGGACTGAATCTGGGCAGCATCTATGCCCTGATCGCGCTGGGCTATACCATGGTGTACGGCATCGCCAAAATGCTGAACTTCGCCCACGGCGATGTCATTATGGTCGGCGCGTATTCCGTCATCGTTTCGGCAGCGACGCTGAAGCTGCCCCCCATCGTCGCCATTCTGATTGCGGTTGTCGTATGCGCTGCGTTGGGCGTGACCATTGAGTTTCTGGCATACCGTCCCCTGCGGCAGTCGCCGCCGCTGGCAGTGCTGATAACCGCCATCGGCGTCAGCTACCTGCTGCAGAATCTGGCGCTCCTGATTTTCGGACCCGAGCAGAAGTCCACGCCGGCGCTGTTCAGCCTGCCCTCCCTGACGCTGGGCGGCGTGACGGTGGACGGCATTACTCTGCTGACGTTAGGCGTGACCGCCGCCATCATGATCGGGCTGACGCTGTTTATCAACCTGACCCGCATGGGCAAGGCAATGCGTGCCGTTTCCGAGGACCGCGAAGCGGCGGAGCTGATGGGCATCAGCGTCAACAGAACCATCACCATCACCTTTGCCATCGGTTCGGCGCTGGCGGCGGTGGCGAGCGTGTTCTACGGCGCGACCTACGTATACGTCAAGCCCACGACCGGCTCCATGCCGGGTATCAAGGCGTTCACCGCCGCCGTGTTCGGCGGTATCGGGTCGATTCCCGGCGCCATGCTGGGCGGCATCCTGCTGGGACTCATTGAGCAGCTGTCCAAGGTGTATATCTCCACGCTGTGGTCGGACGCCGTGGTGTTCGGCGTGCTGGTGCTGGTGCTGGTATTCAAGCCGGCAGGACTGCTCGGAAAGCGCGTAAGGGAGAAGGTGTGAGCATGGGCAAAAAGGACATTCTCCGCAGTGGATTTTTCAATACCGACCGCGTGACGCTGCTGACCGTGACGGTGCTGTTCGCCGTCATGGCTGTGCTGGTGTACACCGGCAGCGTGGGGCGGCAGATTCAGAATATGCTGACCTCGGTCGCCTGCTACATCGTGCTTGCGGTGTCGCTGAACCTTGTGGTCGGATTGCTGGGTGAGCTGTCGCTGGGGCACGCGGGCTTCATGTCGGTCGGACTGTTCACGGGCTGTACCGCGGCGGTTCTGTTAGAGGACAAACTCCCTATGGCTGTCTGCCTGCCGCTGTGCATGGTGGTAGGCGGCATCGCGGCGGCGCTGGTCGGGCTTGCCGTCGGACTGCCCGCCCTGCGTCTGGGAGGCGACTACCTTGCCATCGTGACGCTGGGCTGCGGCGAAATCATCAAGAATATCCTGACCAACCTGAATATTGAAGGCACTCCCCTGCAGGGGGCGCTGGGCATCAATACCTCGTCCATCCGGCGCAACTCCAAGGAGCTGCTGCCGTATGCCATCCTGCTGGTTCTGCTGACCATGCTGGTCATCATGAACTTCAAGCGCTCCAAGCACGGACGCGCCATCATGGCAATCCGCGACAACCGCATTGCCGCTGAGGCGACCGGCGTCAACGTCGTGTACTACAAGCTGATGGTGTTCATGCTGGCGGCATTCTTCGCCGGGGCGGCGGGCGTGCTGTACGGGTACAGCCTGCCGGTGGTGCAGGCGGACACCTTCGGGTACAATATGTCCATTGAAATTCTGGTCATCGTGGTGCTGGGCGGCATGGGCAACATCGGCGGCTCCATTCTGGCTGCCATCGTGCTGCGCGCTCTGCCGGAGGCGCTGCGCGACTTCTCGGATTACCGGATGCTTGCCTATTCGGTACTGCTTATTGCAATCATGCTGCTGAATGAAAACAAGCGCTTCAAGGCGTGGAAGAGCCAGTTCTCCCTGAGCGGCTGGATCCGCGGTCTGCGGCGCGGAAAGACCGGTGCCGGCGGAGAGGAGGCGGACGCATCATGAATCTGTTCGGAAATAAGAAGGACACCTACCGCTCCGAGGGCTCCAGGCTGGTTCCGTACCCGTCCGGCGCCGTCATCCCGGAGCGCGACCTCGGCAAAACGCCGGTGCTGGAAGCCCTGCATCTGGGCATTGATTTCGGCGGTCTGACCGCCGTGGACGATTTCTCGCTGGTGGTCGGCAAGACCGAGATTGCCGGACTTATCGGGCCAAACGGCGCGGGCAAGACCACCGTCTTCAACCTGCTGACCAATATCTATCAGCCCACGCGGGGCAACATCATGCTGGACGGATACAGCACGGCGGGCAAGACCACGGCACAGCTCAGCGAAATGGGCGTTGCGCGCACCTTCCAGAATATCCGCCTGTTCGGAAACATGAGCGTGGAGGACAACATCAAGGTCGGACTGCACAACGCAACGCGCGAGAGCCTGCTGGCGGCGGTGACGCACACCTTCGGCTACGCCAAACGGGAGCGCGAGGCGCACGAAAAGGCGTTGGAGCTGCTGGATTTCTTCGGCATGGCGGATCTGGCGGACGCCCCCGCCGGCAGTCTGCCCTACGGCGCACAGCGCCGGCTGGAGATTGTGCGGGCGCTGGCGACGGGTCCCAAGATTATCCTGCTGGACGAGCCGGCGGCGGGCATGAACCCCTCCGAGACGGCGGAGCTGATGACCAACATCCGGCGCATCCGGGACACCTTCCGGATTGCGGTCATGCTGATTGAGCACGACATGAAGCTGGTCATGAGCATCTGCGAGGGCATCTGCGTGCTGGATCACGGGCGCATCATCGCCAAAGGCTCCCCGGATCAGATTCTCTCCAACCAGAAGGTCGTGGAGGCATATCTGGGCAAGAAGAAGGAAGGAGGCGATCCGGCATGATGCTGCAGGTAGACAAAATCAATGTGTACTACGGCAAGATACACGCGCTCAAGGACGTATCGCTTGAGGTTGCGGAGGGTGAGATTGTGGCGCTGATCGGTGCGAACGGCGCGGGCAAATCCACCACGCTCAAGACCATATCGGGAATGCTCCACCCGCGTTCGGGCAGCATCCGCTTCCTTGACACGGACATCACGCACACGGAATCTTTCCGGCTGGTATCGCGCGGCATGGCGCACGTGCCGGAGGGGCGGCGCTGTTTCCTTCAGATGACCGTACAGGAGAATCTGGAAATGGGTGCCTATACCAATCCCGCCTACACCAAGGAAGGGCTTGCCAAGGTGTACGGACTGTTCCCGCGTCTCAAGCACCGGAAAAGTCAGGTGGCGGGGACGCTTTCGGGCGGTGAGCAGCAGATGCTGGCAATGGGGCGTGCCCTGATGAGCCAGCCGCACCTGCTCATGCTGGATGAGCCGTCCATGGGACTTGCGCCCATTCTGGTTCAGCAGATTTTCGACATTGTGCGTGAGCTGCACCGTGCCGGGACGACCATTCTGCTGGTTGAGCAGAATGCGGAGATGGCGCTCAAGATTGCCAACCGCGCCTATGTGCTGGAAACCGGCAGGATTGCCATGAGCGGCGATGCGGCTGTGCTTGCCAACGACGACAGCGTGCGCCGTGCCTATCTGGGCGGCTGAGGGTTGGTGCTTACCGTCCGGCGGGGGGCAAAGCCCCCGCCGGCGGCAGTACAGCCCGACCACCGCCCGTTCCGTAAGATGCTTGAATAATCTGTAGAATTGCGGTTTTACAATTGACAATCATAGGACCGTATGCTATAATGAAAGCGCCGCAGATGAGCCGCTGCGGAATATGTTTTGTCAGGAGGTGCATTTCTATGCTGCCAATCCCACAGATTGCTTTCAGTGCCGTCGCCATGTCCCCCCAGCTTACGTGGGGAATCATCGCCGTTGTCGTACTTCTGCTGCTGTACATAGCCTGCGGGTACGTCAAGGCACCGCCCAATAAGGCATACATCGTGTCCGGTCTGCGCAAAAAGAAGAAAATCCTCATCGGACGCGCCGGATTCCGCCTGCCGCTCATCGAGCGGATTGATAAGCTGTCGCTGGACGTCATGCAGGTGGACGTCAAGACAAGCGAGGCTGTCCCGACCAACGAATTCATCAATGTGACAGTGGACGGCGTTGCCAACATCAAGATATCCTCCGATCCGGAGCTACTGGAAAAGGCAGCCGAGGCGCTGCTCGGTATGGACAAAAGACAGCTGATTTTCCTTGTCACGCAGGTGCTGGAAGGCAATATGCGTGAGATCGTCGGTTCCGTCGGACTCAAGGAAATGGTGCAGGAACGGCAGGTCGTCGCCGAGAAAATCAAGGAAAACGCCGTGCCGGATATGCAGAAGCTGGGTATTGAGATTGTAAACTTCAATATTCAGAACTTCAAGGACGGTGCGGGAACCATTGAGAACATGGGTATCGACAACGTGGAGCAGATCCGCAAGGCGGCGCAGATCGCCAAGGCGGAGGCGGCACGTGACATCGCCATCGCCGAGGCAAACGCCAAAGAGGAAGCGAACAAGATAGCCGTGGCTGCCAATCAGCGCATTGCCGAGCAGAATACCGCCCTTTCCATCCGGGAAGCAGAGCTGAAGAAGGATGCCGATATCAAGAAGGCGGAAGCCGATGCGGCATACGAAATCCAGAAGGAAGAGCAGCGTAAGACCATCGAGGTCACGTCCGCCAACGCGGATATTGCGCGCCGCGAAAAGGAAGCCGAGCTTGCCGAAAAGGAAATCGCTCTGCAGGAAAAGAAGCTGGACGCCGACATCAAGAAGAAGGCGGACGCTTTGAAGTACGAGGCGGAAAAGAAAGCGGAAGCCGATCTTGTACGCCGCCAGAAAGAATCCGAAGCGCGGCGCTACGAGGAGGAGCAGGCGGCGCTTGCCCGCATGAAGGCGGCGGAAGCCGAGCAGTACGAGCAGGAGCGCCGTGCGGAAGCACAGCGTGCGCTTGCCGAAGCGTCTGCCTACGCCAAGATAAAGGAAGCGGAAGGTATCCGTGCCGTGGGTCTTGCTGAAGCCGAGGCTATCGAAAAGAAGGCGGAGGCCCAGAAGAAGATGGGCGAGGCATCGGTTCTGGAAATGTACCTGACCGCGCTGCCTGAGGTTGTGAAGAACGCGGCCGCGCCTCTTGCCCAGACGGACAAGATTGTCATGTACGGTGACGGCAACTCTTCCAAGCTTGTCAAGGATGTCATGAACTCCTCCAGTCAGATTATTGAGGGCTTGACCGAATCGACCGGTGTGGACATAAAGTCCCTGATTGCCGGGTTCGTTGGCGGGAAGGTCGCCGGCGGCAATCAGCCGACTCCTCCGGAGGCGTAAAGGGGACGGCTGTTCCATTCCTCTGTGACTGCGCAGGGGCGTTGCCCCGTACGGCACCGAATTTTTCTGCCGTTCCGGTGATTTCCGGGGGGGCTTGCCCCCACGTCCCCGGCTCGACCTGCCTTCACAGGAATCTTTTGTCCCCATCCCCCCGACCCCCTTCCCCGCTGGGGAAGGGGGCGCCTTTTGTATTTTTGCAAGGGGCTTCGCTCCTTGCGTCCCCGCGACTGCGCCGGGAGCGGCGCTGGCGTTCCGTCGCCTTCCGGGGTGCCTGTCTCCGGCGTCGTTTGCACAACCTGCCGCTCCGGTTTCTTTTTTGGGGGCTGGGGGATGGGGCAGACAGTTTATGCAAGCGCAGGATTAGCCGGTGACGCCGGGCACCGCTACTCCCGAAAATCGCCGCAATCCATTCGGTAAATCCGGCGATGCAGGGCACAATCCCCCGCCTACGCCGGAACCGGCAGGTTCCCACTCATACGGGACGCCCCATGCCGTGTACTGCGGTAAGCCCACAGCGGCGCAGTGGCAGATCCCATGGCAGGCTCCTTTCCCGGTACCAAAGCGGTACTGCCCTTATTTTCTTTATTCCGGTCAGCTCTCCCCGCAGGGGCATGGGCAGACCGCCGACCGGCACAAATCCTCCGAAACATCCGGAAAAGCCCTTGCTTTTCCTCTCCGGATAGAGTATAATAGATGCATAGGGCGGGGGATACGTTCTGCTGTCAGCATATGCCGCAGGCAGGCAAACCGCCACGAATCAACGAACAGTCAAGGAAGTACCGCATAATGGATACAGTAAAGCCCGACGTTATTGTCAACGAGCGCATCGGAACCGACCTGAAAACCTCGGATTTCGCCTACGACCTCCCACCGGAGCTGATTGCCCAGCATCCCGCCGAACGCCGGGACGCCTCCCGGCTCATGGTCATCAATCGGGCGGACGGATCGGTCGTGCACAAGCACTTCTACGATATTGTGGACTATATCAACCCGGAGGACGTGCTGGTCATCAACGACTCCAAGGTCATTCCCGCCCGCCTGTACGGGCACATCGAAGGCAGGGAGGAGGCGCGGCTGGAGCTTTTGCTCCTGCGCCAGCGGGAACTGGACACATGGGAGTGCCTGGTCAAACCGGGCAAGCGGGCGCGTATCGGGTCGCGCTGCGTGTTCGGGGATGGCATCCTCACCGGCGAGGTGACGGACATTCTGGAGGAAGGGAACCGCCTCATCCGGTTTTCCTTTGACCACGGAAAGTACGAAAACATCTACAATATCCTGCACGAAATCGGGCTGATGCCCCTGCCGCCGTACATCACCGAGCAGCTGCAGGACAATGATCGCTACCAGACCGTCTATGCCCGCACCGAAGGCTCCGCCGCCGCGCCCACCGCCGGACTGCATTTTACGGAACAGCTGCTGGCAAGACTGCGGGACAAGGGCGTCGCAGTCGCGCCGGTTATGCTGCACGTCGGACTGGGCACCTTCCGACCGGTCAAGGAGACCGAGATTACGGATCACGTTATGCACACCGAATTTTTCTCGGTGCCTGCCGCGTCGGCAGAGCTGATAAACAGCCGCCGCGCCGCCGGGGGACGCATTATCTGCGTGGGAACGACTTCCTGCCGGACGTTGGAATCCGCGTCGGATGACGACGGAACCGTCCGCGCCATGTCGGGCGATACCGGGATATTCATCTACCCAGGCTACCGCTTTAAGGCAACCGATGCCCTCATCACCAATTTCCACCTGCCGGAATCCACCCTGCTCATGCTGGTTTCGGCATTCTACGATCGGGAAAAAATGCTTGCCGCTTACCGCACGGCGGTGGAGGAGCGGTACAGATTCTTTTCTTTCGGGGATGCGATGTTTATCCGGTAATCCCAGCCCCCCTGTGTACCCCATCACATAAAACATAAAGAAAAAGGAGATGCGATCATGAACCCCACGTATTGCAGGAACAGCATCATCATGCTGAACAGCGTAACCGGAACCCAGATGAACAGCTTTATCATCACCACCGAGGACGGCAGAGTGCTCGTCATGGACGGCGGCTTTGCGCAGGATGCCGACAATCTCATCGGCTGGCTGAAGCGCGTCACGGGCGAGGAGATTCCGCACGTGGACGGCTGGTTCCTCAGCCACCCGCATTTGGATCATATCACCTGCCTCAACCACATCATGGAGACCCGCCCGCACGACCTGACGGTGGACGCGCTGTACTACAACTTCCCGTCGCTCCAGTACCTCCACGCCGGGGAGCCGAGCGAGCACAGCCCCGACGATTTTGCACGCCTTCTGCCCGGATTCCCGACAAAATCGGTCATTCTCTGGGCGGGCGACGTCTATGAGTTCGGCGCGGCGCGGGTGGAGTGCCTCTGCTCCCCCAGCCCGGAATTCAACCGTGAGCACAACGGCAATGTCTACAACAACGCCTCCTGCGTCCTGCTCCTGACGCTGGGCGGCAAGAAAACGATTTTCCTCGGGGACGCAGGCGTCGAGGAGGGGCAGAAAATGCTTGCCATGTATGCCGGAACCGGCAGACTAAAGGCGGACTACGTGCAGATGGCGCACCACGGGCAGAACGGCGTGAATCGGGACTTCTACGAGGAGGTCGCCCCGACCGGATGCCTCTGGTGCACGCCCCGCTGGCTCTGGGAGAATGATGCCGGCAAGGGCTACAACACCCACTGCTGGAAGACCGTCATCGTCCGCGGCTGGATGGAAGAGCTGGGCGTCCGGGAGCACTACATCATGATGAACGGCGTGCAGGAGCTGGTTTTGTGACGCATACGGACAAGCCGTTTCTGGTCGCAGTGGTCGGCTGTACGGCGGGCGGCAAGACCGCGCTGTCCGTGGAGCTGGCGCGGCGGCACGACGGGGAAATCGTCTCCTGCGACTCCATGCAGATATACCGGGGGATGGACATCGGGACAGCCAAGCCGGACATGACGGAGCGTGCCGGCGTCCCGCACTGGCTGCTGGACGTGGCGGACCCCGCCGACCCACGCGGCTACTCCTGCGCGGACTACGTGCGCGACGCCCGCGCGGCGGTGGCGGATATTCTGTCGCGCGGGAAGCTGCCCATCCTCTGCGGGGGGACGGGGCTGTATCTGGACGCCTTCCTGCGCGGCGGGACGTTTGAGGTGACGGATACCGACCCGGCACTGCGGGCATCGCTGACGGCGTATGCGGAGCGGAACGGGGCGGAGGCACTGCATCGGGAGCTGGAGGCGGTCGATCCGGAGAGCGCCGCCGCCATCCACCCGAACAACGTCAAGCGGGTTGTCCGGGCACTGGAAATATACCGCACGACCGGCAGGCGCAAGAGCGAACTGGACCGGGCTTCGCGCACGGAGGACTGCCCGTACCGGGCACTGGTGATAGGACTGCGCTACCGCGACCGCCGCATTCTGTACGACCGCATCAACCGCCGCGTGGATGCCATGATGGCGGCGGGGCTGCCGGAGGAGACGCGGCGTCTGCGGGCGGCGGGCGTGTTTGACGTCTGCCCGACGGCGGCGCAGGCAATCGGTTACAAGGAGCTGTTCCCGTGGCTGGACGGGCACGCGACCCGCGAAGAGGCGGTGGAGACGCTCAAGGCGGCGACCCGCCGGTACGCCAAGCGCCAGATTACATGGTTTGCGGCGCGCCCGTATGTCACATGGGTGGATGCGGACGGCGGGGACGGCGCGCGAATTTTTGAAGATATTGTAAACAATGCGGAATCTCTCTTTTCCTGAACGGGAAAATGTGTTATACTACAGCAGAGTGGCGATAGGGGAAGTGTACCCTCTCTTTGCCGTCGGAAGGGGGCTGTGACCATGCCGGATATGCCGAAAATGCCTGCCGCTTCCCACGGGGGAGAGCCTGCGGAGAGCAGGCGGCAGGGAGAGCATCCCGCGCACGGGAAACGCCGGAGCGAGTCGCTGTTTGCAGGGGGGTTTATCCTTTTGATGCTGGGGCTGGTCGCCTTTGCGGTGTACCAGTGTGCCCGGCACCTGACGGTGGATATCAATACGCTGCGTACACAGGAAATTACGGATACGGCGTACACCGACCTTGTGCTGTACCTGTTCCGCGACGAGGAGACCGTGACCGCCGGGGGCGGGAACGTGTTCCTGTACGACGTCCGGGACGGGGAAAAGGTGGGAACTGGCAAGACGCTCGGCAGTGCGTACGTCACGATGGACGGGGACGCGGCTGCGTCTCTCCAGACCCGGCTTGATCTGCTGAATACCCGCATCCGTCTGCTGGAGGACAGCGGGAGCAGTACGTCGGGCGCGACTGCCGCCCTGACTGAGGCGGAGCAGCAGTACCGCGCAGCCTTGGCGGCAGTCGCCTCCGGGAATCTGTCCGGTACGGCACAGCGCGGCGAGGCGCTGCTGGCGGCTCTGGACGCCTACCGCACACAGGCGGGGGGCGGCGGCAGCTCGGCAGGTGCCGCGGCGCTCCGGCAGGAGCGGGAAGCGCTGATTGCCGGACTGACCCGCGTCGGGGGACTGAGCGCCGCGCGTGCGGGCTGGTTCTGCTACACGGCGGACGGGCTGGAATCGGTCTTTACGCCTGCGCGTGCCCAGAGCATGACAGCCGATGAGTTCCGCGCCCTAATCGCGCAGGCGGACGGGGATCGGGAAACCGACACCTACGGCATTGCCGGCAAGCTGGTGTGCGGATCGCTGTGGTATGCCGGGGCACTGGTGCCGTCCGGGGACGCGGAACGCTTCGCGGTCGGCAAGACCTACCGGGTGTACTGCGGGGACGCCGCGGGGAGCACCCTGTCGCTGACCTGCGTGCGCAACGAGCCGGCGGGGGAGCAGGCACTGCTTGTGTTCAGTTCGCCGGATATGCCGGACGGCTTTGCCGACGGGCGGCGCGTGTCGGTGCAGGCGGTACTGGATACCGTGTCCGGATACCGCATCCCCTCCGGGGCGCTTGTCAGTCTGTCGTCTCCCACGACGGGAGAGGACGTGACGGGCGTGTACATTCTCAGCGGGAACCGGGTGGTGTTCCGCCGGGTGTGCGTGCTGGCGGAGCGGGACGGATACGTCATCGTGATGACATCGGGGCAGGCACAGGCGGCGCTGGAGGATGAAACGGCTGACCCGGAGGTGCAGAGCGCGGTCGCGGCGGACGGCTGGTCGTTCCTGAAGCTGAACGACCGGATTATCACGGGCGGGCGCAACCTGTACGAAGGGAAGGTCATTGCGTAAATAAAATATCAGCACTTTTCAGTTTGTGGAAGGGGGCGGGGGTATGCCGGAAACGGACAGTACGGCACCGGTCGGATACGGATACATCGACCGGAATCTCGCACGTGTGCGGGCGGACATTGCGGCGGCATGCCGGGAGGCGGGACGCGACCCGTCGGAGGTAACGCTTCTGGCGGCGGTCAAGAGTGCGGATGTCGGGGAAATCAATTACCTGCATCGGTGCTGCGGCGTGTGCTATGCCGGGGAAAACCGCGTTCAGCAGCTGACCGAACGGTATGATCGGCTGGAACGCGATGGATTGCACCTGCATTTCATCGGAACACTGCAGACCAATAAGGTCAAGTATATCATAGATAAAGTGGATATGGTGGAGTCGCTGGACTCGCCCGGGCTTGCCGGGGAGCTGCAGCGGCAGGCGGAAAAGCACGGCAGATGCATCGACGTGCTGATTGAAATCAACATCGGGCGCGAGCCTGCCAAGAGCGGCATTCTGCCGGAGAACGCGGCGGATTTCGTGCGTGCGGTGTGCGGCGGGTACGACCGGCTGCGCCTGCGCGGGTTCATGACCATGGCACCCAAGGGGGACGAGGCGTCCTACCGCCGGCTGTTCGGCGAAATGCGCCGGCTGTCGGAGTCGCTCTGGGCACTGACGCCGGAGCGGGATCAGCCGATGGTGCTGTCCATGGGTATGTCGGACAGCTACCGGTATGCCGTAGCCGAGGGGGCGACGCTGGTACGGGTCGGCCGGGCGCTGTTTGCACACGGGGACGGCGAAACCGGATAACGGAAGTACAATATCAAATATACAGGAGAGGAAAGCATTATGTCAGTCAAGGATTTGTTTAAAAAGTTCAGCGAGCCGGAGGATATCGACGACCGCGATGATCTGTATGACTCCTACGAGGAGGATGACCGTGCGGAGGACGACGGCTACCGCGATTCCCGCGATCGCCGCAACAGCAGAGAGGATACGTACCGCGAGGAGCGCCGCCCGGACGGCGCCAGAGCGCGCCGCGCGGAGGATGACGGCTACCGTGACGAGCGGCGCCGCCCGGCGGAGCGTCCGCGTTACAGTTCGGACGATGAGGGATACGGGTACGAGGACGACAGCCGCCGTCAGCCCCGTTACAGCAGCGACGAGGAGAGCGGGGACGGCTACTATGCCGGTTCCGGCAGCCGGAGCACCGGTCGCCGCGCCCGTCCGGCGGACGGATACGACCGGCAGGACAGCGTTCCGGACGGTGCGGACGGGTACGAAGGCGCTCCGTACTACGAGGGAAACCGGGTCGGCAGCCGCACGGTGCGCGGCGCTGTCGCGGCACCGGTTGCGGAGCCGGAGCCTGTCAGCGCGGCGCCGGCGTGCTTCCTGCCGGAATCCTACCGCGAGAAGCGGGAGGAGATTGCGGCGTGCCTGCGTGACGGACAGACCGTGCTGATTGATGTCAGCCGCATGGAGAAGGACGACATTGCCCACATGATTGATTTCCTTGTCGGTGTGTCGCTGGCACTGCGTGCCGAGCTGTTCCGGCTGGCGGACTACAATGTCATTGCCTTGACGCCGGAGGGCACCGAGGCGGACACCGCCGCCCTGCTGGACGCGCTGAAGGAGTATGAGGACAGCCTGCCGCAGGAGGACGAAGCGGCGGACGCTGACGATGCCCCGGCGGATTCCGCCGAAGTTTAAGATACACCGACTGTGTACGGAGTGGTCTATTTCTTCACGCGGCTGCTGGTTTTATTCCTGACGGTGATTTCGGTCGCCCTGTTGGCGCGCGTGATTCTCAGCTGGTTTGAAAGTGAGGGAGCCTCTCCGATTTCCTCCCTG
Source organism: bacterium (assembly GCA_963643175.1). Classification (GTDB taxonomy): domain Bacteria; phylum Bacillota; class Clostridia; order Oscillospirales; family CAG-272; genus CAMEON01. Next base: position 26,847 of record CAVIJF010000017.1, read on the forward strand.
CTTGTTCTGATAACCGAGCCACTGATTCTGCCCGTCCGGCGCCTGTGCGACCGGTTCGGGTGGTTTCAGGGGATTCCGGTGGATATGCCGTTTCTGCTAACCGCGCTGCTTGTCGGTTTCCTGACGACCCTTCTGAGGGCGCTGATCTGATGGAACCGCGCCGGGAGAGAGTCAATGCGCCGGATGAGGGCATCCGGGCGCTGTATGCCCGTATAGACGATCTGTGCGTGCAGGCGGGGCAGGGCACCGCGGCGGTGACGCCTTTCCTGACCCCGCGGGAGGCAAAGTACGCCCGGCAGTACCTGTCCGGGCGGTTGCGTGCGGGGCTTGCCCTGCTTTGGGGCGGCTATCCGGATGCCGAGCGGGTGCGGGTCTTTCTGCTGCCGGACTATCTGGAGGGCCTGCTGCCCGTCGGTGGGGACGGCGGCGGGGACAGTGTGCCGCCGGCTGACCTTCTGCGGGCAGCCGGGTTCGATGACCTTGCGGAGGACGCGGCGGGGCAGACCGCCGCGCTTTCGGTTCGCGGCTCCGGCTTCCGGACGCTGACCCACCGGGACTACATGGGCGCGGTGCTGGGCACGGGGCTGGAGCGCGACGCCGTGGGCGATATTCTCAGTGCGGACGGGCAGAGCGCCCTCCTGTTCTGCGAGCGCCGCGTGGCGGAGTACCTGTGCGAAACCCTGCGCCGGGTCGGCTCCGACGCGGTGCGCCTGCACATCGAGGCGCCGGACGGGATAAAAATCCCGCCGCGCGCGACGGTTCCCATGCAGGATACCGTGGCTTCGGAGCGGCTGGACTGCGTGGTCGCCGCGCTGTGCAACCTGCCGCGCGAGCGTGCGCAGAGCGCCGTCCGCGAGGGACTGTGCGAGCTGGATTATGAGTGCGTCCGGGACTGCGACCGGACGGTTGAGCCGCCCGCCGTCCTGTCCGTGCGCGGGTACGGCAAATTCCGCGTGCTGTGCTTCGGCGGGGAGAACCGCCGGGGACGCCTCCGGCTGACTGCCGAAAAATTTACCGGATAAATCAGTGTTCCCCTATCTTACAAACGACAAAGGAGTACCCAAGATACGATGGCTACCGATTTCACCAACACCCTGAACCTGCCCGCAACCGATTTTTCCATGCGGGCGAACCTGCCTGCCCGCGAGCCGGAGACGCTTGCCTACTGGCAGCAGATCGGACTGTACCGGCTCATGTTAGAGAACGCCGCTGGAAAGCCCACCTTTGAGCTGCACGACGGACCCCCCTTCTCCAACGGCAACATCCACATGGGGACGGCGCTCAACAAGATTCTCAAGGATTTTATCAACAAGTCCAAGACCATGGAGGGGTACCGCGTTCCTTACATTCCCGGCTGGGATAACCACGGTATGCCCATCGAGTCGGCTATCATCAAGCAGAACAAGCTGGATCGCCGCAAAATGACCATTCCGGAGTTCCGCTCCGCTTGCCATAAATTCGCGCAGAAGTACGTGGACGTGCAGAAAGGGCAGTTTGTCCGGCTGGGCGTCAGCGGCGACTGGGAGCACCCCTACCTGACCATGAACCCTGGCTTTGAGGCGCGGGAGGTCAGGGTATTCGGGGAGATGTACCGCAAGGGAACCATCTACAAGGGCATGAAGCCGGTGTACTGGTGCCCCAAGTGCGAAACGGCGCTGGCAGAGGCGGAGATTGAGTACAAGACCGACGCCTGCACCTCCATTTACGTCAAGTTCCGCGTCCGGGACGACATCGACGGGCGCATCGCGCAGTACGCGCCGCTTGCCGATACCTACTTCATCATCTGGACGACCACGACGTGGACACTGCCCGGCAACCTTGCCATCGCCCTCAACCCGAACGAGACGTATGTGCTGGTCAGGGCGTCCGACGGGTGCAACTATATCGTCGCCGAGGCGCTGTGCGAAAAGACCATGCAGGCGGGCGGCGTGGAGGTCTGTGAGACGCTGGCAAGCTGGAAGGGAAGCGAGCTGGAGTCCGTCCGTGCCGCACACCCGTTCCTGGATCGCGACAGCGTGATTCTGCTGGCGGATTACGTGACCATGGATTCCGGTACCGGCTGCGTACACACCGCGCCCGGCTTCGGTGCGGATGACTTCCTGACCTGCAAGCGCTACGGTATGGACATCATCGTGCCGGTGGACGACCGCGGCAGACAGACCGCGGATGCCGGAAAGTACGCGGGGCTGTTCTATGCCGATTCCAATGCGGTCATTCTGGAGGACATGAAGCAGTCCGGGGCACTGTTTGCCGCCGAGGACATGACGCACGAGTACCCGCACTGCTGGCGCTGCAAGAGCCCGATTATCTTCCGTGCGACGCCGCAGTGGTTCTGCTCGGTGGATGCCTTCAAGGATGAGGCGGTCGAGGCGTGCCACCGGGTGCGCTGGCTGCCCGCATGGGGCGAGGAGCGCATGATCCAGATGGTGCGGGAGCGCGCCGACTGGTGCATCTCGCGTCAGCGCCACTGGGGACTGCCGATTCCCGTATTCTACTGCGACAGCTGCGGCAAGCCGGTCTGCACCGGGGAAACGATTGACCGCGTGTCCGGACTGTTCGCACAGCACGGCTCCAACTGCTGGTTTGAGATGGAGGCGTCCGAGCTGCTGCCGGAGGGCTTTGCCTGCCCGCACTGCGGCGGTCACGGCTTCACCAAGGAGACAAACACGCTGGACGGCTGGTTCGACTCCGGTTCCACGCACTTTGCCGTTCTGGAAGATCATCAGGACGACGGGATGGTCTGGCCTGCCGATATGTACCTGGAGGGCGGCGACCAGTTCCGCGGCTGGTTCCAGTCGTCCCTGCTGACTGCCGTCGGCGCCAAGGGACAGGGTGCGCCCTATCGTGAGGTGCTGACGCACGGCTGGGTTGTGGACGGCGAGGGTCGCACCATGCACAAGTCGCTGGGCAACGGCGTCGATCCGGACGATATGGTCCGGAAGTACGGCGCGGACATCGTTCGCCTGTGGGCGGCGTCCAGCGATTACCACGCCGATGTCCGCTGCTCGGATGCCATCTTCCGTCAGCTGTCCGAGACTTACCGCAAGATCCGCAATACCGCACGCATTCTGCTTGCCAATCTGGGCGATTTCAACCCGGACACCGACGCGGTGCCGGCAGAGCGCCTGCATGACATCGACAAGTGGATTCTGTCCCGCCTGAACGGCCTCATCCGGGTCTGCCGCGCGGGCTATGACGGCTATGAGTTCCATACCGTGACCCACGCCGTCAGCAATTTCTGCACCAACGAGCTGTCCAAGCTGTATGTGGACATCACCAAGGACAGACTGTACACCGAGGGCAAAACTTCGGAGGAGCGCCGGTGCGCCCAGACTGCCATGTACACCGTGGTGTCGGCGCTGACCCGCCTGATTGCGCCCATCCTTGCCTTCACTGCCGAGGAAATCTGGCAGCATATGCCGCACCGGGCGGGTGAGAAAACCGAGAGCGTCTTCCTCAACCCCCTGCCGGAGGAAAACGGCGCGTATGCCTTCCCGGAGCTGACCGCACAGTGGGATCGGCTGTTCGCTCTGCGTGACGGCGTTATGAAGGCGCTGGAGCTGGCGCGTGCGGACAAGATGATCGGTAAGTCGCTGGATGCCAAGGTCACGGTTTATACGACCGACGAGGCGCGTGCCGCCCTGCTGGAGTCCTTCTCCGGTACGCTGAACCTGATTTTCATCACCTCGCAGGCAACTGTCGTGCGGGGCGAGGCGCCGGAGGGCGCCTATACGGATCCCGACACCGGCGTGTCGGTTCTGGTGGAGCCTGCCGACGGGCGCAAGTGCGACCGCTGCTGGACCTTCGTTACGGACGGCACTGAGGTCGGCGAGGGCTACCTCTGCCCGCGCTGCCGTCGCGTGGTGGGCTGCTGATTCCGTCCTGCTATGGGGGCGCTGATTGATCCGGCAGTACATCCGCTGAATCGGTGCTTCCCTGCATTACCGCTGCCACCGGGGAGACAGGAGGACTTCTCCCGCCTCCCCGGTGGCGGCTTCATGAAAGGAAACCCTTTGCCTATGGCGACTTTTATCTGGTTCTGCGTGGCGGCTGTCGTCGTGTTTCTCGACCAGCTCAGCAAGTACCTGACCGTGCTGTACCTCAAGCCGGTCGGCACGTACCCCATTATACAGGATGCGCTGCACCTGACGTATGTGGAGAACCGGGGCGCGGCGTTCGGAATGCTGGCGGACAGCCGGTGGGTGTTCATGGCAGTGTCGGCGGTTGCCATCGTGGCGCTGTCGGTCTACCTGATTCACCGGAAGCCGCAGAGCCGCCTGCTCTGCCTGTCGCTGGCGTTCGTCATCGGCGGCGGCGTAGGCAATATGATTGACCGCGTGGCGCTGGGCTACGTGGTGGATATGATCGACTTCCGGCTGATTCACTTCGCGGTGTTCAACGTAGCGGATTCCTTCGTGTGCGTCGGCGCCGGAATGCTGATGCTGTACCTGATTCTGTCCATGCGCCGGGAGATGCTGGCGGAGCGTGCGGCGGCGTCCGCCGAACCGCAGGAGCCGGCGGCGGACGCGCAGCCGGATGCGCAGCAAGATGCGGCAGTTCCGGACGGGGAGCAGTCCGACGAGACCGGGCACTCCGCCCCCGACCTCCCGCCGGACGCATGAAGGACTTAGGCGTTACGGAGGACTTCCTCCTGCCGGATGAGGAAATTTCCGGGCTGACCGGCGCCGGGGAGACCGGCAGTGCGACCGTTCCGCCGGAATCCGCCGGGGAGCGGCTGGATCGGTTCCTGCCTGCCGTGGCGGGACTGAGCCGTGCCGCCGCTGTGCGACTGATTGAGGACGGGGGCGTCCTGCGCCGGGGAGCCGACGGGAGGGACTGCCCGCCCCCCGACAAAAACACGCGGATAGCGGCGGGCGACACCCTGACATGGCATATTCCGGCGCCGGAGCCGTCCGGGGCACTGCCGCAGGACATCCCGCTGTCGGTGGTGTACGAGGACGGCGACATTCTGGTTGTGGACAAGCCGGTCGGCATGGTGGTGCACCCCGCCCCCGGCAACCCGGACGGAACGCTGGTCAACGCCCTCCTGTACCGCTGCGGCGGGAGCCTGTCGGGCGTCGGCGGCGTCCTGCGCCCGGGCATCGTGCACCGCATCGACCGGGACACCAGCGGGCTTCTGGTCGTGGCAAAGAACGACGCGGCGCACCGTGCCCTGACCGAACAGCTCAGGACGCACACGGTCAGCCGCGTTTATACCGCTCTGTGCCTCGGCGGGTTCCGGGAGGAGTCTGGCACCGTCACGCTGTCGGTCGGACGCAGCCGCACCGACCGCAAGAAAATGGCGGCGTATCCGACCGAGGCATGGCGCACAGACCCCGGCGTCCGCTCCGCCGTGACGCACTATACCGTTCTGGAGCGCTACCCGGTCGGAGCGCACTGGGGGCAGTCCTTCTCGCTGGTGCGCTGCCGGCTGGAGACGGGACGCACGCACCAGATTCGCGTTCACATGGCGGCGCTGGGACATCCCCTGCTGGGCGACCCGCTGTACGGCGGGGACGGCACCCGCTTCGGGCGGGCGCACGCCGACCTCATCCGGGGGCAGTGCCTGCACGCCGGGGAGCTGGAACTGATTCACCCGCGCACCGGACAGCCGATGCGCTTTACCTGCCCGTTGCCGGAGGCGTTCGCCCGCCTGGCAGATATCCTGAGGCGGGAGGCAGGCGGAACCTGACGAAATCCCACAAAAACTGTCATCGAAGAAAGGAACAAGAGTATGAACAACGTACCGTTCGAAAAAAAGCCCTCCCTCCGTTACCCCATCGGCTTCTGGAATTACCCCTCGGTTCAGAAGACGCCCGTGTCTCAGGTTGAAAGCTGGAAGCGCGCCGGCATCACCTGCAACCAGACCCCCTTCTTTTCCTACGACAGCCACAATCCCGCCGATCTGACCGCCATGCTGGATGAAATGCACCGCGCCGGTATGCGGGCATTCGTCTGCGTGAGCGATCTGGATTTCCGCCGGTTCCTGCAGGATCCGGAGGCGTTCCGCGCGGTGTTTGAGCGTGCCTACGCCGATTTCGGGCGGCATCCGGCGACCTACGGCTTTTACATCGGCGACGAGCCGATAAGCGGGCAGGAGTTTTCCGCCTGCATCCGCGCCTATCAGATTATGCGGGAGGTGGCACCGGAGTTGACCCCCCTGCTCAACTTCAACCCGTACTGGGAGGGTATGGAGAATGACCTGCTGGACGGCGAGGCGTTCGACACGTGGATTGACCGCTTTGTCCGCGAATCGGGCTGTCCGCTTATCTGCTATGACTGCTATACCCAGATGAACCCCGACGACGAGGGCGTCAATATGTACTTCCGCAACCTGAACCGCTACGTCGGCGCCGCCGAGCGGAACGGCGTGATGGTGTGGAATACACTGCTGTCCTGCGGGCATTTCCATTACCGCGTCCCAAACGAGGACGACCTCCGCTGGCAACTGTCCACGACGGTGGCGAGCGGCTGTGGCGGCATCCTGTGGTTCCTCTGGTACGGGCAGAACCTGACCAACAACTACCGCGGCGCACCGATTGACGAACTGGGGGAGGAGTCCGCGACCTACGCCGCCCTGCGCCGCGTCCAGCTTCTGTTCCACCGCCGCTACGGCACGTTGATGAACCGCCTGCACCACGAAAAGACCTACCATTTCTGCAAAGCATACGGCGGCTATCCGCTGTATTCCACCTATGACCTGCCCCACCTGCGCAAGGCGGTCAGCGACCACGGACTGCCGGGCATCGTCAGCAGCTTTACGGACGGGGAGGGCAACCGGTACCTTGTGCTGGTCAACAACAGCCCGCGCGAGTCGGGGCTGTTCTGGCTGATATTCGACGGCGGCATCCGGAAGCTGCACCGCTACTGGGACAGGGACGGCGAGATGTGCGACATTGATTTCATCACCTCCCACCACGATGCGCATTACGGTGACGACGGCAGCACGGCGCGGGTCGGTCTGTGGCTGGCGCCGGGGCAGATGGAAGTCCTGCGGGTTTCGTATGACTGATTTTTCGCGTGTCCTGCTGGCAACCGATCTGGACGGAACCTTTCTCGGCAGGGGCGGCACCCTTCTGGAGCGCAACCTCCGGGCGGTGGACGCCTTCAAGGCGGCGGGCGGACGCTTTACTGTTGCGACCGGACGCATCCGCGGACATATGCTTCAGGTCATGCCGGAGGCGGCGGCGCTGTTCAATGCGCCTGCCATCCTGTGCAACGGCGCCTGCCTGTACGACTTCTCCGAGGGGCGGGTGCTGTCTGAGCGTGTCATTGACCCGGCGCTGGTGCGGGAGGTCATGCGGTTCGTGCGGCTGTACGCGCAGGCGCACGGCGAGGAGGTCGGGGTGCGCGTTTCCACGCCCGACGGCTTCTTTGCCGACCCGGAGAGCCGGAACTCCTGTATTATCGGGGATATGAAGGGCGCCGCGCGGGCGGGCATGGCAATCAGCCTGCCGTCCGACGGGGCGGGCATGGAGCGCCTGCACCTGTACAAAATCGTCGTGCGCGGCGACGGGGAGGCGGTCGCGCGCGTGCGCCCGTTGGTGGAATCAGAGTTCGGGACGGCGCTGACCTACGCGGAATCCTATGCGGAATTCTTTGAAATCAACGCCGCCGGATGCAACAAGGGGGACGGTCTGTGCCGCCTTGCGGACTGGTACCGCGGAACATACGGGTATGAGCTTGTGACGGTCGCCGCCGGGAACTACGAAAACGACCTGTCCATGCTGCGGTCGGCGGATATTTCCGGCTGCCCCGCCGATGCGCAGGAGCTGGTCAAGCCCGCCTGCCGGTTCATTCTGTGCCCCTGTCAGGAGGGGTGCATTGCTGACCTTATCGGGAGACTGCGGGATATGCCCGCGTAAGCATACATCAAAAATCCATATACACCAACGAAAAAGGAAGGGATACTCCCATGACAAAGCCCACGTTTTATATGACCACCGCCATCGCCTACGCCTCCGGCAAGCCGCATTTCGGCAACACCTACGAGGCGATTATGTCGGATTCCGTTGCCCGCTTCAGACGGGAAATGGGGTACGACGTGTTCCTCTGCACCGGTACCGACGAGCACGGGCAGAAAATTGAGAACAAGGCGGCGGCGGCGGGCGTGACCCCGCAGGAATTTGTTGACAGCACCTCCGGCGGCATCCGTCAGCTGTGGGACAGGATGAACGTCTCCTACGACCGCTTCATCCGCACGACCGACAGCTGCCATGTTGCCGTTGTGCAGAAGCTGTTCAAACGCTTCTATGACCAAGGGGACATTTACAAGTCCCGCTACGAGGGCTGGTACTGTGAGCCGTGTGAGTCCTTCTTCACCGACACGCAGGCGGCGGACGGCAAGTGCCCCGACTGCGGCAGACCTGTCCAGCGCGCCAGCGAGGAGGCGTACTTCTTCCGCATGAGTAAGTACGCCGACAGGCTCATGACCTACTTTGACGAGCATCCGGACTTCATCGAGCCGGAGAGCCGCAAGAAGGAAATGGTCAACAACTTCCTCAAGGCAGGGCTGCAGGATCTGTGCGTGTCGCGCACCTCTTTCACATGGGGGATTCCCGTGACCTTTGACCCCCGCCACGTGACCTACGTCTGGCTGGATGCGCTGGTCAACTATATCACCGCCATCGGCTATGACCCCGACAAGCCGTACGGGGAGCAGAGCGAGGAGTTCCGCAAGCGGTGGCCTGCCGATGTGCATATCATCGGCAAGGACATCCTGCGGTTCCACTCCATCTATTGGCCGATTTTCCTCATGGCGCTGGATATGCCCCTGCCCAAGAAGATTTTTGCCCACCCGTGGTTCAATTTCGGCACGGACAAGATGTCCAAGTCGCGTGGGAACGTCATCTATGCCGACGAGCTGGCGGAGAAATTCACGGTGGACGGCGTGCGGTACTACGCGCTGTCCGAGATGCCCTACGGTTCGGACGGCTCCATCACCTACGAGTCCGTCATCAGCCGGTTCAATACCGACCTTGTGAATAACCTCGGCAATCTGGTCAAGCGCACGCTGGATATGCAGAAGAAGTATTTCGACCGCACAGTTGCCGTGCCGGTTCCCGCCGGTACGGAGGAGGAGCGCGCACTGGATGCCGGGCTTGCCGCCGCCTGCGCCGCCGCCTATGACGGCGTGGTGGCAAACATGGAGACTTACCATGTGGCGGACGCGACCGCCGCCGTTTTCACGCTGCTCAGCCGCGCCAACAAGTATATCGACGAGACTGCCCCGTGGGTGCTGGCAAAGGACGAAAGTCGCCGCGACCGGCTGGGGACCGTCCTGTATAATCTGCTGGAAGTTATCCGGCAGGGCGCGGTACTGCTCAAGCCCTTCATCCCCGCCACGGCAGAGGAGATTCTGGATCGTCTGAATACCGAGGCACGCGGCTTTGATACGGTGGGGCACAGCTTCGGCGGCATGAAGCCTGGCGTACAGGTGGCGGAGTCCCGCGTGCTGTTCGCCCGTGTGGACGAGAAGGCGATGCTGGCGCAGCTGGAGGCAGAGCGTGCGGCAAAGGAAGTCGCCGCAGCGCCCGCGCCGGAGGCGTCCGCCCCCGAGGTACCGGAGCACCCGGAGGGCGTCGCGCAGATCGGCTACGAGGACTTCATGAAGGTGGAGCTGCGTACCGCCGCCGTGCTTGCCTGCGAGCCGGTAAAGAGGGCGAAGAAGTTGCTGAAGCTCCAGCTGGATCTGGGCTACGAGCAGCGTCAGGTGGTGTCCGGTATCGCCAAGTGGTACAAGCCGGAGGATCTGGTGGGAAAGAAAGTCATCGTGGTTGCCAACCTTGCACCTGCCACGCTGTGCGGCGTGGAGTCCAACGGCATGATTCTGGCGTCCGGCGAGGATACCGTGCGCGTCATTTTGCTGGATCCCGAAACGCCGCTGGGCGAGCGGGTTCGGTAAGGAATCGCTGATTTATCCGGCACTTCCATAATAGAAAACGCGGGAGCGGGCAGACATCTGCCCACTCCCGCGTTTTCCTGTATTCCGCTTTATTCCGTGATTTCCGGCAGTCCCGCGACCGAAGTCAGGAGGGACAGGATGCCTGCCAACGCCGCCGCCGACAGGCAGACGCGCCAGTCCACGTCGGACAGAAGTGCTGAGGAGCCCACGGTTGCCGCCGCTGTCTGGGCGACTGTCCTGAGTGCGCGTATTGCCGCCGCCCGAACCCACGCGGACGTGAAAATGCGTTTGCCAATACTGTTTTTCATGCCTGAATCCTTTCCTTTCCTATGACCGTTCCGTGTAACGCTCCACCTCATCCCGGAGCAGGCTGACCTGCCCCTCCAGGCGGTATGTCCGTTCCACCAGTGAGTTGTGCTTTTCCACTTTCTTTTCCAGCTGTTCCAGCCGGTAGGTTGTCAGGCGGGAACCGGTCAGGATACCCCCGAAGGTGCCCGCCAGTGTACCCACCAGCGCGAACAGGGAGGGAAGCAGACCTTCCGTAATCAAATCCGTCACGCCTCCCCCGCATACAGTTCCTGCAGGAACCCCTTGATCAGGGGCGCGAGATACTTCTGCTGATATTCCTCATTCGGATGTACGCCGTCCGCCGCCGTGTAGCCGCCGGGAACCAGCGTCCACCTGT
>CAVIJF010000018.1:0-36773 GCA_963643175.1 bacterium
GGCTTTACGGTATCCGATACCGTCAGAGAATCAGTCAGCCTGAATCGACGCGGTGCGGTAGATAAACTTGACCTGCCCGTCCATGCCGTCGGCAATACCGGAGAAGTTGTTGTAGTCACGGGACACATCAACCGTCGCGCGGATGCGGGTCAGCAGTCCGGCAAGATCGCCTTCCGCAACATCCACAAGTTTCTGTACTCCTTCCTCATTGAACCGCTTCAGTCCGTCGGAAAGGCTCATGGCACCGTCCCGGAGCTGCGTCACACCGTCCGTCAGAGCCGGCGCGCCGTCCCTGACGGTCAGAATGCCGTCATACAGCTGCTCCAGTCCCGCCTTCAGCTCGGCGGTTCCTTCCTTGAGCTGTCCGGCTCCTGCCGTCAGCCGGTCGGCGCCGCCCTTGGCGGAATCCACACCCGCCGTGTACTGCGCAAGCCCGGTATAGAACGTGTTGTAGCTGTTCAGCTGTGCCTTGAGGTTGACGACGCTCTCGCGTCCCGCCTTCGCCTGCGCAAACCCAGCGGCAATCTGCGCCTGCACCTCCTCCGAGGCAAGGTTGGCGGCAATCAGCTTCTCAATCTGGTCATCGGTGTTGGCGGATACAAGAGCCTGCACCTCCGCCGTCTGCATCCGGGCGTCGGTGTTGGATGCCACCAGCGCCTGCACATCGTCACTCTGCATCTGGGCATCCACGGCGGCGCCGATCTGCGCCTGCTGTTCCGCCGTGACAACGCCTGCCGCTACACCGGCGGCGTACTGCTCATCCGTCATGCCCAACGTCGCCAGCACGCGCGTCTGCACATTGGCACGCACGGCGGCGCTCACCTGCGCCTGTACCTGCGCCCGCACGGTTTCCGTAACGGCGGCGGCTACCGTGTCGCGCTGCTGATTGACGGCGGCTGTCACCTTTTCCTTCGCCGCCGCCTGCACCTTCGCTTCCAGTGCCGCGTCGTCCAGCGAGGCAATCACGCTGTCCAGCACGGCGGCGTAATTCTCCACCGTCAGGGTGGGAACCGTCAGTCCGGCGGCTGCCAGCTGCGTGTTCGCCGTGGACAGCAGCGTGTCAAACACCTGCTTCGCGCCGCCGTTGAGCGTCGCGCTGTTGGCGGAAAGCTGTCCCAGTCCGTCCGCAAGCTGTCCCGCACCGTCCAACAGCTCGGCAACGCCGCTGTCCAGGGTGCCCGCGCCGTCCTTCAGCCGGGCGGCTCCGTCCGCCAGCTGATTGATGCCGTCAATCAGCTGACCGGACTTCTCCAGCAGGGTGTTCAGCCCGTCGTACAGCTTGGAGGAGCCGTCCGTCAGCTGCTCCATGGCGTCGGTCAGGTCGTGCAGGGACGCCTTCAGATCCTCAACCTTGCCGTCCAGCGTGGACACATCCAGCCGGCTGAACAGCTCGTTGGTCGCCAGCGTGACGGTATTGGTCATTTTGAAATTCTGCACATCCGCCGTGATTTCCACGCTCTCCGGGATTTCAAATGTCTCGGCGGACAGGTTCAGGTTGCTCTGCATACCGGGGAAGGCAACGCCCACCACCACGGTACGGCTGCCGTCGTCCACGACCTTGCCGTTGGTGACGGTCACGTTGGAGAACACCTTGTTGTCCAGCAGCAGTCCGGTCAGCATGGCGAAGGGGACGTAAATCTTTTCCTGCTTGCCGTCAATCTCCACCGTTTCGTACTGACGGTTGGTGTAGGTATACCGGATTGTGACCTTGCCGCTCTTGCCTGCCAGCTCGGCGGCGGTGATGCTCTTGCCGTCCAGCTGATAGGTCACGCTCAGTCCGACGGGCAGTTCCTTCCCGATGTTGCCCTGATAGTAGATGTCCTTGCCGGCGGCATCCCACACCTTGGCGTTGTCGCCGCCCGGCGTGTAGCTCTCGTCGCCCTTGACGTTCTCGATGTTGTCCAGACCGGACACGTCGTGCAGCGAGGAGCTGCCCAGCGCGTTCTTCACCCAGTCGCTGACGATAATCTTCTGCACGCTTCCGTCGGCGCCCGCCAGCACATACACCGTCTCGTCCTTGCTGTCGGTCTTTACCTCGTCCTCAGACGCCCCGGCGGTTTTCTCTGCCTCCCCGGCAACCGGTTCGTCCTGCCGTGCCGCGCTGACCGCATAGGCGGTCACGCCGGCACTGCCTCCCACCAACAGCGCCGCGCACAGCGCCACGCTTACGGGTTTTTTCAGCATATCTCTGATATTCATATCACTGTACCTCCGCTTTTGCCGTATCCCGGCTTTGGTTCCCTGTATCGGTTGTTTTGGATTTTCTGTCAATGTGGCGCATTCCGGCTGTCGTGGCGCAGATGGGCTTGTCGAACAGCAGGAGCAGTGCCGGCAGAATGAAGATGACGCACAGCATACTCACAACGGCGCCGCGTGCCATCAGCATACACATGGAGCTGATGATGTCAATGTCCGAATAGACTGCCACACCGAAGGTGGCGGCGAACAGACCCAGACCCGAAACGATAATCGACGGGATGGAGGTCGCCAGCGCCGTGACCACACTGTCGTGCTTGCCGTTCCCCGCGATGCGCTCCGCCTTGTAGCGGGTCGTCATCAGGATGGCGTAGTCCACTGTGGCGCCCAGCTGAATCGTACTGATGCAGATGGGGGCGATGAAGGGCAGCGACTGCCCCAGATAGTGCGGCAATCCGAGGTTGATGAAGATTGCCAGCTCAATGACGGCAATCAGGATGAAGGGCAGCAGGGCACTCTTTTCCACAAGGGCGATGATAACGAAGATTGCCACGATGGACACGGCGTTGACCACCTGGAAGTCCCGGTCGGTGGTGTCTATCATGTCCTTCATGCAGGGCGCCTCGCCGATCAGCATACCGGTGGAATCGTACTTCTTCAGGACGGTGTTCAGGTCGGTAATCTGCTGATTCACCGCATCGCTGGCGACCTTATACTCGGAGTTTATCAGCAGCAGCTCCCAGCGGTCGCTCTTGAGGATACTCCGGATGCTGTCCGGCAGTATCTCCTCCGGCACCCGCGAGCCGATGACGGATTCCAGCCCCAGCACATACTTGACGCCGGCCACCTGCTCCATCTCGTCTATCATGGAGCGGACGTCCTTGGCAGGCAGTTTGGCATCCACCAGCACCATATGCGTGGAGGCGATATTGAACTCCTCCGACAGCTTGGAGTTGGCAATGACGTACTCCATGTCCTCCGGCAGGCACTGCCCCATGTCGTAGTACACCTCGTCATTGGTCTTGCTGTACCCGTAGTAGGCGGGCGGAATCAGGATGGCGAAAATGACAAGGAATACGGGGAACACCTTGGCGACACCGCCGGCGAACTTCTTCATGTCCGGAATCAGCGAACGGTGGCGCGTCGCCTGCAGCGGCTTATCCAGCACCAGAATCAGCGCGGGCAGCACCGTGACGCATCCGAGCACGCCGAAGACAACGCCCTTTGCCATGACCAGCCCCAGATCGCGTCCCAGCGTGAAGGTCATGAAGCAGAGCGCCGCGAAACCCGCGACCGTCGTGATGGAGCTTCCGATGACGGAAGTCAGCGTCTCGTGGATAGCGACCGCCATTGCCTCCTTATGGTCGGCGTACTTCTCGCGCTGCTCGTTGTAGCTGTGCCACAGGAAGATGGAGTAGTCCATCGTGACGGCAAGCTGGAGCACGGCGGACAGCGCCTTGGTAATGTAGGAAATCTCGCCGAAGAAGTAGTTGGTTCCGAGATTGAGCAGAATCATCATGCCGATGGAGGCAAGGAACACGAAGGGCACCAGCCAGCCGTCCAGGAAAATCAGCATAGCGACCGTGGCACACAGCACCGCCAGCCCGACGTAGATGGGTTCCTCCTTCTCGCACAGATCCTTGAGGTCCGTGACAAGCGCCGACATACCCGAAACAAAGCACTGCTTGCCGGTCAGGGAGCGTATCTCCCGGATGGCGTCCATGGTGACGTCCGCCGAGGTGGCACTGTCAAAGAACACGGCGATCAGCGTGGCGTTGTCGGTGTTGAACTCGTTGTACAGCTCATCCGGCAGTATCTCCTTGGGGATGGTCAGATCTGCCACGGTGGAGTACCACAGCACCGTTTCGACGTGCTCGACGCCCTCTATCTTTTCGCACAGGGTGGTGACATCCCGGTCCGGCATGTCCTCCACCACGATGAACGAGAAGGCACCCTTGCCGAAATCCTCCAGCAGCTGATTCTGCCCGATGACCGTATCCATATCATCCGGCAGGTAATCCAACATATCATAGTTGATACGGGTTCCGATCATGCCCAGCACCGACGGAATCATCAGTGCCAGTGTCACGATCAGGATGGGAATGCGGTACCTGACGACCGCCTTTGAAAATCGCATACCGATCAGTCCTCACTTTCCGGGCGGTCGCCGGAGCGATCGCCGCTTACATGGTTTACCTCGAACTCATCCACCTCAATGGCATCCGGTTTCTGATGCCGGATGATTTTGACGGCGGTGAGCATGGTGCAGATGTTCAGGGCGCTCTCGCACAGGAGCGTCACGCCGAACAGGATTCTCAGCGCCTGCCCGCCCTCTCCGGGGCGGAACATAAGTGCCAGCCCGCACAGCCCGCTCACGGCGGCGGCTGTCATGATCAGCCACCACAGCCGGATGCCGAAGGCACGTGCTTCCCGCGCAATGCGCATCTTGAACAGTCCGTCCGCGAGGATGTACAGTCCCAATGCCACGCACAGGGCGCTGAGTCGTCCGGTCGGGCGGAGCAGCACGGTCGCGCCCAGCGCGAGCAGCAGTGCCCCGAATATGCAGTCATACTGGAACGCCAGTCTGTACAGGTCCTTTGAAAAGTATCCTATCAGCTTGATGACACCGAGCAGGAGCATCAGACTGCCGCACAGGCGCCCCAATACTGCGGCAGAGGTATCCGGTCGCGCCATAAAGACCGCCCCCAGCGCACCCATTGCAACCGACAGGACGATATACCCGACCTTTGCCACCCGCATCGGGGCTATTGAACGGGATTTCACGGAAAAAGCGCCTCCTTTCCGGCAGTCCGGCGGGGACATATCCGCCCTCTCCGGTTTCCGGGTCACAGTATACTGCATAACGACCGAAAAGAAAATAGGCAAAACCGGAGGGGCTGCCGCTTTTTTGGGCATTGGCTCCCGTTTGTCCAAAGAGGGGGGTAGCCGGTGTGGTGGCGGTGCCCCTCTGCGACTGTGCCGGGCGCGGCACCGGGTATGGGGTGGCGTTCCGGCACCCCGCGGGGGCTTGTGCCCGGCGGTGTTGCTCTGACTTTGCCCTGTTCAGGTTGCTTTCCCCCATCCCCCCGACCCCCTCCGGTTACCGAAAGCCGCCGGCAGGCAGTGCACCTTCCGGCACAGACGCAGGGTTGCAAGGGGCAAAGCCCCTCATCATCCCAAAACATTCATGCTATGTTCCGAGACGGTCCGTTTTTCCCCGACCCAGCCCTCCCGCTGCGTCAGAATCAGCGCAGGCTGCGGGATGCGGTCTATGACGCCATGTGCCGCCGCAACCGGCAGTCGGATTTCCGCTATCACGAGTATGTGGAACGGGCGGAGGAAACGTGAGCGGACGCGGGTGCGCGGCGCGGCTGCGCTTCTGTCCGCTTTCTCCCCGGCCGGCGGTGCGTGCGGGTGCTGTTTCGTGCTCACGCTGTTTCCGGAACGGCAAAAAACAACCCCTGCGCACTGCATGAATCCGAACGGATCACGCGGTGTGCAGGGGTTGCGTGCTATGGTGGAGACAGTTGGAATCGAACCAATGACCTCCACGATGTCAACGTGGCGCTCTAACCAGCTGAGCTATGCCTCCATAACGGGGTGTATTATACCATACCTTCGGGCATTTGTCAAGGGCTTTTTGGAAATTCTCCGGGGGACAGTTCCGACTTTTTTTCTGTACTTGCACTCGGTGTTCCCGGCTGACCCTGTGGTTTGCAGTACCGGACGGGACGCCTGCACCCCGCCGGGAACCGGAAGGCGTAAGGTTAGCCGGGAGTGCCGGGGCAAGTCCCCCTCCCGGCACCGCAAGCCGCCCGGAACGCGGACAGTGCCGGGGGACTTGTAACCATATTTTTGCAGTCTTCCGACTTATTTGCGCAAAATATATTGACATCTGCGCACAATCATGGTAAAATGCAACAGAATTGTAAACGCGGAACGCCGTCAATCCGGATGCGCCGCACGAAATCCCGGCGCGGATCACGCCGCCACCACACCGATACCAGACAAGACAGTGGAGAGAAACAGAATGAAAACCGTATTTGTGTCCAACTATCTGACCCACCATCAAAAACCTTTTTCGGATGCTATGAGCAGGGAATGCGAATACAGATTCATCGCTGCGTCGGAAATGCCGGCAGAACGCATTGCGCTGGGATACCGGGAGGGGACGGAGCCGTATGTTCTGAATCTCCGGAACGGTACACGCGCGGAAGCCGAACAGTGTATCGACAGGGCAGATGCGGTTCTGTCCGGCTACACAGCCGAAGACCTGATACGCAGGCGCATACGGAACGGAGGGCTTGTTTTCCGATATTCCGAGCGGCTTCTGAAAAAGGGCGCGGAACCGTGGAAATACCCGCTGCGGTATTGCAGGCTGCACAGGAAGAATCCCGCCGCCGGGTCGGTGTATTTGCTTTGCGCGGGTGCCTATACCGCCGCCGATTACGCAAAATTCGGGCTTTTCCGTGACAGCGCGTACAAATGGGGGTACTTCCCGGAAACAAGACGATACGGAAACGTGGACGCTCTTCTTGACCGGAAAGTCCGGAACTCCATACTCTGGTGCGGCAGATTTCTCGGCTGGAAGCACCCCGATGACGCGCTGCAGGTCGCCGGGAGGCTGAAAGCGGCGGGGTATTCCTTTGTCATGCATATGATAGGCACCGGGAAGGCGGAACCGGAACTGAAACGCAGAATCAGGCAGTACGGTCTGCGCGACTGCGTTTGTCTGCCGGGGGCTATGCCGCCGGAAAAGGTCAGAGAATATATGGAAGCCGCGCAGGTGTTCCTGTTCACCTCGGATCGGAACGAGGGTTGGGGCGCGGTGCTGAACGAGTCCATGAACAGCGGATGCGCGGTCGTGGCAAGTCATGCCATCGGCTCGGTGCCGTACCTGCTGAAGGATGGAGAAAACGGACTTGTCTATAAATCCGGAGATGTCGGGATGCTTTTTGAAAAGGTCAGATGGCTGCTGGACAATCGGGAGTCCGCCAGAGCACTCGGCGGGAGAGCCTACGAAACGATTGCAACCGAATGGAATGCCGAGGTTGCCGCGGAGCGGTTGCTTGCGCTGTCCGCCTGTATCCTGTCCGGAAACAAACACCCCTGCCTGTATGAAACGGGACCTTGCAGCAAGGCAGAAATTCTGAAAGACGATTGGTTCTGATCGGCGGCGTCCCCGCAAGGAGTACACGGATTCGTGAAGCTACTGAAACAGCTGGTGCACAGCAAAGCCGCAAGGAACGCGGGATGGCTGATCTGCGGACGGATCGTGCAGATGCTCATCAACTTCTTTGTCAACATCTATTCGGCGCGGTTTCTCGGTCCTGCCAATTACGGTCTGATACACTATGCAGGCGCGTATACCGGCTTTTTTGCCTCGATCTGCTCCCTCGGCATCAATTCCGTGATTGTAAAGGAGCTGATTCTGAACCCGGGCAGAGAGGGAACCGTGCTCGGCACGTCCGTCCTTCTGCAATCCGTGTCCGGTATCCTGTCTGCCGTCAGCATCACCGCGATTGTATCAGTGGTTGACGCCGGTGAGCCGGAAACGGTACTGGTTGTTGCGCTCTGCACGCTCGGTATGCTATGCAATGTTCCCGGAATCTTCCGTTACTGGTTTCAGGCAAGGCTGGAATCAAAAGTGACGGCAATTGCGACGCTGACCGGCTATCTGGTTTCGGCGGCATACAGACTGTATCTCATCGCAACCGGCAGGAGCGTCGCATATTTTGCGCTTGCGACGTCACTGGATTATCTTGCCGTCGGCATCATCCTGATGGCGGTATACCGGGCAGAAGGCGGGCAAACGCTCCGCTTTTCCAAAAGCTACGGAAAACAGCTGCTGCGAGCCGGCTGGCATTTTATTCTGCCGGCGCTGATGGTGTCCGTGTACGCCCAGACCGACAAGTTCATGCTGAAGCAGATGAGCGGGGACGCCGCACTCGGGTACTATGCGACGGCATCGGCGCTCTGCACCTCCTGGTGCTTTGTGCTCCAGGCGATTATTGATTCCCTGCATCCGGCGATTATGGAGGATTACAGAAACGGGGACACGGTGTCCTACGAGCGGAAAAACCGGACGCTGTACGCGGTGACGTTTTATCTTTCGATTCTGACCTCGGTATTCTTCTGCCTGCTGGCAGAGCCCATCATCCGGCTTTTGTACGGGGACGCCTACATCGCGGCTGTGCCGCCGCTGCGCATCGTAACATGGTACACGGCTTTTTCCTACCTCGGCGTAGCCAGAAACGCATGGATTGTCTGCGAAAACAGGCAGAAATATCTGAAATGGATATACGGCGCGGCGGCAGTTTCGAATGTTGCCCTGAATCTTTTGCTGATTCCGGCGTTCGGGGCATCCGGCGCGGCGGCGGCATCGCTGATTGCGCAGATCGTTACCACCGTGATAGCGCCCGCGTTCATAAAGCCCCTGCGACCGAACGCAAAAATGATGCTGGATGCGATTTGTCTGCGGGTGCGCTGAGGGGCGCTGACCGTGCCGGCAGGTTCCCGGTGCCGGAAGGGGGCTTGTACCTTGCGTTTCCGGCTTTTCCCGACTTAGCATGAAGCTTTTTCCCCCATCCCCCCGACCCCCTTCCCCAGCGTGGGAAGGGGGGCAGGGGGATGGGGGCAAAGGAACTTGCACCGGGGGCAGAGAAGAACAGACAGCCCCGGAAGCGGATAACCCCCAAAACCTCCGGGGGCGGGGCAGACAACGCCGGGAGCATGGTAAAGCCCCTATACCAACTCCCCGTTAATTCTCATGAAAACTATTGCAATCACGGCAAATGTGTGGTAAAATACAGGGCAGAGGACTGTCCGTCCCATACAGGCACCCCGCGCGGTCGCACAATCGGATTGGCGCAGGGAGGCACGAAAACATAACCTGAAAGGATCAAACTCATGAGGGGAATGAAAGCAAAACGGATAAGTCGGCTTCTGACCGTCGCGCTGTGCGGACTGCTGACAGTCGCCGGACTGCCGCTCCTGTCCTGCGCGGGTACCGGCGACAACACCACCGGCACCCCCACCTCGGCGACCGCATCCGCCACCGAACCCGAAACCGCAGCGGAAGTGAAAACCGAAACTCAAACCGCCCCCGATACCGACACCGAATCCGTAACCGATCCGGAATCCGCCACCGAAAGTGCGGAGGAGGCCGCCCGGCGCAAGCAGGAGCAGATAGCTGCACTGTACGCCGCCACCGAAACCAGACTGTTGCCCATCGGCGGATGGGGCACCCCCGCCTCGGCACTGCGCGAGGTGTACTCCAACACGCCCGGCTCGTATGACAAAGTATGGCAGCTGTTGGCGGACGCGCACCTGAATTTCATGATTTCCTTGGAGGAGTGGAGCTCCCCCCTGTGGACGATGGATTCCGCGTCCTCGGCGTACAAGGCGGGCATGAAGCTGTGGTATAACTGCTCGGCGCTGGATGTCGGCGGTGCGCTGGAGCGCATCAACTCCATCCTGAACTCGGAGTACGCCGATGTGCTGGACACGGTTTACCTCAAGGACGAGCCCACATACGGCGACTTCGCAGAGCTGAAAAAGCTGTATGACGGCATTCAGGCGGGTCTGGGCGACCGCGACATCACCTATCTGGCAAACCTGCTGCCCACCTACGCCTCCGGCAACCTCATCGCCAACGACTATCGCAAGTACGTGCAGGACTACATCGCCACCGTCAAGCCCGAGGTGCTGATGTTCGACTACTACCCCTTCGCATCGGGCGACACCCTGCGCGCCATGCTGCTGAACAACATCATCGTCCTGCAGGAGGCGAACGCTGCCGGCATCCCGCTGTACACCTTCATCCAGTCCTCCGGGCTGTCGGGCGGCGGCGAGCCGACCGAGGAACAGCTCCGGCTGAATGTTCAGCTCAATCTGGCGACCGGCTCCAAGGGCATCGCCTACTTCACGGTCTGCGAGACCTATGAGAACTGGGGCTATACGCCCGCGCTGGACGCAAAGGGCAATACGACCGCTCTGTATGACAAAATCAAGACAGTGAACGAAGGCGTCCTTGCCATGAAGGGCGTGTATCTGGACTACACCTGCCGCGGACTGATGGCGGCGGGCTACGCCGGGCTGTCCCGCGATTTCGCCAAGAACGGCTGTGAGGACTTCCTGCAGAATTCCTTCGGCGACCTGACCGGTGCCAAGGCTGCGGGCACCGGCAAGTTTGTCATCGGCTGCTTTGAGAACGCCGCCGGGGAGAAGGCATACTACGTGGTCAACATGGATTATAAGAAGGAAGGAACCGTGACGCTGCACTTTGACGCGAACGGCAGAACCTACACGCTCTGGGGCGCGTCCGGTCTGTCGGACATGGGCGATGCCGCCGGGGATGTGACCCTGACGCTGGCACCCGGCGACGGCGTGTTCCTTCGTCTGGAAACGCCGACGGCGTGAGTCCGTCCGTTCTCTGTCCGGAAAGGAACCCTGCATGAGCAAATGGCTGACACCTGACGCCATGTTCCGCACCTACGACGAGATTACGCCGGCATACCTCCGGAGTCTCGGCGTCCGCGCCGTGCTGGCGGACATCGACAACACGCTTGCCCCCTATGAACAGGCTGTCCCCGACGCACGCATACTTGCGTGGGTCGGGGCACTGCGCGACGCCGGCATCCGGCTGGCACTGATATCCAACAATGACCGTGCGCGCGTGGAAACCTTCAGCCGTCCCCTCGGCGTGCCCGCCTACTGGAAGAGCGGCAAGCCGGGCGGCAAAAATCTCCGCCGCGCCATGGATGAATTAGGCGTCGGCTGTGCCGAGACTGCCGTACTGGGCGACCAGCTTCTGACCGATGCGTTCGCGGGCAGGCGGCTTGGCTTACGCGTTCTGATTGTCCCTCCCATCCGGGACAAGACCACTCTGTTTTTCCGTTTCAAGCGGCTGTGTGAGCGCCCTGTCATCCGCCGGTTCAAGCGGCGGAATGGTATTGAGTGGTAAGCAGGCAAGTGGGCGCCACCTGCATTCCCAGCGATGTCTGCTCTGCCCTGCTCCCGGCGCAGTTGCGGGGTTGCAAGGGGCGAAGCCCCTTGCAAAGTAAGCTAAAATCCCCCCTTCCCCAGTGTGGGAAGAGCGCTCTTCGAGCGCGGGTCGGGGGTCTATCCTTCCCCTTCGGGGCAGGGGGCAAAAAGATATAACCGGGGGAAAGAAAACACCGGCGGCGCAGGGACAAGCTCCCGCCGGGCGCCGGACGCCCTTGAAAAGTGCCGGGGCGCCACCCACTCCGAAACACTGTCCGGGGGACATATCCCCCCGACCGAAAGGAAGAAATCATGAGAACGCTGTCTTACAGAACATACCTTGATAAGGTGTACGGCTGTTTTCTGGGCAAAACCGTAATCGGCACATTGGGCGCTCCCTATGAGGGCATCAAAATGCCGCTGGAACTGCCCTTCAAGCCCGAAATGATCAACACCATGCTGCCCAACGACGACCTCGACCTGCAGGTGCTGTGGCTGGACGTGGCGGAACAGTACGGTCCCGACTTTACCTCCGATCAGCTGCTGGAGCGCTTCGTCACGCACTGCGACTACTCCCCCGGAGAGTACGCCGTCATGCGCAAGAACTGGCTCCGGGGCATACACGCGCCCGCGTCGGGTTCCTTCTGCAACGACTACTACACCGAGGGCATGGGATGCCCCATCCGCTCCGAGATATGGGCGTGTTTGGCACCGCTCGACCCGGAACGCGCCGCCGACTTCGCCGAGCGGGACGGCGTGCTTGACCACTGGGGCGAATCGGTCTACGCCGAGCGCTTTTTTGCCGCATTGGAGGCGGAAGCGTTTGCCGTGGACGAGGATACCTGCGACCTGTACGCGCTGATTGACGCGGGACTTGCCGCCGTGCCGGAGGAGTGCCGCTTCCGCGAGCTGGTAGAGGACACCGTGGCACTGTGCCGGCAGTACGACGATGTAAAGCTGATCCTGCGCAAGATTCTGTTCCGCTACGGACACCCCGACTGCACCAACCTGTTCCAGAACATCGGCATCACGCTGACGGCTCTGCTCAAGGGCGGGCTTGACCCCCTCAGAACCGGCATGGACGCGCTCAACTGCGGCTTTGACACCGACTGCACCTGCGCAACGGCAGGCGCTGTCATCGGCATCATCCGCGGCGCGGAGTCGCTCAACCGGGCGTATGCGTGGGGCGATACGAAATTCGTGCTGGGCGTGCGCTCCGAGCGCCGCTCGGACAGCGTGCGCGACTTCGCCGAGGACGTGGCATGGCTGGGCTGTGCCTTCAACCCCGGTATGCTGGAGGGCGCACCCGAAAAGCACTACGAATTCCGGCGCGACCCCTCGCCGGTCTCGTGCAGCGTCATCTACCAGAACGGCGCGGACGGACGCCCCGATGCGTCCATCGGGCTGGATGAGACGCGCAGCGTCGCCCTGCTGATGGAGAACCGCACCGGCGAGCCGCTGACCGTGGATTTCACCGTGCAGGGTCCCGGCTGTGACGAGCAGGGGCGGCTGGAGCTGGCGCCGCAGTCGGACGATGCGCACATCGTGCTGATTACCTGCCACGGAGACACGGAGGAACTGCCGGAAATCAACACCTACACCGTGCGCTTCACGGCGGGGGATTACACCGGCACCTACTGCTTCGGGCTGGCGGCGGCGACGCCGTGGAAGGCGGTCGGTCCCATCTGGCGTACCGACCCGGTCTGCACCACCGAAAAACTGCTGGCGGTGCCCAACTACTGGCACCTGATGCAGTCCCCCGGCTACAAGGGCGACCCGACCGACATCGTGCGGCGCTTCCACCTGAACTTGGCCGCGGACACGCACACGCCGTACATGGCGCCGGAGGAGCTGTTCACGCCGCTTGACCCGGACGCCGCCACCGTATATGAGGAGACATTGTTCTCCCAGCGGCAGGACAGCTTCCGGATGGACGACATCTGCGGCTTCCGGGGACCTGCGGTCGTGTACCTTGCGCGGGAGCTTGTCTCCCCGGTTGAGGAGGAGGTATGCGTCCAGCTGGGGCACAGCGCACCGGTCGCCCTGTGGATAAACGGACAATTGCTCTGCGAGAGCACAGACTGCGACTGCTGGGACGCCGAGAATCTGCACGTGCAGCACGTGAAAATCCGCAAGGGCGTCAACCGGGTGGTTCTGCGCCTGACCCGCGTCAACGCCGACGCCAAATTCAACCTGACCTTCTCGGAGGGCGCCACCTGTGCGGCGCATATCCTGCATTACGCCTCGCGCAATCCCCGGTATTTCGGGCGCGGGCAGTAAGGAGTCCGGCATGGGACTTGCGGAAATACTTGGGATTCTGAATGCGGTCGGACTGCTTGCCGTGGCGGTTTTGCTGGTGCTGTACCTGCGCCGCCGGACGGACGGGCAGACGGTAACGCCGGAGGATCTGCTCCGGCGCGAGGAAAAACTGACCGGGAGCTTCCGGCAGGAGAGCGACACCGCCGTGCAGGCACTGCGCCGGGAAATCGGCGAAAGCCGCCGGGAAACGGCGGAAACCGTCCAGAGCTCCGTCGCCCGGCTGGGCGCGTCACTGCGCCAGTCGCAGTCCGACGCGGCGGAGGCGCAGAAACAGCAGTTGGCGGCACTGACCGACGCGCTGGACAAGCAGATTGAAACGCTGACCGACACGTTGGATCGGCAGATCCGCACACTGACCGGGACGGTGAAGCAGCAGATGGAACTGCTTTCCACCGCGCAGGAAAAGCAGATGCAGGCGCTGACCGCGGGGCAGAACACCCGGCTGGACGGCGTGACGCAGCGTGTCGCGCAGATGGCGGAGAACAGCGAGAAGGCGCAGGAGCAGATGCGCCAGACGCTGACGGAGCAGCTTTCCGCGCTCCGCGAACAGAACAGCGACCAGCTGGAAAAAATGCGCGCCACCGTGGACGAAAAGCTGCAGCAGACACTGAACGACCGCATTTCGCAGTCCTTCAAGCTGGTAAACGACCGGCTGAGCGAGGTATACCAGGGACTGGGCGAGATGAAAACCCTGGCGGGAAGCGTGGGCGACCTCAAGAAGGTGCTGTCCGGCGTCAAGACGCGCGGCATTCTGGGCGAGGTACAGCTTGGCGCCATCATGGAGGATATGCTGACGCCGGATCAGTACGAGACGAACATCTGCACGCGCAAAGGCTCCCGCGACCCGGTGGAGTATGCCGTGCGTCTGCCGGGCGACGGCGAATCGCCCGTATACCTGCCGATTGACGCCAAATTCCCCGGCGACACCTACGGGCATCTGGCGGACGCCTACGAGTCCGGCGACCAGGCGGCGGTGCGCAAAGCGCAGACGGCGCTGGAGGACACCATCCGGCGCGAGGCGAAGGACATCCACGACAAGTACATCGACCCGCCGAACACGACGGAGTTCGGCATTCTGTTCCTGCCGACGGAGGGACTGTACGCCGAGGCTGTCCGTCTCGGACTGCCGGAAAAGCTCCGGCGGGAGTTCCGCGTCAGCATTGCGGGACCGACGACGCTGGCGGCTCTTCTCAACAGTTTACAGATGGGCTTCCGCACGCTGGCGATTCAGAAGCGGTCTGGCGAAGTTTGGAAGATACTGGGTGCGGTCAAGAAGGAGTTTGCTTCCTTTGAAAACGTGCTGATTGCGGCGCAGAATCATCTCCGGCAGACCGGCGATGATCTGGAAAAGCTGGTCGGTGTACGGACGCGGCAAATCAACCGCAGTCTCCGGACTGTGGAGGAATCGTCGGCGGATGAAACCGCCGCACTCCTGCCGCCCGTGGCGTCGGGGGACAGCGAGGAGGGCTGACACGCTCCCGCGGCGCCGGCTCTTGCCTGCTTTTGCCTGCCTTTGTCCGCCTTTGTCTGCCTTCATGCTGTTTTTTTCCCCCTTCCCCTCCGGGGAAGGGGGAAAAAGCCTCGTCCGAAGGCAGGGCAGAGCCAATGACGCAGGGGGCAATCCCCCAAAATAATCTTTCTTCAGACGTTTACGGCAAAAAGAGCCGCAGAAAAACCCCGCAATTCGTGAAACCTGCCTATTGCAAAATCCGGAATGACATGGTATAATACCTGCATAAAGATTCACCGCGTATTCAATGTATTCAAAACAACATAAGGAGATGCATATCATGAAAAAGATTATCTGTTTGGCGTTGGCACTGATTATGACACTCGGCATGACCGGGCTGTTCGCTTCCTGCGGAGAGAAAGAAGAGAAAAAAGTTCTTGTCATGGCAACCAATGCAAACTTCCCGCCCTATGAGTACAAGGATGGCGAGCTGTTCGCCGGCATCGACGTGGAGCTGGCTAAGGCAATCGCCGACAAGCTCGGCATGGAGCTGGATATTCAGGACGTTGAATTCGGTTCCATCATCGCGGGCGTGCAGTCCGGCAAATACGACATCGGCATGGCGGGCATGACCGTCACCGAGGACCGCAAGAAGCAGGTCAACTTCACCACAAGCTACTCCACCGGCGTGCAGGTTGTCATCGTCAAGGAAGGCTCCGCTATCCAGTCCCCCGACGACATCACCACTTCCTCCAGAATCGGCGTCCAGCAGGACACCACCGGCGACATCTATGCCTCCGATACGCCTGAGAACGGCGGCTGGGGCGAGTCTGCCGTGACCCGCTACAAGAACGGTGCGGATGCCGTGCAGGCTCTGCTGACCGACAAGCTGGACTGCGTTATCATCGACAAGGAGCCTGCCAAGTCCTTCGTGGCTGCCAACACCGGGCTGAAGATTCTGGACACCGCCTACACCAACGAGGATTACGCCATTGCGGTCGGTCAGAACAACACCGAACTGCTGGAGAAAATCAACAAGGCGCTTGCCGAGCTGAAGCAGGAAGGCATCATCGATAAGATCGTCAGCAAGTACATCCCCGCCGACAAGTAATCGTTACGGCACGTGTGGCACACCTGAGGAAGGCAGCCTTCCTCAGGTGGCTTTGTGCGTTCTGAAGGCGTTCCGGCAGGACGCAGGCGGGACGCAGGGGATTCTCCGGGGCGGAAAGCCGCCCGGAGTGAAAAGCAGAAACGGAAAGGAAGATGCCTATGGAACAGATGGCATGGTATGAGGCACTTGCAGCGAACCTGCAGACATGGTTCACGGAGTTCCGGGACGAGTTTGTCCTGAACTTCGTCAAGGACGGGCGCTGGAAATGGCTGATGCAGGGACTCCGCAACACACTGCGCATTACGGCGGTGGCGGCTCTGCTGGGACTGCTCATCGGCGTGGTGGTCGCCTCGGTGCGGGCGTCCTACGACAAAAACAAGGAAATGATGGCTCTGCGCGGCGGGGTCGGCTACCGTATCTTCAGCTTCTTCAACGGGGTGTGCCGGATATACCTCGCCGTCATCCGCGGAACGCCGGTCGTGGTACAGCTGCTCATCATGTATTTCCTCATTTTTGCCAAGTCGCGCAATGCAATCATGGTGGCGACGCTGGCGTTCGGCATCAACTCCGGCGCGTATGTCGCGGAAATTATCCGCGGCGGTATCATGTCGGTGGACAACGGGCAGTTTGAGGCGGGACGGTCGCTGGGCTTCAACTACGTCCAGACCATGCTGTATATCGTCATTCCGCAGGTGTTCAAAAGCGTACTGCCTTCCCTGCTCAATGAATTTATCGCCCTGCTCAAGGAAACGTCGGTGGCGGGCTACGTCGGTATCATGGATCTGACCAAGGCGGGCGACCTGATCCGCGGACGCACCTTCTCGGCATTCATGCCGCTGGTCGCCGTCGCGCTGATTTATCTGATAATCGTCATGCTGCTGACCTCGTTGGTGAGCCGGCTGGAAAGGAGGCTGCGTAAGAGTGAACGCTGATAACAAAACGGTACAGACCGGGGCGGATGACGCCATTATCCGGGTTGAGGGGCTGAAGCGCTACTTCGCGCGCGGCAAAATCAAGGCGCTGGACGGCATTGACCTGACCGTCCGACGGGGGGAAGTCGTGGTCATCATCGGACCGTCCGGATCCGGAAAATCCACGCTCCTGCGCTCGCTGAACCTGCTGGAGATACCCACCGCCGGATCGGTATTCATGGAGGGGCTGGACATCACCGACAGGCACGCGGACATCAACCTGCACCGCCAGAAGATGGGCATGGTGTTCCAGCACTTCAACCTGTTCCCGCACATGACGGTCATACAGAACATGACCATCGCGCCCATCAAGCTCAAGGGCAAGTCCCGGGAGGATGCCGAGGCGCAGGCGCGGGAGCTTCTGGAAAAGGTCGGGCTTGCCGACCGCGCAAACGACTACCCCGACCAGCTGTCCGGCGGTCAGAAGCAGCGCGTCGCCATCGTGCGGGCGCTGTGCATGGAGCCGGATGTCATGCTGTTCGACGAGCCGACCTCGGCGCTTGACCCGGAAATGGTCGGTGAGGTGCTGGACGTCATGAAGCAGTTGGCGCAGGACGGCATGACCATGGTCTGTGTCACGCACGAGATGGGTTTTGCCCGCGAGGTTGCGTCGCGCGTCCTGTTCATGGACGGCGGGCAGATACTGGAGCAGGGCACCCCGGAGGAGATTTTCACCTCTCCCCGCTGTGACCGGCTGAAATCCTTCCTTGCCAAGGTGCTGTAAGAACCGCCGGACCGCAAACCGCAGTCGGATATATACGCCCAAAGCGCCCCTCCCGGAAGGGAGGGGCGCTTTGGGCAATATAGCAGCGTATATAGCGGGGTCTTTACAGGGCGCCGAACAGCAGCAGAATCAGCAGTCCGAACGCCACCAGCACCGCAAGGCAGGGGAGCACGATGACCAGAAACGCGGAGAGCACCATGGCAAAGCGATCCTTCGCCGTCACCTGCTCATCCGACATCCGCTCGCGGAATTCCTCCTCCTGCTCGCGGGTCGCCTTCTTCAGCCGTCGCCAGATCATGCGTACCGCCTCCTTTTCTGCATTGCAAACAAACGCTATGTTGCCACGCAGCGCAGGCGGCAAGCCCGCACCGCACGGGAAGCCGCGTCCGGCGGCTTACTGCTTGGCAGATTTTCTCTCTGTCTTGGGCAGGTCAAACAAGTAGTTGCCGTGCCCGTCCAGCTTTCTCTCCGGGAAATGACAGGCTACGAAGTGTCCCGGCTCAATCTCCGCCAGCGGGGGCGGTACGCGGCGGCACTTGTCGCACGCCATCCAGCACCGCGTATGGAATTTGCATCCGTCCGGCGGCTTGATGGGGCTGGGAATGCTGCCCTCCAGCAGGATTCTTTCCTTCTTGAGGCTCTCCATATCGGTGGTCGGAATGGAGGAAAGCAGCGCGACCGTGTACGGATGACGCGGATCGTCAAAGACGGTCGCGGCATCGGCAAGCTCCACGACATTGCCGAGGTACATGACGCAGATACGGTCGGAGATATACCGCACGACCGACAGGTCATGCGAAATGAACATATACGTCAGGTGTTCCTTTTCCTTCAGCTCCTGCAGCAGGTTGATAATCTGCGACTGAATCGACACGTCCAGTGCCGAGACGCACTCGTCGCACACCACGAACTTGGGGTGTACCGCCAGTGCGCGCGCGATGGAAATACGCTGGCGCTGACCGCCGGAGAACTGGTGCGGATAGCGGAACAGCATATACTCCTGCAGTCCGCACTCCTTCATGGTGCGCACCACGTGCTCGCGCATTTTGGGGGAGCCGTGGTGGTAAAACTTATGCGTGACCAGTCCTTCCTCGATAATCTGCCCGATGGTGAACCGGGGATTGAGGCTGGAGTAGGGATCCTGGAAGATAATCTGCAGATCCTTGCGCAGGATGCGCATCTCGCTGTACCGCAAGCGGGCAAGGTCAATGCCATCGTCCAGCATTGCCTCATAGCGCTGGAACTCCGGGTCGTCCCGGTACGGCTGCTTGGCTGCCTCCACCGACTGCTCCACCGCGCGCATCTGTCCGATCAGCGCGTCCCGCTCTCCCGTCAGTGCGTCGCGCTTCTTTTTGAGCCCGGCAACCTGCGACGCACTCACCGGCTTGCCGCCGATGGTGCCGCCCTCCGCCTCGTCCAGCATCAGCGAGATGTCGCGGATGCGGTCGCTCGTGGCGGCGATGCGCTCCTCCAGCCTTGCCTTCCGGTACAGCAGTTCCGCGCCCTTCTCGGTGTCCCGCACAAGGAAACCGCCGAGAATCTTGGCAATGTGCGCCTGCGCAGTCTGGTACTCCGCAACGGCAAGGTTCTTGTTCTGCAAATCAAAGAAGGTCGCCGCCTCCCCCAGCTGATCCACCTTGGCGGACACCGACTCGGCGTGTGCCTGCGCAGCGTGCAGCTTGGAGATATAGTGCTTGGCGTGCCGGAGCGTGTCGGTCACGTACCGGGGCGCCAATTCGGCGCGCGGCATTCCGTAGTACATCGTGGTGCCGGCGGTCTGCTCATACAGCTGGAGCAGGACTCTGCCCAATGTGGACTTGCCGCATCCGGACTCGCCGACAATGCCGAGCGTCTCGCCCTCGTAAATATCAAGGGAAATGTCCTCGTTCGCCTTCACATAGTACTGCTGACGCTGGAAAATTGTGGTCTTGGCGATGGGGAAATACTTTTTAAGATTCGTGATCGATAAGAGCTTTTTTGTGTTCGGCACTGTTTCTCACCTCCTTTTCGGGATAGAAGCAACGGATTTTCTGCCCGGGGACGACCTCGACCAGAGGCGGCTCCTCCTCCAGACACTTCTTCGTTGCGTACTTGCAGCGGGGGGCGAATTTACAGCCCTTCGGCAATGCAAGCGGGTGGGGAACAACGCCGGGGATAGGCTCCAGCTTGTGGGTGATGTTGTCGATACGGGGGATACTGTTCATCAGCCCCTCGGTGTACGGGTGGCTCATGGCGCAGTCGGTGAAAATGACACGTGCGGAGGACTGCTCCACAACCTGACCGCAGTACATGACCACCACGTCGTCCGCCATCTCGTTGATAACACCCAGATCGTGCGTGATAAAGATGATGGAGGTGCCGTTCTCGCGCTGCAGGTCGTTCATCAGGCGCAGAATCTGTGCCTGAATGGTGACGTCCAGCGCGGTGGTCGGCTCGTCCGCAATCAGTATCTTCGGGCGGCACGCCAGCGCCATGGCAATCATGACGCGCTGGCGCATACCGCCGGAAAGCTGGTGCGGGTACTGCCGCATGACTGCCTCCGGGTTGGGAATCTGCACGTCGTAGAGCATCTTGAGGGCGCTCTGACGTGCCTCCTTCTTCTTCATTCCCTGGTGAATCATGAACGGCTCGCTGAGCTGCTTCTCAACCGAGAAAACCGGGTTGAGCGAGGTCATCGGCTCCTGGAAAATAACCGAAATCGCGTTGCCGCGGATGTGGTACATATCCGACAGCGGCAGGTTCGTCAGCTCCATGCCGTCAAAGCAGATGCTGCCGCCGGCAATATAGCCGTTGTCGTCCAGCAGGCGCAGGATGCTCATGGCGGAGACAGACTTGCCCGAACCGGACTCGCCGACAATGCCGATGGTGCGCCCCTGCTCCAGCGAGTAGGAGACGTCGTTGACAGCCCGGACGATGCCCTTTTTGGTTTTGAAATAGGTGTGCAGGTTCTTGACTTCAAGTAATGCCATTACTATCGCCCCCTTGTCTCATTATCTTTCCGCATTGGACTTCGGGTCCATGACATCGCGGAGCGCATCGCCGATGATGTTGATGCAGATGGTTGTCACCGCGAGGAACAGGGCGGTAAAGAGCCACTGCCACCAGTAGTTGTTCATAACCGTCATATTGTTGGCGCCGTTGAGCATATTACCCCACGTCGGGCGCGGCGGCGTAACGCCGAAACCGAGGTAGGACAGGGAGGACTCTGTAAGCATACAGGTTGCAAAATCCAGCGTCAGGGTAACGATAATGATGGAAATGACGTTGGGCAGGATGTGCTTGAACGCAATCTTGGATTCCTTGACGCCCATCGCCTTGGCGGCGGTGACGTACTCGTTCTCGCGGGCAACCAGCACCTGTCCGCGCACCAGACGGGCAAGTCCCGTCCACGACAGCACGCCCAGAATGCACATGAGCAGGAATATCTTGGTGTTCTCGGACCACGGCATATGCGACATGATGGAGGACAGAATCATGGCGAACGGCAGGAAGGGGATAGCCGCAAACACCTCGGTCACGCGCATCAGCGCGATGTCCACCTTGCCGCCGAAGTAGCCGGCGACACAGCCCACGATAATGCCGATGATGGTGGAAATCAGCACGGCGACACCGCCGATGGTCATGGTCATCTTGGAGCCGTTGACGATACGCTGGAAGATGTCCGCGCCGTTCTTGTCTGTCCCGAAGAGATAGCCCTTATTTCCCCACTTCTGGAGCAGTTGGTTGTTCTCGTCGGTCGTGTAAGTCTGGAAGCCGCACGCATAGACGTGGGCAACCTTCTTGAGGTTCTTGGGCGTTTCGCACTGATCCAACAGGTTCTCGCCGAAGGAGTACACGTTGCCGAGGTTGGTCAGTCCCGTGTAGTGGTGGATACCGGTCTGGATGTCGGTGAAATACTCGCCCTCCGCCAGCGTGGGCGGCGCGATGTAGGAGCGCTCCTGATTCTGGAAGGCGCCGCCGAACAGGACGGTGTTGTCCGAGAGCTGGTACGCAACCGTGGTAGCGGTCGCAAAGACGCGCTCAATGGTGGCATCCTGCCCGTTCTGAGCGTGCTCCCGGAGCGTGGTCTTGATTTTGGAGCCGACGCTGGTGAAGTCGGCGCTGGGCTGCTCAAAGGACTCCAGCACCGCCGGGCCGAACACAAGCGGCTCATAGATTCCGCCGCCCTCCGGAGGCATCCGGACGCCGACGATATAGTTCAGCGTGAAGGCAATATCCTGCAGCAGGGTCTTTTCCGGCTCGAAGTCCAGTGACTCGTCCACATCGTTCATGGTGGCGAAGAACTCCATGTTGCTGTACGCATACTTGTTGCCCCAGATGTACAGCGTGCCGTCCTCCATCAGGATGGCGGTGGACTGGTAGCCGCAGATCAGCTTCTTGACCTTGGACACGTCTACGCCGTTGTCATACAGATCCTGCGGGATGGGCAGGATAAAGGAGGAGTCCGCAAACTCGTCATACCGTCCGTACTGTCCGAGCTTGTAGTTGCCCCAGCCGTAGATTTTGCCCTTGTCATCAATGGCGATGATATGGTCGATACCGGCGGCGACCATGACGATATTGGCGTTCTGCACTTCCTCCGGAATATTGGAAACGTCAAATCCCGTCGTGCCTATCTGGGTACATCCCCAGACGTAAACCTTGCCCGAGCCGGACAGACCGACCGTGAAGGGACCGTAGGAGGACACCTGTTTGACGTCCTTCTGCAGCTCCTTGGGCATATTCATCATGCTCATGGTAGGGTAGATGCTCTGCTGCGTCGTCTCGGCGTAGGCGTCGAAGTACTTGGGCATGAACAGCGGACCGACAAACGCGATGAGGAACATCACCACCACGATGACAAGCGCGACCACGGCGTACTTCTTCTCGAAGAAGCCCTTGGCTATCTGCTTGCCGGGACTCAGGATGACTTCCACATCCTCGATTTTCTGCTGACCGTAGCGGTCGGTTTCCAGCATATCGTCGGCAAGGGTCTTGCTCCCGCCGAAGAAGAGCCGCCGGAGCCAACCGGAACGCTTCTTTTCGCGCCCGGCGGAGGGATGCTTATTGTTTTCGCTCATGGTTGAACCCTCCCTTACTTATTCACGCGCACGCGCGGGTCTACCAGACCGTACACGATGTCGATAATCAGGTTGCCGGTCAGTGCAATCAGGACGTAGAACAGCTGCATCAGCAGAATCAGGTCATTGTCGCTGGTGTTCAGCGCGTCAATCATAATCTTGCCCATACCGTTGATAGCGAATATCTGCTCGATGACAACCGAACCGGAGAATATGCCGAGGAACCAGCCCACGACCAGCGTCACGATGGGAATCAGCGCGTTGCGCCATGCGTGCGAGTAGATGATGACCTTCTCGCGCAGACCCTTTGCGCGGGCGGTCTTGATGCAGTCCATGGACAGCGCGTCAATCATGGAGGCGCGCACGTACCGGGTCATGCCGCCCAGCGAGCAGAAGGTCATGACGATGAGCGGGAGCGCCAGATAGTACGCCCGGTCAAGGATATTGCGGAAGCCAGTGTAAGACGAGCCGGGCGTCTTCATGCCGGAAGGCGGGAATATGCCCAGCCGCGAACAGAACAGCCAGATAAACAGCAGGGATATAAGGAAGGTCGGCAGG
Source organism: bacterium (assembly GCA_963643175.1). Classification (GTDB taxonomy): domain Bacteria; phylum Bacillota; class Clostridia; order Oscillospirales; family CAG-272; genus CAMEON01. The sequence goes on from CAVIJF010000018.1 coordinate 23,375, forward strand.
CTGTACCCGATGATGGTCAGCACCTGCATGATTTTGTCGCCCGCCTTGCCGCGCTTGACGGCGCAATGGATGCCGAGCGGGATGGTGATGGCAAGAGCAAGGACGGTCGCGCAGATGTTGATGAGGATGGTGTTCTTCATCGGCGCCTTGACGACATTGATCACGTCGTCGCGGTAGTAATCGGAGTAGCCGAAGTTACCCTGCACCAATCCGTTGAACTGCCCGTCGTAGTACGGGTAAAAGCCCATCCAGCGCAGGTACTGTACGATTTTATTGGGATTGTCTGTACCGTATTCGCGCTGATACCGGAGATACGTCTCATCGAATATCGCCTGGCGCTGTTCGGGGGTGACATTTTTCAGCTCCTTCACTTCCCCATATGCCTTTACGTAAGCGCGGTCGCCCGACGCGGCATTGTAAAGGAGAAACATGAGGAAAGAAAGGATCAGCAGGACTATCAACATATATCCCAATCTCTTCAGTATATACTTTCCCATATCCTGTCTTCCTTATGACGTATTTTTCGGATTCTCTATGCTATGAAAGAACCGCGGAGAGGAGCCGCGGGTGCCTGCCGGCAGATTCGCGGCATACTCGCGGAGCTTTCTTCTTTTCAAAAGTTAAAGGCTGCGGGTGAGGAAAAAACTCCCCTATTTACAAGCAACCCGCAGGAGGGGGCGGAAGCCCCTTCCTGCGGTGCTGCGGGTTTCTCCCCCTCACAGAGGGGGAGAAGCGGAAACTGCTTCCTTATTTCAGGAATACAATATCAGCGATGTCCTGGATGTAGTAGCTGGAATAGTCATTGTACATCGAAGGATCAACGGTGTTGCCGTATGCATAATCGTATGCGGCAGAGGTGAAGCCGGTAGCGAAGTTGAACGCGCTGTAAAGAGGCGTTCCGCCGTAGGTACCGGAACCGTAGTTGTTCTGGATCAGCTCAGCCAGCATCGGGTAGAAGTCACCGAAGGTGTTCTGAACTACCATACCGATAGCTTCAATGTTGGAGTTGCTCTGGAAACCGGTCACAAGCAGGTCGGTGAAGTCGTTGTTGGTGGTACCGAACCAGTTGATGACCAGAGGCATATAGTAGAAGTCACCAACCTTGGTGGTCTTGTACTTGCCGTCCTTGGAGGCGTAGGTCTTGTCTGCTTCCTTGATGACGGAAGCGGCAATCTTCTTGTAGCGGACACCGGTGGTGTACTCGTTGCCTTCCGCATCGTAGTTCCAGCCGTCAGCCTCAAGAATGGCGATGGCGGTATCCTTGCTGACTGCGTAAGCGTTCAGCTTGATGTTGCTCTTGACAGCCTGGTACATCCAGGAGCCGGTGTAGTACGGACCGTTGGAGACGGTGCCGTAGCCGCCGGTGAAGGTCTTGGCGAAGTTCTCACGGTCGACGCAGTAGGCGATAGCCTGGCGGACAGCGGTGAACTGCGCAGGGCCGAAGTCGCAGCGGTAGCCCAGCTTACCGTAGCCGGCGCGGCTGTAGTTGACGGACGCATACTTGCCGTTGCTGGAGTCGATCAGGCTCAGCGCTTCCTTGGTGGCGTCGCCGCCGGTGATGCCCATCAGGACGTCCACGCCGCCGGACTTGAGGTCCTCAAGCTGAGTGGAGGAGACGACCTTCTTGTAGACAACCTTCTCGATAGCGGGCTTGACACCCTCGAAGTTGCCCTTGTAGTAGGTGTTCTTCTTCAGGACAGCGGTCTTGGTAGCGGCATCGTAGCTCTCCACCACGTAAGGACCGGAGTACGGATACTTGGAGGTATCGGTATCCTTGGAGGTAGCCTTGATGTGCGCAGCCATCACATAGCTGTCGCCGTCCTTGGCATAGAAGCTGTCGGACAGGTAAACGCCGTTGCCGTCATCCTTGATTTCGGCATCGCCCAGCCACATCTTGGCGTACTCGGCACCGTAGCTGGCGTAGGTCACGTCATAGAAGTAGGGGAGGTAGTCAGCGGCAACCGTAACGGAGAACTTGTAGTCGCCCAGCAGGCGGATACCGGCGAATTCCTTCTTGCCCTCAGCGGAGCCGGGACCAGTGTAGGCAGCGAAATCGGCATAGCCGACCAGCGTCATGCCGGAGCGGTGGTTCTTGCCGGCAGCCTCAGCCGCAACAGGAGAAGCGAACGCCAGCGTGTGCGCGATGAAGTCCTTGGCAGTGACAGCGGAGCCGTCGCTGAACTTCAGATCGTCCCACACTTCGATTTCGAAGGTCTTGGTGCCGTCCGCGTTGACGGTCTCGTTGTGCGCCTTGACAACGGTGGAGTTCCAGACATACTCGCCCTGCTTGTTGGCAACGACGGTGCCGTACTCATCGGTCATGTTCTGCACAGCAAGGTCAGCGGCTCCGGGGCTGCTTGCACCAAAGGTCGCGTAACGGAAGGTACCGGACAGCTCGGTGGAGTTGCCGATAATGATATCCTTCTCGGTCTTGCTGGAGGTCCAGTCAATCAGAGCACTGTCAACACTCCAGAAGGGGTTGGTCGGGTTCTCCTTGACGGAGCCGATAGCGGTGTTGTACACATCGTAGTACTCGTTGGAGTACAGGGGCATCTCGGGGAGCAGCTTGTTCCATCTCTCGATGTACCACTGCCACCACTTGGCATATGCCTGCTTCTGCTCGGCTTCGGTGCCGTTGCCGCAGTTGTAGACCATCGCCATGCTCAGGAAGTCGAGACCCAGGACGTACTGCTTGCCGTCCTTCTCGATGTAGTAGTCACCGTCGTCATTCTGCTTGACATCGGCAACCGTGACGTCCTTGCCGTACAGGTCATAGAGGGAGATGTAGTCTCCGTCCTTGCCGTAGGTCAGACCGTCCACGTTGAGGTAGTTCAGGGTACCGTCATCGTTCTCGGGTTTGTTGCTCTTGCCCGCTTCGGCACCGGATCCCGTACCCGTCCCGTCACCCTCTGTCTTAGCACAGGCGGCGGCGAAAGGGAGGATCATCAGAACTGCCATCAAAAGTGAGATGATTCTGATTTTTTTCATAGTATTTTCCTCCATCTGTTTTTTATATAGCGACACCTGTGGGGGTGCCATTATACCGTAAGCTGCCGGTCGGCTCCTGTCGGCACACGTGGAAAAGCCGAAAATTCTGCATAATATGCAGAAAGCCGCCGTTGCGCCGGGCTCTCCACAGTCCCCAGCCGCAACGTGCGGCAGTGATGTGGCAGCACGGGCAGACCACTCCCCGGTCGCCTTTTTGCAACTTTGAAAAAATGTCATGCAAATAGACTATCCGGTGAATTAGGTGGATTATAGCACATTTTCACTGCCAATGCAATACCCTTTTCACAGTTTCTGCATTATAAACTATATTTTTTGATTCCGCCTGCCCCGGTTTGTGCACTATGCGCTGCCCGTCCCGGGCAAAAAAGACGGGGTATTCATAAAATATCCGTAAAATCACGTGGATTCCGCATATTTATGCGCAAACGTGCGGTTTTGTGAAATTATATGCATACCGGGCGTCCGGCGCACCCTTCGGCAGTGCCGCGGCGCGATTTGGTGCTTTTCCCCTCCGGAAGTTGCAGAATTCGCCGGGAGCACCGCGTATGCCGGCGGTGCAGGACGCCGTAAAACGGCGCAGGGCTGCCGCATGTCGGCGCGTTGCGCCGCGCGACAGCCCCGAGGTTGGCGGTGAGGTCAGGGCATCACTTGCTCTGCAGGGCAGCGATGACCTTGGCTGCCACGTTGGCGGGAACGGTATCGTAGCCGGTGACGGCGTACTCAAACCATCCGCGTCCCTGCGTCATGGCGCGCAGGGCGATGGGGTAGTCCGCCAGCTCGGACTTGGGCGCGGACGCCTCAATTGTCGTGTAGCCGGTTCTGCCCTCGTGCGGGTGCATACCCAGCACCGACGCGCGGCGCTTGTTCAGGTCGCCCATAATGTCGCCGACCAGCGACTCCGGAATCGTGACGAACAGCTCACCGACCGGCTCCAACAGGACGGGCGCGCCCAGCTCCAGGCACTTCTTGTACGCCAGATTGGCGGCGGTGCGGAAGGAAAGTTCATCCGAGTCCACGGCGTGGTAGGAGCCGTCATACAGCTCGGCACGCAGGCGCACCAGCGGGAAGCCGACGGCACCCTTTGCCATGGCATCCTGCAAACCCTTCTCAACGGCGGGAATGAAGTTCTTGGGTACGGAGCCGCCGACGGTGGCGTCCACGAAGGTCAGACCCTCCTCCTCGCCGGGGGCGAAGCGGATCTTCACGTGTCCGTACTGACCGGAACCGCCGTTCTGCTTCTTGTGCTTGCCCTCGACGTCGCAGGGCTTGGTAATCTTCTCGCGGTAGGGAATCTTCGGCTCCTCCAGCCGGACGGACACGCCGAAACGCGTCTTGAGCTTGGCGGCAAGCACGGAGAGGTGCATATCGCCCATACCGTAAATCAGCATCTGCTTGGTTTCGGGGTTGTTCTCGTACCGCAGGGTGAGATCTTCCTCCAGCATCTTGGCAATCGCCTGCGAAATCTTGCTCTCGTCCTTGGCGGTTTCGGGCATGATGGCGCGGCACATATACGGCGTGGGGTATTCCGCACGGGCATAGGCAACGTCGCCGGAGGCGCACAGGGTATCGCCGGTGTTGGTATTGGTCAGCTTGGCAATCATGCCAAGGTCGCCGCAGGCGAGCTCATCCACCTCGGTCTGCTCTTTGCCCTTCATAATGTAGATATGCGCCATTTTCTCGCTGACGCCGGTGCGCAGGTTGCGCAGGGACATATCGCGCCGGAGCGTACCCGCCATGACCTTGAAGAAAGACATCTTGCCGACGAACGGGTCGGCGACGGTCTTATACACGAACAGCGCAGGGTCTCCCTCAATATCAATCGGGACGTGCTTTCCGTTCTCGTCCTTCTCGAACTTGCGTGCGGTCGGGCGTGGGAAGGAACCGGCGATGGCATCCAGCATGGCGACAATGCCCCACAGATGGACAGCCGAGCCGCAGTACACGGGCACGATGGTGCCCTGAATGATGCCGTTGTGCAGCGCCTCGACAGACTCCTCCAGCGTGAAGGACTCACCCTCGAAGAACTTCTCCATCAGCTCGTCGGCGGTACCGGCAAGCGCCTCATTCAATGCGTCCTTGAACTCGGAAGCGGTGTGCTCCCAGCCAATACGCATGGCGATTTCGGTGCGCTTGCCCTTCTCGTCGTACTTGAAGGGGCGCATGGTGAGCAGGTCGATCATGGTGACGTCATTGCCGGTCTCCACGGGGATGAACACGGGGCAGACCGAGACGCCGAAGGTGGCGTGCAGCTGACGGAACACGCGTTCGAATTTGCAGTCCTCGTCGTCGCACTTGTTGACAAAGAAGGCGCGGGGGATGCCCGCCTCGCAGGCGGCGTCCCATGCAAGCTCGGTGCCGACCTCGACGCCCGCCTTGCCGTCCACGCAGATAACGGCGGCGTCCGCCACGCGGACCGCCTGTTTGACCTCACCGGCAAAATCAAGGAACCCGGGCGTGTCGATGACGTTGATGCGGGTATCCTTCCACGTCATATAGGCAGGCGTTGCGGCAAGCGAAAAGCCACGTGCGCGTGCCTCGGAGTCATAGTCGCAGGTCGTGTTGCCCTGCGCGGTGCTGCCGAGACGATCGATAGAGCCGGTCACGTACAGCATCGCCTCGGCGACAGAAGTCTTTCCGCAGCCGCCGTGACCGAGAAGAGCCAGGTTCCGGATCTGTTTGGTATTGAATGCCGCCATAGTGATTCACCTTCATCCGCCGCCGACGGGGACAGGAGCGCGTGCCGCTGTCCGCGGGGGAGGACACCTTTCTGTATATTTATTTCATGGATTCTGTTATACAAAAAAACAATAGAAACGGGTTGCTTTTTCGGTAACATCCCCATTATACAGTATCCGGCGTTTTTTTTCAATATCGCAAAAGTATATTTTTGTACGCGGCGTGTAGAATTTTCACTTCGCTTTTTGTGCATTCAGCACAATTTCAGCAAAAATCGGGTAAAACCGTGCCCAAAGAGAACAGCCGGGCGGCGTTGCGGTTGGTAATATCCGCCAGCTGCTCCGGGGTCATGCCGTGCAGGGGCGCGAGCACCTGCGCGATGTGGAGGATGTTGTCGGAGCGGTTCACGGTTCCGCGCAGCGGCACGGGGGACATATAGGGACAGTCGGTTTCCAGCAGCAGGCGCTCCGGCGGCACCGAGGCGGCGACGGCACGCAGGCGGTCGGCACCGCGGTAGGTCAGCGACCCGCCGAAGGCGATGAAAAATCCGCGCCGGACAAGCTCTTTTGCCATCTCCGCCGAGCCGGAGTAGCCGTGGAACACACCGCGCACTCCGGAGTGGCGGCACACGGCGTCCAGACAGGCGCCGTGCGCCTCGCGGTCATGGACGATGACAGGCATATCCAGCTCGACCGCCAGCGCCAGCTGTCCGTCAAAGAACGCCTCCTGCCGCGCGGTGTCCACCGGCTGCCAGTGGCGATCCAGCCCGATTTCCCCGATTGCGACGATTTTGTCGCGCCGCCGCGCCGCCGGGTCGGCAAGCCACGCCCGCAGGCGGGGCAGCTCCTCCTCCGGCTCCAGCGGCTTCTGCCCCTCGTACCAGCCCGGCGCACCGGGGTACACCTGACAGTCCTCCGGGTGTATGCCGACCGCCGCCGCCATGAACGGGAACCGCGCCGCCTGCGCGACCGCCTCCCGGCTGTTCTGCAGATTGGTTCCGATATTGACAACCGCCCGTACCGATGCGCGGAACGCCGGGTCGTCCAGAACGCCCTGCGCCCCGCCCGGCAGGGCGTCGAATTTCCGGTCAAAGTAGTGTGCGTGCGTGTCGGTAAACTGCATGGTGCGCCTCCTGTCCGAACTGTGCAAATGCCCGGTTGTTAAATAAACAGATTGTTGTATTCCAGCTGTTCCGTCAGTCGATCCCCTTCTCCAACGGGAAAATGCAGGTCTGGATGACGCGGATAATCTCCTCCACCGGCTGGCGGCAGTCCTCCTTCAGCCACGCGGAAATGACTGCCGTGATGCCGCCGATGTAGAACGCGACGACCTGCCCGCGCATTCCGGCGGGGTAATGGAAGCGTTCCAGTATGGGGTTGAACACGTCGCGGAACAGGGCGCTGTACTTCTGCTCGCCCCGCCACAGCTCCGGCTTGGCGAGCGCCGTCCGGTAAATCAGGCGGTTGTCCCGGATGAAAGTCAGGTACGGCGTCAGGAACTCCGGCGTGATGAAAATCAGCCTGTCCGGCGGGCAGTCGTGCAGGTTCTGCTTCACCGACCGCTGTTCGGGCGGGAAGCAGGCGAAAAACCGCTCCTCCGTGTACCGCACCGCTTCCTCCAGCAGATCGCCGGTATTCTCGTAGTGCAGGTAAAAGGTGGAACGGTTGACGCCCGCCGTCTCGCATATCTCCCGGACGGTGATGAAGGCGAAGTCCTTGCGTGCCAGCAGGGAAATCAGCGCCTCATCCATGCGGACGGCGGTGTTGAAATACTTGCTTTCGGATTTGTTCATGTCCTGTCCTCCTCTGTTCTGCGGCGGCGGGACGGCTTGCGTAATGTGCGCGGCGCACGCAATGGGCGCGGCGCCCGTGCGCGGATCAGCATAACAATGGCAGCTGTCAGAACGGCGGTGCAGACGGCGGCGCCGGTGATTGTGTTCATCCGGAGCCGGAATGCGGCATCCTCCGGGGAGAAGGCGGCTATCATGGCGGTCTGCAAGCCGAACAGCGACATCAGCGCCTCCGCCACGCCGACGGTCATGCCGGCGGACAGGATGGGACTGCCCGTCCGGCGCAGGCGCACAAGGCTGACCACCGCGTGCGCCACGGCATAGAATGTGTAGGCGGCTGAGGCGTAAATGACGGTTCCGGGGTAGACGAAGCCCGCGTTCTCGCGCACGGTCTGCACCGCCATGACGGCAATCGCCAGATTGACAAGCAGGAGCATCCGCGCCGCCCGGCGGTAGCAGGTGTACTCATAGGCAAGGGGGTCTTCCCTGCCCGCCCGGCGGTGCAATCCCAACAGCAGGCAGGCGCGGGTCAGTGCCAGCAGGAAGCAGTACCCCGCCAGCGACAGGAACCAGCGGGAGCCGTAGTGGATACCGGTCACGGTGCGGAATACGGCGCAGCACAGATTGGCGACCGTTGCCTGCACCATGCGCACCGTGCCGTGGAAGCGGGGGTCTGTCAGGTAGCGACCGCCGAGGCGCGTTGCGCGCACCCCCGCCCGCACGCGGCGCACCGTGCGCAGCAGTCGGGGCACGGCAAGCGCCCAAAGCGTCAGCGCATACGCTGACAGAGCGTACAGAATGTACAGCGCCGTACCCTGCGGTACGCCCCGCACCGCCGCCGCAATCAGGCAGGCGAACACGGCAGGCGGCAGGGTGCAGAGCACCCATGCGGGCGGGAACAGCAGTCCCCGCACAAGGCGCTTCATGCTTTACTCCTCGGAGATTTCGCGGGCAAGCCGGATGATGTCATAGGCGTACTTCTGCTTACCCTTTTCCAGAATCCTGCGGTACAGGGCATAGTTGACCGACACGCCGGCGATACCGACGCATCCGACGGCAATGCCCACGCCCATCATGAGTGCGGAGCCGTCCCCGATGACCTGCATGGCAAGGCACATCCCGGTGCCCAGCACCAATGCCATGGCGATGCCGAAGGCATATGCGAACACCAATGCGGGGCGTTTGGCGCGGCGATCCAGTTTACGCAGGGCGACCACCTTTGAGGCGTCCTTGGGGGCATACTCGTTTGCCATCTGTTCGGCGAAAAATTTGTCTGTGTTCATGGAATTATCCTCCTTTGTGTTCCGGGGGTGCCGGGTCGCGTGCTGCGACCGGGCTTTTCCCCTGTCTGTGAGCACAGTATAGCACCTTTTGCGGTGCAGGGGAACAGCAAAAAGAAGGATTTGTGTTGATTTCACGGCGGTGACGGGGGTTACGTGTCCCGGCGTTCCGGAAGGTGCCGCAAGCAGCCCGGCGGGCAGTGCCGCGTCTGGTGCGGCGCGGGGTTGCAAGGGGCGAAGCCCCTTGCAGAAGATAACTTTGAATCCCCCCCTTCCCCGCCGGGGAAGGGGGTCGAGGGATGGGGGGAGAAAAGCAATTTGAAGACCGGACAAAGCCGTCAGCGCCGGGGATCGGACTCCTCCGTCAGTCCGTTACAGTTCAATCAGCTGCTTGGGGCTTTGCGTGAAGTCGTGAATCGTGCCGTCAGGCAGAACGGTAATCATGTCCTCAATGCGGCAGCCGTACTTGCCGGCAATGTAAATGCCCGGCTCGACAGTCACAACGTGCCCCGGACGGAGCGTGATGTCGCGCGGATAGGTGGCGGCAAAGCGGGGCGACTCGTGAATGTACAACCCGACACCGTGCCCGAGACTGTGCCCGAAACAACCCTTGTACCCCGCATTATCGATGATGTCGCGTGCAACCTTGTCCGCGTCACAGCAGGGCATCCCGACGTGCAGGGACTCAATGGCGCGTGTCTGCGCTTCCAGAACCGTGCCGTACAGACGCTTCATGTCATCGTCCGCCTTGCCCAGCACCACCGTGCGCGTCATGTCGGCGCAGTAGCCGTTCCAGCGGGCGCCGAAATCCATGGTGAAGAAGGCGTTGGGGGTCAGCTTGCGGTCGCCCGGCACGCCGTGCGGCTTGGAAGAATTGGCACCCGATACCGCAATCGTATCAAAGGCGGTTCCCTCGGAACCGTGCGCACGCATATAGAATTCCAGCTCCAGCGCAACCTCCAGCTCGGTGCGCTCCGGCGTGATGAAGTTCAGGATGTGTGAGAAAGCGTCGTCCGTCAGCTTCTGCGCCCGGGTCATGAACGCGATTTCGTCTGCGTCCTTGAACAGACGCAGCGCGTCAATCAGGCGCGACGCACCCGTCATCAGCTCCACGCCGGGGAAGGCTTCCGCAAACCGGATGCGCAGGGCGCAGGATACCGTCTCCTCCTCGTAGGCAAGATGCCGGACGCCGTGCTTTTCCAACAGTCCCGCCACACAGGACAGCATTCCGCCCTCCGGCATGATGACCTCGGTCTCGGCGGGATTTACCGTGGCACGCGCCACCTCAATGTAGCGGAAATCCGCCAGCAGGTACGCCGCCTCCGGCAGGACAAGCACGTAGCCGTCCGTGTAGTTCAGCCCGGTCAGGTAGCGCTGGTTGATTTCGGAGGAGACGAGCACCGCCTCCACTTCGCCCGCCTTCATGCGGGTCTGCAGATTGGTAAGATGTGACATGGATATATTTCCTTCTTTCTTTCTGTATATGGATTAACTTTTTTATGATGCGCGGCTCAGTCCGTCAGGCTCTGCCAATACCGCTTCATGGTCAGTGCGTCCTCCGCCATGGTTCCGTCCGATTCGCAGATGATGCGCGGGCAGACGCCCTCCCGGACAATCGCCTCCATCAGCGGCTCAAAGGCGGGACCGTACTGCCGGTCAGCGAAGGTCAGGTGGCGCTTTTCCCCGCCCTCCGTGTATTCAATGCGCGAAAAGTGGCAGTGCATATGCCGCGCGTAGGCATCGCCCAATTTCTCCGCGACGGTGGAGAACACCCGCCGGTAGCTGTCGCAGTCGGGGAACAGTCCGCCCCGCTCCCGCGCGTTCAGGTGCCCGAAATCCACCACCGGATGGAAGTGCGGATCCACCCGACACTGCTCAATCACCTCGTCCAGCGTACCCAGCTGATTCACCTTGCCCATGGTTTCGATGCCCAGCCGGATCGGCGTATCGCCCACCGCCTCCATCACGCGCGCCAGCGTGTCGCAGGACAGCCGCATGGCTTCCGCGCGGCTCATTTTTCCCGCACTGCCGCTGTGGATGACGATTGTGTCCGCGCCCAGCAGTTCCGCCGCCCAGAGCGATTTCTGAATATAGCCGATGCTTGCCAGCCGTTTCTCCTCCACGGCGCCGGAGAGCGAAATGAAGTAGGGGGTATGCAGGGACATCCGGATACCGTGCTGTGCCGCCGCCTGTCCCGTGGCACGCAGGGAGTTCTCCCCGGCGGTCACGCCCCTGCCCGCCTCGTACTCATAGGCGTCCAGTCCGATTTTTGCCAGCCACGCGGGCGCCTGTGTTGTGGCTTTTCCGCCGTCGCGGTAAAACCAGTCGCCGTTGCCGCCGGGACCGAAAGTGGGTTTGTCTGTCAGCATATTGTTTCCTCCTGTGGCTTTTGGGATGCGGGATGGTTCCGGTGTGCCCGGCACCGCATCCTGCCTCTTGTCGGGAAAAGTTCTTGATGGGGTGCGGGAAAACTTCTTTCAAGAAGTTTCCCCGGCGCTCTCCGCGCTCTCCGCGCTCTCCGCGTTCCCTGCGTTCCCTGCGTTCTCCGCTTCCATTGCCACGGTAAGGGCGGCGAGGTCGCCGACGGATTCGGTGAGGGCGGCGGGAACGACGCGGCAGACGGCGAGCGAATCCGGGAGGCATTCCGCGGACAGGACGCGCTGCATGGTGGGGATGAGCAGGTCGCCGGAGCGGGCAAAGACACTGCCCAGCACGATGCACTCCGGGTTGAGAACGTCCACAAGCACGGCGAGTGCCTGCCCGAGACGCGTGCCGCATTGCGCATAGACGGCAAGCGCAACCGGATCCGGCTCCGGTGCGTGGGCGGCGTCCGCGATGGATTTTGCCGTCACGGAGGAGAGATCCGCAAGCGTCGGGCAGAAGGCGGGCGCCTCGCCGCGCTGGATCGCTTCCAGCGCCAGCCGCTGTCCCATTTTGGCAAGTCCGCCGCCGGAGCAGAAGCCCTCAAAGGAGCCTGCCTTGAAATAGCCGACAGGACCGTCCGGCGCCAGCCGCATATGCCCGATTTCCCCCGCCGCGTCGCAGGTTCCGGCATACAGGTGCCCGTCCAGAATCAGTCCGGCGCCCATGCCGGTGCCGAAGGTCAGGAAAACCATGTTGCGCGTTCCCTTGCCCGCGCCGAAGCGCCATTCCGCCAAAGCGCAGGCGTTGGCGTCGTTGCACAGGGCGGCGGGCAGTCCCAGCCGGGCGGTGAGCATATCCGTGATGGGGACATCCACCCAGCCGGGCAGGTTGGGCGGCTCTTTGATGATGCCGCGTGCCGAATCCATCGGACTGCCGCAGCTTACGCCGACGGCGCAGACTGCCTGCCCCTGCCGGGCGGCGGACTCCGCCATGGCGGCGGCTGTGTCCAGAATCCGGGTGACGGTGGCGGCGCAGTCGCGGGTATCGAAGCGCTCCTTATGCAGGATGTGCCCCTCGCTGTCGCCGTGTATGACGGCGCATTTCGTGCCGCCTATATCAATGCCGAGATAGTATTTCATGTGTACGGTTCTCCTCCCTGCCGCCGGGTAACGGTCAACGCCTGCCGGCGGTGTTCTGCCGCCGGTCGCGGCGGCGGATTCCCCCCAATTATAGCAAGTCGCGGCGCATTTGTCAAGGGAAACGGGGCAGGCATTTGCCGCAAAAAAGGAGGGCATCCGGGATGCCCCCCCTGCGGCACCGTGCCGTGCGCGGTGAAAGGCTTCACTGCACAACGGTGCCAGATGGTCTTGTTATGAAAGCCCGAACCGGGCAAGCGTGGATTCAAATACATCCGCGGCGGGCGCGTCCTTGGTGCCCCCGTCCACGGCGGAAATACTGCCGTCCTCCGCTATGGAGCCGTAGCAGATTACGCTGTCCGCTCCGGCGGCGGAAGCCTCCCCGCCGTTTTTCAGCGCGGAAATATTGTTGGAAGAGTGCAGCATATCGGTAAAGCTGATATACCGGACTGCCGTTACGGTTCCTGTCAGGGAACCCTTTTTGCTTTCGTCAAGGAAACCACCCATACTGCCGTATTCGGTCTTCAGGATCAGGGCGTAGAACCCGCCTCCGTTCTTACTGTCGGGGGATCCGAAGAAAACCGCCAGTTCTTCCCCGCTGTTTCCCTGCGGTGCGGTGTAGCGGAACACGGTTTCGCCTTCGTAGTTCTTGCCCGTCAGGGTCAGAAGCAGCCGATGACCGACCAGATCCTGCGGTGCCTGCGGGAGGTACTGTACCGGTGTCAGCTCACCCGGAAGAGTCTCCTCCGCCTGCTGTGTTTCCTCCGCAGGAAGAAGTCCTTTCTGAATGGAAAGAGCCACATCCAGACGGCTCAGTCCATCAGTAGCATCCTGCGCTGCTTCCGATTCCTTCCCGGACTCTTTCCCGGTTGTCGTATCGCCTGTCAGGCAGGAGCCTAACGGCAGGGAAATCGAAAAAACGAGAAGGAACGCCAGAGTTGCCCGAATCAGATACCTGCATCTTGTTTTAGCCTTCATATCAGTTTACCTCCCTGTTCATCAGCATGCCGACGCAGTTGCCGTCACAGGGGAGTGCCTCCCAGTCAACCCCGGTATTCACTCCGCAGGAACAGCATACGAACTGCCTTCTATAGGCAATAATATTGTGCATAATACATATTACAACAATATATATATTATATGTA
>CAVIJF010000019.1:0-31958 GCA_963643175.1 bacterium
ATACGCCCGCAATTTCGGGGCTTCTAACCCCAAGAAATACATGAAATTCGAGGCAAGCATGCGATTCGCCGCTCCGATTTCATTATTTTCACCGTTGAATCGCGGAAATTGATGCGGGAACTGATTTTTAGAGGTTCCCAAAAAGCAAATTTACGCCGACAGAGATGCCGGCGTTCTTTTTATTCAGGAGAAAATAAGGCATGAATACAGCAACTGATACGGCGAGAGGCTTTGAAGAATCAACAGTCGGGCAGTGTTTTCACTCCGACGATTTTTTCAGAAAAGCACTTGCAAAGAAAAAGAAGCCAATCAAACAACAAATCAAAATAAGGAGAACAAAATGAAAACCTACAAAACCTGTGAAAGCGTCCGCGTCGGTCATCCCGACAAACTCTGCGATTTTATCGCAGACTTCATCCTCGACAGTTGTCTTGAAGTCGATCCCGACTCCCGCGTGGCGTGTGAGGTCATGGCAACCGGCGGAAAGATCATCGTTGCCGGTGAAATCACCTGTGAACTTCGTCCGTATATCGAGAGCGATGTGAAGAAAGCACTTCAGATCTGCGGTTACAGCCCGGATGATTTCCGTGTGTTCGTCAACTGCCATCGTCAGAGCAAAGACATTGCAAGTGGGGTTTCGAATTCGCTTGAAGAACGAAACGGGTGCGAGGACAGATATTCCTCACTTGGGGCAGGCGATCAGGGAACGGTATACGGCTACGCCACATACGAAACTGAGGAAATGCTTCCTCTGCCGCTTGTGCTTGCACACAACATTTGCCGGGAAATCGATATTCAAAAGCGTGAGCATCGCCTTCGTGGTGTAATGCCCGATGGCAAAGCACAAGTCACAGTGGAATACGAAAACGGCAAAGCCAAGCGGATCAAAACGGTGGTCGTATCGGTTCAGCACTCGTGGAAGAAACCGACCAAAGAACTTGAAGATGAGATTTTGAACGATGTACTTCCTGTCGCACTGTCTGTTTTTCCCGCCGATGAAAATACGGAAATTCTGATCAATCCTTCGGGATGTTTCAATATCGGTGGACCGGAAGCAGATACGGGACTCACCGGGCGAAAGATTATGGTGGACACCTATGGCGGTCTTGCAGCGCACGGTGGCGGAGCATTTTCCGGAAAGGATGCAACAAAAGTCGATCGTTCTGGTGCCTACATGGCAAGATACATTGCAAAGAATCTTGTAAAAGCAGGACTCGCCGACTGCTGTCAGGTCGGCATTTCGTATGCCATCGGGAAAGCAGAACCTCTTGCTGTTTCGGTTGAATCGTTCGGGACATCAAACCTTTCGGACGAAGAACTCGCCGAGATAGTTACAAAGGTATTTGACCTTCGTCCTGCCGCAATCATTGAGCGGTTCGACTTGAAGAAGCCGATTTACAAAAAGACTTCTGCATACGGACATTTCAATTCGGCAGACTTTCCGTGGGAAGCGGAAAACGCAATTCAGGACATTTTAACGGCAGAGAAAAAACGAAATAGCGGCATCTTTTAAGACCATAAACAAGTTTACTGGTTGAACATAAAAAAGCGAGTTTTCAATTCTAAAATGGGGTGATCGTAATTAAAAGAGCCGAAAAAAGCTTGATATTATCGATGAATTTGCCGTTTTGCCGTGGCATCTTTTAAGACCATAACAGCCACGATAAGCCTCTTGAAAGATATTTGAGGTAAAAAGCCCGATTCCCTTATGGGATGGGGCTTTTTTCGTGCTCCCGGAAATGGGGAAAGATATTTTTTCAAAGAAGATTGCGACTGCCGCTAAACAAGCGTGTCATCCAGCAGGAAGTCAATGACGCTGATATTGAGAATGCCGTTGTCATCATACCAACGCTTGCGAATATGGATTTCTGCACCCTGATTATACCACTTTCTGTTACGAATACAAGCTCTTTTTTGCGGTGCCGGCTCGCACCGGCACCGCAAAAGCCATATTCTCTTCAGTGCTTCAGCACCGACACGGCATCGGCGATGGTCTTTTCAAACGCCTCGCGGCCGTATTTGTCCACCTCTGCCTTGTTCTTTTCGCCGTGTGTCAGACAGCCTGCGCCGCCGATACAGCCGCCGATGCACGCCATACCTTCAATGAAGTTGGCATCCAGCCGGTTCTTGCTCTTCTGGAGCAGCGCGAGCTTGCAGGCTTCAATGCCGTCGCAGGCGCAGGGCTTGACGGTGAAGTCAATGTTCTGCTCCTTCAGACCTTCCGCCACGGCGTCGGACAGACCGCCGCACCGCGCAAAAATACGTCCGAAGTAGGAGGCGTTGTCCAGCACGCCCTCCGCAAGCGTCGTAATATCAATATCCCGGCTGTCAAACAGCGCCTGCAGCTCCTCAAACGTCATGGCAGCGTCCACATACGGCTTGACTTCCTCACGCTGCACCTCCATCTTCTTGGCTGTGCAGGGACCGATGAACACCACCTTGCAAGGCGCCTCGTGCTCCTTGATGTACCGCGCAATCGCCGTCATGGGCGACGGGTTATGCGACACGAAGGGAATCAAGGAAGGGAACGCCTTATGTATGTAGTCCACGAACGCCGGGCAGCAGGAGCTTGTCAGGAAGCCCTTCTCCGCCAGCTCGCGCGACTCCGCCTGCGCGACCATATCAGCGCCCAATGCCGCCTCGATGACGGTGTAGAAGCCCAACTCCCGCAGTCCCGTGATGACCTGCCCCAGCTTGGCGTAGGTGAACTGGCTGGAAATTGAGGGCGCAACCACCGCGAAAACCTTGTATTTGGAATTGTTTTCGCTCTTCTTGATCATATCAATGACGTTGAGAATGAAGGACTTGTCCGTAATCGCGCCGAAGGGGCAGGCGTACACGCAGGCGCCGCAGGAGATGCACTTGGAGTTGTCGATGCTTGCCTGCTTCTCCTCGCCCATGGAAATCGCCTTGATTTTGCAGGCGGATTCGCAGGGGCGGCGGTAGTTGTGGATGGCGCTGTACGGGCAGACCTTGGCGCAGGAGCCGCACTCCTTGCACTTGCTCTTGTCGATATGTGCCACGTGGTTTTCGTCAAAGGTGAGTGCACCGAAGCGGCACACATCCTCGCACCGGTGGGCAAGGCACCCGCGGCACGCCGCCGTGACCTCGTAGCCGCCGACCGGGCACTCGTCGCAGGCAATGTCGATAACCTCAATCACGTTGGGGTTGTGCTTGTCGCCGCCCATGGCAATCTTGACGCGCTCGGTCAGAATGGCGCGCTCCTTGTATACGCAGCAGCGCATGGTCGGAACTTTGCCCGGCACGATGGTCTTGGGAATATCGATTGCGCTCTCCGGCAGGCGGTCTGCCCATGCCTCCCGCGCGACTTCCCGCAGGACCTTGTACTTCAGATGCTGTACCTTGGTATCAAACTTTCTCATGACTTCTCCCTGTTCCTTTGAAATTGTCCCCGCAACGGCGGACAGTGTTTGTGTCGTTTTGGTATGCGCCCGGCGGCGGTATACCGTGCTGGATGTGTGGCTGCCGGATAGATCAGCGACTCCTCAGAAGTAGCTGACCTTGATGCGCTTGCCCATCTGCTTCAGGCAGGAGGACAGCTCCTCAACCAGATTCATCTTGATGTTGAAATTGATGGGCAGATCCGGATTCTGGTGGGCTGGGTTTACCGCCCGTCCGACGTAGAAGTTTATGTCGGTGGCTTCCTCGAACAGCATCCGGCAGATGAGAGATGCGCCGTCGTGCCCGAAGCTCCACTTTTCATAAAGCTTGTTCTCGCCCAGCACATCCTTGGCGTACTCCACCACCCGGTTGATGGTGATGACGCCTTCCGTGACCAGATCCACGCCCTCAATTTCCGCGATGGGGGGAATATCGCTCGCGGCGAAGTTGAGCTGCGCGCGCACCGGCTTGCCCAGATATTTTCCTGCCAGCGTGGAAGTTGTGCCGCCGCAAACGATGTGCTTGCCCTCCTTGGAGAAGAACAGTGCCATCATCCGGTTGACGTCATCCCGGTCGCGCGGGGGTCCGAACAGCAGGTTCATCGGCACCCGCCGCCGCACCCGGACCACACAGGCTGTCGCGTCGTCCCCGGGCTTTTTCCCGTAGAGACGGTTCACCTCGTCAATCAGAATCGTGGACAGTGTTTTGGCGGTGTAGCCGACCTGCGCCACGTTCTCCATGAAGGAAATGATGTCCTCCCGCTTCCATCCGAAGTTGTACGCCATGCCGATGCCGGCGTGGGGACACCCGTCGCTCATGGCGATGAACAGATCATCCTCCCGGAGCTTGATTTCGGACTTGTATATCTTCTTTCCGTCTATATTCATCTCGGTGCGGGGGTATTCGTAGTTTACGCCGTCCCGCAGGAGGATGACCATCGGGTTGTCGTACTGAATCAGCTCCATCTCACTGTTGTTTACGAGATGCAGAATGGTGAAGGTGGAGTACGCCACGCCGCGCACCGAGCAGATGGGCAGCGTCTTGGCAATGGTCTGCACGCAGTCCTCCAGCGACAGCCCCTGCGCCATCATGGTGGAAATAATTTTGCTGGTCAGCGTGGACAGGATACTTGCCTTGACGCCGCTGCCCAGTCCGTCCGCCAACACAATGACGGTGGAATCCTCGCCCTGCTCCACTACGTCCACGTGGTCGCCGCAGAGCTGCTCGCCCGTGTGGTTGATGCTCTTGTAGCCGATTTCGGCGCACAGATCATTCATCGGAAATGCTCTCCTTCAGTTTGGTCAGCGCAATCTTAGTTTCGGCTGCCGTCTCGCCCAACAGCGAGGCAATCTCCTGCACGATGCGCATCTGCTTATCCACCACGCGGTCGGCTATCTCCACGGTCTGGCGGCTGATGTTCTCCTTCTTTTCGCGTTCGGTTTCCTCATCGGTGACATCCCGCAGGATGCATACAAGCAGGTGGCTGGCGGCGTCCTCCACAATGGTCTGCTCGACATACCGCTTGTACTCCGCGAGGTACGCGCGCGCCTCCCGCAGATTCCGGTGCGTTTCCAGCACCTTGAGGAAGGGCGTCGGGTCCAGAATGCGGATAACCGGGTCGCCCAGAACATCCGTCTGGGAGCGCAGGTTGAGCATCCGGCAGGCTGCCGTGTTGACCTGCTGCACCTCCAGCGATTCGTTGAGCACGATAAGCCCGTTGGGGGTATTGTTGACAATGCAGTCCGAGAAGCTCTCCGCCTTGTCCTTGAGGAAGGGCAGACACATGGAGATTTCCGCCTTGCCGTGGCAGATGGCGATTGCCTTTTCCCGGCAGGTATTGTAGCCGCAGGAGCCGCAGTTCAGCTCGTCCTCCGGCTTGGTCTTGCCCATCCGGCGCAGGGCGTCGCGTATCTCCGCCTCGCTGGGCGTGGCATTGCGCCGCTCTATCGGCTCGAACACCTTGCGGATGGCGAGCGGGTCGGGCTGCTCGATCGGGAAGTCCCGGGTGCCCGCGTAGTGCGCCACCGCGATGTAGTCGGATACCGGCGACGGGTGGTACTTCTCCATCACGGGACCGCCGATGCAGCTGCCCACGCAGGCGGACATTTCGATGAAGCAGTGGTGTATCTTCCCGCTCTCAATGTCCCGCAGAGCGGCGATGCAGTTGTCCACGCCGTCTATCGCCATGCGTGCGTAGCCTTCCGCACCGGGAATATCCTCCCGCATGGTCTTGAGAATGCCGCCCGGCGTCGGGAAGAAACGGGCGCGGCTTTCGTCCGTCTCGTCCATGTCCGGTTCCAGCCGCACGTGGGCGGACTCCAGCCAGCGGGACAGCTCTTCAAAGGTCAGTACGGCGTCCACCAATCCGGCGTAATGCTGTGCCTCGTCCTTTTTGGCAACGCAGGGACCGATGAAAACCGTCTTGGCGTCCGGATGCCGGCGCCGGATGTCGGCGCAGTGCGCCTGCATGGGCGACAGAATATCCGCGAGGCAGTGCAGTTCCGCCGGGAAATACTTTTGAATCAGCAGATTGACCGAATGGCAGCAGGAGCTGATGATGACATCGCGGTCATCCTCTGCCAGCATCCGCTCATACTCGGTTTTGACGATGGTGGCGCCGATTGCGGTTTCCTCCACGTCGGCAAACCCCAGCTTCTGAAGAGCTTTCCGCATTCCGCCGATGCCGATGCCGTCGTAGTTCGCAATGAAGGACGGCGCGAGACTGACATATACCGGCGAGCCGGACTGGATAAGCACACGCGCCTTCTCGGTCTCATCCACGATTTCCTTGGCGTTCTGGGGACATACCACGAAGCAGTGCCCGCACAGGATGCACTCGTTCCCGATGATATGCGCCTGATTGCCGGAGAAGCGGATGGACTTGACCGGACAGTGGCGGATACATTTATAGCAGTTCTTGCAGTTGGATTTTTTCAGGGTAAGACATTCTGCCATGGCTTATTCCTCCCTGTCCTTCCGGACGGCGGGGAGGACGGTATCCTGCCAGAAATCCCGGAAGGTTTCTTTGGTGATGCCGGTATAGGGGGCGTCGTTGACTGTAACGGTCACGCCGACCCGGTTGCAGCGCCCGGCGCAGAACGCACCGGTCAGGATGATGTCATCCTCCAGCTTTGCGTCCGCTATGTACTGCTGCATAAGCTCAACGACTTCCGGCGAGCCTTTGAGGTGGCAGGAGCTGCCCACGCATACTTCAATATATACCATACCTGTGACTCCCTGCGGATGCGCGGATCAGTCCGGCAGCACGTTTGCTTTGATTTCTCTCTCGAAGAAGCTGTCCACCGTTTCCGGGGACACCGAGAAGAAGCGGTCGTCCACCGTGACGCAGACGCCCTCCTGACACTTTCCCATGCAGAAGGTGCCGCCCAATTCCACGCGGTCGCCGAGTTTTTCCTGCGCAATCAGGTGCTGGAGACGCTCTACGACCTGCCGGGAGCCTTTAATGTGACATGACGATCCGATACAGACTGTGACTTTCATGATGGTGGTTCCTTTCCTTCCGTGTTTTTCAGCGCTTTGACTTTTTGGCGGTATAGCGGTATCGTTCTGATGCCTCCCCCGCGGGGGGAGGCGCGGTTTTATTCATAATCGACCACGTTGACCCACTGCTGGAGCAGGGCACGTTCCTTTTCGTTTCCCTTGAGCGACTGGGATGCCGCCACAATGGGCATCCACTTCTGGACGTAGGTCAGCGCCGTTCCGCTCTTCTCGCAGAACAGCTGCAGGTAGCGCTGCGCCAGCGCTTCGTCCCCGCTCAGGCGGAACAGCAGGTAGGTGCGGGCGGCATCCGCGGAGGCGTTGCCCTGCGTCGCGTGCGCCCAGTCCAGCACGTACAGCCTGCCGTCTTCCCCCACCACGATGTTGGAGGGGTTGAAGTCCCCGTGGCACAGCTTGGTGTGCCGGGGCATGGCGTCGAGCCGGGTGTGCAGGTCATAGCGCGTGGTGGCATCGAAATCCGTCTGCCCGATTTTGCGGTTCATCTTGTCCCGCAGTTTGGTCAGGAGCGGGCAGGATTTGGACTGCACCTCCAGCTGGAGGTCAACGAACAGGTTCAGGTACTTTTCGGTGTTCTCCGGGTCCTCCTGCATGATGCGGTCCAGCGTTTTTCCCTTGATGTAATCGGATACAATAATCCATTTTCCGTCCAGCACCGTAACCTCCCGCACCTTCGGGATGCATAGCCCGGTTTCCTCCACGCGTGCCTGATTGAGCGCCTCGTTCAGTACGTCCGCCTTGGAGTAGCTTTCGTCAAAGACCTTCAGGCAGGTATCCCCGTCGCGGTAGACGGTCTTGTTGTTTCGGACTGCAATAACACGATCCAGCTTCATGGCTGTGCCTCCTTTCACTTTCCTGCCTTGCGGTAGGTGCGCTTGAAGTCGTGCGGGTCTGCGGCGGGGGCGAAGTCCGCCGCCGTGGGCATGGGCGGTTCCTCAAAGTGCCGCCCGCCGTAGTAGGCGTTGAGGTACATCTGCTTAATCTCGCTCATCAGCGGGTAGCGCGGGTTGGCGCCGGTGCACTGGTCGTCAAATGCCTGCTCGGTCATGTCGTCCAGCCGGGCGAGGAAGTCCGCCTCGTCGATGCCGTAATCCCGGATGGTGGGCTTGATGCCGACGCGTGCCTTGAGGGCATTGACAGCCGCAATCAGGCTCTCCAGCTTTTCCTCGTCGGTGGTTCCGGCAAGTCCCAGCGAATCGGCGACCTCGGCGTAGCGGGACAGCGTGCGGGGATGATCGTACTGCGGGAAGGTGCCCATCTTGACGGGCGCTTCCGCCGAGTTGAAGCGGAGCACCTCCTCCAGCATCAGCGCGTTGGCGACGCCGTGCGGCAGGTGGTGGAAGGCGCCCAGCTTGTGCGCCATGGAGTGGCAGACGCCGAGAAAGGCATTGGCGAATGCCATGCCCGCCATGGTGGCGGCGTTCGCCATCTTCTCGCGCGCCTCCACATCGATCTGTCCGTTGTCGTAGGCGCGGGGCAGGTACTCAAAGATGACCTTCAGCGCCTGCTTGGCAAGTCCGTCGGTGTAGTCGGTCGCCATGACCGAGGCGTATGCCTCCAGGGCATGGGACACGGCGTCAATGCCTGAGGCAGCAGTCAACCCGCGGGGCGCGGACATATGGAAGTCGGTGTCGACGATTGCCATGTTTGGCATGAGCTGATAGTCCGCCAGCGGATACTTGATGCCGGTCTTCTCATCGGTGATGACCGCAAAAGGCGTGACCTCCGAGCCGGTTCCGGCGGAGGTGGGCACCGCGATGAAGTACGCCTTTTCTCCCATCTTGGGGAAGGTGTAGACGCGCTTGCGGATGTCGATGAAGCGCATTGCCATGTCGGCGAAATCCACATCGGGGTGCTCGTACATGACCCACATGATTTTGCCCGCGTCCATTGCGGAGCCGCCGCCCAGCGCGATGATGCAGTCCGGTTCAAAAACCCGCATCTGCGCCGCGCCCTCCTTGGCGCAGGCAAGCGTCGGGTCGGGTGCCACGTCGAAGAAGGTGGTGTGGGTGATGCCCATCTCATCCAGCCTGTCCGTTATGGGCTTGGTGTAGCCGTTGCGGTAGAGGAAGGAGTCGGTCACGATGAAGGCGCGCTTCTTGCCCATGACGGTTTTCAGCTCGTCCAGCGCAACCGGCAGACAGCCCTTCTTGATGTAGACCTTTTCGGGCGTGCGGAACCAGAGCATATTCTCTCTCCTTTCGGCTACGGTCTTGATGTTGAGCAGGTGCCGGACTCCCACGTTCTCGGACACACTGTTGCCGCCCCAGGAGCCGCAGCCCAGCGTCAAGGAGGGCGTCAGGCGGAAGTTGTACAGGTCGCCCAGACCGCCGTGCGAGGAGGGGGTGTTGACCAGCACGCGGCAGGTTTTCATGCGGGCACAGAACTCGTCCAGCTTCGCCTGCTGGGTGGTGACATTCAGGTAGATGGAGGAGGTATGCCCGTAGCCGCCGTCGGCAATCAGATGCTCCGCCTTGGAAAAGGCGTCCTGAATATCCTTGGCGCGGTACATGGCAAGCACCGGGGACAGCTTCTCGTGCGCGAACTCCTCGGACAGCTCGACGCTCTCCACCTCACCTATCAGGATTTTGGTTCCCGCGGGCACCGTGACGCCTGCCAACCCGGCAATGCGGGACGCCGTTTGCCCGACAATCTTTGCGTTGAGGGCACCGTTTATCAGGATAGTCTTGCGGACCTTTTCGGTTTCGGCGGGATTCAGGAAGTAGCAGCCCCGGTCGGCGAACTCGGCACGCACGGCGTCGTACACGCCGTTCAGCACGATGACAGACTGCTCCGAGGCGCAGATCATGCCGTTGTCAAAGGTCTTGGAATGAATGATGGAGTTGACAGCCAGAATGACGTCGGCGCTGTCATCGATGATGGCGGGGGTATTGCCCGCGCCGACGCCCAGCGCCGGCTTGCCGGAGGAGTACGCCGCCCTGACCATGCCGGGACCGCCGGTGGCAAGAATGACATCTGCCTCCTTCATGAGCAGGTTGGTCATGTCCAGCGAGGGAACATCAATCCAGTCGATGATGCCGGCGGGGGCGCCGGCGGCAACGGCGGCATCCAGCACCAGACGCGCGGCGGCGACGGTGGATCTCTTGGCGCGGGGGTGGGGCGAGATGATGATGGCGTTGCGGGTCTTGAGTGCCAGCAGGCACTTGAAAATGGCGGTGGAAGTGGGGTTTGTCGTGGGGATAACGGCGGCAATCACGCCGAGCGGCTCGGCAATCTTTTTCATGCCGTATGCCTTGTCCTCCTCGATGACGCCGCAGGTGCGGGTATTCCGGTAGGCATTGTAGATGTACTCAGCGGCGTAGTTGTTCTTGATAACCTTGTCCTCCACGACGCCCATTCCGGTTTCCTCAACCGCCAGCTTGGCGAGCGGGATGCGCGCCTGATTGGCGGCGATGGCGGCGGCGCGGAAAATCGCATCCACCTGTTCCTGCGTGTAGCGGGCGTAGAGCGCCTCCGCCTCACGCACGCGGCGGATGGCGGCTTCCAGCGCGTCCACGCTGTCGACAATCGGTCTTTCCTTCGTATCCATGTAAATCCTCCTTGCGGGTTGTTTTTCAGGGAAGCACTGACGAAAATCAGCCGGCGGTTCCCCGGGGTACGGAAACGGTCCGGGCTTCACTGTGCAAGGGAGCCGTCGGAATTGCGCGGCGAAGCCTTTACCTTCTGATAGAGATGGGCGAGTGAGAGTGCCAGATTCTCATACTGTACGGTTACATCCGGCGGGACGTGCAGGCGCAGCGGTGCGAAGCACCACAGCGCCCGGATGCCGAGGCGCACCAGCCGGTCGGCAACCTCCTGCGCGGCGCCGGTCGGCACCGTGATGATGCCGATTTCGACCTGATGCAACAGGCAGTACGACGCGAGACTTTCCATGGGCAGGACGCGCGGGTCGTCTGACGGATCCCGGTCAAAGGCGCAGGGCACGCGGATGCCGTACTCGGCAAAGCCGCCGAAGTCCAGCAACGCCAGCCCCAGCCGCCCGGCACCGATGATGACGGCTTCACATCCCGTACAGCTGCCCAACGCGGCTTCCAGACAGGTGCACAGCGCCACCCGCCCATAGCCGACGCGCGGCTTGCCCGCGCCGCAGACGGCGGACAGATCCTTGCGCACCTGCACCTCCCCCAGCGACAGCCCCCGGGCAATGGCGGCGGCGGAGATACAGGTCACATCCTCCGGCAATGCCTGCACGAAACGCAGATAGGAGGGCAGCCGCCCGATGGTAGCGCGGTACAGTTCCGCCTTTGCCATGGTTCGTCTCCCTCCTTTCGCGTTCTTTGCCCTCATTATACCACACATCGGGCATTTTTGCAATAGGCAGAATCAAATTCGATATAGAATATATCGATAAAATATGTACCGAATGGAAGCCGTGCCGGAATCCTCCGGCGGAGCCGGTGCGGGCTGCTACGGTTTGCAGGTGCCGCACGGCTCATAGCCGTCCTGTATCAGCCGGTCGCGGGTGCCGGTATAGCTCTCCTTTTTGTCGTCCGACAGCTTCTGCGCGGCGTAGCAGTCCGGCTTGTGGAACTTTTTGGTCGCCGTGTTCAGAATGTACGTGACCGTGGCGGCATCGGTGGCGGCGTCCGTCACCGCCCCGGTGCCGGGGGTGCCGTCCTCCGCACGGCTGCTGCCGTCGGCGTAGGAAATCACCACGCCGGGCTGTACGTTGTAGCAGTACACATTGAACCGGATGCCCTCGCCGCTGTCCTCGACCGACTGCGCCTCCATCAGCACGCCGGACGCCACCAGATTGTTTCCTTCAAACAGCGGCGTGACGCGGTACATCACGTGGTAGCCCGTCTCCTTCACGAAGTCCGCCACCATATTTTCCAAAGGAAGCATTCCCTTGATGTTCAGGTAGCGCGTGCCCGTGATGAGATTCTTCTCGTTTGCGTTCTCCCCGGTCAGCTGATAGCCGATGAGATGGCAGCGGTTGTACAGGTACTTCCCGTCCACAAAGTCGTACTTGACCGTGACCCAGCCGGAGGGCTTGATCGAGCCGATACTGCCCCGGTCGGCATCGGGCATCAGGTCGCGCCCGACCGATGCCACCGCCTCGCCGCAGCGTCCCAGCCCGTCCAACTCGCTGTAATGCTCGAAGGAGATGTCCGTCAGCTCGTTTGCCGTGAAGAAGGGGACATTGCCGTTGATTTCGACATACGGGTTCCCGGAAAACGCGGGAACGGCATCCAGCGAAACCGGTACAGCCGCCGTCGCGGTCTCCTGCCCGAAGGGCAGGGGCAGCGCGGCGCAGGAGGACAGCAGCCCGCTGATGAGGCAGAGAATGAGCAGCAGGGCGGGCAGCGCCGTGCGCATACGGACACCGCGGGTGTGTCCGGCTTGCGTGATATTCATACAGATTCCTTTCATGTTGCGGGCGGCAGGTACCGCTCCAGCGTAATTCTGTCGTGGGAGGAGCCGGGAAATTCCTCCTGTACTGTCCGCTCCCAGCCGGACAGGTCAAGATCAAGCCGCCGGTCGGCGGGATAGTCGCGGTTCCAGCGAAAGACATACAGGCACGCGATGCGCGCCCGGTACGGCGCAAGCGGCGCATCCTCCACGAAGCAGACGTCGCCCGCCCCGGCGCGGTCAAGGAAATCGGCGGCGGCAGCGGCGCCGTCCGGCAGTCCGCCGGGGAACAGCCCGGCGGTGTAGGGGCTCATGCGCAGCTGCCCCGTGCCTCCCGCCGTCAGGCGACCGGACAGTCCGACCAGATGCGCCAGCATGACCCGGTCGCGGCTCTGGCGGCGACTGTTGAACATCATGCCGTCTGCGTTGTCCAATGTCAGAATCACGTACACGGTGTGCCCCTTACTTTGCGTAGAACACCCGCCCCTCACGGCGGGGCTTGGCGGCGGGCAGTTCGCCGTCGGGATAGCCGACAATCAGGTGCCCGATGCCCTCATAGTCGCCCGTAATGCCGAGCGAGCGCAGGATTTCCTTTCCTTCCTGCGAGTCGAATTCCTCCCGGGCGCGGTGAATCCAGCAGCTGCCCAGTCCCAGCGCGTGGGCGGCGTTCATCAGGTTGCCGATGACGAGACTGCCGTCATACAGGCAGGTGGAGCACTGCCGATCGGACAGGACAATAAGCAGGGCGGGCGCACCGTAGAAGGGGTCGGTGCCCTCACGTCCCATCACAGAGGCGTTCATGCGCATGAGACGGTCGCGCAGGGTCTTGTCCGTCACCTGCAGGATTACGGTCCCCTGTCGCCCCATGCCGCTGGCGGCATACAGTCCCGCCTCAATAATCTGATCCAGCAGTTCCTGCGGGACGGGATCCGGCTTGTACTGGCGGATGCTCCGCCGGGTGATGAGTGAATGCAGAACCGTGTTTTCCATGGTGTTTCCTCCTTGTATATTTTGCTTTTATGCATTTACGGTTTCTGTACCGCGCGGTCTGTCCGCCGCGAGCAGGTATGCCGCCTCAGCCGGGACGGCGGCGGTCAGCTCCGGCACCGACTGCGTGCCGTCCAGCGCGAGCAGTTCAAGGAACGGCGCCCCGTCCCAGCGCTCCATGTACGCCGCCAACGCGGGCGGATCCAGAACCGGATCGTTGTTCTCCGCAATCAGGGCGTCGTAGTGGTCAGTCAGGAGCCGTTGTTCGTCCTGCGGCTGCATGGCGTTTTCCCCTTCCAAGACGGGGGACGCCTTGCGACATCCCCCGGAGATGGTGTATCAGTGTACCTCGATGATGGACTCGTCCCACATGGCAGGCGCCTCGTACCCCATCAGGTTAACCATGGTCGCCGCCACATCGGACAGCCCGAAGCTGCCCGTATCGGGCTTGACGGTATAGTGCTCCCGCGCATCGGTGTTGTCGTAGAGAATGCAGGGAACGGGATTGAGCGTGTGGCTGGTCTTTGCCTTGAAGTGTCCCGCCTTGTCTGCCTTGGGCTGTCCCGATTTCTTATCGATTTCGTACATCTCGTCCGCGTTGCCGTGGTCGGCTGTAATCAGCGCCACGCCGCCCAGCTTGTCGATGACCTCCAGAATGCGCGCAATCTGGATATCCAGCGCTTCCATGGCGCACCGGGTCGCCAGCAGGGAGCCGGTATGCCCCACCATGTCGCCGTTGGGGAAGTTGACGCGGTAATACTTGTACGCACCGCTCTCCAGTTCGGCAATCAGGCGGTCTGTAATCTCGGCGCACTTCATCCACGGGCGCTGCTCAAAGGGCACCACGTCCGAGGGAATCTCCACATAGGTTTCCAGCTCCTCGGAGAACTTGCCGGATTTGTTTCCGTTCCAGAAGTAGGTCACGTGTCCGAATTTCTGCGTTTCGGAAATGGCGAACTCGCGCACGCCGGTTCCGACCAGATACTCGCTCATGGTGTTGGTAATCTCGGGCGGGTTGACAAGGTAGCGGTGCGGAATATGCAGGTCGCCGTCGTACTCCAGCATACCGGCGTACAGCACGTCCGGCACGCGCACGCGGTCGAACTTGTCAAACTCGCCGGCGGGGGCGTCAAATGCCTTGGAAATTTCGATGGAGCGGTCGCCGCGGAAATTGAAGAAAATCACGCTGTCGCCGTCCTGCACCGTGCCGACCGGCATGCCGTCCTTTGCGATAACGAAGGGGGGCAGATCCTGATCGATGACGTGCAGCTCGTTCCGGTAGGTTTCGACCGCTTCGGCGGCGGAGGCAAACTGCCGTCCCTCGCCCAGCACGTGGGTGCGCCATCCCTCGGCGACCATTGCCCAGTTGGCTTCGTAGCGATCCATGGTGATGCGCATCCGTCCGCCGCCGGAGGCGATGCAGATATCGAAATCGGGGCTGCGCAGCTCCGCCATGAAGGATTCAAACGGTGTGATATACTCCAGCGCGGAGGTTTCGCCGACGTCGCGACCGTCAATCAGGATATGGACGCGCACGCGGCGGACGCCCTCCTTCTTTGCTTCCGCAATCATAGCCTTGAGGTGGTCGATGTGGGAATGGACGTTGCCGTCCGAGAACAGCCCCAGAAAATGCAGGGTGGAGTTCCTGCTGTTTACATTGGAAATCAGCGTGCGCCACGTATCGGAGGCGAACATTTTGCCGGACTCAATGGACTGGCTGACCAGCTTGGCACCCTGCGCGAAGACCTGACCGGAGCCGAGGGCATTGTGTCCGACCTCGGAGTTGCCCATGTCGTCGTCAGAGGGCAGACCGACGGCTGTGCCGTGCGCCTTGAGTTTAACCATGGGATAGGTTGCCATCAGGCAATCCAATGTGGGGGTGTATGCCTGCGTGACGGCGTTGCCGGGGGTGTCGGGCGCAAGTCCGACGCCATCCATGACCAGCGTCAGGACAGGGCCCCGGACGCCCTCAAAATCAGTAAGACGGTTCAAATGTTTCATATGGGAGAGTTCCTTTCTTTCCGGCGGCATCTGCCGCGCGGGATTGCACTTCCTCTCTATTATACCCGTTTCCTGCGGAAAAAGCAAGGGGTTTCGGGAAAATTTGCCGTGGGAAGGGCGGTTACCTTTTGCGGTTGCCGGCGCGACCTGCCGCTCCGGTGCGTTGCGGGACGTCTGTGCCCGGCGTGTCCCGGTCAGCCCGCCCCCTTCCGGCACCGTATACCGCCCGGCAAGTCGTTCCGCTCCCGGTGCAGGTGCGGGGTTGCCGGGCACGCTTCCTGAAGCAGTGCCGCCCCCGGTGCAGACGCAGGGTTGCAAGGGGCAAGCCCCTTGGAACTAAAAAGTGCCCCCTTCCCCAGCGGGGAAGGGGGTCGGGGGGATGGGGCAGCAAATTTGTGCGTGGGCAGGATAAAGTCGCCATCGCTGGGGGTCAGACACCCCGCGCCAGTTAAAAGTCGGCAAGGTAACCCGGACAACGCCGGGCACAAAGCTACCGCCGGGCGCCGCAAGCCACCAAAATTACAGCAGCCGTACTCCCGCCGCCTCACAGACGGCAACTGTCTCGGCATCCCACAGCGAGGATTGTACCTCACCAATGTGGGCACAACCCATCATGAGCATACACAGCCGCGACTGCCCGATACCGCCGCCGATGGTCAGCGGCAGCTCGTCCCGCAGAAGCATCTGATGGAACGGCAGCGTGCGGCGGTCGTCACAGCCCGCCAGCGTCAGCTGACGATCCAGCGACTCCGCATCCACCCGGATTCCCATGGAGGAAATCTCCAGAGCCCGTCCCAGTACGTCATCCCAGAAGAACAGGTCGCCGTTGAGCTGCCAGTCGTCATAGTCGGGCGCTCTGCCGTCGTGCGGTTTGCCGGAACGGAGACACCCGCCGATCTGCATGATGAAGGCGGTGCGGTGCTCCCGGAGGAAGGCGTCCTCCCGCTGATTGGACGTCAGCCCCGGATACATATCCTCTAACTCCTGCGAGGTGATAAAGGTCACGTCCGGCGAGAGCGATACTGTAAGCTGCGGAAAGCGGACGCGCAGGGCATCGTTGGTATCACAGATGGATTTGACGATAGCACGGACAATCAGCTTCAGGTATTCGGCGTTGCGGCTCTCCCGCGTGATGATTTTTTCCCAGTCCCACTGATCGACGTACAGCGAATGCACGTTGTCCAACGCTTCGTCGCGCCGGATGGCGTTCATGTCCGTGTACAGCCCGTTCCCCACGCTGAAATTGTAACGCTTGAGAGCCAGACGCTTCCACTTCGCCAGCGAATGCACTACCTGCGCCTCGGCACCCAGTGCGGGCACGTCAAAGGTGACGGGACGCTCCACGCCGTTGAGGTTGTCGTTCAGTCCGGACGTGCCGGTGACGAACAGCGGCGCCGAAACCCGCTTGAGATTCAGGGCGGCGGCAAACTCGCGCTGGAAGGTGCGCTTGATGTGCTCAATGGCGCGCTGGGTGTCGTACTCATCCAGCACCGGACGGTATCCGGCGGGGACAGTGATGTGGTTCATGGGAGACCTCCTTGACAGAGATGCATGAGCGATTCTCTGAAATTGTAAAATCAACGCTTATTATACCACTGTTCCCGGAAAATGTCAATAGAAAATGAAAGAATAAGATGCTGTTCCTGCAAAATTAAGCTTTCAAAGTGAATGCAGCAGCGCCATTCGGATGTGCCCTTGTATTCTCCTCGGAGAAAGAGTGTCAGAAAGATTTCCTCCTTCCGGCGCCGCAGCAATCACCGCTTCCGTGCTTTGCGAAAAGCCCTTGACCGCAGCTTTTTCCCGCCCCACTGTACTTCACAAGCCCGTAGTACACATAGGCAAAAAAACAACCGACGGATTTGAGCAACGGAAGTTTCTCTATTTCACGGTAGATTTTCCAGTGGGTCCCGGCAACTTTCCATAATGTTGCGATTATTCTCACATAACATATTGACATTTTCACACAACCGTGGTAAAATGCGATAGAATTATGAGTCTTTCCCGGGAACTTCTACCCGTCTGTGCGGCAATTTTTCCAAAAGAAATGAACAGGAAGGGCACGTGCCGGCAGCTATGAAAGTTTTCATTATCCGCCATAACCCTTTATGCGATTACAACAACTTACGGCAATCCGGTACAGGGTGCTCAGGCACAAATTCCGCCAGCTGCTTGCCGGCCCCGTGTGCGACGTTACGATCTGCGAGGAGTATGCCCGGCGGCAGCTGGCGGTTGCCGCCCGGAACCACAACGCGCGGCACAATTCAGCGAGGCTGTCCTGCCTGCTGCACAGCTTTGCCGGAAGCGGAGGAACCCCTTGAAAATTCTGTTCATCAACTCGGTTCAGTACGGGAGTACCGGAAACATCGTACTGAAGTTAGCGCAAACGGCAGAGCGCGCGGGGGATACCTGCTATGTTGCAGTCCCCAAAGGACGGCACAACAGGGTCGCCGGATTCCATAACACGGTCTGGATCGGGAACCGCTTCAGCGAGGATTCCCATATTCTGCTCGGCAGACTGACCGGAAACTGCGGCGGCTATTCCCGCTTTGCCACAAAGAACTTTATCCGTAAGCTCCGTGCGATAAAGCCGGACATCATCCACATTCATAACCTGCACAACTCCTACATCAACCTGCCGCTTCTCTTCCGCTACATACGCGACCATGACGTAAAAACCGTCTGGACGCTGCACGATTGCTGGTCTTTCACGGGGCACTGCCCGCACTATTCCATGATTGGCTGTGAAAAATGGAAAACCGGATGCAGCCGATGCCCTCAATACAGGGAGTACCCACCCTGCTACGTGGACAATTCCGCCTCTCAGTACAGGAAAAAACAGCAATGGTTCTGCGGGCTGAAGCATCTGACGCTTGTCGCGCCGTCCGACTGGTTGGCGCGGCAGATACAGCAATCGTTCCTGCGGGAGTATCCCGTGAAGGTGATCCGCAACGGAACAGACCTGTCTGTTTTCAGACCGACAGAGAGCGATTTCAGGGAACGGCATAACCTGCAAGGGAAATATATCGTTCTGGGCGTCGCGTTCGGCTGGGATGTGCGCAAGGGGCTGGATGTTTTTGTTGCGCTTTCCGCGCGCCTTGACAGGAGCCGATATCAGATTGTTCTGGTGGGCACGGACGCAAAAACGGACAGGCTACTGCCGGACAGTATCCTGTCGGTTCACCGCACGCAGAACCGGAAAGAGCTGGCAGAGCTGTACACGGCGGCGGATGTGTTTGTGAATCCGACGCGGGAGGAGGTGTTCGGGCTGGTCAATGTCGAGGCGCTGGCGTGCGGCACCCCCGGCGTTACGTTCGATACCGGCGGTTCGCCGGAGTGCTATGACGAAACCTGCGGGGCGGTTGTGCCCTGCGGCGATGTGGATGCCATGGAGCAGGCAATCGTGCGCATCTGCGGGCGGAAACCTTTCAGCCCGGAAGCCTGCATCCGGAAAGCCCGCGAATTTGACGGCGCGGGAAAGTTTCAGGAATACATGGTGCTGTACGGGAGCCTGCTGCCGTGACATCTGCGCAAGGAACCGCCGATTGATCCGGCAGCACATCTCCGGCACATCTTTTCCTGCCTGCGCTTTTTGTATCGTCTGACGAAAAATCCGACTGCGCAATCGCGCCATCGGAATTGTGCGGTGAAGCCTTAAGGCTTTGATAATTCTGTTTCAGCGAAAGGTCAGCCGACATCTGGCTCCTCCGCTCCGGCGATTATCCGCGCCTCGCATGGGAATCCTGACGCCCCAAAACCTCCCCTGCGCTCTGCGTGGGGGAGGTTTTTACAGTCATTCTTTTTTCTTTTCGTCCCGCTTCCAGTCTGGGATTGCAATCAGCACGAAGGCGCAAAGTCCCAGCACGCCGCCCGTCAGCACGATGCACCCCTTCAGGAAGAAGGAGTATTTCAGCACCCGCGTCCCGGTCTGCTGCGTTGCGCCGCCGGTTTCCATGCCGGGGGCAGCGGAAGTGTCCGTGCCGGTTCCGGTGTTGGGGTCGTCCTCAACAGGCATACCCGGCAGGGGCTTGGATTCGTCCCGCAGCTGTTCGCCCGGCAGGGTGTAGGTCAGACTCCGGCTCTCTCCCGCCCCGCCTTCATACCGGTACGCAAAGCGGTCATTGGGCGCGGTGTCGCCGAGATCCATGAATTCCATTACGTTGCCGGAAGTCGTGGAGTTGTCCGCCCACTTGAACAGGAAGGAGGTCAGCTCATCCGAAATTCCCAGCACCGCTTTGGACACGCGCACGGTCATGCGGTTGCCGGAAACGGTGTACAGTGCCTGCCCGATTGCCTTGCCCCGCCAGCCGTCCGCCAGCGATTCGATGGCAACATAGTGACTGTCGCGTGCGCGGTTGAGCACGAAATCGTAGCCCTCCCAGCCGGTTCCGGCGTTGCCGTCGGTGTTCAGGAACAGGTTCATCCAGTTTGAGCCGTCGTCCATCACGATGTCGTTCACGCAGGTCACGGTGAAGTACAGGTACTCCGCGTCCTGCGACACCTTGGCGGTGTCGAAATCGTTGCGCCCCGTGCTGTTGACGTACACTATATTATTGAAGTATCCCTGTTCGTGCCGCAGTTCCGTGTCGCCTACGGTGTCGCGGTAGTCGGGACCGACGTCCTGCCAGCTGTCCGCGTCCACGATATTCACGGTGCCCTGTCCGGTCGCAACCGGTGCGGTGGCGGTGCCCTTGTACCGGCGTATCATGGACACCATCTGGTAATAGTAATTGTCCCCGAAGCCCACGGTGTCGCCCTGACGCAGGCGCATCGGCTCGGCGTCACGGGAATACTCGGTGTTGAACAGGTCAACCATATAGTAGCCCTGCCCGGTTTTGGTTCCGGCAAAGGTAGCCCGCTTGTCGCCGTTGTGGTACAGCCCTGCCGTCCACTCGTTCCAGCCGGTTATCATCACCATATCCGGGTCGAGCTTCATGACCGCCTCAAACTGCGCCTCAAAGCCCGTGCCCGCGCCGGAATCCAGCGAGAAGCCGAAATCGCCGTTGACCTCCGGGAAAACGGCGTTGGCGTAGGAGCGCCCCTTGCTGGTAGTGGGATGGTGCCCGACGCACAGCGCCAGCTGCTCAAACTCGCCGCTTTCGTTGGTGCCGCGCCCGCCGTTGATCAGCACGACCCTCCCGTTCGCAATGCGGTACTCCTGCAGCCAGCTCCACGACCCGACCTCGTCACGCCATGCCCAGCAGTTGCGCACGGTGAATTTCTCGTCCAGAAACGCACGCGTTTCGTCCGAGCACGCGCCGCGGTTGGCGAGAATCAGCGGCTTGCCCTTGTACATATAAAACAGTTCGGAATACTTCTCCCAGCCTGCGTCCGAGTAAATGTTGCCGCGCAGAGATGCCATGTCCGCATCGGTTTTCTCGTTGGTGAACACGCAGATGTCCGGGGTCGAGGTGCCCTCCCGCCGCATTTCCAGCCATGTGTCAAACAAGGCGACCAGCGCGTCCGGATAGGTCGCGCCGTTGGTCATGTCCAAGAAGATGAAGTCCACCCCGGCTGCCTCCAGCATATAGGCGTGCTTGCGGTACACCCATGTGTCGAGGTTCTTGTAGTAGCCGAAGTACGGCTCCGCCCAGTAGCCGCCGGTGGACGCGGGGTCGGCAAGGTAGTCCTTCAGCCCGTCCAGCCCCAGTTCCAGATATTTTGCCGTGATGTCCTGCGGCGTCTCGTGGTCGTCCTCGCCCGCCCAGCAGATGAAGTAGAACAGACCGACCTGCTTGCCCTCCCGCACGCCGCCGGTTTCCGCGGCGGTCGGGGTGGTGCGGTTGCGATCATCGGTGGCGACCCACGAGGAATAATCCACGGTGTGCCCGCCCGACAGGACGGTTTTGTCCGTGACTGTTGTGTGCGTGAAGGACAGATCGTCCACACTGCCGCCGAAATCATCCGCCCACAGCGTGAAGTATCCGGCGGGATTCAGTCCGGTGGACGCGGCACTGCCCAGCGCCTTGCCGTCCGCGCCGTACACGGTCAGCGCCCCGGAAACGGCGGTATACCCGACCGAGCAGAGCGTTTTTCCGTCGCGGGTGAGCGTCAGGGCATCCACCCGATCCTCAATTGTTACGGTCGCCTCGCCGGCAGGGATGCTGCCCGGCACCTGCACGGAAAAGCCGCTTTTCGGTTCGGATACGGTCACGCCCTCCGGCGTGAAGGTAAACCACAGTCCCAGCTGTCCGGCGGCGGCAGCCTTTTTTTGCAGCCGCGTGCCGACAGCCAGTTTCCCGCCGGTCAGCACCAGCCGGAAGGACAGATCGCCGCCCCGCAGTCCGTAATCATCGCCGAGAAACACGGTGGAACCAAAGGAAAACGTCTTGCCCGGCTGGCAGGACAGCTTGCCGTCCGCGAAAACCATGTTGGTGCGCAGACTGGCGGTCGCTATCCTGTCGTCCTGCGAGTAGGTGAGAATATCGGTTTTGGTGAAGTCGTACAGGTAGGCTTCGGTGGCGTACTCCAGCCACGGATAGTCCCGGTCGCTGTGCCCGACTGTCACCGGGTTCAGTGTGACCGCCTCGTCCGCAGAAACCGGAACCGGTATCGCGGGCACCGCCAACAGGCAGGCGAGAACAAGGGCAGCGGCGGCACGCAGGACAGTATGTGCAGATTGTTTCATGGAATTACTCCTTTTCCTGCTTGCGCTTTACGATACCGCCGGTCACGCCGAGCGCCACCAGCATGACGGCAATCAGAATCCAGACGGTGAGGCTGTCGTCAACCGTTTCCGTGACGTTGCCGGTGGTGGTGCCGGATTCGGCAGTGCTCCCGTGCTCCGCCGTGCCCGGTTCGGTGGTGACAGCGGGGGCGGCGGTTGTCGTAACCCCGTCGGTCAGGGGAGCGGTGCTGTCGGTTTCGGTTACGGGCTGGGGCGCGGTGGTCTCCGGATCCGTTACGGTTTCGTGAGCGGCAGTGGTCGCTTTCTCCGCCGCCTGCGTCAGGACGCGCACGTTGTCGATGCGCATATCCGCGACGCGGGTCGCCCAGCCTATGGTGGATTCCGTGGCGGAAACGAAAGTATCGGAGGCGGTCAGAAGCTCGGTTCCGTCCGCGCCGGTCATGGTCACGGTTTTGAGCAGCTTGATCGAGCGGTCAATGCCGTTCTGACCCCACCTGTTCCCGGTTTCCTCCCCGAACTGCAACGTGCAGATCAGGTTGCCGTCTGCCAGAATCTGCGCATCGGTTCCGTTGTCAATGATGCGGAGCGCAATGCCCTTGCCGGAATCCGACCCGTCCGGCAGGGGGAAGGAATGGTGCAGGTTCGCCACCTTTTCGGGCTTTGTTCTGTCATATGCTTTGATGTTGACCGAAATGCGGTCCTGATATACGAACACCCAGATGCCGGAGCGTCCGGTGGACGTCGGGTTGTCCGGATCCCCGCCGTCCGCTTCATAGTAAGCGCACGAGCAGAGCGGCGCACGGAAGAACACGCCCGCCTGATGACCGCCCTGCATTTCAAGCGCAGTCATGGAAAACTCATACGACCCCTGAATCGCCGTTTTGCTGTACACCTGCGTGAAAACGTGGTTCTTCAGGTACAGGTTCCCGGTGTTTTTGTCCTCTTCAACCCGGACATGCCCGTCGCCGATGGCGTTGGCGTCCACGTTGAAGAAGTCCGACAGTTTGGTCGCGCTGGCGTTGACGTCTCCCTCGTACTCGTCGAAATTTTCCTCGAATGTAACGGTCAATTCTGCCGCACCCGGCAGGAGAGTCGCCGCTGTGCCCAACAGCAACAGCGAAAGGCACAGCGCCAGCGTGCGCATCCACTTGCATTTCATAGGTAATCCATCCTTTACACAGAATTTGGCGTTCTTTCTCAAGAGCAGACCCCGTGGGAGCCTTTCTTGTGAACATTATACCATGCCGACGTTGCTGTGTCAATAGAAAATAGAAAATACGGCAAAAACCGCGTGCCCGGCATAGGACGCGGCGCAAGCCCCGGCAAAGTTGCCCGGAAGTCCCGCCGCCGTACAGGCGGGGGATGCCCGACAGCACAGATTGTTTCCTATTTGTGAATTTCACGCACTTCCTCTTGACAGACACCCCGAATTGTGCTATACTGTACGGGTCGCGGGGTGTGGCACAGCTTGGTAGTGCGCTTGGTTCGGGACCAAGAGGCCGCAGGTTCGAATCCTGTCACTCCGACCACATACGAATAATCCGAACACTTTCCGAATAGGGAGGCGTTCGGATTTTTTGTTTCTATTGAATATCCGAATTTCAATGCAAAGAAACAGAAGAAGCCCTTGCGGGCGGTGGAATGTCCTCCGTCCGCAAGGGCTTTGGTTATGCCGACTGTTCGGCAGTTGTTTTCTTTTCCTTTCGCTCTTCCCGTTTTGCCTTCCACTCCTCGTACTCCCGCTTGCCTTCTTCCGATTCAAAGAAATCCACAATCGCCGGATAAAAGGTGTGAACGATTGCTTCTAACTTGTTCCTCCACGGATTCATGTTTGGTTTTGCCTTCGGATAGTTCGAAATTGGTTTGTGGTTGACGTTTGGCTTCAAATTCGATTCGACACTCTTCCTCAAGAGCCTTGACAAAAGCGTCGAGTTCCTTACGAACCTTTGATTCTGACAAGTTCACTTTGGAAGGGCGAAACAGACGTGATTTTTGAAAAGGATGTCCATTATCGAGTATCCCGCAAGATACTCTGACAAAATAATTGTTGTAGCCTCGTTCTTTGATGTAAGCCATAACAGCCTCCTAAAAAAATAGAATGATTGTCAAGCAGTACACCATTGCATTATTTTTACGATATTGAGCCGGATTTTTGTTATTGTCAGCGGAGATCGAGGTGCATAATTGTTCGGGTTTTCTATAGAAAATCCGAAGATTATCTTGCATTTTTCTTGCACTGACCATGCACTAACTATGCACCAAGCCATTTGCGGAATGGTAGAGGTGAATGAAGGTAGCAAAATGAACAAAAAAACGAGCCGAAATCTTACGATTCAGCTCGTTTTTTGTGCGTTTCATACGAAACTTTGGTCTGAGTGACAAGACTTGAACTTGCGGCCTCTACCACCCCAAGGTAGCGCGCTACCAACTGCGCCACACCCAGATAGTATCGCCGTCCGGGATGCTTCCTGCAACCTGACAGCCCAAATAGTATAGCACACAATGCGGAAAATGTCAAGTATTTTTCAACCGTCTTTTTGACGAGCAATCGCCGCGCAGACCCCAAAATTGTGTGCATTTTGCCATCCGGTGCGGCCCATACGGGAGCCAGCGCCGGATAATCCGCATCGGTGACGGGGTTTTGGGCACGATACAGGCGTTCCGCACATACCGGATCTCCGATTGCAGCTGCCGGACGACCGGCTCATACCCGGCACGGGCTCCTGCCGTATCCAGCAGCGCGGTCAGCAGCCGCTCCGGCTCCTGGCGAGTCATGACCCGGTGCTTGATGAGAAAGTGCAGGAATGCCTGCCTCTCCGACGTTTTCCTTCTCTGCCCCGGGTGAACCGGATACCCGCACAGCGCCAGCGGCGATTCCGGTGGCTTATCCGCTTCCAAACCGAGCGGGTCGGCGAAGTGCCCGGTATGCGCGACCCGCGCCATCCTGACCGGCAGGCAGCCATACCGCCCGCAGCCTGCCGAAGCAAGCTGCGGAACGCATTTTAGCAATTTGTGCTTGGCTGCCCGCCTGCCTTCTTTCACCTGTTCTGCCGCATAATCTCAAACGCCAGCACCGCCGCCGACGCCGCCGACGGGAGCGAGCCGCGGAAGCCGCCATTGTCGCTGCGGCTGTACCCGATGCGGACGGTCAGATCGGCGCGCTCCAGCACCCCTCGGCTGATACCCCGCTTTTCGCCGCCGATGACCAGCAGGAGCGGCAGGTGCAGGTCTGCCTCGTACAGATCCACCGAGTCGCGGATGCCGGCGCATATCACGCGGAACCCCCACGACCGGAACAGTTCCGCCGCCCGGGGCGGGTCGCAGGAAAAGAGCGGGAGCTTCTCCGATGCGCCCGCCGACGATTTGGCAACCAGTCCCGCCGCGCTCATCCAGTTTCGCGGCGGCAGGACAACGCCGTCCGCTCCGGCGGCGTACAGCGAACGAAGCGTGTAGGCGAAATTGTACGGGTCCTCGATGCCCTCCGGCAGGACATAGAAGCCGTCCCGCCGTATCGCGTCGGGGCAGGTCTCCAGCTCCGGGACAGTGCGCCCGGTACAGCGTGCGGCAAAGCCGCCGTGCGTTTTGCCCGCCGTCATGGCGTCCAGTTCGTCCGTCCCGACCTGCGTCACCGGGAAGCCCTCGTCCCTGCCGCGTGCGTGCAGAAACGCCAGCTCACGCGGCTTGTGCCGGGCGCGTTCGCGGTCAACATATACCTCCAGCACCCGTCGGTCGTTGAAGGCGCGGACGGCGGGATCCAGAACGGCAGATATGGCGGTCATGCCCTCAAACAGGGCGGTTTCAGGTACGGAAGTGCTCATGTATAATTCCTTTCATTGCACCATCTTTACGGTTCCGGAGATATATTTCCGACCGTCGGCGCATACAGTTTCAGCGAGAAGCCGGCGGCACACCCCGGCAGGGAGGGAAACGGACATGATTTACAGGGAATCCGACCGGGAGCGGTGCGTGGTGCTGGCATCATGTCTGATGGGGCACCGCGCCACAGTGCGGGCGACGGCACAGCGGTTCGACATCAGCAAAAGCACGGTACATAAAGATGTAATCGAAGCACTGCGGCACACAGACATTGCACTGTATGAGGCGTTCAGCCGCGTGCTGGCGACCAACAAGCAGGAACGCCACCTGAACGGCGGCGAAGCCACCCGCCGGAAGTACCGGCGGCGGGCAGGCGGCTGAACGGATACCCGCTCACGCCCCACCCATTTCGTCCAGTTTTTCCCGGATTCGCTCCATATCCGCCAGCATATCCTCCTTTTTGGAGGCATCGCGCAGCAGCGCCGCCGGGTGATATACGGCTGTCATACAGTACCTGCCCCGCCGGACAAATATACCGTGCTCCCGCGTGATGCGGAAGTCCGGTCGGATCAGCCGCATGGCGGCGATGCGCCCCAAACATACGATAAGCGCAGGGTCTATCAGCCTGACCTGCTCGCGCAGGTAGCCGATGCAGGCGTCCTCCTCTGCGGGCAGCGGATCGCGGTTGTGCGGCGGGCGGCATTTCAGAATATTGGCAATGTACACCGCGTCACGCGCAATGCCCACAGCGTACAGGTAGCGATCCAGCAGTTTTCCCGCCGCGCCCACAAATGGGATGCCGGTTCTGTCCTCCTCGCCGCCGGGCGCCTCGCCCACAAACATCAGGCGTGCGTGCGGGTTGCCGACGCCGAACACCGACTTTGTGCGCGTGTCCCCCAGCGGGCACGCCCGGCAGTCGGCACAGCGCTCCCGCAGGCTGTCCAGCGCCGCTTCGGGGGAAGCGGGTGCTCCGGCGGGTGTATGCATATCGGTCACGGGAATCACTCCTTTTGCTCGGATGGGGTAGTCGGGTCGGACTGCCCGGCGGCGTCCGCACCGGTCCCGTCGGTCTGCGCCGCCGCACCGGACGCGGCAGAGGCAGGCGTCAGCCCCGCAAGCGGATTGTGCCGCATGGCTTCCTCCATGCTCCGGTTGGTCAGGTGGGTGTATATCTGCGTTGTGTTGAGCTGCTCGTGCCCCAGAATGTCCTTGAGCACCCGGATATCCACCGCGCCGGACTGGTACATCAGCGTGGCGGCGGTGTGGCGCAGCTTGTGTACAGACAGGCGACGCGTCCCCAGTCCGGCGGCGGTCAGGTACTTGTACACCATGTGCTGTACGCCCTTGTCGCTGAAGCGCGTGTTGCGGTTGCTGAGAAACAGCGCCTTGTCCGTCACCTTTTCGTTTGCCGGATCCAGCCGCCCGGCAAGATGGAGCGTCAGCGCCGCCTTGCAGGCATCGTTGAGGTATATGACCCGCTCCTTGTTTCCCTTGCCCACCACGCGCACGGAGCGCAGCTGCGGGTCAAGATCCTGCAGATTGATGCCGACCAGTTCGCTGACGCGCATTCCGCAGTTGAGGAACAGCGTGAGAATCGCATAGTCGCGCACCCGGTGAGGGGACGTGCGGTCGGCGGCAACCGTCTCCAGCAGGGTGACGGATTCCTCCAGCGTCAGGTACTTGGGCAGGGATTTTTTCTTTTTGGGCGAATCAATATTGGCGGCGGGGTTGACAGTCAGGTAGCCGCGCTTGTTGACCAGATACTTGTACAGCGCCTTGATGGCGGACAGCTTGCGCGCCTTGGCAGAGGAGCGGTTCTCGCGCACCGCGTCGGCGTAAATCAGGAAGGCGTATATCTCCTCCGTCGTGACCGCACGCAGGACATCCAGATCCACCGACCGGACACTGACCGCGGCAAACCGCTCCGGGTCATTCAGCACAGCGGCATCCTTACTGCAAAGCAGGTAGCGGAAAAACGTGCGCAGATCGAGCAGATACTCCTCCACCGTGCGTGGCGAACAGCCCTGAATGGCTGACTTGTAGGCGGCAAATTCCTGTACAGTGGCGGAAAACTCGCTCACATCTATCTCATGGCGCAATGTCTGCTCCTCCCTCCGGTTCCCGCACGCGCGGGATTATCGGGAAGCGCTGTCGGATGAACCGGCACTTCCCGGATGTTTCCTTCATTATACCCGACCGGCGTGAAAAAAGCAAGGGCTTTCCCGAAAAAGGCAACAGATTGTGCATTTTCAGTGGATAAACTGTAAATATTGCCGCCCGTTGATGATTTGGTCACACTTTTCCGCTATAATAAAGAGTGACCGGATCCGGAGACGCGCTGAACAGAGAGACACTTCAGCGGCGGCTCCTTTGAGAACGGTACCCTTTCCACGGAGGCACACGCACCCATGAAGCAGTTTTTCTCCCGCTACTCCTACGACAGTATGCGGATGTTCCTTGACCAGTTTGCCATATCCCTGTTCGGGTTCTGTCTGGCGCTGACGGCAGTCCAGATGGAGAACGACACCCTGCTGCTTGTCTTCAGCCTGGCGTCCATTCTGTTCTACCTCGCCCTGATTTACGGTGTGGCACAGCGGGTCGGTGCCCGGGACAGAACCTCCGTTGAGCTGGGCAAACTGCCGCTCCGCCCCTTCACCGGAACTCTGATTTCCCTGCTCGCCAACAGTCTGAATCTCGTGCTGGCGGCAGTCGTGACGCTGCTCTCCCTCCTGCCGGGCGGCAACGCGGGCATG
Source organism: bacterium (assembly GCA_963643175.1). Lineage (GTDB taxonomy): Bacteria > Bacillota > Clostridia > Oscillospirales > CAG-272 > CAMEON01. Next base: position 28,474 of record CAVIJF010000019.1, read on the forward strand.
GTGCGCTTTGTCGCCATGTTCTTCAACGGAATGTATCAGGGCGTGTACACGCTGACCAATGTCGGCGACAGCGCACTGAACAACTGCTGGTGGGCATACTTTCTCCTGCCGTTACCCGCCCTGCTTGTATCCACTGCCGGCTACATCGCCGGTGTCCGGGACTGGCACCTGACCGGGCTGTCCACACCGGAGCTGCCCGCCTCCGACCGCCCCACGCGCAAGGAGCTGAAGGAACGCAAACAGGAAGCAGCCCGCAAGGCAAAGCAGAAGGCAGAGCGCGACCGTGACGGCAAGGGAAGCGCCGACTGATGCGGCTCCCCCTTCGGCGCCGCCCGTTGCTTCCCCAAAACCGTACCGGATGCATTGCGCATTCCGTCCCCTGCGACAAAGCCCGCCGCGCCGAAGGCACGGCGGACTTTGTCGTCTGTACAGGCAGCACGGATTTATGCGGTTTTTCTGTCGAAAATCCGGTTTTCTGTTGACGAACGCGCGCACACATGGTATAATGAAACCGCACCGCGCACTGGCGCGGAACAGTGGTAAAATGCGAAAGGAGATATATGATGGATTTCAAGACAGTAGGCAACGAGTACCGCCCGGTACCATTCTGGTCGTGGAACGAAAAGCTCAGTGTCCCCGAGTCGATCCGGCAGGTGGATCTGATGGCGGACGCCGGCATCGGCGGCTTCTTCATGCACGCCCGCGGCGGTCTGCAGACCGAGTACATGGGCAGTGAATGGTTCAAGAACGTCGGCGCCTGCATTGAGGAAGCGAAGAAAAAGGGTATGCACGCATGGGCATACGACGAAAACGGCTGGCCGTCTGGTTTCGGCGGCGGCAAGGTCAACGGCAAGGGTGAGAAATACCAGCAGAAGTACCTGCGGGTCAAAACCTTCACGCCCGATCTGGAGGATCCGCGCGGTCCCCGCGTCATCAGCTGCTTCGAGAACTACTGCTTCTACTACGATGTCAACCCCTTCTATGTGGACACGCTGGATGGTGAGGTCATCGCGGACTTCCTGCACGAGATATACGAGCCGTACTATGAGAAGTACGGAAACTCCTTTGACGGCTTCTTCACGGACGAGCCGCAGATTTCCCGCAACGGCATCCCGTGGAGCCTGACCCTTCCCGCCGAGTATGAGAAGGCATACGGCGAGCCGATATACGACCGCCTGATTGAACTGTTCCTGCCGCGGGGAGACTACAAGACTACCCGGATGCGCTTCTGGAAGCTGATTACCGAGCTGTTCTCCCGCAATTTCATGAAGCAGATACACGACTGGTGCATCGCGCACGGACTGAAATTCACCGGGCATCTGGTGCTGGAGGAATCCTTCGAGGCACAGCTGGTGTCCAACGGCGCTTGTATGCCGCATTACGAATACTTCGACATCCCCGGCATGGACTGGCTGGGGCGCGACATCGGGCGCTGCCTGACGCAGGCACAGCTTGCCTCCGCCGCCGCCCAGACCGGCAAGCGGCAGATCCTGTCCGAGACGTTCGCCCTGTGCGGGCATAACGTCGGGCACGACGAGCTGAAGCGGAACTACGAGTGGATGATGGTGCGCGGCATCAACCTGATGTGCCAGCATCTGGAAGGCTACTCCCTGCGCGGCATCCGCAAGCGCGACTACCCGCCGGCAATGTACTGCCAGCAGCCGTGGTGGGCGGACTACAAGGTATTCAACGACGCCATGTCCCGCGTCGGAATGCTGCTTGCGCGCGGCGAGGTGGAGGTGGACACGCTGGTCATGCACACGCAGACGTCGGCGTGGATCTGCTACGACAACGCAAAGAACGAGGGACTGGTCGGCTACAACATTGCCCTGCTGGACATCATGGACGAGCTGGAGCGCAAGCACATCCCGTTCCACCTGGGCGACGAGATTCTGATGGAGCGCCACGGGCATGTGGAGGGTGATACGCTGGTCATCGGTGAGATGCGCTACAAGAAGGTCATCCTGCCGCCGCACATCGCATTCCTGGAGAACACCGAGCGCCTGCTGAAACAGTTCCGCGAAAACGGCGGTCAGATCGTAACGGCGGACGGACTGCCGGAGAATCCCATCATCAACAATCCCGCCGTGACCTACACCCTGCGCCGCTTCCCCGGCGAGGGCTTCACCATGCACTACTTTGTGAACTCCACCGCCGAGACACAGCACGCTGACATCCGCTGCGGCGGCAAGGTACTCAACATCGTGACCGGGGAACTGGAGCCTTTCTTCGGGCACTATACCTTCCCGGCGTGGGGCAGTCTGGTTGTCATCGATGACGGCACGCCGCACGCGATCGCGCCCGACCCCGCCCCCGCCCTGCCCGCCGCGCTGACGCTTGCCGGCAGGTGGGAAGTCGCGTCCGCAACCGAGAACGCGCTGACGCTGGACAAGTGCAGCTACTGGTTTGACGGCGAACTGCAGGAGGAGAACGGCTACATTCTGAACGTCGGCTCCCGCGCGCTGGACCGCAAGGTGCCGGTCGATATCCGCTGCGCCTTCACGGTGCTGGCGGACTACGTGCCGGACAGGCTGTACCTCGCCTGCGAGACGCCGGAAATCTTTGACATCACGGTCAACGGCAAGCCGGTGGACAAGACCGACTGCGGCTTCTTCCGCGACCAATCCTTCCGCAAGCTGGACATTTCCGGACTCATGAAGCCCGGCGAGAATGTCATCGAGACGCACGTGCTGTTCCGGCAGTCGGATGAAGTGTATGAGAACATCGAGAAGAGCAAAGTGTTTGAGAGTGAGAAGAACAAGCTGACCTACGACATGGAGATCGAGGCGATGTATCTCGTCGGGGATTTCGGCATCGACGGTGCAGGCAGCTTTGAGGACATCCCGCACAACGCCAGCTTCTTTGACGGCGCCTTCCATCTGGTTGCGCCGCGCCGCGAGATTACGTTGGAACACATCGAGCGGCAGGGCTACCTGTTCTTCGCGGGCGAGCTGACCGTCCGGCGCGAGCTGACGCTGCAGGAAGGCGACGCCGCCCGACGGCTGGTATTCCGCAAGCAGGGCATCAACGCCGTCCGCGTCCGCGTCAACGGGCAGGAGGTTACCCGAATTCTGTGGGCGCCCTACGAGGTTGATCTGACGCCGTACCTGCACGTGGGCGTCAACACGCTGGAACTGACGCTGGTCAACAATCTGCGCAATCTGCTGGGACCGCACCATCACGCGGCAGGCGAGCTGTACTCCGTGGCGCCTCCGCACTTCTACAACGAGCCGTGCATCTGGAACGGCTACCACGGCGGCTACTACACGGATCGTTACTGCTTCGTCAACACGTCCCTCACGGATGCGGCGGACGGAAACGGGGCGCAGGCGTAAAGTAAGGTTCCCTGCGAGGGGCTTTGACGCGGTGCTGTCGGCTTGACCTGCCGTACCGGTTGTTCAAAAGGGGGGCTTGCCCCGGCGTTGGTCGGTTTTACCACGCCTTCGTATCAATTTTCTGCCCCCATCCCCCCCGCCCCCTTCCCC
>CAVIJF010000020.1:0-4826 GCA_963643175.1 bacterium
CTTCCCCGGAGGGGAAGGGGGGGGACTTTTAGTTTATTCTGCCGGGGGCTTTGCCCCCGCGCCCCCGTGTCTGCGCCGGGAGCAGCATTGCGTGCCGGGCGGTTTGCGGTGCCTTTCGGAAAGCCGAGGACGTTAGCTTCCCGGCATAACCAAAGGCTTTGCACTTTCTTCCGGGAAGGGGACAGCCAAGGAGTGAGGGGGACCGGGGGGAGATGGAACTATCCGTCGCTAACTCGACGGCGGCGCTTGAGATGGTTCTCTCCCCCCGGGGCGAGGCAAGGATATGCTACCGGGGCAAGTGTCAGCAAAACTTTCCTGCCCCCCTTCCCTGAAGGGGAAGGATAGACCCCCGACCCGCGCTCGCAGAGCGCTCTTCCCACGCTGGGGAAGGGGGAGATTTTTGTTATCTTTGCAAGGGGCTTCGCCCCCTGCAACCCCGTGTTTGCACCGGGGGTAGTGTGCATGCCGGGCAACTTCCGGTACCCGGGGTGGGGCGAAGCAGACAATGCGGCGGCGGAGTAAGTCCCCAACACCGGAAGCCCACCATTTTCTGCATTCTGTACAAAAAGCAGAAAAACGGTTGACAATGTCCCGGCAAACTGGTATAATGGGGATGGAAAGGGGCAAGCCCCCGCAGTGTCCCGGCAAAAAGCGCCGGAAAAGCTCGAAAGGGATGTACACATGAGAAAACACCTGTATACGGAACAGCGGAACGCCCGCCGCGCGGTGTGGCTGGCGGTCGCTCTGTGCCTGCTTGTCGGCTGTATGGCACTGTCTGCCTGTCTGCAGCCGGATGAAGTGCAGAGTACAGCCGCGGAACAGTCCGCAACGGATGAACCGACCGGCACCGGCACATCGGATTCCCGCGACACCGCCACGGATGCCGATCCGACTGTCTCCGGGAACGCGACAGAACCGCGCAGCACAGCCGCGCCGGACAGTGCAACCGCGTCGGGCGACACGGACAGAACGGTATCCGGAACCGATCCGGATGAGCCGACCGAACCGCCCACCGATAAGCCGACGGACAAACCTACGGACAAGCCGACCGATAAGGCGACGGAGAAACCCACCGAGCCGCCGACCGAAAAGCCTACCGAAAAACCCACCGAACCGCCCACCGAAACCGAGAAGCCGCCTGAGCCGGGCGACCCGGAGGACGTCGCCGCATGGGAGGGGCTGATTATCGAAAAGGTGTACGGCACCGGCAAGAAGGCTGAGAAGGCGGCAATCGGGAACGGCTTCGTGCAGCTCTACAACACCACTGCCAAGCCCATATCCCTGTACGGACTGGCACTGTTCTATCGGTCGGACGGCGGGAATCCGTATACCAAACTGGTATTTCCGGAGGGCGCGACTGTCCCGGCGCGGGGGTACTACCTGGTGCGCACCGCCTCGCCCGACGGATATAACGACAGCAACGGCGTCATGAGTATCGCCGCGTACGACATCGAGTGGGATGTCCTGTTCGACCACAAGGAAGTGCGCCTGCTGCTGGCGCGCAGCAACCGCGTGGTCAATGCGGACGACGACATCATCGCGCTGAAGGGCACCGTTTCGGTGTTCTATGCGTCCGAAACCGCGCCGCTGCAGTCGGTCTACGCGGTAGACAACCTGTCCCGCAACAAGATAGCCATCCGCACGGCAAAGGCGGCGTACAGCGGCTACCACGTGGTCAACGTCACCAAGGCGGACACCGCCAAGCTGGCACAGCTCTGCACCGTCACGTCCGACGGCAGGGTCAACGATGTAATCCGCCCCCGCATTCAGGAGGTGAGCTTCTCGCACGCCGCCGGCATCTATGCGGAGGCAATCACCCTGCGGCTGGGCGCTCCCGATGGATACCGCATCTACTATACCACCGACGGCTCCGACCCGACGACCAGCAATACCCGCCGGGAAGGCTCCGGCGACATCCGACTGACGGACTCCTCCGCCATGACATGGGGACCTGTCACCAAGGCATGGACGAACTGGAAATCCAGTGCCTGCCCTGTCGCGTCCACCATGCCCGGCGGCTACGTCATCAAGGCATATGCCACCAACGGGACGGACTCCACCGCCGTGTTCACCAATACCTACTTCATCGCCACCGATCTGGCGGCATACGGCACTTCGATTGTCTCCATTTCCATCCCGCTGGATGAGATGATCGGGACGAACGGATTTTACAGCAACTTCTGCCCGACCGGTGTTATCACGGATACCCGCCCGCGTGGTCTGGCGCGCATGGAGGTGTTCGATTCGACCGGCAGCCGCGTCGGCAATTCGCAGGTCGAGCTGGCGGTCAGCGGAAACGGCTCCTCCGGCTGGGCGATGAAGTCGCTGCGCATCTACTACAAGGGCTCGCTCAACGAGGGCGATGGGCTGGAATCCGACCTCAACTACGACATCTTCGGCGGCAAGGCACTGAACAGCCGCGGCGAGGCGATTACCTCCTTCTCGCGCCTCCTGCTCCGCAATTCCGGCAACGACTGCTGCTCCTCCTTCATCCGGGACGCCTATATGCAGCGCGTGTCGTCGGTGCTGAACATCGACACCATGGCGACCGCCTCCACGCTGGTATTCGTCAACGGCGAGTTCTGGGGCGTGTACAATATGCGCGAGCGGTACAGCCCGGAGTATGTCGAGTCGCATTACGGCGTGAACAAGGACAATGTGACGATCATCGAGAGCGATTACAGTCAGGTGCATACCAACACCAACGCGGACTTCGTGCTGTCCTCCGGCGTGGAGGGTGACCAGAAGCCCTTCAACGACATGGTGGCGTATATGCGCAAGAACAGTCTGGCGACGCAGAAGAATTACGAGTACATCTGCTCGCTCATGGACATTGATTCCTTCATTGATATGTGGGTGGGGCGGCTGTTCTTCGTCGCACGCGACTGGCCCGAGAACAACATCAAGGTCTGGCGCAACAAGAATCCGGACGACCCCTCCGGCTTCGATACCAAGTGGCATTTCACCATGCTGGATCTGGACATGGGGCTTTCCTTCTACGACTTTACCACCGAGGATCATGACTTTATGTGGGCGTTTGATTCCGGTTCCGTCTGCGGCACCATCATGCGGGCGCTGCTGAAGAACGAGGACTTCCGCCAGCGGCTCATCCTGCGCTACTACGAGGTATTCACCGAGATATTCACGCCGGAGTACCTGAGCGCCGAGCTGGAGGAAATGATTGCCGGGCGCGACGCGCTGATGCCGCTCCAGCAGGCACGCTGGGGCAAGGAGGGCGCATCGGTTGACACATGGAACCGCGAGGTGGGGAAGATGCGTACCTTCGTCGCCAAGCGGCAGGCAATCGGACTGCAGCATATGTACCGGCGTTTCAATGTAAAGGAAGCGGATCTGGAGAATCTGACCCACAAGAAGGTGACGTTTTCCTTCAGCGAAGCCCGCGCGGCAGTGAACTGTGGCGGCGAGGCAGTCGCGGCGGATACGGTCATCCGGTTTGAGGGAGACAGCATGACGCTCCGCATCCGGGCGACGGCACGTGCCGGATACAGCCTGACCGCCCTTGTCTGGACGGGCAACGACGGGGAAACGCAGACGGTCACGCCGGACACGGGGCAGGGGGAGGCGACCTTCACTGTCACCTGCTCCGGCACCGTGGCGGTGTACGCCAAAAAGAATACCTCCGGGGGCGATGAGATGCCGACCGGCAGGCTGGTGGCGGGCGCGACCTACCTGTTCTGCCTGACCGAGGACGGCGACCTGTACGCATGGGGCGACAACCGCGGCGGCGTGCTGGGACTGAACTCCTCCGCCTCCGTTGTCACCAAGCCGCAGCTTGTCATGCGCGGCGTGGCGGCGGTGGCGACCAGTTCGGGCTGTGATTTCGAGAACAGCAACACCGCGTGGATGACCGCCATCCTGACCACGGACGGAAAGCTGTACACGGTCGGGGCGAACGACTCCGGGCAGCTGGGGCGCAACGGTACGGCCAGCGATACCAGACTGGGGCAGGTCCGCTTTTCCGGCAAAATCCGGGCTGTCAGCGTCGGGCACGACCATATGCTGGTGCTGGACGATAACGGCGTGCTCTGGGGCGTCGGAAACAACTCCTACGGGCAGATCCGTGCGTCCGGCTCCTCCGAAACCTCCTTTGTCCGCGTGGCGGAGCACGTCACCGCCATGGCAGCCGGGCGGCGTTCGACGTTGTATATCGACGAGAACGCGAACCTGTACGGGCTGGGCGACAACCGTTGGAACAAGATGGTGGCGGGCGGCAGCGACAGGCTGACTGTCCCGACCCTCCTGCAGTCCGGCGTGGTCTTTGTCACCGCCGGGGAGCACGAGTGCCTGTCCGTTACCGAGAACGGCGACCTGTACTATGCGGGCTGGCGTGAACTGAACGGCTTTGCGCAAGGCGGCGGCAATACGCCCGCGTTTCAGAAGCTGATGCCCGGCGTTGCGTCGGCATCGGTGTATTTCAGTGACGTTGCCATTCTGTCCGAGTCCGGCGGTGTATACGTGTACGGGCTGAACAACGGCGGCAGCATCGGCACGGTTGTGACCGGCGGGATGCCGCGCCGACTGTCGGTCGGCGACGGCGTGATTGCCGTTGCAGCCGGGCACAATTTCACTGCGTACCTGTACGAGGACGGCAGTGTCCGCGTCAAGGGTGACAACACCTACGGGCAGGCGGGCACCGGCTGGACGGGCGGGAGCGCAGCCCTGACGGCGGTATATCCTGCCTGATAGCCTTCCCATCTATGCAAAAACCTCTGACTGTCTGAATTTCTGTCAGCGTCAGAGGGTTTGTCTATTTTCAGAGTTCCGTTTTTTTGCTATACTACCGACCGGATGCCGCAGGGTGGGGG